>JBGQBI010000003.1:0-328636 GCA_041494705.1 Candidatus Methanoperedens sp.
GTTCTCTGTAAGCCGAAACTTCGGCTTGCGCAGTACCCACGTATGGCAAAGCCATACGTGTATGCGGTGTAAACTGCCGCAACAGTTTTTGATAAACCTTTCCAAAGGTTTTCCTCTGTGCACTCTGTGGTTTTTTAAACCAGAAGATAATAAAAATTATTATTCTCCGATATCTGATTATTTATAACCCCCTCATCCGAAAAAATGAATGCAAAAGGTGGTAAAATTGCAATTCATTTCGGTTATAGGGGGTTCTTCCTTTACAATGCTTTCATACGAATATAAGGGTGAGTGAGATAAAATGAGCATCAAAAAACCCTTCCATAAAAAAAATGACAACACTTGCTGATGCTGGAAAAAATTAGAATACCTTGAATTTCGCAATAAGTACCAGTGTGGGAAATAATCTCACCACCCATTAAAAATATATTGAACATCAAGAGATGATAACAAAACCCGCACTGTTAATCTAAATCTGACCAATGACAACTGTCATGCAAAATAAGGAAAAATGTTAATACTATGAAATTATGTCTATTAATTCCGGATTGGCATCCCTTTTTATATCTTTAATCCACCGTCTCACTAATGCTGTGATATTTGTGAAAATTAATCGCACCAATACTTATCTTTGTGTGATTTCAAGTGCAAATCATATGATGCAGAAAAAGTCAAAATCAATTCTTATTGTAAACAGCGAACCCGATGTAGCTGGCCTTTTTGCAGAAATGCTGCTTATGGATGTTGATAGGTACCTAATTAATACGGCATATACCGGAAATGATTGTTTACTGGCGCTGGAAAGAGATATGCCTGATATGGTTCTTTTGGATATGGATTTCATGGATACGGATGGATGGGAATTGATTGAAAAAATAAAAGAGACAGGCCCGGAAATTCCAGTGGTGGTCATTACGTCAAAACCTCCCGGCATAGATGATTTTTTACGCCTTTCGATGGTATCCGACTATCTGATGAAACCTGTAACCCTTGATGGTTTCCTCATGGCTGTTAAAGATGCCCTGGAAATCCCGGCTCTCCTTCAGGATTGCATTGAAACTGTCAAACACTGTAAAGGAAAAGAGGAAATATTGTACCTTGTATTCTCATTATTAAAACAGGGCATTGCAGACAGGAAACGATTCATCCTTATGCGGCAGCTTTATCCTGACAGGATACTTGAAAATGACCCGGGAACGAAACTTCTTCTTTATAATTTAAGGACTAAAATCGAAAAAACAACCAGGGAAATAGATTCGTTTAAAAATAATAAAGTCTTAATCGCCTGATTTCTCTTTTTTTCAAGGTTTTTATTCGCAGACTTCACACGTTTTTCACAACTTTGTTTATATCCACGTATAAACACAAATTGGGTTAGAAGCAAGGAATGGCGTAATGACGCCACCTAAGTTTCGAAAAATATATGAAATATAATGGAGGCGTTATGAAAGCAAATAGAACCAATATCTTGAAAAATGACACAGGTGATGTTGGTATTGGCACGCTGATTATCTTCATTGCGATGGTTCTCGTCGCAGCGGTAGCAGCAGCAGTGTTAATCCAGACATCAGGTATCCTGCAGCAAAAGGCACAGACGACAGGAAAAGAAGCGACAGCGGAAGTTTCGTCCAACATGAAAGTTGTATCGGTTGTCGGTACCAGGTCAATTGATAAACCCGTTGATCACCTTAATGTTACTTTGCAACTTACAGCCGGCGGAGCAGATATTGACTTCAGACAAGTCGTTGTGAAATACATTAATGAATCCAAATCAGTGACCTTGAATTATAATACAGGGTTCAATTATACTGAGGAAAGGTCTATTTCAGGTTCAATCGATAGTGTCCTGCAGCCAGGAGACCTTGGTGTAATCACAATAGATCTTAACGCGACAGGGCAGTCGCTGGATGTCAGGAAGAAAGGCACCATACAGGTCATACCTGAGGCAGGAACGATGATTACAAAAGAAGTAATCGCTCCGGCGACATTTGGTGCATCAACTACGGTACAGCTATTCCCCTGAACAGGGGAATTTTTTCTTTTATAAGAAGGAGTAGAATATGAAAGCAAATAGAACCAATATATTGAAAAACGACACAGGTGATGTCGGTATTGGCACGCTGATTATCTTCATTGCGATGGTTCTCGTCGCAGCGGTGGCAGCAGCAGTGTTAATCCAGACATCAGGTATCCTGCAGCAAAAGGCACAGACGACAGGTAAAGAAGCGACAGCGGAAGTTTCTTCCAACCTGAAAGCAATTTCGGTTGTGGGTACCAGATCAGATCCTAATAATGGGGGACCCGTTGATAACCTTAGTGTTCTTTTGCAACTTACAGCCGGCGGAGCAGATATTGACTTCAAAACTGTCATTGTGAAATACATTAATGAATCCTCATCAACGACCTTGCATTGGGATAACAATGCGTCTGCTACAGCGTTCAATTATACTGAGGTAAGGTCTATATCAGGTTTACCCGATGATGTCCTGCAGCCAGGAGATATTGGTGTAATTACAATAGATCTTAGCGCGACAGGACAGCAGCTGGTTGTCAGGAAGAAAGCTACCATAGAGGTCATACCTGAGGTAGGAACGATGATTACAAAAGATATTGTCGCTCCGGCGACATTTAATGCAGCAAAAACGGTACAGCTATTCCCCTGAAAAACGGGGAATTATTTCCTTTTCTAAGGAGGAGTAAAATATGAAAGCAAACCGGAAATTTCTGATGGACAATGAAAGAGGTGATATAGGAGTCGGCACTTTGATCATATTCATCGCAATGGTGCTTGTAGCCGCAGTAGCAGCTACAGTATTGATATACACAACAGGTGCGCTTCAGCAGAAAGCCTCAAAGACAAGCAAAGAGGCAACACAGCAGATATCAACAAATATTATTGTAGAACAGGTAATGGGAAACAGGTCTGATTCATCAATCGCTAACTTCAATAACGGTTTGATAATCAGGGTCAAACCAGACGTAGGCACCACTTCGATTGACTTGAGGCAGATGATTATAACAGTCTGGGATAAATCTTATCAGTTCGATTTGAATTATTCGGAGGATCCTAATACACTTGATATTAAAACTTTTACAGCCCAAGTTGTGCGAGATGAGGATCATTCATTTAATTTATCGACGCCCGTGTTGAACAGCGGGGACCTTGTAAAAATCATTATTCCCGCGGATAGACTTCCGGGCATTGATCTTACCACAAGAAAAACCTTCTGGATAACATTGAACTTGGAACTGGGCTCGCCTGTAAATCTTGAAATAACCACACCCAACTCATTTGGTGTGAACCAGTATGTGATGTTGTATCCATAACAGCGGAGGATTAGATGGGTTTTTCAACCTCTGCTGTCATGGTAATATTTGCCGCTTCGTTAATGTATATGGCTGCAATGTTTTACCCTCTGGCTGATATGTCCCACCGTAATGTCTTAGAGGCTGAAAAAATTTCAAATGAGCTCTGGAAAGAAAAATTGAATACAAAAATAGTTATTACGAATTGGTCGAGCGACAATATTACCGTTTATAATAATGGTTCCATTGCCCTTAATTCCAGCAAGATTAATGTAATTCATAATGGGACACTAAAATTGTTATACACAGTAGATCCTCAGGGCGTATGGCCTCCAAAAACCTCAATAAATGTGGATATCGAAGCGGCAAGCGGCAGAGTTAAAATCATAGCTGCAAACGGTGCTGCTGATTATTTTGCAAGGTAGGTGAATTTCATGGGAGCAGGAACATCAGCAACTCAAATGATATTTTTTATCACGTCCGTGATAATAGCTTTAGGCGTTGTGGGAGCCTTGTTCTTGAACGTCCAGTCCATATCGAGCGCAGCCACTATGGGCAGCAAGACATTTTCCGAACAGTTGAAGACTGACATCACTATAATAAACGACCCGGAAATCATATCGAATTCCAGCGGGAATTATACCTTTTATGTAAAGAACACGGGGAAAGAAGACCTCTCCACACAATATATTACAGTTCTCATTGACGGCAACCTTATTCCTGACGGCAATCTTAATAAAACAATATTAAACAGCGATGCTATGTGGATTCCGGGGGATGTTTTACAAATAAATGCTACGGTTTCCATTGTCCCCGGAAGCCATAGCCTGAGAGTGATTACAGAAAACGGAGTTGAAGACAGTTTTGAATTCAGGAAGTCATAAATATGGCAGGATATTCATTTTTACTTGACAGGGACGAATTGAACCAGATGCTTGGAGGAGGATTCCCCAAGGGTTCGCTGATAATGATAGACGGTCCCAGCGGAAGCGGAAAAAGCGCCCTGTGCCAGCGGTTCGCTTTCGGCCTTCTGGATAATAAACACACGGTAACATATATTTCAACACAATTAACAACAAAGAATTTCATCAGGCAGATGAACTCGCTGGATTACCCCATAGGAATAAAACTGTTAAAAGGGGAACTTTTGTATATCCCGGTCTTTCCACTGCTTAAGGAATCCACGCCCAGGATAGATTTCGTCCAGCGGCTTATGGGCGCCGAGGTGCTATTTGAAAAAAATATTATACTAATAGATACGCTTTCAGCGCTTGTCAGGTATAGCATTAACCAGGAGAAAAGCCTTGAGCTGATTTCATTTTTCAAGAAACTGTGTGGCGTGCAAAAAACAATAATCCTTACTATAGATAGCACGGAAATGCCATCCAATATAGTTACCGAATTTAAAGATGCGGCAGAGATTCTTATGACAATAAAGATGCGCCAGATGGGGTCAGAAATTCTCAGGACGGCCATGATAAATAAATATTCGCGTCCTGAAATCCAGGTTGGCGCCATGATAGGTTTTAAAGTCGAGGCGAAAAGCGGGGTAATGATCAACATTTCCGGAGTCTCTTGAAGAGGTGATATTTTCTGGATGATAAATTTGAAGAAGCTATTCAACGAAACCCTCATTTGAATGAATATGTGGAGAAATGCAAGAAAGAGAGCGGGATTATGCCCGATTTCTTTGCAAAATTACCGCGGGATATTGTCGACATTCCCGTACCTTCCATAATTTATCCTGTAGGGGACCCCATATTCATCCATCTGAAAGGGGATAAGGCAACAAGGGAAATACGGTATATCGCAGTCGAGCCCGTACTATCTCTGGAAGAACAGAAAAAATATCGTGTGATAATGGACTCTATCCTTGAAAAGGCGGCGGATGAAATTGTTCCTGAAAACGAAGAACAATTGAGAAAGCTCATGATGTCGCTTTTTAATGATTCAATACAGGTCGAAGGTAAAATTTCACCGACCGGTTTCCTTGATAAGCTGCTCGGGGAAAAAATCGTTCACTTGAGCCAGGAAGAATATGATAAAATATCCTATTTTCTTGACAGGGACATTATAGGCCAGGGACCAATAGAACCGGTCGTAAGGGATCCGTACCTTGAAGATATTCACAGTATAGGGGTCAGCAGTATTTTTGTCGTTCACAAGATTATGGGGATGCTTACCACCAACCTCACCTTTGGCACACAGGAAAACCTGAGCCGCTGGCTCCATACCATGGGAGAGCGGATTGGCAGGCCGGTAAGCGATGCGCGTCCTATTATCGATGGCACGCTTCCGGACGGCACACGTATTAACGCTATTTACAGCACTGACGTAAGCCGAAAAGGTTCCAGTTTCACCATGAGAAAATTCATGGAAATCCCTGCAAGTATTCCCCAGCTTATCAAATGGGGAAGTATTGACGGGAACATGGCTTCTTACCTCTGGCTTCTGCTTGAGAACCAGATGAGTATATTTTTCAGCGGTGAAACAGCAAGCGGCAAAACAACAATGCTCAACGCAGCATTGCCATTCATAAGCAGCAAAGCAAAGATGTATTCTGTGGAGAACACGGCAGAAGTGTCCCCACCTCAGCCTGCCTGGCAGCAGTTGATAACCAGAGAGGATGGTCCTAAGGAATCGCAGGTTGATACTTTCACACTCCTCAAAGTCGCCCTCAGGTCAAGACCTAATTATATTATTGTAGGTGAAATCAGGGGTGAAGAGGGCGCAGTAGCATTCCAGGCAATGCAGACAGGACATGCAGTTCTTGCCACATTCCATGCATCATCGGTCAAAAAACTTCTTCAGCGGCTTACAGGTGAACCTATCAATATCCCGCCAACATTTGCTGATAATCTCAATTGCGCCCTGATTCTCCAGGCGATATATAGAAAAGGCAAATATTTGCGAAGATGTACTTCGGTTGACGAGATTGAAGGTTATCTGGAAGAAGCAGGCGGTGTGATAACCCGTGGCGTTTTCGAATGGGATTTTACAAATGACAGGCATCGCTTCAGGGGGATGAATAACAGTTTTATACTTGACAAGATAGCCATAAAACAGGGATATGACGATAAGCGCATGATATATGACGAGCTTGCATTGCGCGCTAAAATTCTCAACAGGATGGTTGAGGAGGGTATCCTTGACTATTATAAGGTAAGGGACATCATCTGGGGATACCAGGCGAAAGGTCTTGACGGCATACCGTTTGAGGTATGAAAATGGACACGAAGATCATATTTCACTGTCTTGGTATCTCGCAGAAACATTATTTTAAGAAATTCGTGATACCGACATTTGTATTTGCCATTCTTTTTCCTTTTCTGGTATTGGTTGCGGTTCCCTCTATAATGACCGGGATTCTGGCAATCCTGATTGTATTGATTGTTTTTGTACTGGTTGCCATGGTTTTAATCTATCCAATAACAATGATTGAAAAAAAAAGGACAGAAATCGATAATAGTATCCATTATTATATTACGCATATGGGGGTTCTTGCCACGTCCCAGATGTCAAGGGTGGATATTCTGCTCAAGTTGTCGCAGAATGAGGCTTATGGTTATTTAGCCAGGGAAACGGGAAGGATATATGCACTAATTTATTACTGGCACGTAAGTTTTCCTGTAGCGTGCAGGTTCATTGCAAAAAGGACGCCTTCAGTCCTGTTTTCAGATTTCCTGGACAGGATGGCGCATTCGGTGCAGGCTGGCCAGGATTTTGAAAATTTCGTCATATCAGAACAATCGGTGGTAATGAACGATTTTATGACAATGTACAAGGATTCGCTAAATTCCATCGATATGATTAAGGAAATGTTCATTTCCATGTGCATGTCCCTGATTTTCATTGTAGCATTCGCTATAATAATGCCTATAATTACAGGCCTGGACGCTATAATGTTACTTGGTGGCTCTATAGGGATATTCGTTATAACCGAACTGGTTATAGTGTTATTCGCAAAATCAAAAGTGCCGACCGACCAGATATGGCATACACTTGAAATAGAGACCGTTGCTGACCGCAGGATTAAATGGTCCATGCCCCTTTCATTATTCGCCTGTTTAATCACAACCGGCGTCGTGATAAGTTTTTCACATCTTCCCATAACGATAATGTTCGCAGTTGCTTTAACGCCGTTATTGTTCACCGGCCTTATAGCTAGGACAGAAGAAAATAAAATCAAACGGTTTGATGATAATTTCGGCGCTTTTATACGCTCTCTCGGGGGCGCTTCCGGGGCGAGAAGCGGTCTTATTATTGAATCGTTAAGAGAACTTGTCTCGCATGATTTTGGGCCTCTTTCAGAAAATATCAGCAACCTTTACAAAAGACTGAAAACAAGACTCAATACAATGCGTTCATGGGAGCATTTTGCAGCAGGTACGGGAAGTAATCTCATTGAACGGTTTGCAACAATGTTCGTAGAAGGCACGAACGTGGGCGGGAAACCCGCTATCATCGGGGATATTATCAGCAGGAATTTCATGGATATCGTCTCGATGAGGAAGTTAAGATACAGCAGCGCTTCAAGCCTTATAGGCGTGCTCTACGGCATGACGGCGGGGATTGCTGCCACTATGTTCCTCGCAGTTTCTATAATCGCCATGCTTGCAAAGCTTTTTTCAAGTGTTTCCATTCCTGATATCGATATAGGTATCTCGATTGCCGCTATATCCCACAGTAATATTCCTTTGATGACCACTATGTTGATGTTCATGATGGTTTGCCATTCGTTAATATCCGCAATGCTCATCAGGATAGTTGATGGCGGTCATCATTTTAACACATATACCCACTTTGTGGGGCTTGTATGGATTTCTGCGCTGTCTGCGGAATTGACCATACGCGGTATAACTCCTCTTCTGGGAATGATGTGATAATCCCTTTCACACAAACCTCACACCTTTGTTTATAGTTATGTGGATAAGATTTACCCTTTATTGACAAATGGAATTAATCATATGAATAAATATTATAAAAATATCTACTAATTAAAAATGGAGGAAAAATGCCAGGAAAAATATTACTTGTGGATGATGCAGCATTCATGCGAATGATGCTCAAGAAAATCATTGCACCATCTGGAAACGAGGTAGTGGAAGCTGTCGATGGCTCGGATGGCGTAGCCAAATATAAAGAGCATAAACCCAATCTCGTGTTTTTGGATATAGTAATGCCAAATGTCGATGGAATTGAATGCCTGAAGCAAATAATGGCATTTGATAGTAATGCCAAGGTCGTAATGTGCAGTTCGATTGGCCAGCAGACGGTTGTAAATGATGCAATCAAAATAGGAGCAAGGGATTTTATTATCAAGCCTTTCGATGGTGCAAAAGTGCTGGAAACCGTTTCGAAAAACCTGTCATAAGGAATAAAATGCCGAGGATAAAAGTACTGGTCGTGGATGACTCAGCTTTCATGCGCAAGGCCATCACTGATATTCTCTCTTCCTCGCCGGATATAGAAGTCATTGGCAAAGCAAAAAATGGGAAGGAAGCGTTTGAAAAGGTAATAGAATTAAAACCTGATGTCGTTACCCTGGACATTGAAATGCCTGTTCTTGACGGTCTCCAGACTCTTGGATATATAATGAGTGAATGCCCGACACCCGTAATAATGCTCAGCGCCGCGGAATCAAAACATGCGGATGTCACAATGACGGCATTCCAATACGGTGCAGTAGATTTCATTCTCAAACCTTCAGGAAATATCAGCCTCGACATGAATAAAATAAAGGATGAAATGGTTAAAAAGGTAAAGGCTGCAGCCAAAGTTGAAACTTATAAGCTTGGTTTTATCCAGGAACACGGGAAAGAAGATAATTCCTGTATTTCCAGGATGGAAGGTGTTAAAGAGACCGGAAAAAAGCCAAAAGGTTCAGTTGTAGTAGAAAGAGACCGGATGGAAGAGCAAAAGATTGAACCTGACAAAAAATCAAAATTTAAGAAAATAATAATTATCGGTACATCTACAGGCGGGCCAAGAGCGCTGCAGCAGGTTATACCTTTGCTCCCCTCTAACCTTAATGCGCCGGTTCTTGTGGTCCAGCACATGCCGGCAGGATTTACAAAATCACTTGCGGAGCGCCTGGACAGCCAGTCCGGGATAAAGGTAAGGGAAGCTCGGGATGGGGATATAGTGAGACCCGGAATTGTCCTGATAGCACCTGGCGATTACCATATGATTGTGAGGCAGGAAGAAATAAACGGCAAAACAAAAGAAGTTATCGCGCTTAATAAGAGTGAAAAAGTCCAGGGTGTAAGGCCGTCTGTTGATGTTCTTCTCAATTCAGTTGTGCGGATTTACGGGGCAAACTCGATAGGGGTTATACTTACGGGAATGGGCTCTGACGGTACTGATGGTATCAGGAGACTCAAATCAGCCGGCGGCAAAGTAATCGCAGAGGATGAATCCACATGCGTGGTTTATGGCATGCCCAGGTCTATTATAGAACAACGGCTGGCAGATTATGTTTTACCAATTAATAAAATAGCGGAGAGCATAGCGCAAATTACATAGGGGAATTTTAATGGATGACATGTCGGAATATAAGGAAATGTATGCGGTTGAAGCAGCAGAACACCTTCAATCGATGAATGAGGCGCTTCTCAATCTTGAGAAAGACCCGGAAAACAGTGAAACGATTAATGTAATGTTCAGGGCGGCTCACACGCTAAAAGGCATGTCTGCAACTATGGGTTACACCAATATCAAGGAACTCACCCATGAAATGGAAAACCTGATGGACAGCGCCCGGAAAAACGAGATGAAACTTGATTCTGCGGCTATCGATATACTTTTCGAAGGTCTTGATAAGCTTGAAAAAATGGCGGAAAACCCTGAAAATTGTTCGCAATTCGATATATCCGCTCTGATAGGGAAAATTTCATTACTGTCAAAAAGGGAAACCGGGGCAGAAGCGACCGGGCAGGTAAAAACTCCCGGGACAGAAGCCGCAGATGTTACCCATGATAGCTCTAAACCCGGTAATACCGGCCAGGAAAAAGTCGAAGATGGCTGCACAATTTTAGATATTACTGTTACGCTTCACGAATCATGTGTTCTCAAATCTGCCCGTTCGACAGTTGTAATGAGGAATCTTTCAGAGCTCGGGGAAATTATTGAAACGCATCCTTCGATTAAGGAAATTGAAGACGAGAAGTTTGACAGGGAATTCAAGATTGTGGTTTCGACTAAAGAAGAGGCTGCAAAATTAGAAAAAAGTATAATGAAAATTTCAGAGATTGCAAAAGTGGAGATTAAAGCACATGAAGGGGCACAGGCAAAGGCAAAAGTTGAAGAAAAATCCTGCAATCCCGATAGTAACAAGACCGCAATAAAAAGCGTCCAGAGCGTCCGTGTAAGTATAGAACGCCTGGATTCGCTGATGAACCTTGTCGGGGAACTGATTATTAATAAAATACGCTTGATGCAGCTTGCCACTGTTCATAAACTGGATGTCCTGGAAGAGACGCTTGCAAGTCTTAACCGTCTTACGAATGAATTGCAGGAAGAAATCATGGCATCCAGGATGGTACCGATTGAACAGATATTCAACCGTTTCCCGAGGATGGTCAGGGACCTTGCCAAAAAAGAGGAAAAAGATATAGATTTAATCCTGGAAGGCGGTGATATTGAACTTGACCGTACCGTGCTGGATGAGATAGGAGACCCGCTTGTCCATATCCTCAGGAACTGTGTGGACCATGGTATCGAATCCCCGGAGGTCAGGAAACAGGCAGGTAAAAACCCCAGGGGTACTATCAGGTTGATTGCAAGGCGTGAGAAAAATCATGTGGTCATTGAAGCCACGGATGACGGTAAAGGAATGGACCCGCAGAAGTTTCGGGAAACTGCTGTCAAGAAAGGGTTATTGACGCAGGAAGAGGCGACAAAACTTTCAGATAATGAAGCAATCAACCTGTCATTCATGCCCGGGTTCAGCACAGCTGAGAAAGTAACAGATGTTTCAGGGCGCGGGGTGGGGATGGACGTTGTGAGAACCAAAATAGGGAGTATGGGCGGCTCGATAAAACTTGAATCTGCAAAAGGGGCAGGTACAAAAATCATTCTCAAATTGCCTTTAACTGTGGCAATCATCCATTCCCTGATGGTAAAGGTAGGAAAGGATGTCTATGCCGTGCCCATTGCCAATGTGGTAAGGGATTTGTCTGTCAAGAAAGACCAGATAAAGACAATAAAGGGCGAGGAAGTTATATTGATACGGGGCGAAGTCCTGCCTATTGTCCGGCTTCACAAGCTTTTCGGAATCATCGATACCAACGGTTCGGAAGACCTTCTTGTCGTGGTCGTGGAACGAGGCGGAAGCAATATCGGGCTTGTTGTGGACCAGGTCATCGGCCAGCAGGAAGTAATACTCAAGAACCTTGAAAATCATATTCTCAAAGGCGTCAGGGGATTTGCCGGAGCGACAATACTGGGTGACGGCAATGTTGCACTGATTCTTGACGTGGGGACACTGCTATGATAAATACTTCTGATATCGTGACATTGCGCGAGGATGACAGGGAATTTTCAGAATTAAAAGTTATTATCAAGAGGAAAATCGGTTTTAATTGCGAGCAATACAAGCAGGCGCATTTGAAAAGGAGACTGGCTGTCAGGCTCAGGGCAACCCAATCAAAATCTTATAAAGAGTATGCAGAGGTCCTTTTAAAAAATCTGGCTGAAGAGAAACAATTGAAAGAGACATTAACAGTCAATGTTACGGAATTGTTCAGGAACCCTGAAACCTACGAAGCGTTTCGTGCAACGGTGCTTCCTGAATTGATTAAATCCAGAGGAGAGAACCGGACCTTGAAAGTATGGAGCGCCGGATGCTCAAATGGGGAAGAACCGTATTCCATAGCCATTATGCTGGCCGAATACCTGGGAATAGCAGCCAGGAGATATAATATCTCCATCATGGGCACAGATATTGATGAGGATTCACTCAGTAAAGCTGAACTTGGCATATTTCATCCGAAGGCACTCGAAAAAATAAGTAAAGAAAGGCTTGAACGTTTTTTTATTAAGAAAGATAATAATTATCAGGTCACTGACGGAATTCATCGCATGATCACTTTTAAAAACCATGATTTGATATCCGGACCGAAACTATCAGGATTTGACATAATCTTTTGCAGGAATGTCACTATATATTTTGAGCAGAAACTTCAGGAGAAGCTTTATTTTGATTTCTATAATGCCCTGAAAGACGGCGGTTATTTTGTTATGGGAAAAACAGAAACCCTTATCGGACAATCAAGCAAGCTTTTCAAACACGTTGATTTGAAAGAAAGGATATACCAAAAGAAGGCAAACTAAATATGACTGAAATAAAAACACTTACTGAATTCCAGAAAGATGCACTCAAAGAGGTCGGGAATATCGGGATTGGGCATGCAACAACATCGCTCTCCCAGATGGTCAACAAGCCTGTCTGGATATCCCTGCCCGACCTTAAGCTGATACCATTAATAAAAGTGGCTGTCCTTGTAAAGAATGAAGCACCAGTGATAGGGATAATACTGGAATTGACAGGGGATACCAAAGGGTTTCTTCTGCTTTTATTATCGAAAAAAAGCGCGAAGTACCTGATTAATCTTGTACTTGGTACGGTAAATGAGACCGAGACATTTGATGAAATGGAACAATCTGTCCTTAAAGAGCTGGGAAACATAATGAGCGGGACTTATATAACCTCTCTTTCAAATTTCCTGGGAATATCAATTGGTCTTTCGCCGCCCTTAAATATATATGATATGGCCGATGCAATAATTAACCAGATTGTATGCATGATGAGCAGGGATGTCGAAGATGTCCTGTTTATAAACACCGAATTCACAATAAACACCGAGAAAATTGAAGGGAAAATACTCATATTTACAGATTCTGCATCCCTTTCTAAAATACTGGATTCCATAAACAGGATTTCAGGGAATTAAAACAGCATTTCGAGCTATATTTATATCCATCATCATAATGATAGTTATCAGCAAACCTTATTACTTTAAAGAATAATATACATTACATTATGGATATGGTTAAAGAGAAGATTATCGTCGGAATTGCAGACCTTGTCGTTGTTCATAACCCGGCAGTGCTTGTAACAATTGGACTTGGTTCATGTGTAGCGATTTCATTCCGCGACCCGGTGGCAAAATTCGGGGGACTTGCCCATATATTACTTCCCGCTATAGAGGAATCAAGAAATAAAGACAATCCTTTGAAATTTGCGGATACAGCCATCGAAAAGGGTGTTGAGATGATGCTCCAGAAGGGCTGTGCGAAGAACAGGATAGAAACCAAGATAGCGGGTGGGGCAAGCATGTTTGCTTTCAGAGATGCGGATTTGCAGATAGGGGCAAAAAATGTTGAAGCTGTCAGGAGAAAACTTAAAGATTTGAAACTTCCGATTATAGCAAGCGATACCGGGGGAAATTACGGCAGGACCATAGAATTCGATATCGCATCCGGGGCTATGTTTGTTAAAAGCGCATTTAATGGGAACAAAGAAATTTAATTTTTCTTAATGGTAATCCTCATGCCCTATTTCCACAGGGGCGCATTCGGCACATTCAAATTGCAGTGTGGTATGCAATATCCGAAACCTGTCTTTTACAATTTCGCTTATCCTGGTTATTAATATCTCAGTCTGCTGGACATGAATCCTGTCCACAACTACATGGGCGCTCATAGCATGGATATTGGAGCAAATACTCCATATATGAATATCATGAACTCCTTTTATGCCTTCTATCTGCATCATTGTTTCTTTTAATTTATCAGCATCAACATGCGCGGGGGCGAACTCAAGGAGAATCCGGGCGGAGCCGAAAATGAGCCTGACAGAACCGTACAAAAGCATGATGCCCAACAAAATGCCAAGCGCAGGGTCAACAATTGTTTTGCCTGTGAAAATGATGATAAGGGCTCCCGCTATCACCCCGATGGATGCAAGGGCGTCCCCGATTACATGCAGGTATGCACCTCTGATATTGAGATCATGATGCCCACGCAATTTTAAAGCCACCCACATATTCACAACCAGTCCCACGCTGGCTATTATCAGCACCTCAGCTCCCCTCACCGGGGGAGGATTCAGGATTCTTCCATAAGCCTCATAAAAGATGAATATGGAAATTCCGAGAATCGTTAATCCATTCATTAATGCAGCAAAAATTTCAAACCTGTGGTAACCGAAGGTAACATTCCTGTTGGATGGACGGGAGGATATTTTTATTGCGCCGTAGGTAAGAACCAGTGCCACCGCATCCGTAAAAACATGGGCTGCATCCGAAAGAAGAGCAAGGCTGTTGGATATTATTCCCCCCGCAAATTCGAGGAAAAAAATAAGGATTGTGAGGATTATTGCAATCTTTAAGTTCTTATTTATATCTCCCATGTTACAGTCATATAAGATTGGCGCCATGATAAAATATTTCTATCGGTAATGCCACCTATGATTCATGCTTGTTGAACAGATTAAGCTTGAAAATGGGAGCGCTCTTGGTTTAAAGATGGACATGGAAAATGCCCCGCTTCTTGTTATCAGGGCCGGGTGCGGCTTTGTTATGTGCGGGTATCTTAATATGGATATTGCTAATAAACTGGGAGATGTGGCCGTGCGGGTGACCGGTGTAAGAAGCTTTGAAGATGTTTTGAATGCAAAAGCTGTAGATGTTTCCCTGGCTGCAAAAAGTCTGGGCATAATTGTTGGGATGGCTGCAAAAGATGCGCTTAATAAGATGTTCTAATCCAGAATTTCACGGTGTCAGCACTGGATAATGGAATCTCACTCAATTTTACAGGAATCAAACCAATCTTTTTCAAATAATGTTTTAGGGATTCTATATATCTCTTCGGCAGTACCCTCTATTAAATAAGTTATAGAGATTTTACTATTCTTTTTATCTACATCGATGCTGATGAATTTTGACCTCTTAGAGCCCACTGATAATAATTGGTTTTTTATTTCTATTTCATCAATAATTCTATTTGTATTAATAATCAATTTTTTTTGATAATAACCCATCCCCTTTTTTTCATAAAGTTTATCGAAGAAAATTACTATCCAGGTCAAAATATAAATACTGATTCCTATAAAATATTCACCGACTCCTGTGGCTATTCCAAATATTGCGAAAACCCATATGCTTGCCGCAGTTGTAAATCCAAATGTTTTATCATTGGTTTTTATTAAAGCACCCGCTCCCAAAAAGCCTATTCCCGTTACAATAGCACCTAATAGCGGTAGGGGATTTTCTAAATCTATAATCGTTGCTGTAATTGCAAGCCCACACGCGCCAACCGAGACAAAAATAAATGCGCCAAAACCTATGGGTTTATGGGATCTCTGTCTCTCAATACCGAAAATCAGGGACAGTACAAACGTAATAATTAATCTTAATAGGATTACTGATCTTTCCATCGGCCTGACTTAATGTGTTAAAGCATATATATTCATTTTCTTCTCTTAATCAACAGGGTTGTCAGGTATTTTACAAACATCAAGTTTCTTGCATACTTCGCAATCCGTTTCACATGGTTCAATATGTATCAGGATTGAAAGGTTTGGGATTTGCTCTTTTATATCCTTTTCAAGATGGTCGCAGAATTCATGCGCCTCAACAACCTGCTGGTTTTTGGGCACAACAAGATGCAAATCCACATATCTCTCGGCGCCAGACATCCTTGTGCGTAAGTCATGATATTCAGCAAATTCCGAGTAATGCTCTGAAATTATGGATTTGATGATATTCTCTTCCTTGTCTGAAAGTTTCATATCCATAAGCCCTGAAACAGAGCGCTTTGTCAGGTCGTATGAAGCCTTGATTATAATGAGCGCTACGATTATTGCCATAACCGGGTCAAAAATGGGATTGTTGGTTAATTTAATGAGAATAAGACCTATGAAAACACCTATCGAGGTATATACATCCGTGGTGAGGTGATAGGCATCTGCCTCGAGTGCAATAGATTCAGCTTTTTTTGCCACTTTCATGATTCTTGATGACACATAAAAATTGACAATAGCAGAGATACCCATGACGACAATACCGACCCCGATCATCTCGAATTCAATCCCATCATTTCCCAGTAACTTTTCACCTGATTTATAAAGTATAATTATTGCTGCTACGAAAATGAGAATTGCTTCTACGGTTCCGGATACATTCTCAAATTTACCATGCCCGAACTTGTGTTCATCATCAGCAGGTTGTCCTGCTTTCCTAACAGAATAATTCGCTATTATAGCAGCAAGGAGGTCTATGCCTGAATGCAGGGCTTCGGAGAGTATGCTTATTGAACCTATGACTAAGCCGACCGCGAGCTTCATGATAAGTAACAGAGAATTGGAATATATGGAGAGTTTCGCTACCGAGGTAATTTCCTTATGAGCTGCAAAATACTTGTTGTTTTCAGGCATTTATTTTAGCTTAATCTCAGTAATAGTATAAAGGGGTATTTATTTGACCTATTTTGCATAGGCAAATCCTGAGACGATTACAAAATCTATTTATCAATCCCGAAAGAAGAAAAAACTACAGGTATGGAGATAGGTATAAATATGCATAAAATTAACATTATAATCACTGGAGGACACGTTATAAAGGAGGCCAGAATTATGTGCAGCACATATACGCCGTTTGAAATAAAGCCGGAAGAACTGGCAGAGATAGGAAGAACATACGGGATGTACTGGTGCATGTCATGCAAGAAGACTTTCCTGAAAAAAGGAGCAATTGAATGCCCGAACTGCGGCTCAAAGAAAATAAAACCGAGAGCGCCATAAAAACTATCAGGTAACTCTTACAATATTCTTTTCAATCAACCCATTCAAAAAGTTTTTGCACTTTAGTTCAGCTTCGCTGTAATGCATCCGGTACTTTTCTTTGAGTTTGTTTATTATATCGGATAAATTAGCTCTGCCGCTGCAATTGTCCAGAATATCCCTTGCAAAATCAGTGATGGTAAAAATCCTGTTATTATTAGTGTCAAATAGTACATTTGTCCGTTCCTTTTGCAGGTCCTCCTTTAAAAGAATTCCTTCCATCATGGCATGATGTATTAGCGCCCAATTGAAGTTAAACGGTCCAACAAAAACCCCTTCGTTAAGTATCGGGTAAATCTTATTATTATTTAAGGGGGTTGCCGCGGGTCTATTAATTGTGTGCTTTTTGTATATTTTATCAGTAAGTTCAGATAGCTCCGGGACTTTCTTTCTGGAACCCTTGTAGTGGGAGATGTAAAGGAAAAGATGTTCCCTGTCAAGATTGCTCCATATCGGGAAATCCCGGTACTGTAGCGATAGCTTATAGTAGAATTCCTGTATCAGTTCATCCGTTTCCTTTTTCGACATACCTCTGGCGGTTTCATGCTCGTACCAGAGCGACAGGTCTGTGCCATCATCCTGGGATATTTTACTGATGTCAAACGATGCGGGGTTTTCGAAAACTCTTGAATGTTTGGTAAGCTGGAAACTGCCAAAGGACATTGAACTGATTATATTCCTATTTTGCAGGATAAAATCAATAGTCTCCTCTGCTTCATCAGGCGTCTCTGTAGGAAATCCGAATATCAAAAAGAGGTGCGTCCATATACCCGCATCATTGCTGTATTTACAGATATTCAGGACATTTTCTTTTTTTATCCCCTTATCCATGCACGTCAGAATCCTGTCATTGGCCGACTCCAGTCCAAAATACAGCATCTTACATCCTGCCTCAGCAATCTTATTACTGAGTTCAGCAGAAAATGCAGGCTCAAACCTTGAATCAGCCAGCCACGATATATCAAGACCGTGTTCTATTATCTTGTCTGATAAAGCGCCAATCAATTTTGGGGATACACCTTCATCCTGAAACGTGAAAAATCCTGTTTTATATTTTTCCTTTAAGGTTTCAAGATCATTATATAATAGCTCAATATCCCTGGGTCTGTAATTCCCGGAATAACCATAGCTGTGGTCGCAAAACGTACAGCGTCTCCAGTAACATCCTCTCGATGAAAGAACAGGAAGGATGAGCTCAGGCGATAGATACCTGTCAAGAGGTAAATCATCAAAGCATGGTGTCGGTAATGAGTTAATATCTTCTCCTTCTGAATTGATCCTGTTTACCCTGATTTCCGAGCCCTTTTTATATATGAGATTCTGAACGTCTTTTATGTCAAGTTCATTATTTAAATGTTTAATCAGGTTCATTAAGGCAGTTTCACCCTCATGTACAATCACGCTGTCAAAGAGTGAGAATAGCTCATTATTCTGGCGTATCTCCTTGATAAGGCGTGTGAAAACGCTGCCTCCGATGTTAATATGCACATTCCCGCTGGCTTTTTTAATTAAATTTGCCAGGGTTAATCCCGGGATTAACTGGCTTGTATTGATTATCGAGATTCCTATTAGCCCGGGTTCGTTCTTCAGGACTTCTGGAACTATGTTTTTCTCGAAATAATCAATAAAAAGATTTTCTTCCCTGTCATTTATGGCAGAAAGAACATCCCTACTTCCGCGGCATGAATAGCGCATATAATAATCATTAAAAGTCAGATTTGTAGGATAATAAGCTGATGAAGCAAGCTTAAGCCCAAGCTTAAGTATCTTAAAAGCGCTGAAATGTTCTTCATAATCGTAAAAATCTTCTTTATTTCTCAGAATTTTTTTTGCACTATCTATCTCTTCAAGGATGTATTCGCCATAAAGTATAGAACTACCCAATGCATGATACTGTTTTTGAAGGTCATGCGGTAATTCTTTTTTGGAATCAAGCTCCTGGAATTTCGAATAAGCCCTCTCATAGAAAGGAGAAAGCCCCTTTTTACTCAATATCTCGTCATAGAAGGATACATTAATATCCATCTGCTCCACGTCACAGCCATTGGCTTTCAGGAAAGCGGTTAGAGAGGGAAGACTCAAATAAGGCTGGGTTGGAATCCATTGCGGCGGGAATAATAATTTTGTAAGCATATTTTTTAGTTTGAATAAGGTACAATTCCAATAAAACTTTTGGTTCACCTACCACAAACTTTATGTGAGATAATTGTGATTCATGTCATAAGTGATTTTCGTGGCAGATACTAAATCTAAATATGTAGGCGATGAATTTGTTGAAGAGGAAAATATTGCGGATGAGAAAGGAACTGAACTTCAGGGCCTGTATGACCTTGTTTTACCACCGGGAGTTCCTCAAAGATTGATTATGGAGGCTATGGAAAAATTTAATTTAGAAGTTATCGTCCGCAAATGTGCGCTCAAAACCATCGAAGTTGAAACTGATAATCTTCTGGTATTACGGGGGGAACTTGATGCGGTAAATAATGCGCATGATTATATTTTTCAAAAAATGAGTAAAAAGTATAATTATAAGAAATAATTACTTTTTTTTTCTAAAAAACCGATATTAATACAGATAAAGATAGGGGAAGAACCCCCTATTTCTCTATAATCTTAAAACAGGCGCTCTTTACCAATAGGTCTTGTAGCTCCGGTTCCTCCGCAATTTGTGCATGGTATGTCATGCATTAAATAACCTCTTCCCTTGCACCACTGGCATTTCCGTGATGAGTCTACAACCTCTACTTTTCCTTTTCCGTCGCAGACAATACATGCCTTGCCAAAGTGTTTCCCTGTCCCATCACAATATGCACATTTCACTTCACCTGGTACTTTGGGTGTTCTTACTTTTGCTTCTGCCATTTTAAATCACATCACCATAAATTTCAAACTATGCTATAAATTTTTCCATTTGATTTTCGTATCTCAAAAAAATAAGAAAAGTAGGCATATAGCCTACTTAACATTGTTTACTTTGCTGGGATAACGAATGCTCTCTCACCGGCGCAGCGGTCCCACTCTCTGAGTGCTGCCTTGCCGAATGCTCCTCTTGGGTCAGAGAAGTCAAAGTTGATCAAGTCATCTGCGAAGCAGGTCTTGACTAACGGATTGACACAGAACGCGTCCTTGCCAGCGTGAGCTGCTGCTACTACTGAGGTGTATCCACCCTGGTGACCTACGTTCATTGCGTAGTTCGGGTAGTTAGCGCCTCTGCATTCGCCTATGCAGCCCTCGTCTGATGCAATTGAGAACACGTTGGTTGCGCCGCACTGATCCTGCAGGTCATACCCGTAGAATCCGAGTCTGCCGTGTGCCTCTTTGTGGAGGTACATGGACAGGTACCATGCAGAGAGACCGGCCTGGCTGTGGCCTGTTGCCATAGCTGTTGCGCCGCCTGCTGCGATTGATACGACTGTTGCGCGCTGTGAACCACCGAAATGGTCTTCCAGTGTTGTCGGGTACTTCTCGTACTGCTCAAGACTGTACAGTGTTGTTTCTGTAGCGATGTCTTTTACTGTCTCGATTGTAGCCTTGGCCTTTCCATTTCCGCCGTATTTCTTTGATGCGTAGTCGTTGCCCCAGTACAGGAAGTCATCGACGATATCGTTGGTGTATGCTGGTGTTGCATACATTGTGAATCCGACGCCGCCTGACATGTAGCCACCGAGCCAGATCTGGTCATACAGCATTGTGGCCGCGCTTGCGGTCTGCAATACTACATTGACTGGATCTTTTGGTGTCTTCCTGTTAGTCTGGCAGATATCTGCCATATGACCGAAGGATAATCCTCCAGGTTCATTTGGGCCTCTTGCTCTGCGAGCTGGGATCATATCACCCATTTCGACAAGTCCAGCGTGTTTGGCTGTGAATGCAAGTTCACCGACTGCTGCTTCACCGGCGCACATATGATATGCGCTGATAAAGGTCATACCGACCTGCATTGCCATCCAGCGGCTTGTGCCTGGTCCATCTTCAGTTCTTGTAACGATGGTTGGGATGTGCACTGCCTGCCAGGAAGTCTTGCCGACTGCAGCCTTGACCTGTTTTGCCTGGTCTGCTGGGAATTCGTTGTCAATGTTGATAACGAACTGCTTATCTACTTCATCCTGTAAGGTTTCGTCACCTGTGAATATTTTCACATAGCAGTCATCTACTAATGCCGGGTGTGTTTCGACCATGTGTTCCTGAACGATTGCTGCGCCAGGCATTGCGTGGTTTAAAACTTCCAGATAGTAGTTGATTGTCTCAGGTGTAACTTCCTTGCCCAATCTCTTCTCAAGAGTCTCATGTGCGAGGTCAAGACCTACGACGCATGTTCTCCTGATATCGTCCCATTCCTGCTGCATTGCTGCATTGTTGACGAAGTGAAGATCGTCACCATCGCATACGATATCTGTTCCAGATATTGTGTATGGGGTCAACTGTCTCTGACCCATGGGTATGCCAGCAAGGTGCAGTTTAGGATCATATGCCTGCAATCCTCTCTTCTTGGTGATTGCTGCTCCGCATTTTGCCATTTCGACCTTTCTTGGGTTCTGTGTATAGCCAAGTCTCAGGTATTTGGTCTTCTTATCGGTTATCTTTGCTTTTGCAGTGGAGCCGCATTTGTTTGATCCCCATTCTTTTGCGTACTTTGTTTCCATTGATTTCTTGAATCTTGGTTCTGCCATTTAGCTCACCTCACGCCTTTGGGACGAACCCATATTTGGTTCTTAATTCCCAGACTTTCTGAACATGTTCAACAACTTCCTTGTCGCTTCTGAAGGATACGTTGTCCACTCTATAGATAGTGGTTCTCTTGGCTGCTTCTGCTTCGCTCATTGGTTTGCCAAGGTTGACTTTTCTGTCAATTGGGACGCCGACCTGGTCCTTGTCACTTACAATAACGCCGCCTTCCAGTCTGCGCCTGTCCAGCATATCGAACATTGTTCCATCTTCCTGCAATCTGAGGGAGTGACCGTGAACTGTACAGCCTCTAAGACCTGCAAGACCCCAGTCAGTCATTTCGGTCTCTGCCTGTCTCTTGGTGTACTCTTCCATATCTCTCTCTCTCATTTCGTTGACCTGTCTGCCTGACAGTGTTCCTGGGTCAACTCCTCTGAAATTGATTGCTGCATGGTACGATCTCCAGTATGGTGTTGACGGAGCATTGTACATGGAGTCAGAGAACTGTGAATATCTGACTCTGTCTCCAGCTGCTGCGCCTGGTGTTGGTGTAACAACTTCTCTTACGGAGCATTCTGGTTCGCCCATCTCTGAAAGTGGTGGATGTGTGCTGGGATAATCCGAACCGGGTGCTCTGTGACCCAGTAATGCTGTTAAGTCCTCATCGGAAATATCACGCAGTTTCTCTACGTCATCAGACATGTGTTTTCTTCTATTCTTAGCAACTGAGGTATTGCCAGGATAATATTGTGGTTTGTATGCCATATTTTTTCCTCCTAATTAATTTGAATCGGTTCCTTCTGCTCTGTGATGGATAAACTCATGATTTCTCCTCTGTTCCAATTACACAGAGGTTCGTTTCCGCTTTTGCATGCGGGTCCATTAGGCCGAGTATTCGTTCATCTTCAAGATTGATACTTTCATCAGTCTTGCTTTTGAACCCATACTTACCGTAATCTGTCAAAGTAGCTTTTTTCTTGATGAAGAATCCCTGTTTGAATTCAAAGGAAAAAGGTAACGCTCGCTCACACGCTTTTCTAAGTTCTTCCTTTGCTGTTTCATCCTCTATTTCGACAATTACCTCGCCAACCATGACATGCAATTCGAATGCACAATCTCCTACATGGATTATTTCCATGTTGGGGTGGTTAACATCCGTCCCGGTTCCAGGTCCGCATGTGACCTTCCTGGGAAGATTTTTACCAGCGATAAGCATTCGTATTACCCCTTTGACCTGATCAATCTCATTTAAGAGTTTTTCAGCAGTCGCAGGTTGTAATAATCTACACGGAAATACTTTGATCTGGATCGGTTTACCCGGTATTGAAGCAGCTCTTACCATTCAATTCTCCGATTTATACGGCTCCTGCTACTGCCTTGATTGGCTCTCTGAATTCATCTACTGAGCTGAAGACATCTCCTACTAATCCTGAGGTCTTCTCGGGGCTGTAGATCTGAACACCTGCGTCAAGAGCAACTGCTGCTGCTACGCATGGTACTGCCAGACCCTTTGAGTGCCTGGTAACGACGTGGTTGCCGTTGAAGACTCCTGGTCCACCGCCTCCATAAATGGAGTGTGAGAAGAAGGAGAATCCGACTGCTGCGCCCTGTACTTTACCGAAGTCACATCCTGGGAGTGAGGTTTCCTTCTCAATGAGGTCGTTGAAGTACAGCAATACTGCTGATACTGACTGTGGGGCTCTCATTGCACCGCAGTTGATGAGTGTTGCTACAAGTGTGCCTGCTGCACAATATGCATTCCACTTTCCGACATCATTGGTCTTGTATGTAGTATAGCCAGATGCGAATTTCTTATCTGCACTGATTACCTTGTCTGCGATTGCCTTTTCGACAGTTGCATGGACTGCTGTACCGATTGTACCGGTCTTGCCCAATGCTTTTACTGTTCCATACACCATGTTGTTTGCATTTAAGCCCTGGTGTGAAAATGCCAGTAATCTGTGTCTTTCCTGGTTACCGATTGCGTCACCCATTTCGAATACGCCTGTATTCTCAAGGATTGAGCAGAGGGCGGCTGTGTTCATAGCGCTCTTCTTGCATGTTGCTGCAAGGTGGTTTGCCATGACGTTTCTTAATGTATAGCCAAAGCCTTCATCTTTCTGTGGGATTTCGACGATTGACTTTACGTTTCCGCCTACCATATCAAGTGTCTGTGGGTACTGTCCCCATACTGCGGACTTGATGGTTGGTGCATCGAACATTCCAATGTTGAACTGGCTTATTATTGCCTGTGTTGTTGCTGATGCTGCGCAGGTTAATGATGAAACATATTCTGCTGCTACATCTATTCTTGCGGATGGAACTTGAACGATTAACTGTTTTCCACCATTTAAGGCATTTACAACGGTGTCATCTCCGCTGTCTACCTTTACCATATCGGCAACTGCGGCCTGTATTTTTCCAGCGTTCTTTACTATGTCCAATTTCATTTCTTTACCGGGAATCTTTCTGCCCTTGCCACCGATTGCTGCGGTTGCTAAGGTTTTCTCGATTCCTGCTAAGTCAACGGCTGCTGTTCGCTTAATACCGGTGACTATTTTTTTGATAGCGGCATTTCTCATCGGGCTTATGTCGTTTATGTCGACGCCTGATTTGAGTTTTGCTCCTCTGTCGCTATATAGGTCTATTGTGTCAGCCACGTTTATTTACCTCCTAATTTTGTATTTCCAAGAAATTGCTCACCTGGAACCGATACAACAAACGAGCGACCACAACATGATAGAGTATAGAACCCAAAATAAGATAATTATGTTCTATTCATCCCAGCCATATTGTTTTTTATTGTATCGAACATCCATTACAATCCCTTGTACACCCTACCAATTCCTTTAAACTACTTAAAGCTTACGAATCGTTCATGATAATACATTATAAAATAATTCGTGGCGACGAAGCATGTTTTTAATTAGCAAGTTGCTTCTTTTATTATATATTTATCCGCCGCTTTCCACGCTAACATCACTCATTTCAGCTTTACCAGCTTCTTTCTGTTTTTCCAATACTTCGTTGACTTCTTCACGAGTTAATATTTTCTCACCGAGCTCTTTCTCCTCAACGGGATTTATTATTTTTAGAACCTCGGTTTTATAATATAGATTTGTCTTATCTACAAGAGCCCAGGTACCTTCTTCGTCAGAAACGATTTCAATTACATTGCCTTTCGTACCTGTAGTGGTATACAGTACAAAACTTCCCACATGCAAAGGGTTTCCTGCCGAATCGGATACCTTTATTTCACTCATCTATTCCTTTAGTTGTACTGATTACTATTAATTATTACGGTCATAAGCAATAGGTTTAAATGACTTTCTTACATTTCATAAAGACATGGAAATACTCGCAGACATCGGAGGACGCCCAGGGCATGATTGCCGCGGTTTTTGCAGGTACTGTTATTTCAGGGGAGTAAAGGAAGTCCCGGCTTTTGGATGCAAGCACTGCCCCCCCTTCCAGAAAGGATGCAATTACTGCACCAAAAATGTAAAAGAGGGCTATTCGAGCTTTAAACCGTTTTCCATGGTGGCCCAGGAAGTCCAGCAGGCAGTTTTTTTCAACAAAAATGTATCAAAATTCAACGTAAGCGGCGGAGGGGATGTGAGCTGCTATCCTGAACTCAAATCGCTTGTGAAATTCCTCTCGCAATTTAAAAAGCCGGTACATCTTGGCTATACAAGCGGGAAAGGGCTGAATAAAGAAGATGCGCTGTTCTTCATCAACCACGGCGTAAAAGAAGTTACGTTCACTGTTTTTGCAACCGACCCTGAACTTCGGCGAACATACATGAACGACAGGACAGCCGAGGATTCACTTGAAGCACTTCGTACCTTTGCGCAGCATATCGATGTATATGCCGCTTCAGTGCTCATTCCAAGCGTAAATGATGGCGCTGTTCTTTTAAAAACCTGCGCAGACCTTGAGGAAATGGGCGTAAAAGGTCTCATCCTGATGCGGTTTGCCAATGCCGTTGAGCAGGGCTTGATCCTGAATAACGCCCCGGTGATAGAAGGGGTAATCCCTCATACGCTTTCCGAATTCAAGGCAATCGTTGATAATATAAACGATAAGTTCAAATTCCGCGTAACGGGAACGCCCCTTTACGACCCTGAAACTGGCTCGCCGTTTGCTATTAGGAATGAACCCGAAGCGCTTTTGAAACTGCCCAGGCTCACAAAAGAGGCTACAATAATAACAAGCGAAGTCGCTGCTCCGTTTCTGGAAGACATTTTCGGCAAGCTGAGTGGGCTGGTAAATATAGTGCCTGTAAAAAAAGACGTTGGCTGCCTGATTACTATTGAAGATGTAAAAGCTCTTGACCTGTCCCAAATAAAGGAGACTGTTTTATTCCCAGGGAGGGCGTTTGTCCATGACCCTGAGATTAAGAAAGTATTGACGGGCGACGGCGTGGATAGATTGGTGCGCAGGGGCCCTGATATGCTAACGGTTGATGGGGAGATGAGCATTTCGATGACGAAGGATGAGGTTATTGCTAAGGAGACAGAGGCTTTTACTGAATTGATACAGATGATAAATGTGCTGGGAACGGCGCCTAAAAAACAGCTTTAATCTTTTTTATCCTTCTCCTCAGGAATCCCGCACACTTCGCATTCGTCTTTAACCTCAGAATCCATCGCCCGTGTGCCCTCGGCAAGGACGGCGGCATTGGACAACGACCCCGCAATTAATATGGCATCGAAAATTTCCTCTTTTGTGATACCGAGGCGCTGCGCCACGCGGATATGCAGCTTGAGGCAGTGCTCGCACCGCAGTGCTGCAGCCACGCCTATTGATATAAGCTCTACCGTTTTCGCATCGAGGCGCTTAAATTCCCTGACTATGGCATTCTCATAGATAACCTTGGCAACAAGCAGCTCAGGCGACTGTTTCATGAAATTCAGGATATACGGTACTTCCCCGTAAACTTTTTCAACCTCTTTCAATAATTCCTCAGCTGCCTCATCCGGCTCTTTTTTCAGGATTTTTTCAATCTTTTGCAATTCCATGTTTCTAATAAAACGATTTCATTCCTATACTAAATAAACATTTGTATTTTTGCCATAAAAAATGGATTAGTCCTGTTCAATTCTTTCCCCGAAAGCAAAATTGGGTTTGATAAAACGGATTCTTATCTTAAGTTTCTCGCCTTTTTTTGCGTTATTTATAAATACAACAAAATCATTAATTTTGGCTATCCCGTCCCCATTGGCTCCTATGTTCTCAATGGTAACTGTATATTCCTCACCTATTTTTACCGCCCCTGAAAGCAATTCCCTTCCGATAACATATATCTCGGCGCTCTGTTTTCGGGAAGCCTCCGGAGAAAATGCTTTCACTTTCACAAAACTCTGCCGTACCTTATCCAGGAAATCGGGAAATAAATCCCCCTGGAATACTTTCACTGCAAATTTTCCTCCGGGCTTTAATATTTTTCTTGCACATTCAAGAGCAGAAGTAGCAAGGTCAATGGAACGGGCATGGTCGTAGCTCCAGTTGCCCGTGAGATTGGGAGCAGCGTCGCAGATAACCGCATCAGCGCCTTCTTTTTTAATTTTATCCCTGATTTTTTCAACAGTCCCATCAAGCCGGATATCCCCCTTTATTGTTTCCACACCTTCCATCTTCTCGATCGGGAGTATATCCACACCAACAATTTTTCCTCCCGAGAGTTCCTTTGCGACCTGAAGCCAGCCCCCCGGAGCGGCGCCGAGGTCAACTACGGCATCCCCTTTCGTAATAATTTTAAATTTTTCATTTATTTGTTTCAGTTTAAAAGCGGCTCTGGAACGATAGCCTTCGTCCTTGGCTTTCTTATAGAAATAATCCCTTCTATCACGAGGCATAAGTCTTAGTCCCCATTCCCAGTATTTAAATACGGGGTCTTACAGGGTCTTTATTTCCTATATACACCCACTGGTCATAAATTCCTTTTTCATCGGTATTGTCGATCAGCTTCCCTGTAATGCCATTTTTCTCAAGTGCGCTTTTTAAAATATCTATTTCTTCCCGTTTATTTACTGTCAGCATGATAAATCCACCAGGTTTCAGAACCTTTACCGATTCATCCATCATTTTTTCCCATATACTTTTGTTAAAAGGATATATTGTGCCCAGCATAAAACCGACTATGGTATCAAATTCATTTTCTGCAAAGAAAAGAGAAAGCCTCGTTGCATCAAGAACAATCGTCCTCTTTGGGTCAAGAACATGATGCTCAAGCCCCTGGCATATCTGGCATTTATCATAATCTGTCGCCAGGGGATTGTATCCCATTTTATGAAGGGGCAGGGTTGACATACCGTTCCCGCAGCATATTTCAAGTATATCCCCGTTGAGTTTATATTTATCCAGTAATCCTTCCAGTCTGGCATTGCGGCTTTCGATATAAACCATTTCATAGGGTTCTTTTGAAATATGGCAATTTTCACATAACCGCCTGTTTACAAGTTCGATGGAATAATATTCTATGATTGCATTATTGAATTCTGTGGCATTGGTATTGTATAATTTATTAAATTTTAAATTCTTTACGATACCGGAAAATCTCCTGCTGCTCTCATTGGGCGCAGGCTTTGAAGAAATGAGGTTTGTGAAAACAGCCTGGAACTCTTCTGTCTCTTCAGTTTCTGGATTAAAAAGAACCAAACCTATAATGTTATTGTTTTCATCCTTAATCCCGCTAATCAAAGCTTGCGGGTCTTTCCGGATGTTCTCCAGATATTGCAGGGATAACGTATTGTTCTTTAAGGATGCGTAACTTTCTTCAACAAAATATATTTTATCCTTCGCAGGAAGACCCAGAATATCATGAATCAGCATTATCGGATTGGTTCAATTCCCTTCATCAGGTTCATCATCGCGATAGCTGTTATCGCCAACCATGGCCGCACTGAGGGAATCTATCCCATCAAGCCATTCAGCTACAAGTCCTTCCGGGATATCATCAAGGTCTTTTTCCTTGATTTTCCCGCCCGCAAGGATGTTTGCTCCGATTTCTGCGATATTTCCAAGCGCAGCGCCCATATTTTCCTCTTTTTCAGCCGCGATGGCGCTTTTAATCAATTTGTTAAGGGATTTTGTTTTTTCAAACGCTTTCTCTGCATAGCATTCACACGATGCAAAAACACCCATCAATGATAATTGAACGGATTCTATCATCATGTCAATATCCTCATTAACAGGTTCTATTTTTTTCAGGACTATTTCTTTGATACCTGAAAGATACGCAAGAGCTGATTCTTTGCTAATTACATTCTTGTCGTATTTTGCTATTATTTTCAAACATGCAAGAACCACATCATCTTCCATATATACAAAAACAGCGCCTTTTTGCTGGTCATCTATCTTGAAACCGCTTTCAATCACATTATTTATCCAGTTGTTCCATCTCTCCTGCGTATAGAAGGGAATTACAATTTTTTGTTCTTGCATGATTTCTCCAATTGTTATGGATAGTACATTAATTTTTGGTCATTTTTCATTTCAGGTGCCTGTCAATTTCTTTACTTTGTTAATTAATTCATTCTTGCCAAAAGGTTTTGTTATATAATCATCGGCTTTTAAAACATGAAGCCCGAGTAATTTATCTATGTTCTGCGCTTTGGCAGTCAAAATAGCAATGGGAATCGTTGGATATTTCTCTTTGATTTTCCTGAAGACATCCCATCCATCCATATCCGGCATCATGACATCAAGCAGGACAAGATCCGGTCTTGTTTTCCCAACCTTATCCAGCGCTTCCATCCCATTTGCAGCAAGCACAGTTTCAAAACCGCCGCTCTCCAGGACTAATTTAACAAGCTCAAGAGTATCGGGTTCATCGTCAACCACAAGGACTTTTTTAATTGATGCGTTATTATTCATTCTTTCACCGATTTTGGCAATAAAATATGAAAGGTACTTCCCCTATTTTTACTTTCCGCCCAGATTCTGCCGCCATGGGCCTCAACAATATTTTTTGAAATCCATAGACCCAATCCCGCCCCTTCATATTTTCGCGTGCTGGATGATTCCACCAGGTAAAACTTGTCAAATATCCGAAGAAGATTTTCCTGGGGGATGCCTATTCCGGTATCGATTACTTTAATGTGTATGTTTTCAGCTTCCTCTTCTGCGGAAATTCTTATCTCGCCTTTTATTGTAAATTTAATAGCATTGTCCAGGATATTCGAAAATACCTGCAACAGCCTTTCCTTATCGCCATTAATGATAATAGATTCCGGGATATCATTAAATATGGGTATATTTTTTATCGAAGCAACGGTTTTCATATCTTCTATGACCTGTGCGGCAAGGTCAAAAAGAGGCACCAACTGGGTTTTAAGCGCAAGGGCCCCGGATTCGATAAGGGGAATATCGAGCAGCGCCCTGATTAACTTTGACAACCGTTTTGAATTTCTAAGGATTATCTCCGCCTTGTGCCGCTGTTCTTCAGTCAGATTCCCTTCGAGCATCAATTCCGTGTATCCGATAACGGAAGTAAGCGGCGTCCTGAGTTCATGTGATATATTTGAAAGGAAATTGTCCTTCATCCTGAAAAGTTCCTGTAGTTTTGAATATGTGAGTTTAAGTTCCTCATAAGAATCTTTTAATTCTTCTTCAAGTTTTTTGTGCCCTGATACATCAGTGATGACGGTTATGATTTTTTCGACATTGCCATTTTTATCCTTGATTGGTATTTTGCTGGTGTTCGTGTAAATTACTTCATCAAAATATTGTGTTTTTTCTTCGCTCAGTAAAATCTCTCCCGTTTTGATAACATGTTCATATTCCAGATCGACATGCTTTTCTTTCAGGAAGGGATAAACTTCATAAAGATTTTTGTTTGTTACCAGCTCTTTTTTGATCCTGCCTTTGCCGAGTCTTATCAGTTCATCATTAACAGCGAGGATATTCATATCTTTATCAACGACATGGATTGCCAGATTGACATTATTCAGAATCTCTTCGTTAAATTCCTTCAAGTACTTGATGTTTTTATTAAAAGCAATATTTTCTTCTTCAAGCGCTTTTTGCTGTGTTATATCCCTCAGTACTAAAATTATATTTGTGATATCTTTCTTATCAATAAACGGCGATGCGTTTATTTCGAGGATTTTTTTTGTACCGTTGATATTTATCTCATGCATGAATCTCAACGGTTTCTTTGTTTGAAGCAATTTTTTGACAGGGCATTCTTCTGTCTTGTATTGCGCTTTATCCCCGAAGACCATTTCATGGCACGTTCTTCCCATCACACATTCTTCGTTCAGACCCATTAACTTCAGGAATGGTTTATTTACCTTTACAATTTCATGATCGCTATTGACAACGAATATCCCGTCATCGATACTGTCAAACAATGTTTCAAGATATTTTTCAGCAGCCTCGGTTTGTTCTTTTGAAGTTATGATATCCTTGATTTTCTGGTCAAGGTTCAAAGCCATATCATTAAATGTCCGGGCAAGCTCTCCAAGCTCATCGCCGGTGCTTATATCTATTTTCTGGTCAAGTACACCCTTATTTATCCTCTTTGCTCCTTCAGTAAGCTTCGATATCGGTTCTGTCAGTCTTTTCCCGGTCAGGTATGAAAAAATACCTCCGATAACCAGTGCCGATACCGCTAACAGAAGAAGCCTTCTTGAAGCTTCAAGAATCTGCGCCCGTACCCCGTTTTCAGTTAAACCCACATGAATGTAACCAATATTTCTAAAAACCGGCGCATTAAATTCATGTATGATTCCAGTTTCCGTATCAATTACAGATTCTTTCATGGTTTTAGAGGGTTTTGTCATATTTTGAAGAGCTTTTGGGAATCCTTTATCAAAAGTATGCACCAGGACTATCCCCTCGGAATCAGTAAGAAAAATATATTCAACATCGGGATAACTTTTCTTCACATTGTCAAAAGAATCCCTGATGCTCACCATGTCATTTAAAAGCAATGGATTTGTAACAGTCTGCGCCAGGTTATTAGCCAGTAGAAATCCTTTATCACGGAAGTCACCTTCAATTATGCCTCTCTGGATATCCTGGATAACCAGATAAGACCCTGTTATAATCAGGAATATTATAAACATTGTCGAAATAATAATCCTGGAGCGTAAGGTTGCCATTAGACTTTTTTCCTCATTTCTCTTATGGAATCATAGGCATTATCATTTATATTAACAAATTTATCGATCATGATTTTGGAGAGAATAATTTTACCTTCTTCATCCTTATCCATTTTCAAGAAAATATCTTTAAGCCTTTCTTCCAGGAACGGGTCGATATCCTTTGAAACTATGACAGGGGGGATTCCAAAAGGCGGCGAAACTTCAATTACCTTTGTGTTTGATACAATGTCAGGTTTAGTATTTTTCATATATTCATATACAAGGCTGCTCACCGCTGCGCCGTCTGCCAATTCCCCGGCTACTGCGATGATGGAATAATCCTGGCTGTAGGTGTAAAAATAATTACTCCTGCCTTTTTCATCAACTCCAAAAAAAGAATCAGGGGTTTCATTGATGAGGGAAAGTCTGTATGCAGGGTAAAGTTTTCCTGAATTTGATAACGGGTCTGAGAAAGCAAATTTTTTGCCCCGCAAATCCGTGATGTTATTATATGTACTGTTTTTTGGAACAATGATATATGAGTTATATGTCGTTCTTCCATTTATTTTGGGAGCCACAAGAAGTTTCATCCCGAATTCTTCATTGCCTGCGATATATGCCCCGCTATCTACGAAAGAAAAATCTATCTGCTTATTCTTTATTAAGTCGTTTACTTCCTTGGAGCTGCGCCTCTGTACGATTTTTACAGGCCCGCCCAATTTTCTGGAAATATACCCGGTCAATTCTTCATAGTAAGCATAGGATTCTTTAGGGGAAACTCCCGAAGCAAAAGCAACTTTTAGAACCGTGTCATTTTCCCTGACATCGGGTTCTTGAACTATGCTCAGGTTGACTTTCGCTGGTTTTTCAATACAACCAGGTAACATTAATGTAAGAATAATCAAAATAAAAACAACAAAACATATTTTTTTCATGAATTGGACTTCTTAATAAGTTCCTTGATTAACCATCCCCAGTATTTTATTGTAGCGATTAAACCGAATGTAATACCTATTGCAAAAAAAATATCTTTAACAAAATGGGTATTTTGAAAATTTTCAAAAGATAATGCCATTATAATCGAACCCAGTAACATGAAAAACATACCGATATAATAAAGATAATAATATTTTTTCATCCCCATTACTTCACCCAATCGTTTACTCAGAATACTTAAAAAATAAAGCACCAATGTAAACAAAATCATCACAACATAACTGACTAATCTTAATGGTTCAAAAAATAAGCTCATTTTATACCTACCATTTTTCTATACAGGTAAAAACTTACAAGAAATGAGCTGAGCGCTCCGGATAATTCAATCGACTCATGTAAAAACCTGTTAGTAGCAAACAATTCAGTCGATGCTGCAAGAAGAACAATTATCGGAACTATATAGAAATAATAAAAAGTTTTTACGTTGAATTTTTTTTGATAAAACATGGCTATTGCAGTTATGAAAATCATAATAAAACTTGCTGCAACCCATGAATATATTTCAATAATGCCTTGTATATCTATCATAGATAGAAGTTATTTTTTAAAAGCTTCGACGAAAGCTTCTACAGGTGTCTTTACTGGACTGCCGGATAAAATTCCTGAATATTCCATAAACTGTTGTGTTACCTCAACACCTTTTTCATTGATAATGATTTCCTTAATCGCCTTCTCATGGTTGCTGCCCCTCATCTTAAGTACTGATATAGCCTTTCGCATTTCGCTTTTTATCTCAACATATCGCAACAAAATGACTGCATCCATGATTGGTGAAATACCGGTTCCTGTAATCTGCGTTGCGCCTGTAAGATTCGAAGTCTCGTTTGTATAAATTGCAGTAATGTTTTGATTTTTTAAAAAATTGACTATATTCTCCATATAGTCAGCTATCGGCATATACTGCGGCAGCATATGTTGAAGTTTTGCTACCCCATCGAACAGCAGGCGTTTGGCTTTTACTTCCCGGATGGTTTCCTCCACCAGTCCTGTCAGGTTATGAATATCAAATTCGAATGCTGAAATTATTTTAAGCATTTTTTTATTTTCATATTCATCCAGATTCCAACCAAACATTTTTGAATTTTCACGTATTTGCAGGGGTTCCTCTTCAAAGGAGATTATCACACCGGGTTCTTTTTTCAATAAGCCATCCACAATGAATTGTGTCCCGATTACAGTCTTGCCTGTTCCGCTGCTTCCTGAAATCAATATGGCAGACCCGCGGTTATAGCCACCGCCGGTCATCTTATCCAATCCTTTTATTCCGGTGGATATCCGTTCTTTTAGTATAGACGTCCTCGCTGGCTTATGCAATCTTGGGAATACCATAAATCCATCTTTTGTTATACCACATGAATGCTTGCCACCCTGGAATTCCTGTCCCCTCATTTTGATAATATTAAGATAGCGAATATTATTCTCATAAAAAGGTTCATTACTGAGATAGATAATACCGTCAACCAGATAGCTTAGAGTGCTTTTAATGAGTTCCTTTTCTGTAAACTCACCTGTCAGTAAAACAAGGGAATTCCATCCTTTCATGCTTGCAAAAAAGTCATAATAGAACTGGCGCTGCGCTTCTCCATCCAATCCATAAGCGAATACATTCACCGGGTCGATCGCAATCCTGTCCGGTTTAATCGATTCAATGTTCCTCTCTATTTCCTTAATAATGGCATCCGAACCTTTATGGATGATATCAATGTCAATGGGCACATATTTGACATTGCCTTTCCCGAGCAGTGAGATATTATAAAAAGAAAATTTGGACATGAAATTATTGATCATTGCTATGGGCTCGGAGAGAGCTGTGATGTACATGCAAACCTCTTCATTTTTTGCAGCATTGAACAAAGATTGCATTACGAAAGTAGTTTTGCCGGTCCCGGCTGTGCCTGCTATCAAAACAACCGACGGTCGCAGGAATCCCCCTTCCATTATTTTATCAAGACCGTTTACTCCTGAAGTTACCTGTTTCATATTATAACCCCTATGGTATCAGCCCAGAACCAGCTTTATCTGTTCTGATGCCTTTGCCATCTCGATAAGAACCAATCCCAGACCTGCATCCGGTTTCGTCATGACCAATAGTAAGGCTTTTGGCCCTGCTCCTGTACCGATTATCTTCCCGTTTTTAGATTCCACGATTATCCTGTCCGGAATGCCTTTTCCGAGCTCCGTTGTTGCAGTTTCTGCCGCGCCGATCATTGTTGCAGACATAGCTACAAATGTCTCAGCATGCTGCTTTTTCGATATGGTTGAACATATAAGTAATCCATCTCTGCTTGCTACTGCGGATTCTTCCACACCCCCGATATTATTTATATCTTTTAAGATTTTTTCAAGCATTTCTGTTGTTGACATGATTACCTTGTTATTTCAACCTGATTACCAGCAATTTAATTGTAATTCCATCATTATCATGATTGTAATTATATTAACTTATACTATATTTTATTCCTTGTGGTATATGAAGTTTATTGTAGCTTTGACAACATTGCTTAAATTGAGCAATTTCAACTGTTCAGATTTTATACAACTTACAATGGGTTTATGGTCTTAATATATATGAAGTTTATTTATCATATTACCAATAACATTGCTTGAATTGAGCAATATTTCTTTTGTTTAACTATATAAACAAGAGATGTGTAAATTGAATATATTAAATAAATCCGGTGATGTAATAAAAAAAATTATGTAAGGAAGTGAAGCGGAGATGAGAAAAAAAATGGACTCAAGGGATTTACTCCGCCTCGTAATTTGCTCAGATCTTCGAAAAAATCTCCTCATTTGTTTGAATGAAGATAAAAAATCACTTGGCGACCTGCGCAATGAGTTGAATATCAGTTCCACAACAGCCATACATGCCTTAAGGGAGCTTGAAAAGAGCAACCTTGTTTTTCAGGATAGGGATAAAAATTATGCGCTAACAAAGATTGGCAGGATTCTAACCTTGAAAGTGGCAGATTTCGGTAACGCTGTTGATGTTTTAAAAGAACATGAAAGATTCTGGCTTGAGCATGACCTGAGCGGGATTCCGGACCATATGATGGAGAAGATAGGGTGGTTGAAGAATTCGGTTCTTATAAAAAATACCGAAACTGAAATTTTTAAAGTTCATTCAAATTTCATTAATTTATTGAGAAATGCTAAGGAGATTAGGGGAGTTTCTCCTTTTTTCATTCCAGAGTTTGCAATTCTATTTGAAGAGCTAATATTTGAAAAAAACACTGATATTCAGCTTATATTAACAAAAGAAGTGTATGAAAAAATAGATAAAGAAGCAATGAAAAACATTTTCGCCAACAAGAATTTAAAATTTAAATTGTACCTATTGAAAGGAAATGTGACTGTCGCTTTTACAGTTGCTGATTACTTCTTATCACTTGGGTTTTTTCATATTGGTGGGTCATATGATTTTAGCAACGATCTAGTAAATTACAATAAAAAAGCGATTGCTTGGGGAAATGAATTATTTGAACATTATGTCAAATTATCTGAAAAAGTTGTGCATGCTTAGTTCTTAAACCTTGGATTATACACTCATCTCTCAGCACGGGATATAAAATAATGTTGTAAATTTGATTGTGTAGAGGCTTGTTTCAAAGCCTGTGGCCAGCTAAATGATAAAAGCTTTTCAAGAGAATAATCCATAGAATAATAGGATAGGATGGTGGGAGATTTGGTGCATCTATGAGCCTATAAAACATGCAATGCTTGAATCCTCAATAGATTACATGAAAAGAGGAAAGCAAGCCACGCATTTATAAGAGCACCCAAGCCGAGGGTGCATATTTTTATCGGTGAATGAATAAATATAAAAATTTTAAATTTTTTAAATTTGAAAATAATCGTAATAAATACATAAATGGAGGATGAATTAAATGTCAGTAGAAGAATATAATACAAGTTTGGGATCGTATATAAACAAAACATTCAGAACAACCGGTACATGTTTGGTCTTCAAAGACTTATTTAAATATTTATATTTAATATTTAATAAATTAATAGCCTTCTTGATGAAGAGTTCTTTATTTATAGCGATGACGGCATTTTTACTACCTTATTTTTCTTTTTTGCTCTACAATATAAGAGCTAATTTTAGTTTGCTTATCGCTTCTTCCCTATGTATTTTTTCCATATACAGTCTGAATAAACTTTCAGATATGAAAGAAGATTTAATAAATAATCCTGAGAGGGTGGGATTTATTGAAAAATATAAGAATCTTATTATTTTTGCTGTAATAGCATCTTTCATAGCTTCCATATTGATATCCTTTTTACAAAATCCTTTTGCCATCATTATAATGCTATTTCCTTTTTTGATGGGTATTTTTTATAGTATTAAAGTATCAAACTTCAGATTAAAGGATATCGTTGGAATAAAAAATTTCACGGTTGCAGTATCATGGGCTGTAATCGGGGCTTTTCTACCGTTAGCAGTCTACTTTAGTGATTTTATTCTAATTTCTTTGGTTTTTTACTTTTTTTTCATACGTGTCTTTCTCGGCTCTATCGCATCTGATGTAAGAGACATAGAAGGTGATAGGGCAAGCGGGGTAAGAACGATTCCTGTAGTTTTTGGATTGAACAAAACGAAGATTTTTTTGCTTCTTCTTAATTCAACGCTCTTGCCATGGCTTGCCTTTTCCTATTTTGCAGGGTATTTCCATGGTTATTTTCTTGTTTTAGTTTTCTTCATTATTTACGGATACTGGTATATCCTGCATTTTTGCAGGGAAGGCATAAAAATAGGAAAAACTATGGATTTGTTCGTGGATGGCGAATGGATACCGACGGTAATCCTTGCATTAATATTGGGTTAGGAGGCGAATACTCAGACGATTTATTCCTATTCAATATAAATGGCCGGCCTCATAGGTGCAGCAAATCGGCTTTTTCCCTGCGGGTCGTACTCGGGTGCATCCGCGCTTGAAATCTCAATCGGGCAATCAACAGCCCGGCCCAGGAACTCCCTTGCTTCATTCAAAGCTGAAATCTCATCAAAATCCACATCTATCAATGAATTCATCAATTCCGCATCCATACCCTGGATATCGGTAATCACTTTTTGGGCAAATTTTGGTATTTCCTTCGCATAAGCGCGTATCGTTGGGTCGCTCATGAGAGCATTCATGAGGTTTTTCATATCAAGAGCATTATCTTTTTTCATCAATATGGCTCTTTTCAGGACAGTCTTTTTCCATGACGCTGCAGTGTACAATACTACCATTTTTGGTTTTATCTTAATAAGGCGGATTATTTCTTCTATATCCTTGAGGGTGTTGTTTGTTATCTCTTCAGCAAGTTCTGCGCCTTTATCAATGAGCGATGGGTCTGCTTCTGGGTATTTCGTTTGCGAGATGAATTTCCCGCCCGATTCCTCTTCAATTTCATCGCATATGTGGGGCGTGAAAGGCGCCATCAACCTTATCCAGATGTCAAGAACCCGTTTCCTGACGGCGCTTCCGCCCCTGCGTTCATACCATTTCATATCGTTCATGAGAAGGTAAAATGCATTCTGGACAGCTCTTCTTGTCTGCATTTTATTAAGAGCATCCGTAGTTTCCTGTATCCTGTATTGCAATTTGCTTAACATCCATTTATCAATGAATTTTAATTCCCCTGCTTCCTCCACATTTTTATCATGTATAATATCGAAAGCGGTTTTATAGAATCTTTCAATCTGTTTCCTGGTGGATTCCACATCAGCCGCGCGCCAGTCTGCATCCTGTACATGTTCTGCCGTGCTCAGGATATAAAGGCGCGTGATATCTGCCCCGAATTCCTTAACCGCTGATTTCAATGTGAGCAGGGGTCCTTTTGATTTACTCATCTTTTCGCCTTCAAGCGATACAAAACCATTGATGGCAATCGCGTGTGGCCATAGGGTTTCCGGGAATATAGCTACATGGTGGAAAAGGAAAAACAACAGGTGATTCGGGATCAAATCCTTCCCGGAAGTGCGCAAATCAACAGGATACCAGTACATGAAATCATTTCTGATTCCTTTGATGACGCTGATATCAATCCCGGTCTTTGCTGCCGTATTTTCAGGTGAGCCCTGACCGAGCAGGCAATAATTGAAAAACTCATCTTTCAGTTGTTCTGGTTTGAACTTATCAAGGTATTTTGCAATGATATAATAACACATGTAGATGGTGGAATCGCCCAGGGATTCTATCATCCATTCCTTATCCCATGGAAGTCTTGTCCCCAGTCCCTTTTTTCGTGCGCATGCCTTATCTTTTAACCAGTCAATCTTATTTTCAAAATCCACCCTGAGTTCAGGCGGGATTATTTGCATGCCGGCAAGGCATTTATAGACCTGTTCTTTCCATGATGGTTCTGAATAATTCAGGAACCACTGGTCTTTTACCATTTTAATAACGCATGTCGCCCCGCACCTGCATATAACAGGCTGCTCGCTGAATTCATAGAAAACGTCAGCTATCCCCTGTGAAATAAGGTCGCGGGTCAGCACGTCTTTTATTTTAGAAACCGACATGCCTGCATATTTTCCTGTGGTTTCTGTCAGCACGCCGCCGTGAAATTCCCGCCTGTAAACAAGTTTTGTCGCTTCCTCAGCTTTCGGGTCGTTCTGGTCTTTGACTTTTAATCCATTGACCGCATCCACAGCAGGGTATTTTCCGTATTCAGGCACCTTAATCAGGGAAATTAGCGGGATTGATGAAACGTCTTCGGTTATTCCGTATTTTGTCAGTTCTTTGCCTTTTAAATCGCGAAGCGCAAGATAATCGTAGGGCGCATGAGCAGGCACGCTCATGACGATACCGCTCCCGTTCACGGCGCTCACAAATGAAGCCGGCAATATCAAAACATAAGAACCAGTGACCGGGTTTTTCACTTTTTTGCCTATTAATTCCTCGCCGTTTACATCGCCTTCAAGCTCCACATTTTTATCCGTAAATTTAAGCTTAAGATAGGCTTCTTTGCTGACTATCCACGTCTCATCGTTCACCTTGATTCTCACATGATGGTTTTGCGGATTCACCCAAAGGTTCGTCACCCCGAACACAGTTTCAGGGCGCAATGTGGCGCAGGGAAGAATATCATTATTAAGTTTGAATTTGATAAGCGTATAATCAATTATTGTGGCATCTTCGCCTCTCAGGATATCGTGGTCTTCAACCGGATTCTCATCGTTCGGGCACCATCTGACAGGATGCGCTCCTTTCACCACCTTATTTTTGTCATGGAGAAGGTTGAACTGCCATGTTATGAATTTCTGGTAATGCGGGTCGGTAGTTGTGAATTTTCTTCTCCAGTCGATTGAAAACCCAATGCTTTTCATAGCCGCTTCAGCTTCCCTGCTGAAATATTCTACAATTTGCTCTGGAGTCTGTATGGTATCCAGGATATCAAGCGGTATTTCATGGAGCTTATTATAAACACGTATTGTCTCGGGGTCCTTTTTCTGTATCTGTTCAGCCAGGCCCACTATCGGAGTTCCCGTGGCATGGAAACCCATGGGGAAAAGGACGTTGTAACCCTGCATGCGTTTGTATCGCGCAATTACATCGCCTATCGTGAACGTCCTGGTATGACCTGCATGAAGGTTCCCGTTTAAATACGGATATGGTATCGTGATAAAAAACTTTTTTTGATTATCGGGCTCAGCCTCGTATATTTTTGCCTCTGCCCATTTACGCTGCCATTTTTCCTCTATTTCCTGCGGGCCATACCTTTCTTTCATTCGCCCTTTTGCACAACCTATAAGTAAAAAGCTTTAACGGTTTGGCTCGACTTTATAAACAACCACATCCCCGTATTCGAATACTTTTTCAAACCTTTCAGGATGTGAGTCAAACAACCTCGGGCTATATCTTTTTGTCTCAGCCTCGCCAAAATAGATATACGATACATTGTATTTCTTTAAAAGCGCATCAACCTCATCCAGTCTAAGAGACGTGTACATCGTATTAACATCAGACCAGCGGGCGTCTATTTCTTTCCGGGATGGGAATCTCCAGTTAAGCTCATGCCCAGCCCATCCTATAACAGTGGGAAGTCCTGTAAATGCTGTTATATACGTATTCCATTGATACAAATCCCCAGACGCCTGCAAAACCACTGGCTGCCCCGTTATGTTCTTGAACCACATAATAGCCATGTAATCCTGGGGGTGTTCCTTTTTTACATACAATTCCCCATCAAGGGATGGTTCTCCCCTGAACATTCCCGACTTTCCGATAGTGGCAAATAGCGGATATACGGAAACCATCAGGATCAGGATTATTGCAAAAATTCCCCACCTCTTTTTTTGGGAAAAGGAATCCCTGAATTGGAATATTGCATAGCCGGCAGGAACAGCCCATAGAATCCAGTTGTCAAGATATAATTTAAAGACCGTATTTAATCTTATATAGGCGGGATTTGCGCTTCCAAGAGCATCTTTTATATAAAAAAGTTCGCAGAACAATGATAATAGAATGCCCGTTATTATCAGGATTATCACAAAAACCCGGGTCTTATCCTGTTCTTTTAAAATTGACAGGATTGACAGGATTAGCAGAGGGACAAGCAAAATTAATAATTCAAACTTCAATGCCAGTGAGAGAATGGAAAGCAAAATGAGGGCTGTTATTAAATACAGCGGCCTGGGGAATGATTTTTTGGATTTCGAGATGACAAACCTGGATATTAAGTAAAGGAACAATCCATAGATTACAAGATAATATACAAGCTGCGTCCGTCCGCCTGATACAAATGAAATGGTCTTTTCGAGATTATATGAAATATGATACGGTAGATAGAATAGATAACTGAATACAGCCATAGCGACTATTGCCACGATTGTTTTTAAATATTGTTTTGATGCGGCTGGCTTTGCATTTTTTTTTGATAAAAATAAATTAGAACCGATGATAAAGACTGACAGAACGAGGTAAACCGGGTAATCCCATGTATTCAATGGATACAGGAAGCCTATAGCCAGTCCAAGTGCCAGTACTGGAATAGTCTCAAGTTTTTTGGATTTGAAGATGTTAAGCAAAAGGAGAAGAATAAGAAGCTGGAAAGTGATGGATATCATGTGGGCATGGACATCGCCCTGGAGAAAACTGAAAAACGGGAACTCATTAATTGTATCGGGAATAACACGCGAGCTTGGCCAGTAATTGAACGACAGGATGTTATCTATCACATTATTTTTGCTGAACAACACATCCATTAACTGAAAAAAACCCACAAGGTTTCCTGCTATTGTTACAAGAAATGCAGTAATAATCCCGTACTTCATTTTTTCGGTGAGGTTATATCCAATACCTATCGCGGTTGTAAAAGCAAGGGCAAAAAATGAGGCTGTGGCAAGGTTGAACGCTATGGATGGCAAAACCGCGGTGAGCTTTATCAAATCAGCTACAATGAGGTAGCCGAAATAATAATAATACATTGCTGTACCTGACATCCACGGGTCCTGCGGCGGGAATTGCGCCGCCCGGAGGATGCCGTTAATAAACGACATGTCCATAAATTTCTCACCGCCTGTCCAGTAAATATCCGGGCTGTATGCGCGGATTATCGCAAAAGCAACAAAAGCTGCGGCAAACAGGAGTTCAAATTGGATTAAATATTTTTTATCAACCTGCGGTTTTCCCTTTACAAGACAAATTACAAGAGAACATGCTCCGATAATTACCAGAGAAATCAAAACTGAAAAATAAGAGTATCCGGAAAACATTGAAATAATCCAGCTAATATACGTCAGGAGCAATAATCCAAGAGGCTTTGAGATGGAGTATCCGTTGTCCTTCAAATTTCGGGCAAGTTGGGAAGCGATAGGAAAGGCTGCCAAACCTACTATTTCTAAAACCAGCCACCAGATTAAGATATCAAACAGGTTTAATCCCATAAAGCTTAACACCAAAGGCATTTAATCCTTTTTCAGATATATAACAAACATGGTATCATGTGGGACTGTGAAAACTTAGCGAAGGTGATTTAACCAGAGAGACGTCAAGAAGATTGAAAATCAAATAGAGAGGCGTAAACTTTATTTAATGATACGCTAAAATGCAGGATGGGTATATCGATGGAAGACAAAGTAGATGCAATAATAAAAGGGAAGGCTAAACCAAAACTCTCATATTATATTAGCCCGCAATGGATAAAAATTGCATTAATAATATTTTTGCTATTTGTAACGTTAGAGGCGTTCGGGTTAGTGTGAAGGCAAAATCGTCATTGAGAAGGCATAAAAATATATGACAGAATGCTTGCGGGTTCTCACATAGCTACAAAACCAAAGCGAGCCTCAAATTTATTTCCCTGTGACCCCATCTATTTTCAGGCTCCTGTTTTCCAGGTTTACAAACCATATGGGGTAATAAAAAACCTCAAATTTTGTTATGTCAGCTTCATCCTCTATACCCTTTATTATTTTTCGTAAAACATCCTCTGTAAGCGCCTGTTTGTTCGTCCTTCCGGAAATTTGCCGTATCTCAGGATGGCTTAAAGACTGTTTTAAATCCGGGGGTTCAAAGTTAATAAGAAAAGAATATAATTTTAAATTTCCTTCTTTTGAAAAAGTTACCATCTTTCTATCCTGTAGATGGTGTATGATAGTTCTTATTGTCGTCTCGGACAGTTTGGTTTTAAGTTCAAGATCTCCGATTGTAATTTTTTTATTTCTATAAATTTCCAACAGAATCCTGATCTCGTTTTCATTCAAACCGATTAATTTAGAAATACCTGTTGAGTATTTTAATCCATATTTTATATCCACAAATTCGCCACTTGCAGAATCTACTATAAGTGAATGCGATGCAAGGCTCTTCGTGATAAATCCCTCCGGAGCGGTTACTTCAACCCGGACAAACGGATGATAGATAAGCTCGATAGATTTCACATGCTCCTTTTCCCCGAACAGCCAGTATTTTTTCTTTCTTTTACCATCAACGATAGCTTCTATCTGCTCTTTTGAAATTTTCGCCTCAACTCCTTTTAATTTTCTCTCGCCAGACTCATAAGCCTCTTTTACTTTCTCCTTCTCCTCTGTCTCCTCCGGTATCCCTGCAAAACCCAGGCTTGTTTTTAGCTCGGTAATTTTGCCTGTCGCCTTTGGAATCAGTTTCGGGGTAAGACCTTTATGCTGTGTTATTCTCTGGACGGTCTGCATCCGGGTTTTTTCTTTCACCACATTCCCCATCACAAAAAATTCGCCGGTGTTCAATTTAGGCAATAGTTCCAGTTCTTTCCTGTCAACAAAAAACAAATCTACCGCTTTTAAATCGTTTTCTGTTGTTAATTTCCCGATAAGCTGGTTTCCGCACTGGGACAGGACATTCTTATTTACAAGCGAGGGTCTTTGCGTCGCGACAAGCAAACCCAACCCCCGTTTTCTCCCTCTTTTAGAAATCTCCTCGATATTCTTTATGGAGTCCTTGCTTTGCGGAACAAACCTGTCAGCCTCCTCGATAATCAATAAATACGGCTGCTTTACCTGGCTTTCGATTTCATATAATTTACCTGCAAAATCAGAAACAACTTTTCTTTGATCCAGGACATCCGATACATCTAAAATTAAAGAGACATTATCTTTTATTGATTTTGTTATGAGGTCATAGAAATCAACTTCTATACTGACATCCGCTTCTTCCCCGCCAACCCAGAGCAGTTGGAACTTTTCCTTCAAAGAGAAATACTCCCCTTCCGTATCAACTATACAAAAAGCGATATTATTTTGCAGCAGTTGTTCGCAGAGTACGGCTATTAAGTAGCTTTTACCACTCCCGCTTTGACCTATCACGCACGTTCTTCCGGTAACAAATTCCTGTGCATCTATGAATACGTCTTTTGTATCCGTTTTTCCAGTAAGAAGCTGTATTTTGTCAGTCATAGAATCGTATGTGACGTTTTCTTAAATTTTAATAGCTATGTTGAGTGTGCTTCAGCAATACGGCAGCCCAATGCTATTATAACGACAATCCCGGTCGTTCCTCTTATTGAGAGATGATTTGTTTATCATTATATATAAATCGGTAGTGTATGACTATTTTCAATCCCAGAGGAATTCATACCATAACCTGAATATCTGCGACCCCATCCCGAAAACATCTCTGATTAAATTAACTTTTGTAGCGCCGCCGTGCCTCCATTCTACCGGGAATTCTTTTACCCTGTATCCTGCTCGCTGCGCCCTGACGAATAACTCCGTATCCCAAAACCAGTGCGTGTCTTTTACATTATCCATAATCTCAAATAGAGATGAGCGCTTGAAAGATTTGAATCCGCACTGGTGGTCATAGAGCCTGGAGCCCAGCATGAGGCGCGTCAGGAAATTGAACCCCTTGCTTGCAAGCCCCCTCTTAAAAGGTCTCTTGACATTGCTCTCAGGAAGCATGCGTGAACCTGTGGCAAAATCATAACCGTTTCGGATGAACTGGACAAACTCTCTCAGATACTTCATGTCCGTGGCAAGGTCGACGTCGATGTATCCGAGAATCTCTCCTTTCGAGACCTTAAAGGCGCGGTTCAGTGCGCGACCACGTCCCTGACGTTCATCCGAGTGCAGGTGCACTACAAAATCGTATTTCTTTGAAAGAGATTCGGAAATCCTGTCTGTCCCGTCTTTACTTCCATCCTCGGCTATTATGATTTCAAATGATGGCGTTATTCCACGAAGGGCGCAAGCAGTTTTTTCTACAGCATCCTCTATCCTTGCCGCTTCGTTGTAGGCGGGCAGGACGACTGAAACTTCTATGTTATCCATAGTTCCGGATTTTAATGAAAACCTTTAGGAAAGTTTTATCAAAACAAGGGGACGTCGCACGTCCCCTATACGTCATAAAGGGGCGTAACCCTTTATGAATGTGTTTTATTTCATTCCATACACATTCTTTTTCCGCCTTTCGATTGTGTCGTTCAGCCTGTCGCGGTCCGAAAAAGGCGGTTTTACTTCTGCAAGTTTCTTCTCTTCCCTTACTGGCGGCTTGCGTTTCCGGGTTTCCCATACATTATCGTATATCTCTGACATTCTATACTCACCTGTTCAGCACAGTGTTTGGTACTCAATTATCTTCATTCTTAATAAAGCGGAGGTATGCTAATATGTTTCCTTCTCAGGCATGATATTTTTAATCATCCAGTTAATTCCGCCAATGACGCCATTTTTCAAAATACCTATATTTTCTATCTCAATTTCGACATTGTCGCCGACCGTGAGTTCACCAACTCCCGGTGGTGTGCCAGTCGCAATTATGTCCCCGCGTTCAAGCGTCATGACTCTTGAAATGAATTCGATTAACTGCGGAACACCGAAAATAAGATTGGCAGTACTTGAATCCTGCCTCAATTCACCATTCACGTGGGTTCTAATACGAAGATCGCTGATATCCTCAGCAGGGTCTGCTATAAAAGGACCTACGGGAGCAAAGGTATCAAAACTCTTGGATCTTGTCCACTGGATATCTTCCTTCTGTACGTCCCTTGCCGTCACATCATTGAAACACGAATATCCCATTATTATGCTTCCAGCATCGGCTGCCCGTACATTCTTGCATCGTTTTCCGATTATTACTGCAAGTTCCGCTTCATAGTCCAGCCGTTTAACATTTTCCGGATAAACTATATTTTCCATATGACCTATTACCGCGGAGGGGGGCTTTAAGAATAACAAAGGATTTTTGGGTATGGGCATGTTTAATTCCTTTGCATGGTCTTTGTAGTTGAGACCCACGCAGATTATCTTGCTTGGCTGGGCCGGGGGGAGTAACTGGAGTTCTGAGAGTACAAATGTATCGCTATACAACCCCCTGTCAACAATGACGCGTTCTCCTTTTACATCGCCGTAAAATACCTCATTCTCGAATTTGAACCTTCCAATCATACGCTTTTTTCCTCCATCGTTTTTCCTTTCAGGCAGGTATTCTTTTTTCGGTTGCAGACATGAATATCCGGACATATTAATATTTTGATTGGTCTTCATATAAAATGGTTTAATCGAAACCTTTATACATCATTAGCATAATTATGATAATCATGGTATGTTTGTTATCATACGGAGGAATAAATGAGATGAAGATTGTTCACGTACAGTCGGTACTACCACAGGAAGATGTCACGGCGCTGAAGGAAAAAACCGGAGAGTCCTCTGTCAAAGAAGCAATCTCAAAAGCAGTATATCACTATTTGAAATATGGTGCTGAAGAATAACATGAACAAAATTCCCAGGTATTTTTCATCTGTTAAGATTAAAAACCAGCAAACTGAGTATCTGGACATCTCACTTGGGTTTGAGAAAAACGGGGCGATGAGATTGTGTTTCCAGGACACTGCGGAACTGGAACAGGATTCGAATTATATTAATGAAACCGCTTATCCCAATAGCGGATTAATAGTGTATGGAATGTGTTCGATGTGGCTTTCCATGTTTTCAAGACATGTGAAGCAATCCTTTGAAGATGATGAAATAGAATAGGAAGCCATAATGTTGGGGGATTGGTCATCCCCCCACACCTCAATTTTTTTTACAAAAAGATTTTATGGATTAACCGGCTATTATGATTTATGGCAACAATAGCGATATTGATAGGTTCTGAATCGGACAGGGGAATTGCAGAACGTTGTGCAAAAGTGCTGGAAACAGCCGCAGTTGATTATGAGATACGTGTCCTGTCGGCGCACAGGAATCCCGTGGAGCTTGAAGATTATATAAAAAAAAGTGATGCTAGGGTTTTCATAGCAATAGCGGGATTGGCTGCAGCCCTCCCCGGCGTAGTCGCCTCGCGGACAAAAAAGCCTGTCATCGGCGTACCTGTGAGTTCAAAGCTCGGAGGAATGGATGCCCTCTTATCCATAGTCCAGATGCCAAAGGGTGTGCCGGTTGCATGCGTGGGAATCGATAACGGTGAGAATGCTGCATACCTTGCCCTCCGGATACTGGGGATGTAAAGTGAACTCATAAATTGAGACTGTGAACTGAACCCATAAGTTTAAACAATGAACCCATAAGCTTAAACTGAAGTAAGCATAGGTGATGTGAACTGAACCCCTAAGTTGATTCTGCGTGATGGGCTTATACCCATAAGTTTTGATTGGTGACCTTTTTATAGACCTGCTATCTAAATACATTTATATATTTATACAGACAATTGTCCCAAATGCTTTTCTGGCTTATAAGGTGCTCTTTGCATTTTGCAACACTATCTAAATCTTTATGATCCACTTTGATTGTTCTTGTTGCTGCAACATCAAATGGAATGGATTCTCCTGTCTGAATAATTTGAACAACAGGCTTTCCGATAACATGCCTAAATGCGAGTTCATAAAAAACATTGGGGTTTGTTCCAGTTAGATCAGCAATTACTAATGGATATCAATTAGGTGTTGGATTATTTGGGATGTGATTATACCAGGCTCAGAAATTTTATCCGCACGAATTGCTTCATAGCCGCACTCTTTCACAGCAGGCGCGATAATATAGTTTAATACCTGGTCAGATTGACGACGTTTCTCAGTACCTTCATCGCCAATTGGACCTATTACAAAACATATTTTGTTATCTCCTTGAGACATTGCAAAGCTACTTAATTTCACATAAAATATTTCCACTGGTTTCTATACATATATCGTATTTGTATGGAGTATAAGATGCGCTTATTTTTGGCTCTCGATTAATTATATAGGATTCTGTATTTTTCTCCAAGCGAAATTTTTCGAGATAACCTCCAGAAATCAAATATCCATTTATAGCCGGGATATTGGAAATCATGCTCCCACTTATATAGATACCATATATGTATGGCATAAAATCTAAACGATAAACGGATGATGTAGATGTCTAATCTACAAGATGGTATCTGTAAGAAAAATGAACTAAAAAAGAGATGGTTTTGCCAGGTATTTCAATACAGGCATTTCAATCGATTTTGAAAAAAGGAGTGATTAAGTTGAAGGAGCCGATTGAGAGGGTAACTATAGCCCCTTGCATGGGTATAGGCCAGACAGTAGCAGGAGTGACCCGGTTGGCAGCATACATCGTAAATGAAGAGCTGCTTCCAGACCAGACAATATTACTTTGTGTACCGGCGCTCATCGCGGGAGTTATCGAAGATATCGATATGGCAGAGGTATACCCGACAATCGTTATAGATGGTTGCAGTGAAAAATGTGGAAGCCAGATATGTCATTTTTGCGGGATAAAGCCCGCTGCAAGGATATACGTACCGGAGATAATACATGAAACCAGACTAAGCCCGGGACATACAAGACAGGAACTTGAAGAATCAGGCAAAAAGCTGGCACGCGTCGTAGCTGAAAGAGTGGCGATTATTGCAAAAGGCATACTTAATGACCCTGATTACGACTTCAAGGTACAGAAGATAAATACGCACGGTCATACTCATGACCCTGAAATCGAAAAGACTCTTGAATATGGATGCTACGACGGGTTTTACAAGCCAAAAAGCATGCCTGAAATTAACCTAAAAGAGGGGGATAAGTGTGTTGCAAAAGTGTTGTGTCGCTGAGTTTATCGGGACATTTGTGCTGGTGTTCGCCGGGACCGGCGCCATAATTATCAATGCCTTGACCGGAGAAATAACCAGCATGGGCATTGCATTGACGTTCGGGTTCACAGTTGCAATCCTGATTTATTGCTTGGGGAATGTTTCGGGCGCGCATTTGAATCCTGCAGTAACCGTTGCACTGACCCTGACAGGAAAACTCGAACCTAAAAAGACGCTGCCTTATATTGCATCCCAGTTTTTCGGAAGCATACTGGCGTCGCTAACATTGCTTTTTCTTTTCGGAAACGTCAGCAATCTTGGGGCGACCCAGCCCAGATATGGCTGGCAGCAGTCCTTTGTACTGGAATTCATTTTATCTTTCATACTGATGTTCGTAATAATGGCTGTAATCATGCACAAGCACGGCATCGGTATGTCTGCGGCGGCTATAGGGGCTGCTGTAGGACTGGATGCAATGTTCGGCGGACCGATTAGCGGTGCATCGATGAACCCGGCAAGGTCTCTTGGACCGGCTCTTGTTTCCGCAACATTCCAAAACCAATGGATTTATCTAATTGCTCCTCTGGGAGGCGCGATATTTGCGGCATTCCTGTACAAATTACTTTTAAAAGAACACGATATTGGATTATCTATTGAAGAAGCGGTTTCTTCAGAAGGGATGCCCTGATGACAGACGCAAAAAATATGGAGACAGGTCTTATAGTCTGTCAATGTAATGATAACAGTTACGTAAAGGATTTTGACCTAAATCAAGTTATAACCTTTGTCCAGGACAACCTGGAAGTTTCTTTTATAGGTATGCACCCGAGTTTATGCAGTCGTAAAATCGGCATAAACTACCTCAGCAGGCTCCTGGACAGGGACATTGAAAAACTTGTCGTATTGGCTTGTCATCCAAAAGCACAGAGATGGCTTTTTGAAGAAATCCTGCATAAAAAAAACCTGAACGGAAATTTTATCCCGATAAACTTTCATGGAGCGACAACCGGGGAAGTCATCTCCCAGCTTGAAAAGGTATTTCCCAGGAAATCAGAAAAGATCAACGAATGGTTCCCGGTTATTAATTACGAACGATGCCTGGGTCTAAAAGCCTGCGGGGCATGTTATGATTATTGCATCTATGGCGTCTTCGGGATAAAAGAGGACGATAACGATGGCGTGATAGTTAAAAATCCATATAAATGCAAAGATAAATGTCCGGCCTGTGCCCGTCTGTGCCCTGTCCGTGCGATTATTTTCCCAAAGTCCTCCGACGGCTGGATAGCCGGTAAAGAGATACAAAATGCAGAAAAAACCGGACAAAACGCCCGGGAGATCACGCTTGAACAGGGAAGCACACCGCAAGTTGCAGATGCAGTTAAGAACGCAGGGACTATTTCATTTGATAAAGACATACCCGATGAATCGACCCGTATGTTTATCAGGGAGAAAGCACCTGATGCGGCAGAGCAATTAGGCGAAAAAGATGTGGAAAAATTCGCTATCGAACTTCTTAACCAGTGGGGTATTAAAGAGGATTATCTGCGCTTTACAGTCGTTGAATTAAAAAATGAATCTCTAAAGCGGAAGTTCACAGAGACCCCTTATGAGCGCCGTGTAATAATAATACCGCATTGTCTTCGCGATCAAATGCATTGTAAAGGAAAATATGAAGACGTGGGCGGGGGAGTAAAACTCATATGCGCAGAATGTGGTAGCAAGGAATGTAACATATTCCCGTTAAAAAAGGCGTCAGAGAAGTTAGGATATACCGTATTCGTAGCAGAAGGTTCAACTGTTGTCCTTAAATTGCTAACTGAAAAAAAGAAAGGAATAGCTTTCCTCGGTATCGGGTGTTTGGATTCGCTTTACAAATCAATACCAAAACTTGATGCATTCGGAATTAGCGCAAGAGGCGTCCCACTCCTAAAGTCCGGATGTAAAAATACCGTCGTTGAACTTGACAGGGCTTTAGAATCCATATTTCTTGAACCAAAATAACCAGGCGGATGCGTATGGAAGATAAACAAATTTATGAATTCGGAAGAGACAAAGTTAAGGTGCCGGAATGGCTCAGATATACAACGTCCCATTTATGGGGGATTGAAAATGATGCAGTCCTTACGATAGGGGTCTCTGATTTTTTCCTCAAGCTTGTTAAAGAAATTTATTTTATATCATATGATGTTGAGGTAGGCGATACCGTAAACAGAGGGGATTCATTCGGTTCTGTCGAAGGCAGCAAATCTGTAATGTATGTTAAATCTCCGGCGGAAGGAAGCGTTATAGAAATTAACGAAGAACTTTATGATGATCCGACTCCCCTCAATAAAAACCCCTATGGAGATGACGGGTGGCTGGTAAAAATCAAACAATCGGTTCCAGCCAATTTATTTGGCCCGAAAAGGTACATGCAGGTGCTTCAGGTAGCTGTTGATGAAATGGAGAAAAAACATTAATAAGAGAGTGATTGCAAAATGTCAAAAGAAAAAATAATAGAACTTAACCGAACAGTTTTCAGAAAAACCAAGAAATACCAGGCAGCTTTATTTCTTATACTGGGATTATTTACTGTAATAGCTGTTGGCATCACGGCAGCTTCGGCTGCACAAATGCCATTGAAAACGGCTTCACACATTGAAAGTGATAAAGCCCTTCATGGCTCCGGTATTTCCCAGGATAAAATAGATACAAGCATAGACAAAGCATTATCATTTTTAAAGGAACACCAATTACCTTCAGGTGAATTTCCAATGAACGGGTCACTGAGCCCGGAAATGACTAACAGTGCGTATGAATTGGAGGTTTTTGGCTCTACATTCGTGCTGCATGCGCTCGGTCTTGTAAAACCTGATCATGCTGTCAATGAAATGAAGAATAAAACCGGAGCGTTCCTACTTGCAAATAAAGAAGATCCTGGAGTATGGAGATACTGGGGGAAAAACTCCAACATCCCACCGGACATGGACGATACATCTACAATAGTTGCCTCCTTAAAAGAAAACGGGATACCTGTTGAAGAGAGCGGCTTGGATTATGCGTTTAACTATAGAGCTCCCGATGGAGTATTCTATACGTTTATGAATGAAGAAAAATGGATGAACATTTCGGACATATATTATCCATATTATAAAATGAACGACATAGACCCGGCAGTCAATGCAAATATGGCATATGCCCTCTCTCTAATTCGTAAACCCGTGCCTGAAGTGAGTGTTTTCCTGAATGGTTACATAGAGAACAAATCTTTCACGGAGCGCACTATATATTATCATATTCCATATTCGCAGCTCTATATGTTTACACGGGCATATGCTGACGGACATGTGAGCGACTTAAAACCGTCAATGCCTGTGGTAAGAAAATATCTTTTGAGCATGCAGAAAGAGGACGGAAGCTGGGGAAATGAACTTAACACAAGCCTGGCTGCTATCTCGTTAATGAATACGGGGTATAAAGGTAAAGCGTTAGACAAAGCCATCAACCACATATTAAAGACCCAGAGGGATGATGGTAGCTGGCCTGAGCGATCGTTTTTCGTCGGGATTATGACATACTGGGGTTCCGAAGAGGTCTCTACGGCGTTCTCAATCGAAGCATTAAGCAAATATAATAAACTGACCGATGAAAACAAAGAATCGGATGGAGTGAATAGATGAATAATATTATAAAGGGTAAAAAGTTCCTTTTCTTTGGTGGAAAAGGGGGCGTTGGAAAGACCACAATGGCGTCTTCCACTGCGGTATGGCTGGCGGAACATGGTTATAACACGTTAATAGTAGCTACGGATCCTACGGTAAGTCTGTCTGCAATTTTCGAACAGGAAATCGGAGAGACGGAGGTGACAAAAATCAGGGAAATTAAAAATCTGTGCGGGCTTAATATAAATCCTAAGAAAGCATCCGGTGTTTTCCAGGCAAGGTTGAATGAGGTTGTGGAGCAAATCACAGGCATGTTCGGGAAGGACGTGATGAATACCCCCTGCGCTGAAGAGATGGCCGCTTTCGACCAGTTTGTAAAATACCTGAATGACGGCGAAAATGATGTCGTAGTATTTGATACGGCTCCGACAGGCCATACGCTCAGGGAACTGGCCATGCCTTTTGATTGGGCTAATTATATTTCAAACCAGATTAAAAACAGGAACGAGCTAAGCAAAGCACTGGGTATCAAAGGAGATGGGAATGCAATAGAGACCCTCAAAACCGAACAGAAAAAATACGAAAATGCAATAAAAACGTTAGCCAATACAGGGACTACTTTATTTACCCTGGTAATGCTTGCCGAAAATCTGCCTATCGAAGAGACAGCAAGGGCGATAGAGAACTTAAGTCAGCTAAATATCAAAGTCCAGGCTTTAATAATAAACGAAATAATACCAAACGAAGTCCTGAAAGGAAACTGGTTTTTAGAGAGACGAAGGTCAACGCAGGACAAATACCTGGGAATCATTGATAAAAGATTTAATGGCTTACCCAAAAAAGAGGTGCCTCTCTTTGAGACCGATATTACGGGCATCGAGAACATGAGAAAAATCGGGAAAATACTTTATGGGTAATATTATGGAACACACGATAGTACTATTCCAGATACCCGGTTGCTGCGCAGCAACAAGATGGCTTGCAAACAGGAATTATTCCAAGACGCTAAAAGATTTATGCAGGGAAGCAGGCGTTGTATTTAAGGAAGTCGATCCGCTAACCACCCAGGATATCCTGATAAAAATGATGCAGGAGCAGCGGCCCGATATCTGGGAGAAAGTCGAGAAGCACGGGTTACCTGTGATAATAGAGTCATTTCCGGTCGTTGTTATGGACGGCAAGATCATATCCTTGGGTGATATCAATGAGATAGAGTTGAAACAACAAGTACTCAGCGCTGTAAAAGGATGAACAGGGATGGGTAATACTGAAAAAATGGTAATACTGTTTATCCTGTTATTATCCTCTAATTTATTTTTAAATAACGCAAGGTCGGAGGGGGATAATCTTTTGGCACAGGCACAGAATTCCTCCCAGCTATCCGGGTGGGTTTTTACACCAATCTATATCGATGGCATGAGCGCAAATTCAAGCGGGTTCAAAATCCTTTTAAGACCATACGAGCGCAGGATAACTGAAGGACAGTTCAATCCGAGTATTGTTGATGTTAAATTCGGAATACTCAATAATAAGGATATTATTTTTACCGATACCCTTGAGCAGGTTACACTGTACCAGCCGACTGAACTGAGTGGCAGATGGAAAACAGTCTTAAAAGAGGGTATGAATTATACGGCTTTTGCACAGGTTTTCATGTATGAAAACGGAAAACAGCCAACATACATTTCTACCTCTTACTCAGGCTTTACCTCTGTAAACGATGCAAAAATTATAAATGTCGATGCTGATGGGCTCGGCTCGAGCATAACAGTAAAAAGCATATCTATGGTTCCCCTGGATGCCAGAGTGTCTTTCGTGTTAAAACAAAATGATAAGATCCTGGAGGAAAAAGAGATCGACGCACCTGTAATCACGTCTAATGATGCGGACGAAACAATCGAAGTTCTCTGGAACAGGAATCTTGATAACGGGAAATATATTGTAGAAACAAAAATAGTTGACAAGAAAAATGAAATCATAGACCGCTACGATAAAGTTTTTGAAGTCAAGAGAATTGCTGTCAATACATCAGTTACAGCCGAATCGACCGGTGATGTAATGAAAATGCCCGGTTTCCAGGGTATCGAGATAATCGTTTTGACTTTAATAATTAACCTGTGGCGCCGTTTAAGGTTAGGATTATGAGCATCGGTTCAAACCTCCGAACGGCTTTTTTTTTCGCAAAGAAGGATATCATCAAGGATAAAAAAATATTCTTATTTATATTCATTGCCATATCCTTTGGGACCGCAAACGCTATGATCATAAACGGGATAACCGATGGACTGGTACTTGATTTAGTAGATAATACTATCAACTCAAATACGGGTCATATAACAATATATCCCGACCAGGACAAGCAATATATTGAAGGAGTGGGCGTCAAAGAGATGAAGCTCAAAAGCATGAGCGATATAGTCGCTTACTCATCACGTTTACAGGTTGGCGGAGTGATCAAAAATAAAGGGATGGCAAAATCGGTGAGCATAATTGCTTTAGACCCCGCCAACGAGGAGAAGATATCCACTATATTTGAGAAGATCGAATCAGGTCAAGCCCTAAGTTCCAGGGATCGCAATGATATAATTATCTCATTCAGGATACAGGAAGACATGGGTATCAATACCGGAGATGAGGTCATCCTGACTTTTGAAAATGGGAACAGCAAACGCTATAATATCAAAGGTATCATCCATACGGGCGTTCCTGCCGTGGATGCAAATACGGTTTATATCCCCATAGAAGAGGCAAAACAGCAACTGGGCATGCAGGATAAAGCGTCTGTGATCCTTGTCAGGTTAACTGATAAAAATAACGCACAAAGATATAAACCGATTATTAAACAGGAACTTGAAGTATCGAATGTGAGGACGTGGAGAGAAGAGGTTGAATATACGCTCAGTTCCGCCGCAACAATGAACCAGCTTGGGAACACCATCGTATTAATTAGCCTAATTGCAGCGAATGTTTCCGTTGCAGTAATAATTTATGTGAGCATTGTCAATAAAAGGAGACAGATAGGAATCATGAAAGCTATCGGGGTAAAAAATAGCCTTATTTTTACCATCTTTTTAATTGAGGCGATGTTTTTCGGGATCGCGGGAGTTATAGGGGGAGATATGCTTGGCTATGCAGTCATTAGATACCTTGAGAACCATCCTTTTTACGATCCGCTGTCTAGAGAATATCTGGGCGCAAGGTTCGGAATGAACCTTTTATTCTCTGCCTCGATGACGTCCTTCGGTACTTCTGTGCTCGCGGGAGTTTACCCTGCCATAAATGCAGGAAAAACAAACATTATCCAGGCAATATATGGAGGAAGATAATTTTGATAGAAACAAGAGAACTCACAAAGACATACCTGATGGGAAAAGTTACGGTCTATGCGCTCGATGCCATAAATATTTCGATTGAGCTAGGGGAGTTCTTGGCAGTGATGGGATCATCAGGCAGCGGTAAAACAACGTTTTTAAACATGATAGGTATGCTGGATACGCCGTCATCCGGCGAGATATTGTTGGACGGGGTGGATGCTACCAAACTTAGCGAGAGTGCAAAGGCAGCATTTCGATTGAATAGATTAGGCTATATCTTCCAGTTTTTCAGCCTGTTTGACCAACTGAGTGCCATTGAGAACGTGGCTTTCCCTATGATGATGGCAGGAAATCAATCCGAACCTTCAAAAAAGGCAAAAGAACTTCTTGAGGTTGTCGGTCTGGGTCACCGCATTCACCATAAGCCGTCAGAGTTATCCGGGGGTCAGCAGCAACGTGTAGCCATTGCAAGAGCACTTGCCAACAACCCGAAGATATTACTGGCGGATGAACCCACAGGTAATCTTGACAGGAAATCCTCTAATGAATTAGTAGAATTATTCAAACAATTGAACAAAGAACACGGGCTAACGATCGTACTTGTAACCCACGACCAGGAGGTAGGCGGAAAGGCTGATAGAATAATCAAATTCAGAGATGGAAAAATAGAAAACCCATGAGGAGTACCGTTAAAATATAGACCTATTCAATAATCCGATGTAATATTTTATCCTCGGCTTTACGCAGGTGTTCAAGCAAGGTTGCCTTATTTATTCCAATTTTATCTGCAAGTTTTTGAGGGTTTATTTTCCTTGGATAACTAAAATACCCGCTTAAGTACGCCTGCTTGAGCACTTCTTTTTGTTTTACTGTGAGTGACTCCAGCATATTCTTAGTAGCAGGATGGTATTTTTCAAATGACATAACTTCTATTTTCCAGTCCTCTTTGGCTTTCTTTACAATATTGTACAATTCGTCGCGCTTGCCTACAAGGCTAAATCGGCAACCATGTCTATCAACAATTATGGGAAAGTCTAACTTGAGTTCGAAATTTTCAATAAAACCCGAAATCTTATCCACTATTATTTTACCTTTAATAAGGCAGATATATTTCTGGTTGGAGTGGCTTATTACATTCAGTTCAAGAATGTCGTTTTTCTTAATCCAGTCCTCTATATCAACGCCATCCTGGAATGTAATTTCACAAATTTCTGTGAATACTAAAGGTGTAAGGTTAAAGATTGAAATTATCTCAAGCCTCTCAACCATGTCGCTTATAAAAGGCATACAACAGCACACATGGGTCCCTTCGTCCATATTAATCGTCATCTTCCACATAAAAAGAACCAATCATTTTAATTCTATAAATAATGGACTCTACATTTTTTAAGAACTTGACTATAGAATCACTTGCATTAACAGTATTGGAAAATCTCAATAAAATTTCAAGGGCTTGTAAGACTGTTTATAAAGATGAGAAACCTTTGACTTCAGGTACAGATGAGCTATCTGAATTGTACAAACAATTTAAACCATCCGTCTTTTTTTATCTTGCTACCAGAACAGTACACTTAGCTTTCCTGACCACAGCCTGGGCTACGCTCCCGAGTTCAGGGTTAATCTCTGTTTCTCCCTCGCCGCCCATGACAATGGTATGAACCTCGTATTTCTCAGCCGCATCCAGTATTGCCTGCGCTATAATCTCCGCCCTTGCTCCCATCTTTGGCATTCGCTGCATGCTGACCCCGACCAGCAGTTTCTGGATAGCTACGCCCATTTCAGCGCCCATTTCTAATACACGTTCCAGGACTTCCTCGCCCCGCGCCACGAGTTCCTCGCGCTCGGAATCCTTGCGGGCTACGGCTACGTAGATAGCCGCCATGCGGATATTATACGATTTTGCGATTTTCATTGCTGCAATCTCGGCTTTTCTTGCGCACGCCGTGCCGTCGGTAGCCAGCAGAATCTCATACCGTGTCATGGATTGACCTCTGTTTTTTTCATTTTCTGCGGAAGCTTATCAAGTGCAACCATGATGCCGAATATGACTGCCTGCGGCCTGGGCGGGCATCCGGGTATGTACACGTCCACAGGGATGTATTTATCAACACCGCCTCCGCTTGCGTAAGTATCCCCGAATATGCCGCCGTTACACGCGCATGAACCCATTGCAACCACAAGTTTAGGGGATGGCGTGGCATTATAGGTCTTAAGGAGCGCAAGTTCCATGTTCCGCGTAACAGGACCTGTTACTAACAGCATATCCGCATGGCGCGGGGAAGCCACTATGTGGATACCGAATCGCTCTATATCATAGATGGGATTTGACAGCGCATTTACCTCAACTTCACAGGCGTTGCATGAACCCGCATCTACCTCGCGTATGTGCAGCGAGCGCCCGAAGATTTTCTTTATCTTGTCATTGAGGCGTTCTCCCATTATCTCGACTTCATCCTCGACTGTCATATCTTCCCCCGAATACTGGTAAGAAGGTCTTCTTTTGTTTTTGACGCAAGTTCGTATTCCTGTGCGAGCTTGATTGCGCCTTCGGGGCATACCTCCTCGCATCTTCCGCAGAATATGCAGCCGCAGTATGATAATGTAAGGATTTTTTCACTCCTCTCTTCGGTCAGCCATATCACGCCGGGCGGGCATACTGTTACGCATTTACCGCAGTAATTACACTTATCTGATAAAAGCTCCGGTTTCCCGCGAAATCCAAGAGGTGCAGCGTCCGGAATTTGCGGATATTTTGTGGTTTGCGAGCCGGTTTTAAGGGTTTTTTTCAGGATATCAAGCATTTTTTCACCTACATATCATTGCCGGAATATGATAAGCTCAGGCTTTTATTGATAATCGGGAAGTCGGGAACGATATTATCAAGCACGGCATACTCAATCGCGAGCCAGTTGCAAAACGATGGGTCCCTGACCTTGCATCTAACTATCCTGTTGTTTTCTATCATAACCCAGTAAAGCGTTTCTCCCCTCGGGGCTTCCGTGTATCCCAGTGCATAACCATCCGGAATTTCTCCGACATTAATCATAATATTGCCATCGGGAAGCGACCAGAGCGCCTGTTCTATCAATCCTATGGATTCGCATATTTCATCGGCTCGCACAAGCGTTCGTGCGTTCACATCGCCCGCTTTTTGCACCGGCACCTTGAAATTGAATTCAGAATAGGCTGCATACGGATGGTCGCGCCGCATATCCCTGTCGATACCAGAAGCGCGGGCTATCGGTCCCACGACATGCAATCCTTTTGCAATATCATTGTAAATCCTTCCTGTGGTTTCAATCCTGTCAACAAGGGACGGTATTGCCATGAGGTACTCAATCAGCTCCCTGAAATCATGCTGTATCTCGGACAACCTGAGTAATATCCCATCCTTTTTATCACCAATGTCGCGGCGCACGCCTCCGATTGTGTTCATCCCGCGAAGGAGCCTGCTTCCTGTTACTTTTTCGTTTAGCTGCAATATTTCTTCCTTAAGCCTGTTGGCATGAGCCGCGCCCATGACAAAAGCCACATCGGTTGCAATCCCGGCGATATCTCCGAGATGATTATAAACGCGTTCAAGTTCGAGAAGAACCACCCGTATATATTTTGCCCGCGCCGGAATATCAACACCCGCTATTCTCTCAACAGCCTGGCAGAAAGCTATCGCATGCGCTGCGGAGTTGTCGCCAGATATCCTTTCAGCAAGGAATACGGCTTTATCGAGGGATATGTTCTCAAACAGTTTTTCCACGCCTTTATGCGTATAGAAATGCCGTATCTCAAGATTAATAATGGGCTCGCCTGCAACGCTGAACCTGAAATGTCCGGGTTCTATTACACCTGCATGCACGGGTCCTACCGGAATTTCATAGACGCCTTCACCCTCAACGCGCCTGTACACATATTCACCCTCAACGCGCGACGGTTTTGTCCTTATATCAAAATCCTTCCGCAGCGGGTAAACCCCATCTGGCCAGTCCTCAAAATGCACAAGCCGCCTCGGGTCTGGATGACCGACAGGAACCAGGCCGAACATATCCTGTATCTCTCGCTCATACCAGTTGGCTGCTGCAATCTTATGTGTAATGGAATTGTATCTGGGGGATTTTTCATCGACATTTATTTTTATTATAATGAACGCATCGCCTTTGTCGATGGAAAACACATAATGGACTTTGAAACAGCCTTCCTTTTTTCTCTCATCGGTTGCGAAAATTGAAACAAGCGGTATATCCAGGTGGTGGTAAATATGGTCGCAAATCTTCACATTTGCTTCTTTTTTTACGGTGAGATATGTTTCATTACGCGAGGTTATTTCATCAAGAATAGTATTCCCAAATTCCTTTTTTAAAGCCTCTATGAATTCCCTGTTCATCACCTGACAACCTCCACGACTTTCATTATCATATCATAAAAGAACGGAGGAATATAAACGCCAAGCACAATGACAAATACAATCAGAATCGACATTGCTGCAAGCGTCCACCTGCTCACTTCCCCTTTTGTTATTCCGGGTTTAGGCGTCCCGAACACCATCTTGCTTATGTTGTTGAAAAAACCTGCAAATATCATAATCAGGAATAGCAGGAATAATACCGATGAAACATAATGACCCTGCAGGAACCCGGCTGCAAGTATTGTAAATTCGCTCAGGAATATGCTGAATGGCGGTGAACCAGTGATTGCAAGCGCGCCGATGATTAGCATAGGTCCTGTTACCGGCATTGATTTCACTATCCCGCTGACTTTATCTATCTCTTTTGTTTCATATTTTAATAGGACATTTCCGGCTCCGAAGAACATGAGGGATTTTGTCATCGCATGGTTGAACATGTGAAGAATGGCTCCGAATATCCCGTAAACGCCGCCAAAACCGATACCGAGCGCAACTATTCCCATGTGTTCAACGCTGCTGTAGGCAAGAAGCCGTTTATAGTCTTCCTGCAAAATGATAAAAGGAACTGCGATACCGAGAGACAGAAGCCCGAATATTATCAGGAGATTGCTTGTAAACCCGACACCGACGGATTTTGTCGCAATCGCATAAAATCTGATGATGCCGTACATGGCGCAGTTAAGAAGCACGCCTGAAAGAAGCGCGCTGACAGGCGTGGGAGCCTCGCTGTGGGCATCCGGCAGCCAGGTATGCATGGGGGCAAGCCCGGCTTTCGTGCCGTACCCTATGAGGATAAAAATGAATGCAAGTTTCATTATGGTCGGGTCGAACCGGTCTGCCACAGCTATAAGCGATGTCCAGTTAAGCGCATCTCCGGATTCTCCCAGTATCTTCACCGCCGCATAATACGTCAGAATGGTGCCAAAAAGCGCAAACGTGATGCCTACCGTGCATATTATCATGTATTTCCAGGCAGCCTCAACCGAGGATTTCCTGGAATAGAGAATCATCAGGAGCGCGGAGACAAGGGTAGTCATCTCGATGGCTATCCAGAGACCGAGGTTGTTCGTGACACCGACGAGAAGCATTGTGAACATGAAGAGATGGAAAAGAACGTAATACATTCTCAATCTTCTTATATCCATTATGTTGTGGTCAAATTCATGCCCCATGTAACCGATAGAGTAAAAAGACGCAACAAAACCCACAATGGATACGATAAGGACAATAAATGCGCTGAATGCGTCCGCAAACAGGGCATTTTGCCATGTGACTATAGTACCGTATTTGAAAACATCATTTACCAGCACCAATCCAAGGGCAAGAGTAGCTATTGACCCGATAACACTTACAGTCTCGACCTGTTTTCGGGTTTTTGTAAAGAAGCATAATATGCTTGTAAGGATAGGGGCTAGAAGCAGGTATTCAATCATGGCGCTCATCCTATCAATGTTTTAAGCATATCGGTATCGATGCTCTCGAATGTCTTGTTTATCCTGAATATCAGGATTCCCATAATAAGAACGCCTATCAGGACATCGAAGAATATCCCGAGTTCAACAAGCAGGGGCATACCGTATGTCAGGGATATGGCGCCCAGGAAAAGCCCGTTCTCCATTATCAGTATTCCGAGCATCTGCATTATGGCTTTCTTACGGCTTATCATTACGAAAAGCCCGATTGAGACAAGCGACATGGATGCTGAAAGGGCAAAACTTGAAAGCCCGGATAAGATATTTATTGACCTGATAAGATAATATGAAATTACGACCAGCACCCCGCCAATAATTAGCGAAGGTGAGACATTCACATACAGTTCCACTTCCCTTTTCACCTTGATTTCACGGATTATATAGATGAAAATATAGGGAATCACTGCGGCTTTTATGACAAGCGTGAGGAGAGCCACGATATAGATATCATTTTTTCCTGTGGAATATGCCACAATACCGGCCACGCACGCAAGCAGGAACGATTGTATCCCGAAAGCCCTGACGCATGAATAGAGCCTCGTGGAACCGAGAATCAGGAAGGTCGAAACAAGTATCAATGCAATAATCAATTGCACCATTTTAGAGCCTAAAATAATTTCTGACATATTATCCACCTTTTACAATAATAAATGAAACAAGGGAAAGGAATGAAAACATGAGCGATATCGAAAGCAGCTCCGGTAACCTGAACAATCTCCATTTTGCAGTTGAAGTTTCAACCATCGCCATAACAGCGCCCAGAACCACAATCTTAACGAAATAAACGAGCAATGCTATTATAATCGGCGCTGCGCTTACCCCCGATGCAATTCCCCATGGGAAGAAGATGTTGGCAAGGAGTGAGAATACGAGCAATTGTTTTATCATTGCCCCGAGTTCCACTATTGCAAGTTGTTTCCCCGAATACTCAAGTATCATTGCTTCATGAATCATGGTAAGTTCAAGGTGCGTTGCAGGATTATCCACTGGTATCCGTCCCGTTTCAGCAATAGCGATGATGAACAGGGCAACGAATGCAAGTATCTGGTATGGTGAGACTGCATCAATACCCATAGCTGATACCGTTTGCGAGATGTAGCTCAAATTCGTGGAACCTACATTGAGGGCTATGGCGAATATGGAAAGCATCAGCGCGGGCTCAACAAGGGATGCCACGAACATCTCGCGGCTCCCGCCCATCCCGCCAAAAGAGCTTCCGGCATCAAGCGAAGCAAGGGCGGTAAAGAACCGCGCCAGCGCAAAAAGATACACCACAGCTATCAGGTCGCCGGCAAAACCGAAAGGCAATTCCGTAATAAAAATGGGAATCAAAAGACCTGCCGTTAGCACAGCAACAAAAGAAACAATCGGTGCTGCATGGAAGAGCCATGAAACGTTTTGTGATACTACGGAATCCTTCTGCAAAAGTTTTGCAATATCATAATACGGCTGGAAAATGCTTGGGCCTTTGCGTACCTGGAAGAAAGCTTTTATTTTTTTGATGATGCCACTAAGAAGCGGGGCCAGGCCGATGACGGCCAGAAGCTGAAGAATTACAAGTACAATCTGCGTAATCATTTAGCTGCCCCCTGCTATTACGAACATGAAAAGAATGACGAGCGTTCCAAAAATATAAGAAAGGTATGCATGTATACTGCCTGTTTGAATGACCTTGGCACTTTGCGACTTTGCCAGAACGAACCCTACTACTGGATTATAGATATATTCTTCGAATACCAGTTCTATCCTGGATTCAAACCTGAAGGATTCCTTGAGGAACGGAGAAGCTGAATACGTAGCTTCGGTTTGCCTTGCAGGGCGGTATAAGTTCTTAAACCACATCTCTACAGGTTTTGAGAAAGCATGGGCTGTGTATTCGTTTCTTGATGTGGATTCGGGCTGGCCGCATCCCCATGTCTCATAAATTGCCCGTGATTTCTTGATGTTATATAAAAGCAAAAACGGTATCAAGAGGAGAATAAACATCAACACAAAAAGAATCGGGGTGGACAGGGAAATATTTGCTGGCAATACAATCGTCCCCAAAGTGCTTAATGAAAATGATTGGCTAAATGCACTTACGCCGATGAATGTCCGGGCGACCTTATCCAGCAAGGGCAGGATGTAGAATGGTAAAATACCCAGCAGTATTGATAATACTGCAAAGAGTCCCATTCCAAGAAGCATCGGGGTGTTTGCCTCGGTTGCATGTTCCGCGTGCTCGCTTCTCGGGAGGGCTAAGAATCCTATGCCAAATGTTTTCAGGAAACAGAATGCGGCAAGCGCCCCTGTGAGGGCGAGAACGGCTGCGCTGATGGACAGCACTATCATAGTAAATGTATTAAAATTAAAACCCAGAAGTAGTGACTGGAAGGTTAGCCATTCGCTCACAAAACCGCTAAATGGCGGTAATGCAGAAATGGACAGTACCCCGACAAGGATAAGAACCGAGCTTACCGGCATTTTCTTTATGAGACCTCCGAGGTTTTCGATGTTCTTTGTATGTGTTGAAAAAATTATGGAGCCTGCGCCCATGAACAATAATCCTTTGAATACCGAATGATTGAGCAGGTGATAAAGCGCCGCTATTGCCGCAATCGCTGCAAGAGTTGGCCTTCCGCCTTCAAAAAATATCATTGAAGCGCCAATGCCAATCAAAATAATTCCCACGTTCTCAATGCTGCTGAAGGCAAGCATTCGCTTGATATCAGGCTCTACGACTGCGTATAATATGCCGATGATTGCCGAGAGCGTTCCCACGGCGAGCACAAGGTATCCCCACCATGCAAAACCGCCGCCCAAAAAATCAAAGAAAACCCGGATGAGCATAAAAATAGCGGTTTTAATCATCACTCCTGACATGAGCGCTGAAACGTTGCTCGGCGCGGCCGGGTGGGCGTAAGGAAGCCAGATGTGAAGCGGTACGATACCGGCTTTTGCCCCAAAACCAATAAGAGCGAATATGAATGCCATATCCCGCAACAGTGGAGGCATTAAAGTGCCTGCGGCGCGGAATGTTTCGAAGTTGAAGCTGCCGCTTGAACCTGCAAAAATAAGGAAGGACAGGATGATGAAGCCCGTTCCGATATGGGTCATCACGATATAGATAAAACCGGCTTTCCTGGTTTCAGGTTTTTCATGCTCGTAAACTACAAGGAAATAAGATATCACAGACATCAATTCCCAGACTATCAGGAACATGACCGCATTATTTGCAGTTACTACCAGTATCATTGAAATAATAAAGATGTTATATAGGAAACCAAGGTATCCGATATTCTTTTTGCCGAAATATTCTCTCACGTACCCGATTGAATATACAGAGACTGCAAAGACTGCAATCGAGATTACAAGAATGAAAAATGCAGAAAGCGCATCCACAAAAATACCGAATTGCAGAAATGAAGTGCCTGGAAGAGTTAATGAAAAAGTGCCGCCAAATATTACAGATAACGAGAAAACTATCCCGAAAATGGAACCAACGGCCGCGCTTATGAACGATACAAAGGCGCAAACCCTGTCGTTTTTATTCAATAGCACAGATGATACGGCGCCAATAAGATAAAAGAGAACAAGTCCAAAAAATAAATATGTATCCATCATTTCACCGGAAAATTATCTTTTCTATCGGAAACGAACAAAAACAGTTGACGTAGTTTTAAGTATATTTTATCCCAGCTTTTTTCTATTTTTGATTTATGAACAACAGAACCACACTTTACCTATGTTTCTGTATTTAAGATTTACCAGTGAAAGTATGTCGATTATTAGTGTAGGATTGAATGGATTTTCTCTACGCCCCGCTTCCCACAAATATCAAAGCAATGACCAGCGTGATAAGTATGTAAAGCAGGTATGTCTGGATGTACCCCGTCTGGATAACTCTCATTAATCTCGACACCGTAAGCACGACCCATGTGACGGGACTGTACAAATATCGCTCAAATACCGGCTCTATCTCTGACTCAAAAATCACCCTGTCCTTAAAGAACGGCGAATCCGAATAAGTGGTCTGTATCTCCCTGCGGGGACGGAATATACCGCCCAGCCACATGCGTATGGGTTTTGAGAAAGCCGTTGCAGTATATTCATTCCTGGAAGTCAAAACCGGCTGTCCGCATCCCCATGTTTCGTATTTCACCGTGTTCGTCCGGCTCATCAGCATATACATGATAACCGGAAGCGGGAGAACGACGAATACCAGCAATGCAATCCATGTTGTGGAGATGCTTGCCGGGAACGAGGAAAGTGTCCCGATAGTCAGGTTAAAACTGATCCTGGAACTTATACTTGTTCCGACAAGCGGCGCTGATACCGAATCAAGTATGCCTACTACATAAAAGGGGAGGACGCCAAGAACAATGCACATCAAAGCAAGAACAGCCATTCCTGCAAGCATTGGCACAGGCACTTCTTTTGCGTGTTCTGCATGGGCGCTTCTTGGCAGCGCAAGAAAACTGATGCCGAACGCCTTAACAAAACACGCCGCTGCAAGAGCACCCGTTAAGGCAAGACCTGCGCCGCTAAAAAGCACTGCTATTTTCGTGATATTATCCGTGAGGTTAATGCTCAGCAACTGCGCCTGCAATGTAAGCCACTCGCTCACAAAACCATTAAAAGGCGGCAGCGCCGAGATGGATATCGCGCCTATCAGGAAAAAGAAAGCTGTCCAGGGCATTCTCTTTATCAGCCCTCCATATTCCTCGATATTTTTGGTGTGGGTTGAATATATCACCGAACCGGCGCCCATGAACAGGAGGGATTTGAACACAGCGTGGTTTATCGTGTGATAGAGGGCTGCTATCAATCCGAATGCCGCAAGATCGGGATGCCCGGATGACATGAATATCATGGAAACCCCGACTCCGATAAGGATTATCCCGATATTTTCAACGCTGTGGAAAGCAAGAAGGCGTTTCATATCGTGTTCCATTAATGCATACATCACACCGATAAGCGCGGAAACCGATGCTATAATCAACAGCAGCATACCCCACCACCAGACACCGCCGCCAAGGAAGTCAAAAGAAACCCGGATGAGCATGTAAATCGCGGTCTTAATCATTACACCCGACATCAGCGCAGATACGTTACTGGGCGCGGCCGGATGGGCGTATGGAAGCCAGATATGAAGCGGGACGATACCTGCTTTGGTTCCGAATCCGATAAGTGCGAAAAGGAAAGCCATGTCTTTTAAATGTGAAGGCATGGTCATGCCAGCGGTGCGGAATGTTTCGAAGCCGAAACTGCCGCTTGAACCTGCCATGATCAAAAACGATAAAATAATGAACCCGGTACCGATATGGGTCATGACAATATAGATGAACCCCGCTTTCCTTGTTTCCTGTTTTTCATGCTCATAGACCACAAGAAAATATGATATTACCGACATCAGTTCCCAGACAATCAGGAACATGACGGCATTGTTCGCAGAGACAACCAGGATCATGGAGAGAATGAAAATGTTATAAAGGAAACAGAGATAGCCGATATTCTTTTTGCCGAAATATTCTTTCACGTACCCTGTTGAATATATCGAAACTGCAAAAGCTGTTATTGATATTGCAAAAATGAAGAATGCAGAGAGCTTATCTACAAAAAATCCAAAATTCAGGATTGGCGAGCCTGAAAGAGTTAATGAGAAATCTTTGCCCGATAAAATGGAACCTGAGAATATTATCCCGAATATGGAAGCCATGGAGGCGCTCAAAAAAGATATGTAAGCGCATAAGCGGTCTTTCCTATTTAAAATAAAAGCTGAAATAGCTCCAATCAAATAAAAGAGAATCATCCCGAAAAATAAATAGGTGTCCATCATAACCACCCTATCGGTTTGCTAACTCCTTATCAAATTGGAATAATCGACTCCAATTTTTTAGTTTTTGCATTAGAGCCAATGAATACCTGTGATTTGTATTTAAGATTTCCTGAAAAAGTAAGAAAATCCATATCGATTATTAATGTAAGATACTGGCAACTAAAGAAAGCTTATAGCCTTTAATATCATTATTCTGTCCATGCTTGCCGTTAAAGCCGAAGGTTTATTTAAATATTACAAAGATGGCGCACATGGAAAAAAAGAGGTATTAAAGAACGTTTCCATCGATATAGAAGAAGGCGAGATTTTCGGCATACTTGGACCCAACGGCGCAGGCAAGACCACTCTCATATCAATCCTTTCCACGCTCACAATACCGGATAGCGGGAAAGTGGAAGTCTTTGGAATCGATGCGCTTTCTGACCCGAATAGCGTGAAATGTATCGTGAATGTAAGCAGCGGGAACCCGAATTTTCCCTGGAGCCTTACGGTTTATGAGAACCTCAAATATTTTTCACTGCTCTACGGCTTAGACAATCCGGCTATTGAAAGGGTTATTGATATGCTTGAACTTGAACCATTCAGGAATGTCAGGTTTGACTCGCTGTCCACCGGCACAAAGCAGCGCCTCTCACTTGCGAAAGCCCTTCTCAATGAGCCGCGCCTCCTGTTCCTGGATGAACCGACGGTGGGTCTTGACCCGGATATGGCTATTAAAATCAGGAGACTGATAAAGCGGATACATGATGAAAAAGGGATTACAATTGTCCTGACAACCCATTATATGAAAGAAGCCGAGCAGCTCTGCGAAAGGATTGCATTTATCAAGAAAGGCGAGATAATCGCCAATGCGGCGCCGGCTGAGTTAAAGAGACAGATGAAGCTTGGCGAGACTATAACGATAGAGTACAAAGGGAAGTTTGATGATTCCCGGTTAAAGGATATTCCCGGTATTCTTGATGTCCTGCACGAGGACGGGAAAATAAAAATCGTGGCTGAGAATGTCGAATCCATTATCGATAATGTGATGAAGAAGTTCTGTGATGTTCATATCAAGAATATTGAGATTTCCCAGCCCAACCTTGAGGATGTGTTCCTGAAACTTGCTCATTAAATGTATATAATAAAAAAGCATAAAAGTGCACATTATGAAAAGCTCCACCAAAATCAATCCCAAACAGGCTGCGGGCGAAAAAGCCGCACAGCTTGTGAAAAGCAACATGGTCGTAGGACTCGGCACAGGCTCAACAACCGCATACGCAATTAAAGAACTCGGAAAACGTGTGGCATCGGGCTTGAAAATACTGGGCGTGCCAACATCATACCAGTCAGCGTTCTTAGCAACAGAGAACGGCATACCGCTAACAACGCTTGATGAGCATCCCATACTTGATATCGCAATAGATGGAGCCGACCAGGTAGCCAATTTTGCGGCAATCAAAGGTGGCGGCGCCGCGCATACAAGGGAAAAAATCGTAGCGCTTTCGGCTAAAAAGTTTATCGTTGTGGTTGATGAATCCAAAGTCGCCGAAGTCCTGAACCATCCTGTGCCTCTGGAAGTCCTGCCTTTTGCACGAAAGCTGGTGGTAAAACAGGTTGCAAAATTAAGAGGAAAAGCTGTTGTGCGCATGGGAATTAATAAAGACGGTCCTGTTATTTCAGACAACGGGAACTTCATTCTGGATGCAGATTTCGGGGAAATAGCCGATCCTGTTTCTCTCGACAAGGAGCTTTCACAGTGTACAGGCATCGTTGAGCATGGGATATTCACCAAAATGGATGTTGTTTATATCGGTAAAAAAGACGGCTCAGTGAAAATTATGGAATCTTCTGGTTGAAAATATTTGGACATTATCTTTGCGTTCTTCGCGCCTTTGCGGTGATTATAACCTAAGAACCGTTTGTCTCATTCCCGAAATCCTTATTCACCAGAGTATCCTTTACCCTCGTTCCCTTTTTTGCAGTAACCTCAGGCCACAACCTGACGCCAGAATGAATCGTAACCCTGTCCTCGATTATTACCCTTGGGCCTATCACCGTGCCAGTCTCAAGTATGCACGAGTCGTATATCCTGGTGGCATTATCAATAACAGCGCCTGAAATAGCACAGTCATCTCCGATATCCACATTATCAAAGATATACGAAGAAAGGATTCTTGAATTGCTGCCTATCGTGCAGTTTGAGCCGATAGAGGTATAGGGGCCAATCAGGACATTATCGCCAATTGAAGTGTTCTCTCCTATTACGATTGGTCCTACAGCCGCTGAGTTTGAACCGAAGGAAACATCGTGTCCGATGTCAATTGGTCCTGTAATTTTTGCATCCTTAATGTCAAGCCTCCCCGAAATCTTAGTGCCCGGCATCTGCTCAAGCATCCACCTGCATGCTTCCCTGTAAGCCTGGGGATTACCTATGTCAGTCCACCTTCCGCGTACAAGATAACCATTTATCGGTTTGCCTTTTTTCATGATATCCGGGAAAAGGTCTTTTGCAAAATCGTATTTTTTCTTTGGAATCCATTTCAGGATTTCAGGATCACAAACGTATATGCCCGTGCTTGCGAGGTTGCTGAAAATCTCACCGGGTCCAGGTTTTTCAAAGAACCTGTTTATCCTGTTATTGACATCCATATCCGCGATACCGTATTCGCGCGGGTCGTCTATCGGGATAAGACCGATGGTAACGGGCGCATCGTTTTTCTCGTGGAAACGCACGAACTCCCGGAGCCCGAGGTTCATCACGTGGTCGCCGCCGACAACCATGAAGGGCTCGCCTTCAAAGAGAAGTTCAGCGTTTTTCACTCCCCCTGCTGTCCCCAGCTTCTCTTTCTCATGAACATATTCAACATGCACGCCGTACATACTGCCATCACCGAGCGCGGCTTCTATTTCACCGCCAAGATATCCCAGCGTGAGCACGATATCATTGAACCCCTCGATAGCAAGATGTTCAACGAGATGTACCAGCGATGGTTTATTCAAAAGCGGAATCATCGGTTTTGGCCTGTCAAAAGTCAGGGGGCGCAGTCTTGTCCCTTCCCCGCCGCACATGATGCATGTTTTCATTTTAATACCTTGCTTGAAATTGGTCTGGCAGTATATAGATATAACGAAATGAAAATGAAATAAAGTGAAAAAAAAGCTAAAAAAAATATGAAAAAAAGCTATTCAAGAAATCGATAGAAGTAATATTAATTTCCACAACAACTTGATTTTTTGTTCCTGGATGAGCCACATATAGACTCTTTGGCAGATGCTTTACCGGCAGCACAATTTTTGACATGCTCTGCCACTACAGTCTCAGCCACAGTACGGGCGCATTCCCTGAGTTCTTCCTCTGATACCTCATCTATCCCGAATGGGAGAGATGTTTCATAGAGCGTATCTGCCTGGACTATTTCAGGGCACAGGTCGGGCAATACGCCTTTCATCATCCTTGAAGAGCAGGATATAAAGCATCCTTCTATGGCAATCGTTTTGTTCGCCCTTCTGACCAGATTTCTTTGCCCGGTATCCTTTGTAAAAGCGCCGCCGAGACAGATGCGTACTGTGTTTTCGCGGGCAAGCCGATAGGATACGAGGTTTGCTGCCAGTCGCGCAACCTCGCCTTTGGCGCATGCTCCCTCGCATGCCATAACTGCTATCCTGGGCGGGTTTGTGGAGTGCTTCTCTGCGTATTCTTCACATGCGGGACAGGTTTTTTCTACTTTTTCGATCTTGATTGTTTCGTAATTCATATTTCTTACCTCTCTTAGCGCCATTTTTAGGTTTCAAATCATATAAACCATAAAACTGATTATCAAGATAAATTGAAATCGGGGAAAATATTTATCCTACAAAGACTCTCTGTTTTGCATGCAAATAAGTAGGTGTTGCCCGGCAGATTGTGCAATCAAAAGTGATTGGGAAACTGAACTTCAAGTGGAAAAGGATTTGTTGGAATCAAATAAATTTCATGAAACAAACACAATATTAAAACTTCTGGGTAATCCATCAAGATTAAAAATAACTCTTCTGCTTTTAAACAGGGACCACTGCGTTTGTGAAATAATTTATATTTTAAATGAAAGACAAAATCTGGTTTCATCTAATCTGGGTATATTAAAACGATTCAAAATAATAGACTCCTACTATCGTTCCAAGCATAAATATTATAAACTGAATGATAATGCAGTTAACATAATCAGATTAATTAAGGAAAATTTGATTGGTAAATAATATTTGCTTTTCATGATTCAGTTTTTCTTGATATCGGTGGTATATCCTTATACATTTAACTGACAGATTAAATTGCTGCAATATTGAATTCAAACTCCAGATTTAATGTAGAAAATGTTTGTCAAACGAATCGAACAGGTGCTTCCCTGCCTTTCAGACCCATGGAAGCTCCGGATAATCGCTTATCTTGACAGTCCTCCTGACCTGAAAGAGCTTGCAGAAACACTGGGTGCACGTTATTCAGAAAGCCTTGGAGTGGTATTGGTGCGCCTTGGGAGGCGTGAGGTAAATTTTTTCGCAAGCGGTAAAGTTACTATTAGAGAAGTTAATGATATAGAAGAGGGCAAGAAACTTGTGAATTCCATACTTGCCATGTCTGCCCAAAAGCAGATACTTAAAGAATTATAACTAAGTAAAATAACTTAAATCAGGAACCATGAAGAATAAATGTCCATGCGAATCCAAACCGGCAGAACTATGCTGCCCGGGCGATGAAAAACTTCGAAAAGATTGGCTTTTGAGTCTTGAAAACGAACACGAACCATTAAGGAAGGTATCAAAGGAAATTGCAAGGAAATTGAAACTCCTCTCAAATTCCGACCGGCTGGAAATCCTGTTGATGCTTGAGCAGCGGGAGCACTGTATGGATGAGATGGCGCGAAAATTAAAATCAAAAAAACCGGCTATTTCCTATCACCTGTCACTCCTGAAAAAACACGGTATGATTTGCGTAAAAAAACGCTCGCGGTTCACCTTTTATTCACTTTCTCACAGCGGTAAGAAGGCTATCGCGGCTTTGAAATAATATAATTCAAATTTTTTTGAATCCATTTATGGGGTTTTATTCACAAAGAATACATGAACTGGAATAATGAATGAAAAACTTTCCTGGATTAGCAGATATTTGACTTTCTGGATTCTTCTCGCCATGGCTGGCGGTATAATCACCGGCGCTGCCTATCCGGAGATAGCCAACATACTTGACGCTGTCCGCATCGAGCAGGTATCGCTTCCTATCGCTATCGGGCTTATCTGGATGATGTATCCGCCTCTGGCAGGCGTGAAATACGAGGAACTCTCAAAAATGAAGAGGCAGGGGAAAGCTTTGACCGCATCAATCATCCAGAACTGGGTCATTGGTCCTGTTCTCATGTTCGCTCTTGCATGGCTCTTCCTGCCGGACATGCCCGAATACCGCATTGGGTTGATATTGATTGGTCTTGCCCGCTGTATCGCCATGGTGCTTGTCTGGAACCAGCTTGCAGGCGGGGATAACGACCTGTGCGCCGTGCTTGTGGCCATGAATTCCCTATTCCAGGTGGCGCTGTATTCGGTGCTCGCGTATGTATTTATCACCATATTATCCACATGGATAGGGGGCGCAGGGGCCGGTGCGATCGTAAATATATCCGTGTGGCAGGTAGCAAAGGCGGTTTTCATCTATCTTGGTATTCCATTCATTGCAGGCATAATAACGCGGTCAGTTCTGCTGAAAAAGAAAGGGAAAATATGGTATGATAATGTGTTTATGAAAAAGCTCGGCCCGACCGCGCTTATAGGACTGCTGTTTACCATTGTTGTTATGTTCTCATTAAAAGGCGAAAAACTCGTCGAGCTGCCGTTGGATGTGTTCAGGATAGCAATCCCGCTGCTGGCCTATTTCTCTATAATGTTCGCCTTGTCCTTTTTCATGTCATACAGGCTCGGATTTTCCTATGAGCAATCCACGACGCTTGCTTTCACGGCTGCAAGCAACAATTTTGAACTTGCAATTGCGGTGGCTATCGCAGTGTTCGGGATTGGCTCAGGTGAGGCATTTGCTGCCGTCGTTGGGCCGCTAATTGAAGTGCCTGTGATGCTGGGACTGGTGCATGTTGCAAGAAGAGCAAGGGTTATGTGGTTTTGAAGCTTTGTATTAAGTCGCTGCTGTCAATGCGCCATAAACTGAAAGATGCTGTTCTTTGGTGTTCACTGCTTCTCTTTCTTTGGTATTGTAACTTGAGCACCACATTCCGAACATATAAAACCCGATGGAATCATTGCATTTTTGCAGCTTGGACAAACGGCTTGTGCAGACACATCTTTTAGAAAATGATGAACAACCCCTGCTGCTGACACACCAAAGACCCCATTAATTAAAACATAAAACGAAATTATACTGACCCAGGAGGGCGACAAAAATACAAAACCTAAAAATTGACCTCCCAATCCTATGCATGCAAAACTAAAAGATAACCGTGAAACACCATCAACAAGAAAACGAAAATTAATCGACGGCAAAGGAAAACTCACTATTGCCACCTCAAAGTGGTTCCACAATGTGGACAAGAAGTAACTCCCTTTTTAACCTGTTGATGGCAGGTTGGGCAAGAGGCATTACCTGTTAACGCATCTATAATTGCTACTGCTATTAATCCACCCAAAACTCCCACAAGAATAGCCCCAAGAATTTCTCCTGCATCAGCTTTTCCATTTGACATATTATACTATGGGGAACTGATTAAATATAAACCTATATGTTCGGAGTGAAGAACGTTTGAAGATTTGGCGAAAAGTCATGGGGTGTAGAATTTAATATAAATATTTGTAGTTGCAGCCCATAAGGGGTAATGGCTTGCAGAAAACAGCGGCATATTTTGATAAATAGGTTCCAATAGCGAAACCAGAGAATGCAAATCCAAATAATATTTTTATGATTTAGAGATTAATTCTTTAATTCTTGTCATAATTGCCTGCTTAAAAAGTTAAAAACATGCGGAGGATGGGATTTGAACCCATTTTTTTATCATGTCCCCCGCTCTGCAAGTTCTCCGTCCTTGAGCCAGACTACCGTGCTCACATACTTCATATCATCGGGTTCATGCGTCACCATCAGGATCGTGAGTCCGGTCTCCCTATTTAATTTCTGAAATAGCTCAATTATCTGTTCTGAAGAGGCGCTGTCAAGATTTGCCGTCGGCTCATCTGCAAACAATATATCAGGTTTGTTTATCAGTGCTCTTGCAATCGCCACACGTTGCTGTTCTCCTCCCGACATCTCACGGGGACGGTGATGCAGCCTTGTGCCAAGTCCGACCTGTTCAAGTGCTTCAGTCCCGGCTTTCATATACTCTTCCTTCTTCCTGCCGAGCGCCATTGCAGGCAGATAAACATTTTCAAGTGCAGTAAGCTCGGGCAGAAGTGCATACTCCTGGAAGACGTAACCGAATTTCGACAGACGGAATTTCGCCTTCCGGGATTCCGGCAGTCCTGAAATGTTATTTCCATGAAAAATAATCTCACCGGAGTTAGGCATATCGAGTAATCCGAGCTGGTGCAGCAGTGTTGATTTGCCGCTTCCGCTCTTACCCATAATAGCTACAAATTCCCCTCGCGAAATTTCGAATGAGACTTTGTTCAGTGCCTTCACCTTCACCTCTCCCATGCCATAAATCCTGGAAAGTCCCTTTATTTCTAAAATGGGTTCGGTAACACCTGTCATTTTAATCACCCCATATTGTATCTATTATCGTTTTACGGACTGCCATCCATGAAGGTATAAACCCGGCAGCAATCGCAGCTATTATCAGGCTTATTACATTCATCGAAACTTTTTCAGGAAGAATCATTAATGAAGCGAGTCCGATAGGAAATTTCAATGGATGCTCGATGAAATATGGTTTTATGGCAAAAAATATTATTATCAAGCCGATAAATATGCCGCAAACCACGATGAACAATGCCTGGAAGATATACGATTGTATTATTATGGATTCTTCTATTCCAACAGCCCTCAAAATCCCTATCTGCCTTCGCTTGGTGATAGTACTGGTATAGACTATTATAAAAATAGTAATGACCGCGACAAACAAGCCGATTGCAGTTATCATCATTGCTATCATGTCAAAGCTGTTTGTTATGTTTTTTACCATGCCGGCATAGACAGTCCATGGTTTTATTTTTTCTTTAATACCCATCTCTAAAAACTGTTTTATGTACCAGTCTTCATTTCCATTATCTCTGGTCTTGACCAGTATTTGTGAAGCTTTGTCTTCCAGACCGACTACGGATTCCATCTCTTTCTGGCTGATGTATGCCATCGTATTGGTTTGTATGAAATTCGCATCAAAAATTCCCTTTACCCTGTAGCTCTTTTTAACTCCATTATCGAACAGCACATCTATGCTATCACCAACTTTAACTCCAAGTGAACTATAGTCAAGATCACCGCCATACCCTCCTGAAATCTCTTTTCCAAGTAAGATCTCGTTCTCGTCAAGCCTGCTCAGGTAATTGCCGGCGATCAGGTAATTATGATTTGTAGTCACTTTCATCTCGTCATCCGGATTAATGGAACGCAAAGTCCAGGTTCCATGTTTATCCTTATAGGAAAGTGTAGCGCCCGTTACATATTGTGATGAGATGCCCACTACACCCGGAACGCCTTTTATCTTTTGTTCCAGGGAATAAACATCGCTTATATATTTTTCATCCTTTTTGGGTTCGAGCACTACATTGCTATACAGAGAGTTGATTACCTGTTTGTTGGTTGCCTCAGTCACTCCAAGAAAAATGGAACCTATGAATACTAAATTTACAAAGATTAAGGACATTATAAAGATTATTAAAAGCAGAGTGCTTTTATTTCCTTTCATCATTGACCTGTATGCCAGAAACAACGATAGTTTAACGTTATTGAACATATGTCCTCTTCATTTAGTATTATCTGATTTTTTCCTGCGGTGAAGATAATATACGCCCACCGCTATGAGCGGCAGAGTCACAATAGCCGGTGCTGCCATGCCATTTTTATTCGGGCTGCGCACATAGAGGTTTAATGATTCGGTGACAGTCCGGACACCGAGATCATCTTCGAATTCGATATTGGCAGAATAAGGAATATCGCCACCCTTCTCTGCGTAGAAGGTAAAAACGCCTGGCGCATCATCATCGGGTTTGATCTTGCCAAGGAAAGCGGTTCTTGTCCCTTTAAATGGGACATCGAGGTTGACTTTCGCAGATTTCGCCTCACCGGTTCCTGAATTTTCAATGCGCATGTTCACAGTGACAAGGTCACCTTCAACCGGATTTTGCGGCTCGATTTTCAGGTCTGAAATCGCAAGTTCTGCCTTTCCAAGGACCCGGACGCCTGCGAAACTTTTCGAACTTATGTTATCCCCGTTCTCATCCTTATAATCCATTTTGATAGGGATTGAGTACGATGAAATTTCGGTCTTGTCTTTAACCTGGATAGCGTAGCTCAATTGAATGGATTCCCCGGATTCAAGTCTCTTTATATTCTTTGTATCAGCATCCACAGATACGAAAGGCAGACCGTTCGTGACAGCGCTTACCTGTACTTCTCGTGCCGTACCGGTTCCATCATTTGAGACTGAAAACGTAATATTAAATTTATCCTTCGGGCTTATGCGCCCAGGATTTACCGTGATGTTAGAAATCATGAGTTGAGGTGCTCCTCGTACCATTACCTTGAAGGTTTTGTTGGTTTCACTCAACATGTCATTGCTAAACCATCGTGCCCTGAATTCAATATCGTATGAACCGGAAGTTGCGAGAGGATCGACATGAAGCAGATAGGTTTCAGCTACAGCGCCATATTTGATAATCCTTCCCTCATCGATAATGCGGTCATTTTCATTTTTAAGTTTAATTGGCGAGTCAGGAAGAATCTCAAGCCTTACATTTTCTATATCGCTAAATTGATTATCAAGCCTGACTGACAGTGTTAAATCCTGACCCGGTTCAACTGGCTGGGGTGAGAGTTGATCCAGTACGATTTCAAGTTCAGCGTTAGCAGGAGCAATCATGAATATGAGTGCAAACACTGCAACCATAGTTAGTATTCTCTGTTTATTCATTTTTTTCACCACTTTTTTTAATGATCTTCTTCAACTCGAGACTTGATATGCCCAAGTCTATTACACCGAATTTGCCCGCGACCCTCAGGATTTCGCCTTCGACCATCGTAATCTCATCGGCTTCCAGGGTGCCTCCGAACTCAAATTCCTCCTTGTAGTCGCATCTGATTTTGAGGTCTTTTATCATGTTTGGCTTCAGGGTCACATAGAATGCAAATTCGTGTCCGACCATTTTTTTTGTCACCAGGAGAAAAATGGATTTGGAAATGCTTAAATAAAATCTGGCACGAATATGGAGTAAGACAACAGGCATGTAACAAAGGTTACACAAATGTAACGAGGAAAAACAATGAAAGTCTACGAGCTATTTACGGAACTGTCTTCAGAAAACAGGCTTGGAATACTCCAGACCCTTGATGAAAAACCGATGACCTTCACCAACCTGATCAAAGAAGTTGACATGAACTCGACAGAAGCATCAAGACAATTATCAAGATTAACAGAAGTCCGGCTAATTGAGAAAAAAGGGGACGGAAGATATCATAATACACTCTTCGGGAAACTGGTTTTATCCAGCATATCAGACCTGAACTTCATTTCGGAGAAATCAGGATACTTCCTTGAACATGATACTGCACCGATTCCACTTGATATTCTAGGACAAATAGACGCTCTATCTAAAGGAGAAATCATAACAGGTGTCTATAATATTTTAAATACCCATGAAAAATTGGGCGACGGTATAAAGAGCTACATGTGGTACATGTCCGATGATTTTCCCAGGCACCATCTGCCCGATATCGAAAAGAAATTGGAAGAGGGATTGGAAATAAGAGTAATACTTCCAAAATGCATGTGCCCTACTAAGCCATTTAGCGGGCCACTTAGCGAAAAAAACAGGAAAAAGCTAGAGATCAAAGTATTAGATGAGATCAAAATATCAGTAATCGTAAGCGATAACTTTTGCATGCTGGAACTACCTGGACCTGATGGAAAGATTGATCAAAATACTGCCATCTTCGGCTATGACGACCGATTCAGAGAGTGGTGCAAAAAGCTCTTCCAGTACTACTGGACAAAATGTTATCCTTGTACTTGATATTAATGATTAAAAGAAAACAAAGCCGCAGCTCTTCAATTTTTAGTAAAATTAAAACAGTATTTTTAAACGCATATAACCCCATACAATATGCCAAATCAGGTAATACACAAGCCTGAATGAATACATCGAGATGAAATCATACCGCTTAAAAATGTATAACTGGGACAAATTAAATAAAAACAAATTAAGCAAAACAGTTGTTGCAGCCCATAAGGGGTAATGGCTTGAAGAAAACAGCGGTATAGTTTGAAAAACGGGCTCCAACAGCGAGACGATGATAATGCAAATCCAAATAATATTTTTATGATTTGCCTTCTTAAAAATCGAAGTCAGGGAAATCAAGAGTATCGAAAGGGGCAATACATGAAAAAGGATTTCAACAAAAAATCCGATAGCCGGGTAAAATAACAGGGATTCAGGAAACAAAACGTTCAAATCAGCAGGGAAAGGAACGTTAAGATCAACAACCAGGATTGTTATTAACGCAAATACCGCTGCAAAACTGGAACGGCGAAACAGCCCTTTAAGATTCTCCTTTTTATAAATTGCGAACCAACCTCTGGAAAGAAGAAAAGTTAAAGAAATAACGCCCAAGAAGAAAATAAAAAAGGAGGCTATTAAAGGATTTATTCCGCCGATAAATCGCTGAAAAAGAAGATTGTTAGAAAAATAAATTATTCCTGTCAGCACTACAACTCCAATGGATAAGCCAGTAAAGACCAGGTATTGCGACCTTTCCTTTGAGATTAATTCTTTAATTTTTGTCATAGATAATTTGTTTAGTTTGGAGTTTGCATTACAATTGAGCATCCCTATATCAAGGAGCGGCAGTATTGCTATCTTCTCGACTATAGGCTTTGAAAGTCAAAAGAACGCCTATTGCGAAAAGAACTATATCAAATATGTACACTCCGACCGTGGGAGTATTTTGAAGGCCCTGTTGTGCTTCTGGAGCGAACATCCGGAACAGACCACCGAGAAGGGCAAACCAGCCCACGAGCGTTACCATCACAGGCCAGCCAGCCGTCCAGCGATTGTGGGCACGGACGATTGAAAGACCGGCAACAAACCATAAGATGCCAGCGAGATAAGTGATAGGAGCAATATTTACCGCCCAGATATGAAGATTCATCGCTTCGGATATAGCCATCGCAATAAGCGTGGGGCCGACCAACCCTGCAATTTGTTTTGAATTTGTCATTTTAACCTCTTTATGTTCCTTAGAAATTAATTCTTTAATTTTTGTCATAATTGCCTCCTTGTTTTTAATTGCCCATCATACCAACGGCATTGCTTGTGTATCAGCCACAAGAAGGACTTTGCCTGCTGTCGGATTAACCCGATATAATTCAAGAGCTTCCCGCGCCGCTGACAACGGAAAACGTTTTTGAATAGTGGTCTGCAACTCATTGGAAGCCATGCTTTGCGCCCGTCTCACATCCATTATCATTTGCATAATATTCTTTTTTTTAACCCAGTTTCCAAGAAAAAATCCGCCAATATTTTTTTCTTCATGCCACAATAGATGCGGATCTATTACTATTTTTTCTCCAGAGAGATTGGCGTACGCCAACAAGGTACTGCCATAAGGTGCGGCTTCCAGCATCTGCCGGGCCAATTCGCCCCCCACCGCATCCAACAAAAGCGTCGCCTTCAGTTCATGTGCTAAATTACGGAAGTTATCTGCAAAATTTTGTTCGTCGCTCCGAATAATGAACTTGGCGCCTCTGGAATCTAATACTTTCTCTTGCTCATTTTTTCTCACGATATTTATAACCGGGATATGATATTTCATGCCCAACCGTAAAATCATTTGTCCCAGCGCACTGGCCGCAGCGGTATTCGCAATAGCGGTGTGTTTATCTTTCCTTGCGATATCAATGAATGCAAGGGCTGTTAAGGGATTAACCAGCATGGTCGCTCCTTGTTCCATAGAAAGATTCTTTCGCAAAGGAATGCAAGATGCTGCTCGTGTTACCATATACTCTGCCCAAGTGCCGCCAGATGTCGATGCGGAACAGATAACGCGTTTTCCCAAAAACAAACGCGGGAAAAAACCAGGCCCGGATGCGACCACCGTTCCACTGCCTTCTATGCCCGTTACAAAAGGAAACTGTTTAGGCACGTCATACTTTAAAAAACCCAAATCAGATGGGTTGATCGGCGCGGCTGCCATACGAACCAGAACCTCTCCCGGGCCGGGCTGTGGAACAGGAATTTGGCGAACCGTTGGCCATACGCTATTTTTTTCGAAAATAGCAGCTAGCATAGTTTTAGGAATAAATTGATTCATTTTTTTATCACCAGAAGAAAAATGGATTTGGAAATGCTTAAATAAAATCTGGCACGAGTGTGGAGTTAGGAAACAGGCCTGTAACAAAAGTTACACAAATGTAACAAAGGCAGTCTCATTACCTCTGATTATGATATCTTTGATTTTATTCATACCGAGCTTCCAACAAAACTCCCCTTAAAAGAATTCTTCAATAATCTCATATCTCACCATGAAAGTTTCCAAACGGATAAAAAATGCATATAAGGATTATGAAATTATGATGGAATGAAAATTGCAAGGCAAACGCAAAGGATTATAACCATGCGCGACGGCAGGATTGTAGGTGATACAGCGATGCTAGAAAAATCTGATTACCCAAAATTGAGGGAGAAAAATGACTGGTAAATCAATTATTATCATCGGGGCTGGCCTCGCGGGTCTTTCCACAGGCTGCTACTCACAGATGAACGGTTATCAAACCCACATCTTCGAGCACCATACCACGCCGGGCGGAGTGGCCACCTGCTGGAAACGCAAAGGCTACATAATCGATGGCGGCATTCATTTCCTGATGTGTCACAAGCCAGGGCAGTCAATATATGAATTATACCGCGAACTGGGTACAGCTCAATCCAATCGTTTCCTCGACATGACCTCCTACTGTCGTTTCATTGATGAAGCCAGCGGGCGAAGCGTTCATATCACCCGGGATTTAGACCTCCTGGCAAAGGAGTTAAAAGCTCTCTCGCCTACCGATTCACGAATCATCGATGACCTGGTCGCCGGCGCCCGGGCCATGCAGGGAACCGATATGGGGGATATGGGCATGAGCCAGCCCCAGGAGCTTTTGGGCTTCCTGGACAAGCTCAAGCAGATGTGGAAGATGCGCCGGTTTTTCAAATACTTCACCGGCAGATATGCCAGGTCCGCCGCAGATTACGGGAAAGCTATTCATGATCCCTGGCTGCGATATATCTTCGAAAACATGTTCCTGCCAGAGGTGCCTGTCTGGTTCATCCTTATGCTCCTTGGACTGCTGGCTGACGGGCAACTGGCGCTGCTGGAGGGGGGTTCGCTCAACTTTGTCCTTCCTATCGAGAAGCATTACAGGAACCTGGGCGGGCAGGTGACTTACGGGGCTACTGTTGAGAAGATCCTTGTGGAAAACGGTAGGGCTGTGGGCGTGCGCCTTGCTGATGGCAGCGAGCACCGTGCAGATATCGTGGTCTCTGCCGCCGATGGATACAGCACAATATTTGAGATGCTGGAGGGACGCTATGTGGACGCGGAGATTGAGAAGCGTTACAAGAACTGGAAGCTAACCCGTCCCCTCGTTATGATAAGCTTCGGGGTTGCCCGTGAATTCAAAGGTGAATCAAGCCTGAATATCATAAAACTGGAGCAACCCTTCACAACAGGCAGAAAAGCTATTGATGGAATTACGGTACGAATTTTTAACTACTCCGACGGGTTTGCTCCACCGGGCAAGACCGTGGTGCAGGTAATGTTCGAGACTGATTGGGACTGGTGGAACGAGCTGCAAAAGGATAGAAATAGCTACGAAGCTGAAAAAGAGCGAATTGCTAATCAAGTGCTGGAGCGGCTTGAGGCGCGCTATCCCGGCATCTCGTCGCAAGCGGAGATTATTGATGTTGCCACTCCTTACACGTGGTGGCGTTATACCCGCAATTATAAAGGAGCCTATGAGGGGTGGCTAATGTCTTCGGAAATAATCAATGCCCGGATCAATAAGACCCTTCCCGGTCTTGTGAATTTTTATATGGCCGGCCAGTGGGCAACCCCCGGTGGGGGAGTCATATCAAGCTTATACTCTGGTCGCCACGTAGTACAGATACTCTGCCAGAGGGATAAGAAGCCATTTTCGATTGTTGCGCCATGAGCTGGATTGAATTGTGTCATAGAATTAATCAATCAATACTTGATGGACAAAAAATTGAAGTATCTGGAGGAATGTTCTTATAGATAAAAGAAAAACTACCGCTAACAGCAAGCAAGCATCATGGCACAATTTATTGAAAACGTTAAGTGCAATATCGAGGCAAACAAAAGGTGATTGAAATGAACGAATGGAATCCAGAACAGTATTTACAATTTAAATCAGAAAGGACTCAACCCGCTATTGATTTAGTCTCAAGAATTAATATTGCGCAACCCCAATCAATAATCGATATCGGTTGCGGACCTGGAAATAGTACACAAATATTAGTGAATCGATGGCCAAACAGTGAGGTAGTCGGATTGGATAACTCAATCACAATGATTGAGAAAGCAAGACAAGATTATCCAAAACAAAAATGGATTCTTGATAATGCAGAAAATATTGATTCAAATATTAAATATGACCTTATTTTTTCTAATGCAACACTTCAATGGATTCCTCATCATGAGACACTTTTGCCAAAATTATTTAATTGTGTAAATCCTGGAGGTGCTATTGCAGTACAGATACCCAAGTTTAAGAATATGCCAATTAATGTAGCAATTGAGACTGTAGCAAATAATTATAATTGGAAAAACTATTCAAAAGGCTGTGAAGAACTTTTTACTTTAAAAGATTTGGACTTTTATTATGATATAATCAGTAAATTAGCGACAAGAGTTGAATTATGGGAAAGTTCCTATTTCCACATTTTAAATTCCCAGGAATCTGTAATAGATTTTGTAAGAACTACAGGACTGAAGCCTTATCTTGATTGTTTGCCTTCTGATGAAATGAAATCAGAATTTGAGCAGGAAGTATTAACTGAATGTAAAAAATATTATAAATTACAATCAAATGGTAAGGTTTTATTTCCATTTGATAGATTGTTCTTTATTGGATATAAGTAATAATTTACAAATTTTGCATCCGCGAGTACGCTCCAGCAAAAACGTCTCATATATCGGAACCATTATACGCAATTCAAAAAATATTTTTCTTCCTTGCGATTTTATCCATATTTGTTGGACGTCCTGATTTTATTTTAGTCATTTCATTTTTAACATGAACCTTCACACCCGCATGCAACCTCTTTCTGTCCCTTGACTGCAGCCAGCATCATTGCCGATGCACATCCAACGCCGCTGTCCACTTTTATTGCTTTTGTCGGGCAGTTAAGCTGGCAGGCTCCACATTCCATACATGCTTTTGGATTCACCAATTGTGCAATCTTTCCATTCGGACTGAATACACCGTGGGGACATACTGTACTGCACATCCCGCAGTTGATACACAATTTCGGATCGTATTTCAGAGTGGTTGAAGCATACGAATTAAACATATCAAATTCCTCCCAATATTTTGATTGATGATAATACAATTACCAGGATAATGCCAATTCCAAACATCCATGCCATTTTTGGCATATATGTAAATATCTCGCGTTTGACCCCGGTTACGGATGTAAATGTTGAAGAACCTGTGAAGTTCAGTGCCAGAAAAGCACTTATTGTCGGCATGACCAGCATATAAGTCAGGGCCCAACCATAGCGCAACCACAGGGTTTCATCCGTCATGCCATAAAATGAATTCAGAGTAAATGGCAGTGCCATCAATCCTCCTATAAGGAATCCCTTGGTGCTAAAATCAGTAGTTGGTATCCATGGCAGCAGGGTTGGAAATAATACTAACCCTGAGAAAGTGGCTGCGATGGCAGCGGCTGCCGCTGTGTAGTTTCCTGTAAGTGTTAAAATTACAGATGCGATCAACACAGGAATCAGGAAATTTTTCATCTCCACAGGTATGAGGACAATTCTATCAGAGAGAGTAAATCGCACGCGGCGCATTTCTTCGGTTGCCTTATGTGTTTTCAGATATTCCGGCAGGTCGGCTGCTCTCACCGGACCGAATTCGACTTTGAATCCGCAGCGTCTCCTGACCTCCCGTGCATCCACTCCTGTTGCGCCCAACTGGGGAACGATCAGTGTGCTGTGATTGACAACATCATTAAGTCCCACAGCTTCGATCCGGTGTACCAGTTCATCAGTTCCAAATGTTCCCTTACCTGCGGCACACCAGACATTGATACCTTTTGTATCAAGCACAAGGATATAGCAATCATTACCATACAATGCGGATCTTAAGGCATCAAAGCTGAGTGTATAATTTGCGCTGACAAAAACAGGCGATTCTTTTGTGGGCTTTCCCATGGTGTAAAGCCCGGGTTCTATTAGATGCTGCTCGCGTTTCACACCCAGGCGTGCCATCAAATGATCCCGGCGATTTGCAGGTGTGATGTCTCCAGACGTGGATTTGATAACATGTGCCTTCCCGGATAATGTCGATATCGGCTCTGATCCACAGCCTGAAGAACCGCAACATGACCCGGTCTTAACAATTTCTTTTGTTATTGTTTCAGTCTGATTTTTCAATAAATTTTTCATAATTCTATCTCAACCATTTAACTTCGGGCTCAGTTCTTCCAGGCATTACGGTTTCACCCCGAGGATATCCGAATATCAATGGAGCAACCGCTTTATAGCATGGGGGCGCGCCAAGCTCTTTCAATATCTTTTCATCCATGAGAGCAGGCATCACAAGCCCAATCCAGCAGCTGCCGATACCTTTGGAATGCGCTGCAAGCATCATGTTCTGTGCAGCCATCGCGCAATCCCAATCGGCAGTCACTGATTTTTTATTTCCAAGTATTATTACAAGCAAAGGAGCATTGTAAAACAAGCTGGTGCCCTTTGTTTTGAGAAAAGAAATGAAACCTGGTGCTTTATTGGGATTATTTACAATCTGTTCGGCAAGCGGTATCATTGCCTTTTTACCGTCTTCAGAGAGCTTGTTAATCACTTCTTTGTTTTGTATCACTAGAAAGCTCCATGGCTGCATATTCATACCCGATGGGGCGTATTTTGCGCAGTCTATCAGGAATTTTATATCCTCATCCGATACGGGATCTTCCTTATAATCCCGTACACTTCGCCTTGTTTTGATAATTTCAATTATATCTTTCAAAATTATTCACCCTTATTTGACTTCGCTTAATCCCGGTTATTCTATTTTCTTCCCTGTACCCTGATACTAATGACAGACTTCCCGATTTCTTTAACTTCATCTATCGGCATCTTGAGTTTCTCAATAATTGTTTTCCCAACCGGGTCATTAGACAAAAACTCAACCGGGAAACTCGTTTCTTCAAGCACCTGTACATCTCTGAAGCCTGCATTTTTTATTGTTTTTAAGTATTCATCTTTCTTTGTGGCACCGGCAACGCAGCCGATATAAGCTTCGATGGATTCCCTGATGGGATCGGGAAGTTCCTTTAACAGCACAATATCTGAGACCATCAGCCTGCCGCCAGGCTTTAGCACCCTGAAAGCTTCTTTGAAAACCCTGCTTTTATCGGGTGCGAGGTTGATGACACAGTTTGAAATGACAACATCAACGGAATTATCAGCCGCCGGTAGATTCTCGATTTCCCCGAGCCTGAACTCTACGTTTGTGTAATTACCTTTTCTTGCATTGTCCCTTGCCCTGTCAATCATATCAGGCGTCATATCCACACCGATGACTTTCCCTTCTTTCCCTACCCTGTTGGCTGCGATGAAGCAGTCAAACCCGGCGCCGGAACCAAGATCGAGCACGGTTTCCCCTTCTTTTAACGAGGCAAGAGCTAGAGGGTTCCCGCAGCCGAGACCGAGATTTGCGCCTTCAGGTACTGAGCTTAGCTCTTCATCGTCGTATCCTATTCTTTTGCTGATTTCCGCTTCAATGCTGACACTTTTGCAGCAGGAAGCAGAAGGGGCGCAGGTGGAGCCTTCTCTGGCTATGCTGCCATATTTTTCCCGTACTGCTTTCTTTATTTCCTTTTGTTTCATTCAGATACCTCCTTTTATTTCTCCAGTATATCCTTCATCACCGGTCCAAGCATACCCTTTACAATCTCTGCGAGCTCCTCGACCCTGATTAAAGAGATACAGTATACTTCGCCGCCCTTTTCCCAGCTTATAACAGCCAGTTTATCTCCAGCATGAATTTTTGCCTTATCTCTGATATCTTTGGGAAGTACCGTTTGCCCCCTGTCATCTACAGTTATTACAGACTCTACCTTGCAGCAACCCATATTTGAAGGAGTACAGCAAGATTTGTTTTCATCTTTCTTTGCCATTTTATCACCTTGGATGGTAAATTGTGTTCTGAATATTTAAACTTTTCTGATAAATCAGAATAAACTGAAAATTCCCGCCAAAATCCGGGACTGAAGCAAACACCAGAATTAAAAGTTGTGCCTATCGCAAAAATTTCCTGAACATCATCGCCTCAACCTTGCTTATATCGAGATGCTTGACCAGCATCTTTATATCGCTGTCATCAGGCGCGCTGGCGGGCAGCATCGCTTCGCCCTTGTAGAAAATCACCCCGTCTTTCATGTTTGCGCCCACGTAACCTTTAGCTTTTCCCCTTATTATCAGGGTGCCTCCTTTCATGTATGCGCCAGCAAACTCCCCGGTGTTGCCAACAATGAGAATCCCTCCTCTCTGGAGCACACCCGTGTTCATGCCCGTATCGCCATCCACACGCACGAACCCGCGCTTCATCAGTATGCCTGTGCTCATGCCCGCATCCCCTTCCATTGTAACGGTCTTATCAGCATCAAGCCTCGCCGCTATCGTATCCCGGATTATGCCATCCTTCAGGAACAAATCATTTCCACTCAGGAAATTGGGAGGAAGAATTTCATCTTTTAATCCCTCATGGAGTAAACCTGTAACCGACCTGAACTTTCGATAACCCGTGCGGTCAGACTTTACTTCAACCACATTGCCTATCGGTTGTTTGACATTGCCATTGACGTAGATAGACCCTGAAACCATGCTGATGCCCATCCGGGTATCAATATCGCCATCCACGATTATCGAGCCAACATCAATGGGTCTGCCCGTCCCACCAAAGAATTTCAAGTCAACACCGAGGCTGCTCCCAAGCCTGCGGCCGACATTCCCTTTAATATGCACATCCTCTTCTCTCTTCAAACAAGATACGAGGTCTTCATACGTATAAGACGTGCCCTTCTGATGCGGGATAATACCTGAAGGCGAAAGGCGCTCTCCCTTATGCTGCCAGTAAAAATCATAGGTAAAATCGCACAGGCAATCAACAGGCTGGATTAATTCAAGATGCATAAGGGTGTTTTCTCATAAGTTATTTGAATTTCCTCAATAACCGTTCAAAGAACCCGTTATCCTTATTCTTCCTCGCAAGCCGCTCTACGATAAGCTCAGGCGTGCTGCGCGCCAGGTAATTATATCGCGGGTTCCTGTCAACGATAAGATTCAGGTGCTCATCAAGACCCTTTGCTTCGATTCCATCAACGCGGATACTGTGATTTGTATTCTTGAGTATGGATTCTGCAAGGTGGCTCACAAAAACCCCAAGCCCGTTATTATCATCCAGTTCCTCAAGTATGCCTGAGATTATTTTAGCAGACGCTCCGGGCTCAGTGATGGATTCCATCTCGTCTGTAAGTACAATCTTTCTCTTATTGTTCGCCACTGCCGAGAAATCCTTAATCGTACTCTCGAAAGCCCCGGCATCCATCGTTCCTTTGGATTTTCCAAAATAGAAAAACTCCTCGACAAGACCAATTTCGCACTCCTTTGCAGGCACCGGGAAACCCATGTGGGCTAATATGACGACCTGTGCGAGCAATTCAAGCGTCGAGGTCTTCCCGCCTGAGTTCACGCCGCTCAAAAGGACGACACGGGCATCTTTTAGCGTGCTCAGCCCGGAGTTCATGCCTGAAACCCCGACCGTATAGTTTATGGGGACTGCATTTTCAAGGAAAAGATTGGTTCCTTCTGTCATGCCTATCCCGTTTTTGGTGTTGAGCAAAGGCATATTCAGCCTGTATTTTCCTGCAAAACACGCAATCGTGTAGCCCACGTCGAAATCAAGAACCTCGCGCACCATGAGGGATGCAGTCTCCTTTAAAGCTGAAAGCGTGCGTGCGTTTTCTCTTAAAAGCACAAGTTTTTTCGATGCAATGATGCGCAGCATGTGGTTTTTCAATCCATCGACAGCACGCGGGTTTACTTTTATGGGATGTGAAACCTCATCCCCGAAGAAATTATTAACATAGTGGGATTCTGTCGGGTTCAAGCCAAGTCTGGAAACTACGGAGCGAAGCGCTGCGGCTGTTACGGTGTTGTATTTTTCTTTTATCTCCTTCTCAAAAAGGCGGTTAATACTACCGTCCATCACCGTTAGCAGGTCAAAACCCTTTACTGTTATGGAACTTTTTTCTATGAGTGCGCCAAATTCAAGATTTGCTTTCCTTTCCGCATCCGTAACAGCATCGTTTAACCTGTCATAAATGGAGCTGCACCTGTCTATTTCGCTGTCAAGCCCGCTTTTTAAGTCCCCGGCAGGTGATAGCTTTGCCAGGCACGATGACATGCGCTCAAGCTCCTCATCTGTTATACTGCCGCAGAAATCCGGGCTGTGCTGCCTTATGAGCCCCAGCGCTGAAATTGCAGAAGTGATGGATTCAATATTTTTTGTAAAGAAAGAGAGTTCTTTTTCAGGCGCTACCTGCCACATCCCGGCTTTCCTGATATCCATGAAATCAATATCCAGGTCATCAGGGAAATCCATTCCTGCAAAGTCTGTACTTGCGATGACATGGGAATATCCGCGGGCTACATCCACTGCTTCCCTGGCGTCTGAAACGAGCTGTACTGCCACAGGGAATTTTTTGGCTGCCTCGAATTCCCCGGCATTTGTCGCGATTATCACCCTGTCCCTGATTGCAGGGATGTTGAAATTCGTCTTTATGGGCCTTATTTTTGATAAAAGAGCCGAGAGTTCATTTTCATCAAGCTTTCCTGCCTTCCCGATAATGGCGCCAATTTCTTTTTGCGTTTTTTCAATTTTATCTTTTTTATGCGAAGGTAAGGGGAAATATAAGTTCAGTTTGCTCTTTGCATGCCCGGTGTGGGCAGCTCCTTTAATAAGCTCAAGGATGCGTTCGTATATCTCATACGCCTCGTTCGTCCTGAGGAAATCCCGAATGCCTGCGCCTTCATCCAGCGCGATTGCTTCCAGAACGAGGGCTATGGCGGATTTTTCCGTCATCCCTTCAAGCTCGCAGAGAGCCGCTATGTCATGGTTTATTATGGCATCAAGCGCCTGCTTTTCCCCGCCGAAATGCTCGATGAGGCGGTGGGCGGTCTTTTCGCCTATGCGGGGGATGGATTTCAGGGTTGTTATCATATTATTGGTTTAGGTACACATTTCGTACTCAAAGAAGTTATGGTTTTTTAAAATATGGTGTGAGAATTATAATCCTCGTTTCCCCAAATCCAATACTTCCATTAATTCGTCTGTCTTCCACACCCTGGCAACCTTCTGTTGCTCAAAATGCGTATCTGCTGTCCAGATACCATCATTTGGAACACATAAAGAAAGTGCCAGAAAAACAGCATCGTCAGGGTCGATATTCTCCATTATTTCTTTTGCGCGTTTATAATATGGCTTGATTTCCTCGGATGGAACAATAGTTATGCTCTCGAATATGGATTCAAATAAAATATCAAATTCATTTTCAGTTAACTTACTTTTCTTAACAAGCTCTATTTTATGATTTTTAACTTCATGCAATATGAAATCTGGAGCAATGAATTCAATATTAGGATTCAATATTATTTTTCTTGCGACAGAATCCCTTATAAGAGCAGCAAATAATCTGTTTGAGTCTAGCACAAGTCTCATCAAGAAACCCCAGATTCATAGTGTTCTCTCAACGACCTCTTTATGATTTTATCCATTTCCATAGCGTCTTTTTCTGTGAATTCACTTTTTTCGAGGATTTTATCCAGTAAATTGAGCTTAATGGCATATTCCCACATTGCCCTGCGGGCGATTTCACTCCATTTTATCTCTTTATGTGATTTTATTATGTCGTAGAGGTCGTTTGGCACCGATAAGGTCATGGTAGGCATTTTATCACCATAACAAATTATGTGTGTACACATATTTATGTTTAAGCGTTAATTCAGCGAGATAGATGTATAGTTTCGTCGCAAGAAAGATGAAAAATGCTAAGCCTGAGTTGCGCCTCTGTGGTAAGTTCTTCATCTCGCACAACATCTCCGATAGAAATTTATATTAAGTTAACAGCTCCCTAACCCATGCGAAAGTATTATCCAATAAACTGTCCTATAAAAACCACCGTTTCATCATTTGCATAAATCCCGTTTTAAATACGGGTCTCCCGGAGAAAAAAGATGCCTGTAAAAAAAGAAAAAGAACCTCTTATAATGCACCCGCGCCCAAGCTCCATAGTTGCTGCGCTGTACACTTTACGTGACCTAGATACCGATGTCGTGATACTGCACGGTCCTCCCGGATGCAGTTTCAAGCATGCCCGGCTTCTGGAAGAGGACGGCATGAGAGTTGTCACAACATCGCTTGACGAATCGGGATTCGTATTCGGGGGGCACGACGCCCTTGTCGAAGTGCTTAAAAAGGTTATCGAGCGATTCAATCCCAAACGAATAGGAATTGTAGGGACGTGCGCAAGCATGATTATCGGCGAAGAACTGCATGAGGCCGTTACTGAAGTCCAGCCTGACGTGCCTGTTATCGAGGTCGAAGTGCATGCGGGCTACAGGGATAATACAAAAGGGGTTATTATGGCGCTTGAGTCGGCTCTTGCCTGCGGGATTATCAGCGAGGCTGAATTTGAGAGGCAAAAGATGCTCCTGAAAGAAGCCACCCTGGTTGAAAAACGCCACGGGGCTGCGAGCAAGGAATATCTTGCACCAAGCAGGGGGGATTTGAAATATAAGGTGGCTGAAAGGCTGCTTGAGCTGATGAAACAGGGCAAAAAAGGATTAAATATACTCAACGCAAAGAAAGAAACAGCGTTCATGTTCGCTGATATCAACCTCGCGGTTGCACAGACGGCTGAAAAGCTAGGCTTTAGCTCAAACATCGTGAACATGGCGAATCTTGATGAAAACCTGGGTCTTCCCAAGAACAGGAGAAATGCCCGCGAAATTCAGAATGATCTTAAGCAGAAAGGGATGAAGCTGCATCATATCATCGGAGGGCTTGATGAATACCCGGTAGCGGGGAATAAGGCTAGTGAAATAATCGGCGAGAATTATTCGGATTATGACTTTGCGGTAATAACAGGAGTGCCCCATGCGCTTCCCATGGATAACATAAAGAATATGGAATTATTCTCAATCACGAACGGGCCGCGCCAGGTAGTGCCGCTAAAAGAAATGGGACACAAGCACGTTGTAGTTGAAATCGACCTGCATCCCAAGACGCTCGGTGTAAACCACATTGTAGAGTCGGAATTCGGGGCGACGCTCCGGGAGATGAGCAAAGATGCCTAAACAAATTGCAATCTACGGAAAAGGCGGCATCGGGAAATCAAGCACAGCCTCAAATGTCGCAGCGGCGTGTGCAGACGACGGCTACCGAGTCACAATAATAGGATGCGACCCCAAGAGCGACTCATCCATCACGTTACTTCGCGGGAGGCGTATTCCTACGATTATGGACCTGATGCGCGAGGGCATGGACATAAAAGAAGAGGACATTGTATTCAACGGCTATAAGGGTGTCAAATGCGTTGAAATCGGGGGTCCGGAGCCCGGAATCGGATGCGCCGGAAGGGGCATTATCGTGGCAATAAGCCTGCTTAAGAAAATATCAAAAGCGATTGAAGATACCGACCTTGTGATATACGATGTACCAGGCGATATCGTGTGCGGCGGTTTTGTTGCGCCTGTAAAGAAAGGGCTTGTGAACGAAGCTTATGTGCTTACATCAGGCGAATATATGCCGCTTTATGCAGCCAACAATATCTGCAAAGGACTTTCGCGCCTTGAGATGACGTTAAACGGCGTTATCTGCAACTCCCGCGGTGCTCACAACGAGGAAAACATAGTCAGCGAGTTCGCAAAGGAAATCGGAAGCCAGTTGCTTGCATTCATCCCGAAGGACGTTCTGGTGCAGACATGCGAAAGAGAAGGTTTTTCAGTAATTGAAAAAGCCCCGGATTCCAGTATTGCCGGGGTTTACCGCAAACTTGCACACACTATTATGACGAGAAACGAAGGTAAAATACCTGTGCCGCTTGATGACATCAGATTGAGAGAATTGACGAAAATTTAAATCACCGCAAAGACGCCAAGGACGCAAAGCACGGAAAAATTTAATCTTTGCGGTCTTTGCGACTCTGCGGTGCACATCCAACACAAAAACCAATCAATATGACAGAAAATATAGATATCCCCCGCATCCTCATTGCTGGAGACCGCTCCTCAGCCGGAAAAACCACAATCTCAATCGGCATCATGTCGGTGCTTCGGGATATGGGTTATAAGGTGCAGCCTTTCAAGGTGGGGCTTGATTTTATCGACCCGAGTTACCACACTGAGGTAACGGGCAGGCATTCCCGCAACCTTGACGGTTATCTGATGTCCGAGCCAGCTATCAGGGAAGTATATTCACATGCTAATGAGGGGGCTGACATTGCAGTTATCGAGGGAGTGCGCGGGCTTTTCGAGGGGCTTGAGGCTACAAGCGATATCGGTAGCACTGCCCAGATAGCCAAGATACTAAAATGCCCCGTCATCCTTGTAATCAACGCAAGAAGCATAACACGCAGCACCGCAGCTCTTGTTTCGGGATATAAGAATTTTGATCTTGAGGTGAACGTTGCCGGGGTAATATTGAATAATATTGGAAGTACTCGCCATGGTGAAAAGGCGAGGATTGCCATTGAAACATATACCCGTACGCCTGTTATCGGAGAAATCCCCCGCAACGATTCCATGAAAATCTCGATGCGGCATCTCGGATTGATTCCTGCAATGGAAGGGAGGCGAAAGCTTGCTGATTTTGATGAAAACCTGGGCAGGATAAAGATGATTATCAAAGAGGGGATTGATATCAATAAATTCATATCAGTTGCCGAATCGGCAGAACCCCTTCCAAAACCCAAAGAAAATATTTTCAAGGCGCAGTCCCATAAAAAGAAAGTAAGAATCGGGGTGGCGCTGGATGAGGCATTTAATTTCTATTACCGGGATAACCTTGAACTGCTTGAGCTTGCAGGGGCTGAACTTGTTTATTTCAGCCCGGTAAACGACACAGTCCTGCCTGAGGTGGATGGGCTGTATATCGGCGGCGGATATCCTGAGTTGTTTGCGCATGAACTTGAAGATAATATCTCCATGCGGGAATCCATCAAACAGGCATCATCCAAAGGGCTGCCCATTTATGCAGAATGCGGCGGACTTATGTACCTGACGCAGGAAATCACGACAGGTGTCTCAGGAAGCGGGAACTACCACATGGCTGACATGCAGAGCGGCACTTTTGCGATGGTCGGGGCTATCCCGGGGAAGACATTGATGGGGCACAAAAGGGTTGTGAGTTACAACGTGGGCAGCTTTGTAAAAGATAACGTGATTGGCAAAGCCGGCGCCTCGTTCATAGGGCATGAATTCCACCATTCTGAAATTGTTGATATTCCCGAAGATACAACATTCGCTATCAGGCTTGAGCGCGGAACGGGAATAAAGGGCGAGCTTGACGGCATACTTGTAAAGAACACGCTTGCCGCTTATGCGCACCTTCATGCTGCATCTTATACCGATTTTGCGAAGTCGTTTGTGGATTTTTGCAGTAAAAAGCGGAAAATCTGAAAAAGAATTATATACATTCTACGACTTCATTTAGCCGATGAAGAAAGGACATTTTATCCTGTTAATCATATTATTTTTAATTTCTGTTACATCAGCATTCTATTTTTTTGATATTATCGACTTTCCAGGCCTTAAATTACTCCCATATTATGCCGGGTCTTCGTTGCTGAGAATGGGTTTTGCTTATTTCTTTGCCCTCTGTTTTGCCCTCTCGTACGGTTATATTGCAGCAACAAATACGAATGCAAAAAAAATAATGATGCCTGTTCTTGACATTCTCCAGTCTGTCCCGATACTCGGGTTCTTCCCGGCTGCTGTTCTTTTTTTTATCAGTCTTATCCCGGGAAGGACAGGGGTAGAATTCGCCGCTGTTTTTCTCATCTTTACAAGCATGGCGTGGAACATGGCTTTCGGGGTTTACGAATCCCTGACAACCATCCCAAAAGAACTCATTGAAGCTGCAGATAGTTTCGGGCTTCGCGGCTGGCAGCGTCTTGAAAGCCTGACACTTCCTGCCTGCGTCCCGAAACTGGTTTACAACAGCATCGTATCATGGTCTGTAGGATGGTTCTTTTTAGTAGCGTCGGAGATTATTTCGGCAGGGTCGGAAACGTACAAACTTCCGGGGATTGGAAGCTTCCTGATAGATACGACATATTCGGGGAAAATCGCCCTGATGCTTGTCGGATTATCCGTCCTGGTAATTATCATACTTTTACTTGAATTATTTTTCTGGAAACCCATGCAGTCATGGGCTGATAAATATAATTATGAATATGCGGGTGAAAAAAAACCGGGCGAGTTCATATTCAATACGCGGATAATCAAATATTTATTCCGTTCTATTTTCGAGCTCTTCTCAAAAATAATGGTTTCATTGTATATACTATTCCATAAGCATAAATTGATTAAGAGAACTTTAAAATTCCTGGGGTATCTTATTCTAATTTCAGTCCTTGCGTACATTGCATATATTTTTATTGTTTCGATTTCCAAAATTCTCCTGAACCTGCCAGGTGATGCTTATTCCATTCCGCTTGCAATTGTGTATTCATTCCTCCGGTTAAGCGTAGCGTATGTGATTTGTATCTTATGGACTATTCCGGCTGCCGTTTATATTGCGCGAAACAAAAAAGCGTCATCGTATCTCATGCCGGTTATGGAGGTTGCCGCATCTATCCCTGCTATCGCACTTTTTCCCGCTATGGTGGTTATTTTCATAAGATACGGCAGCCTTGATACTGCGGCAATTATCCTCATACTTCTGGGTATGCAGTGGTACCTGCTTTTTAATCTGATAGCAGGAGTGAAATCGATACCCAAAGATGTAGAGACTGTCGCCGCATCATTTGGGATAAAAGGGAAGCTCTACTGGAAAAAAGTTCTCCTGCCTGCGATGTTCCCGTCATTTGTTACAGGAAGCATTACGGCATGGGGCGGAGGGTGGAATACGTTGATCGTGGCTGAGTATATTGTCTTTAAAGGGCAGGAATTTCACCTGTTCGGCATTGGATACCTGCTCGACAGGGCAACGTTCCAGTCGCCGGATTCAAGCATGGTCATGTTATCGGTACTGGGTATGGCTGTAACTATTATATTCCTTAACAGGCTTATATGGCAGCCAATGTACAGGAAAGCGCTGGCTAAATATAAATTCGATTAGAGGCACCGATGCTTGCTGAAATAAAAAATGTATCAAAGACTTATGAATCGGACGGTAATAGGATACAAGTTCTCGATAATATTAATTTCACAGTGGAAGACAATGATTTTATATGCATTGTAGGCCCGTCGGGATGCGGGAAAAGCACTCTTTTGAGAATAATCGTGGGACTTGAAAAACCCACATCCGGCGAAGTTCTTTTTAAAGGCGAAGTGATTGCGCCCGATAACCCGAAGGTGTCCATGGTTTTCCAGAATTTCGCCCTTTTTCCCTGGCTCACTGTCAAAGAAAATATAGAGCTTGTGCTTGAATCAAAAAAACACGGGGAAGAAGCTGAAAAGGTCGCCTGTAAATATATCAAAGCGGTGGGTCTTGATAATTTTGAAAGGGTTTATCCGCGGGAACTCTCAGGCGGCATGAAGCAGAGGGTCGGGTTCGCGCGGGCACTGGCAGTGGAACCGGTACTGTTATGCATGGACGAACCGTTTTCATCTCTTGATGCGCTCACATCCCAGAACTTAAAAGACGAACTCCTGATGCTCTGGGCTGAGGCCAGCATGCCTCCCGATGCGGTAATCATGGTAACCCATAATGTGGAGGAAGCGGTGTATATGGCTAACCGCATAATCATTCTTTCACCGCGCCCCGGAAAAATCGTTGCGGATTTAAAGATCGAATTAGAAAGACCGCGCAACAGGAAAGACCCTGAATTCTATCGATGGGTTGATAAAGTATATTCACTAATAGTGTAGGTAAAACATGATTTTCCCGAAAGTAACAATAAGCGAAATAATAGGACTTCTTGAAGTGGTCAACGATTCCGGCGGCATAGAGGACGCTGCCCGCCTCGCTGCTGATTTTGACCTTGAACTCGATGAGATACTCCCGTCAATCGATGGAGCTGAACTGCTGGGGTTTGTCAGGGTGACTGACGGCAATATTGAATTGACCGCAGACGCCCGGAACCTCCTTGAAATGGGAATCAGGGACAGGAAAAAAATCATCAGGGATAAAGTTGCAGGTGTTGAGATAATAAAAGAGCTCACAAGTAAACTCATGGAATCTGATGAACACAAAATCAGTAAAAAAGAGACCTTGAAATTCCTCCAGGATAAAATTAACACTGCTGATATCGAGAGTTATTTCAGGATAATAATCAACTGGACAAGACATGCAGGGTTAATTGGCTATAACAGCGATTCAGAAGAGATTTGTCTTATGTCAAAATAAGATAAATCCGGATTTTGCGTGCAAAGATTTAAGTAAGGAAATAAATCAATATAAGATATATGATAGGAACTTCAGAATTGTTATTGATTTTGATAGTAGCTTTATTTTTATTCGGACCGACAAAACTCCCTGAATTAGCCCGCTCCCTGGGTAAAGCCACAGGGGAATTCAAGAAAGCCCAGATGGAAACCGAATATGAGCTAAAACGATTGGATAAGCCAATAAATGAGAGAGACACAAAAATCCATAATTTAGCAATAGAACTTGGGTTGAATGCAGAGAATAAGACAACGGAACAACTTATTGAAGAAATCCGGTCAATAATTAAATCAGGGAAAACTTCACCGGAAAAAAAGGCGAGCGTCTGATATGGCAATTGGAACACAAGAAATTTTACTTATACTTGTTATAATCATTATCTTTTTCGGTGCAAGCAAGATTCCCGAACTTGCGCGGTCGCTCGGGAAAGCAAGCGGTGAGTTTAAAAAAGCAAAGCAGGAAACCGAACTTGAATTGAAGGATTTTGAGAAATCAATCAAGGAAAACAAATCGCCTTCGGATAAGTCTTCCAAGATTAGAACGATGGCAAAAGACCTCGGGATATCAATTGAAGGCAAGAGCGACGAGCAATTGCTGGATGAAATACAGAAAAAAATGCCAACTGTAAAATACGAAAAATAGAAGGAAAAATAAAAAAAATTATTTCTTCTTTGGCTTCTCTTTCAGTAAGAATTTTAATAAATCCTTGCTAAGGCGCGTTTCCCGTCCCAATCTATTCAGTATATCAGTTTCTGATAAGCCCTGCGATTTCAGTTCTTCCATCCTGTCGAATACGGCAGGTTTTATCTCTGAATATTCATTGATGTCTTTCCTGTGACCCCACACATCCCCTTCCAGAAGGGCAATTCCCTGCATGTCCAGGAACATCCGGGTTGAATTCGATATTGTCTTGATATAGGAACTCGGGACATGTATGGCTTTCACATTGGGGCATGCCTGCACCAATGCGAAAATATCTTTGTTTGAAGGCCTGAAGGCAAGATGAATTATCTTTTCGCCTGTTCCAAGGGAGTTGATTTCCTCTTTTGAGCTTACTACTCGAATTCTCATATTGTTTTACCTCTTTATTTTATATTATGTATTCTGCAACTTTTTTACTTAATATAAAAAATTAATCGAAATTTACAAGAATCATATTTACTTTTCACCATATAAATAATCTTCGTTTATTTAATGATATTTGGAATAAGTTATACTGTTAATATAAAATACAGATTTCCTATCCTTGTCCGTTTTTCTCTCTATTTTTTGAAGCCAGGCTGGCTATCCTTGCGGCAAATGCTCCCGCCACGAAACCCGCATCGATATTCACGACCGCGAGCACGGAACAGGATTGGAGCATGGACAGGAGCGCAGCTTCTCCCTTCCCGCCGGCGCCGTAGCCGGTTGATACCGGAACCCCGATGACCGGGACGCCGACCAATCCTGATACTATTGCCGGGAGCGTCCCTTCACGTCCGGCTGCAACCACAATGGCGTCGACACCTGCTTCAACAAGTTTGGTTAATTCCGGGAATAACCTGTGGATTCCCGCCACGCCCACATCGTATATTGGAATAACAGAACACCCCATCTCCTCTGCTATCACCTTTGCTTCTTCTGCTACTGGAATATCTGCAGTTCCCGCTGAAATAACGCCTACTTTCCCGCCGTTTTTCCCTGCAGGCTCACCTAAGATAATAATTCTTGCCCGCTTTTCAAGCCTGATTTTTGCCCCGCATTCATGTGCTAACAATTTCAATGCCTTGTAATTTTCATCTTTAACCCGGGTTACAATAGCACGGCCTTCATTTTTGAAAAGGACTCGCGCAATGGATACCACCTCTTCACAGGTCTTGCAATCGGCGATAACAGCTTCGGGGATGCCAACCCTCTTAGTCCTGTGCACATCTACTCTGGCAATATCGGATAATAATTCAAAATTTGTTATCCGAAGCTGCAGTTCAGCTTCCTCAAGACTTATCTCTGAATTTTTTAATTTTCTGAGTACATCGGATAATTCCATGCTCTTCAATACGATGACATATAGATTATTCTTATGCATCAATCCATGTGTGTGGTTCTTATTAGAAAATACTATAAAATAAAAATATAATGATATTAAAACCAAAAGTTATTTATACAAAACAAAAGTTTAGATAAACAATAAAAACGGATAGGTATAGACAACGAAAATAGACAAAAACGTATTTGTCTAAAACGGAAGGTTTGAGTAAGATGAGTGTGAAATCATTTAATAAAACCATTATATCATTCATAATTTTAGCAGGATTCTTTTTTTTAGTCCCTGGTGTAAATGCTTCTGAAAATTCATGTATTGATTGCCATAAAACATTGACGCCATTTATTGAAGAGCAGCAGAAGTTCAACCAGATAAGAATAAGACATCTTGAAATAAATGTTGGTTGCTCCCTTGAATGCCATGAAGAAAGGGTGAGGCAGCTTGCCACTGCGAACTACCAGCAGTGGTCTGAATCTGTCCATGCACTCAAAGGAGTGACATGCGATGCCTGTCACGGGGGAGACCCAAAACAACCAACTAAAGAGAAAGCGCATGTAAACTTTAAGAATACCACTGACCCTGAAAGCCCTGTCTATTATACCAATGTTCCAAAAACATGCGGAAAATGTCATTCTAATGAGCTTGCTAATTTTGAAACCAGCAAACATTACCAGAAACTTGAATCCCTGCAACTTGCGCCGACGTGCACAACGTGCCACGCCCCTCATACATTTACAGTCATGAATCCTGAAAATTTCAGGACTTCCTGCGGGAACTGCCATTCGGTGTATAAGAAAATAGCGCCTTATGATATCCCGCTTAAGGCTGAAGACTTGCTGGGGAGAGTAAATAAATTGAAATTCAATATTGATATGACAAGGCAGGATATTTTCTGGGCCAAAAAGAACGGAACCGATGTAACACAGGCGGAGCAATTTGCAAATAATTCGCTGACAGAGCTTCAGAATCTTGCGCCCATGTGGCATGAATTCAATCTAACGCATTTTGAAGATCAATTGGATGCAGCCAACAAAGATATAAGGAAAGCTGAAACGCTTGTTAAGCCCACCGGAACTCCAACAAGCACGCCAGTTCCAAGGACGCCTGGCTTTATAGGATTGACAGGGATAATCACACTGTTGGCTATGTGGTACCTGATAAGAAGAAAATAGTGATAAAGGGATGGCAAAAACGATTTATGAATCCGGAAGAACCCCTTTTGTTGGTGAGTAACTGATGCAGCCGCATTTGAAGAAAGCATTTACTTTACTGGCGCTTGCGATAATTGCATTTATCTTCGTAAGGTCACTTGTTGTGCCTTCGTCGTTTGGACAATACGGATGGTACAGGGGCGACTCTCTCGGAGATATCAAAGGTTTTCCGGTGGAATATGCAGGTTCCGCAAGCTGCGGTGAAGAGAATTGCCATAAGCTCATTTATTCGGTATGGGTTACTGACAGGCATAAAACCGTAAACTGTGAAACATGCCATGGTCCTTCTGGAAAACACGTTAACAATATAAGGGAAATGCCAGTGCCTGCAAATGATTCAAGGGACTATTGCGGGATATGTCATTATAAACGTGCAGCAAGACCAACCACTTTCCCGCAGATAGACCCGGCTGTTCATGGGGAGGACCTGAAATGCACTTATTGTCACAATCCTCACAAGCCGTGGTTCATATGAACGGAGAATGAAAATGGAAGTTACAAGACGCGAATTCACAAGAATCGGGTGCAAAGTAATAATAGGGGCTGCCGCAGGCTCTGCCGTTATCGAATCCGTAGTAATGAAAGGCATGGCGGCAGAAAATATCCCGGCAGGTGAATATGATTGGAATGAGCATTTCTGGGGTTATGTTGTCGATACGCGTATATGCATAGGCTGCGGAAGATGCGCAAACGCCTGCAAACTTGAAAACCATGTTCCTTTCGATGAACCTGTTTACAGGACATGGGTTGAAAGGTACCGGACAAAACAGGATGGGGAAGTAGTTATAGATTCACCCAATGGAAGTATCGACGGCTTCACTGATGATATCCCGCCTGAAGAAATTAAAAAGGCTTTCTATGTTCCTAAAATTTGCAATCATTGTGATAATCCACCCTGCGTCCAGGTTTGTCCGGTAGGGGCAACGTTTGCGACAAAGGACGGTGTTGTACTCGTGGATTACCAATACTGCATTGGATGCCGGTATTGTATCCAGGGCTGCCCGTATGGTGCCAGGTATTTTAACACTGAAAAGGGGACTGCGGATAAATGTACATGGTGCTATCACAGGATTACAAAGGGTCTTTTGCCCGCCTGTGTACAGGCATGTCCCACAGGGGCCCGGAAATTCGGAGACCTCAAGGATCCTGACAGCATCGTCAATAAAATCCTGGATGAAGAAAGAATCAATGTCCTTAAACCGGACCTTGGCACAAAACCCAAAGTCTACTATGTAGGAATGGACAGGGAAGTGCGATGATGGAAAACCTAATCTGGGGATTCGTGTATCCCAACGAAGTTGAAATACAATGGAGCATACTGATTGTATTATATCCTTATATCACGGGGCTTGTGGCAGGAGCGTTCATAGCATCGTCGCTGTATCACGTTTTCGGTAAACAGGAAGTAAAGCCTGTAGCAAGATTCGCTCTTCTTACCGCATTATCCTTCCTTCTTGTCGCGACCATGCCTCTTCTTACACATCTCGGACATCCCGAACGGGGCATTGAAATCATGTTTACGCCCCATGTAACCTCTGCAATGTCGGGATTCGGGTATATTTATTCATTTTATCTCATAGTCGTTGTGCTTGAGATATGGCTTTCTTTCAGGGAGGATATTGTCAAAAAAGCGCACAACTCCAAAGGATGGAAAGAGCTTTTATATTCGGCTCTGGCTCTTTTCTCGTACGATATATCTGAAAAAGCTTTGCATGAAGACGAGAAACTTGCAAAGAAACTTGCAATAATAGGCATCCCGTCGGCTGCGTTCCTTCACGGGTATGTTGGTTTCATATTCGGCGGTATAAAGGCAAATCCCTGGTGGTCAACTCCCCTCATGCCACTCATATTCCTGATGTCTGCCATTGTGTCCGGAATAGCGCTTTTGATTTTACTGTATATCGCTTCCATGAAGATCCGGAAACATGCTATTGACCACAAGTGCCTTCATTCACTGGCGCATTACCTGTGGGTTTTCCTTATATTTGATGTCACTCTGGAATTGCTTGAGATTATCAGTATGAAATATGCTTCCCGGGAAGAAGTCGATATTATCAACAGGCTTCTGTCAGATAAAATCGCATTTACTTTTTATGGGGTGCAATTGACAATGGGCATCTTCATCCCGTTCGTGCTGCTGCTTCTGGTAGGTATTATAAAGAACCGTGAAACACTCAAGATGATCATGATATCAATCTCATCTATTTTTGTTATAATCGGAGTTTTCGCAATGAGATGGAACGTGGTCATTGGCGGGCAGGAAATATCAAAAAGCCTTAGCGGAACACTTACATACGTCCCGGTTTTCTTTAGCCAGGAGGGCGTACTGCCAGCGATAATAATATTGATAATTCCATTTGTAATCCTGAGAGTAATAACCTATATACTTCCTCCATGGGCAGACATGGAAGAAGAAGCAGCCAAATGAAAAATCACTATGTTTCGTGGTTAAGCCGGAAAGTCACAATGGAAGGATTTTCCATGATTCGGTAAGCGGCGTCAATATCTTTTCCTATTTTCACATCACCTTTCCGTCCTACTGTCGCTGTTAAAAGATAATCTTCGCCCGTATAAACATCCACGATTTCCCCGGATAATCCTTTGACTGTCAATACGACATACTTCTTTGCACGCTCAACCACAGGCATGAAACTTGAAATCTCATGTTTTCCTGTTCTTTTCTTTTTTTCCTTTTCTCTGATATCCAGGTGAATCCCGAGTTTTCTTTCTATCTGGTCGATATTCTTCCCGCCTTTCCCTATAACACCCGCTATATCTTCCTCATCAACATAAACTGTGGCGCTGGAATCGGAAACGACATCAACATTCACTTCACCGCGAGTGTATCTTTGTATTTCTTTCTGTATCTCCCCGACCGCCAGGGCCCAGGTGCCGGGACGTTCCTTCTCAATCCCGGAGACAGGCATCACTACAACCTGCTCCCCGTAAGTGTATATCTCATACTCAATATTGCCAGTCTCAAAATCAGCTACGGTTATCACAGGCCGCGCTAAATCCTGCTCGACCATCCCGTGCGGGACTTTCACCGTGAATTTAATATCATATACCTTGGAAATTTCGCCTTTATCTATGAAAACCACTGTATCCACGACCTGTGGTATTATCCCGAGTTCAACACGTCCGATAAGTCTCTGTATTGCATCTACCGCCCGTGTGGCATGAACAACTCCAATCATCCCCACGCCCGCCATCCTCATGTCCGCGAATACCTGGAAATCCCTGGTTTTCCTGACCTCGTCATAAACCGTATAATCCGGCCTGACCAGCAGCAGGATATCTGCAGTTTTTTCCATATCGCCTCTTATCGGCGCATACTGCGTTATTGCATCGGTTACCTGTAAATCGCGCGGCGATTCCATTGTTTTTACGATAAAACCCTGTTCGTACAATACCTCTGCCACACTTGCAGCAAATGTGGATTTCCCTGCGCCGGGCGGACCGGCGACAAGCACTCCCCGCTGCCTTTCGATAATCCGTGCTTTAAGCTCCCTGCTCAGCCTGTAATCATCGAGCCTGACGTTAGCGATGGGTCTTACCGCTGTTATTTCCGTGCCGTCTGAAAACGGGGGCTGGGCAACGGCTATACGCATCGAGCCTATCTGGAATACCATGACGCCTTCGTATTCTATTTCAAGATGCGATTCCGGGTCACGCTTTGCCCTTTCGATAAATTCCTTTATGATTGCATGAAGCTCGGATTCCGAACATTCACTGTCCCTTATCTTTACAAGTTTTTGTTTACCTACGCTGCCCCTTTTCGCCATTGGAATAACATTTGCCTTAAGGTGCACTGAAAGAGTATCATCCGTGAAAAAGTCTTCAATCGTGAGGGATTTCAACTCTTCCATAAGCGGCATAAGATATTCCACGTTCAACCCTTTGGCCCGGGCGACTTCAGCCTGCACCCTGTCGCTTGTAATAAAAATAGCACTATTCTCAACAGCCACGGCGCGTATCATTGAATCTATCTCGCCGGCGGATGCAAGCTTTATCTGTTCGAGGGAGGGTCTTTTTCCTGTGAACTCAAGCCGTATTTCCCCATTTTTTGCCATGTCGCTTAGTTCTTTTAATTCCTCAAGCCCTTTGAACCCTGTTTCTTTTCCCCGGTTTGCCTGCGCTTCCAGTTCGGAAACCAGCGCCTCGGGAACAATGACCCTGGCATTCTTGAATTCACCGGCCTTCAATTTTGCAGTAATACGCCCGTCAATGATAACACTTGTATCGGGAACTATGGAAAACTCATCATTCATAATAATACAGATAATTCTTTTGATGCTAAATATATTCTCGGATTCAACGGATAACCGGGATATTTTTTTAATACGCACCATCCATCCATACCATCCAAATTTATAGGAAACTATATATGTAGGTAAACGGTAGCTTGTAGTCGGTCTTGACATATCCTTTGAGGCAACCTCTCAATTTGGGAAAATAGATTGTAACAGTTGATTCAAAGTTTAGCGAATCTACATTTGTCAAAAAAGGATATGTTGGGACCACAAACTTCAAAGGAGAAAAAAATGATAGCACCTGAAACATTTCCAGAATCCAAAGATAATAGCATAGAATGGATAATTACACAGGCGAGAGATGCAAATCGAAAAGCTGTGATAACACAGAATGATTTATTAACACATATAGTAATTTAGGTTTAAAACTAAGGGTGATGATTATGATTAAAACAAACGAAGATGTATTAAGCTCGATAGAAGAAAACCAGGTACGATTTTTAAGACTCCAGTTTGTAGACATCGGGGGGAATGTCAAGAACGTGGGTATCCCCGTATCACAGGCTGAAAAAGCATTGAAATCGGGTATAGCTTTTGATGGTTCTTCAATCGAGGGATTTGTCAGGATAGAAGAATCCGATATGGTGCTGAAACCGGATATCAATACTTACAGGATTCTTCCATGGGACGTAAGCGGCGGCAAGGTCGCAAGAATGATTTGTGATGTCTATAAGCCCAACGGCAAGCCTTTTGAGGGCGACCCGCGCTTTGTTTTGAAGAGGGCGATACAGGAAGCTGCAAAACGCGGATATGTTATGAATAATGGCCCTGAGCTTGAATTCTTTTTCTTTAAACGAAAAGACGACCAGGCAACCAACATACCGCATGACTTCGGGGGCTATTTTGATTTCCCTCCCATTGACCAGGCAGAAGAAATCCGCCAGAACATCGTTGTAGCGCTTGAAAACATGGGCTTTAACATAGAAGCTTCCCACCACGAAGTCTCTATGGGACAGCATGAGATAGATTTCAAGTATGCAGATGCATTAACCACTGCTGATAATGTCATTACGTTCAAGTTTGTCACGAAAACCATTGCGCGCATGAGCAACCTGCATGCCTCCTTCATGCCAAAACCTGTTTTTGGAATAAACGGTTCAGGTATGCACACAAACATATCCCTTTTCAAGGGGAACAAGAATGCTTTCTATGATGAGACAATGGATATGGAAGTAAGCGACACGCTGCGATATTTCGTAGGCGGATTGAAGAAACATGTAAAATCCTTCACAGCGGTCACAAACCCGATCGTGAACTCATATAAGAGGATAGTACCGGGTTATGAAGCGCCTGTGTATATCGCCTGGTCGGGCGCCAACCGCTCATCCATGATACGCATACCTGCAGCCAGGGGCATGAGCACGCGCGTCGAACTCAGGAGCCCTGACCCGTCATGCAACCCGTACCTGTCCTTCGCTGTTATCTTAATGGCAGGACTTGACGGTGTTGAGAACCAGATTGACCCTGGCGAGCCGACCACGCTTAACCTCTTCCACCTGAACGATGAAGAGCGAAAGAGCCATGGAATAGAATCACTCCCAGGCAGCCTGAAAGAGGCGCTGGACTACCTGGAAACCGATAGCATAATACGGGATGCCCTTGGAGAACATGTATATACCGATTTCATGAGGCTTGGAAGGGCTGAATGGGATGCATACAGGACAAGCGTACATGACTGGGAACTTAACCGCTATCTGAATATCGTGTAGAAATGTGAATGAACACAACCACTATCGACTCAATGGTGCAGAGGAAACTCATCGAAATACTGAGGATACTCTTTGAGAACAAAGAACCGATAGGGGCGCGGCTGATAGCCGACAGGATGAATGAACGCGGATACCCCATTGGCGAGCGGGGCGTCCGTTATCACCTCCGCATCCTTGATGAGCGCGGCCTCACCCTGCGCCACGGTTATGATGGCAGGGTTATTACCGAAAGCGGGATACATGAACTTAATAACGCGCTCGTTGGGGACAGGCTTGGTTTCATAATCACAAGGATAGAGAAACTCATTTATGATACCACTTTTGACCTCAAAACAGGGGACGGAAGTGTGATTATTAATACTTCGATAATCGACAGGAATGATGTTGACAAAACGTTAGAGATAATGCGGCATGTGATTTATGAAGGTTATTGTTTCAGCCCGTATATAAAATTAATAGAGGAAGAGGAAGTGGCTCTGGATATTGATATCCCTGAAGGCAAAATAGGCATAGCTACCATGTGCAGTATAACGATGGACGGGATTTTGCTTAAAAGCGGGATTCCTGTAACGCCTAAATATGGCGGCTTACTGGAAGTAAAAAACAGGAAAGCTGTAGGGTTTGAAGATATTATTGTTTATAACGGGACTTCGATTGACCCGATGCGTATTTTTATTTCAAAAAAGATGACAAGGGTTCTTGATGCTGTGGATACGGGTTCCGGCAGGCTTCTTGCAAATTTGCGGGAGATTCCGGCGTCGGCTGTTCCCGAAGCTGAAAAAATCATGGAATCCGCAAGAGGTATTGGTATTTCTAACGTTGTGCAAATCGGGAAACCCGGAAAATCGGTTCTGGACGCGCCTGTTGATACAGGGAAAGTTGGCGTGGCGGTTTATGCGGGAACGAATATAATGGCTGCGGTTGAAGAGAGCGGGATTAATGTCACAACTTATCCGATTTCTACTGTTATGGATTTTAAGGAATTGAAAAAGCTGTAAGTTTTTTTGAGATGGGATGACATAGCAGGGAATAATCCTGTATGTTCCGGTAGATGCAGGATTTGTAACATCGTACGGGGTATACCGTAACTGACCACGTCGTGGCTACTGAAAAAGTATATACTTCTTAAGCTATGTAATACAACATAAGACAAACAACACTGATTTATATTACAGAGGTTTCAAATGCCTACACTAACAGCATATATCGAAAAAGATCCGGAAACTGGCTTATATGTGGCGATAGTTCCGGGAATTCCTGGCGCCCATACTCAGGCAGAGACTCTCGATGAGCTTCAAGAGAACCTGAAAGAGGTACTGGAACTGTGCCTGGAAGAAATGGAACCTGAAAACAAGCAATATTTACCTCAATTTGTCGGAATTCAGCAAGTTGAGGTGAGTGTTTGAGCAGGCTTCGGATAATCGATGCCAGAAAAATGGAAAAGTTGTTGTTCAATCTCGGCTTTGAGAGCGTTCGTCAAAAAGGGAGCCATGTGTTCTACAGGCATCCTGATGGAAGAACCACAAGTGTTCCGCATCATCGAGGAAGAGATTTAGCGCGTCCATTAATAAAAGAAATTTTAAGGGAGATAGAACTCAGTTCAGATGAATATGAGGAGTATTTGAGGAAGTTGTAAACTCTCATTATATCTTACTATTTCGTGTCCCTCCATTGACAAAAGCCAAAACAACGAATAAACGATAAATAACCTCATGCACCCGCGCCGAGATGCCCCGCAAATTTCATTGCGGAGTCCGTAACTGCAACACGATTTTTCATGCTCGGACATACTGATAGAAACCACAGGCATCACATCTCAAAAACCAGTTGAGAATATTAAGCAAGAATATCTGATTGAAACTAACTCAATCACCACCTCTCGGATTATTTGAAGAATGGCATCGGCTTCCGGTGCATGAAGTCTCCATAAATCGAACAGGATGACAGGTTACGCATGAGAGCGGTCTTTCCACACGCCCGCCAATATGTTCACCAACCCTGTTATGCACAAAGTTAGCTGGCGTAAAACCATCCGGGGAATGGCATTGAGAGCAGTCAGTAACCATACCAGCGTGAGTAGAAGGCGGCTCATGGCAATTTACACATCCTGCAGCAGTCCCGGTATAGGTTCCATGGTGACACTTATCACATGTAAGAGACTGATGTTTTCCTGTCAACAGGAATTTTGAATGGTCAAACGTTGCAGGTTTCCAGCCAGCCGTAGAGTGGCATTTATCGCAGTTACTCACAATCCCCGCAATGTGATTTGCGGGCACTTTGTGGCAACCTGCACACATCGCTGCAGTCCCATTATAGATTCCATGGTGACATTGATCGCATGTGAGAGACTGATGTTTTCCTGTCAATGGGAATTTTGAATGGTCAAACGTTGCAGGTTTCCAGCCTGCCGTAGAGTGGCATTTATCGCAGTTGCTTACAATCCCTGCGATATGATTTGCAGGCACTTTGTGGCAGGATTCACAACTGGGGTTTGTACCATTGTATTTGTCGCCCGGGTGACATTTTTCACAGCTCAATGTTGCATGCACGCCGACAAGTTTGAAATTGGTATGAGCCTTGTGGCATAAGTCACATTGAGCCAGTGTAATAACACGCGGCTGGCCTGACTGGTTATGGACGAGCCGGCTGTGGCAATCTGCGCATAATACAGATTTGTCCATGTGCAAGGAATGCTTTGCCTCGATGGTCTTATCAGTAAGATTGCGGGTTTCAGGGTGGCATGCAATGCATTGGTCGTTTTTTACCCTTCTTACGATTTTGATAGGCACCGTGAAATTTCCTGAAAAATGGGCAACGACTTGCTCTACTCCCCGCACTTTCTCCCCAATAAAGCCTTGCAGACCAGGTTCTGAATGACAATCAAGACACACTGCCTTCGGGCCATGCGTTGAGTTTTTCCAGGAGTTGTAGTAAAAATTCATTTCATGGCAGGACTTACAAAACGCAGGCTGGGTGGTCACCAGCTGAACCCCAACACCCCCGACAATTATTATAATTGCCAAAATTGCCAGTGAAGTTATCGAAATTACTTTTCCAACCACCATGATTATTAAAAGGAATGTATGTTGCCAATATCTAATTAATCTTTGGTTGGATGAGTTTTATGATGGAAGCAGTTATCAAAAATAATCATAAACTGTTTTTCTTGCCCACGTTTTTCAAAAAACCAATCCATCTGCGGGCGTCGTCAACTTTCTGTTTTATTTCATCTTTTGACTCTTTTAATCTGACCCTGCCGGCTTCGCAGTCCCTTAAATCCATGATAGCGCGGATGAAACTTGCAATCTCGTTGTATAATCGTTTTGCCTCCTCGCGTGTGAGAAGGGTTTTTGAAAGGACTTCCTCATCCTCTTTTGCCTTTGTTTCAAGTAAATTCACAAGTTCCAAAAGGCGAGCTTTTTCCTCCTCTGAAATGTCTTTATTATGAATGCATCGCCAGATGAGTTCATGAAGTTTTATGTTTTTCCCATTCACCATAACTTCCTCGGGAACTTTCTCGCCTACCCAGATAAGATATCTATGCAGCCCGTTAAGTAAATGTTCCCGTTCTTCAAGGGATATATAATCGTCAAGCTTAACCGATTCTTGTTTATTCATTATGCCTGGTCTATAATCCCTCTATATACCTTTCAGCAGAAACAGCGGCGATTGCCCCGTCGCCAACTGCAGTAGCTATCTGGCGCAAAGGAGTGACCCTGCAATCTCCGGCCGCGAAAACACCCTTTGCCGAGGTTTCCATTTTATCATTTACTACAATAAAACCACGCTCATCCTTTTTTACATTTGCAAATGCGGTGTTGGGAATAAGTCCAACATATATGAAAACCCCATCTGTTTTTATTTCGGATAGCGCGTTTGTCTTTACGTTCCTGATAATCACTTTCCCGACTATCTTATCGCCTGCTATTTCTTCCACCACGGAATCCCAGACAAAGCTTATCTTGGGGTTTGCAAAAGCATGTTCCTGGTTAATCTTCTCGGCACGAAGTTTGTCCCGCCGGTGCACGATAATCACATTCTTTGCCATTTTGGTGAGAAAAATGGCTTCGGTGATAGCGGAATCCCCTCCCCCCACCACAACAACCACCTTATCCCTGAAAAAAAAGCCGTCGCAGGTGGCGCAATAGGAGACTCCTTTCCCAATTAAATTAAGCTCTCCTTTAGCACCCAATTTTTTAGGCGTGGTGCCCGTGGCTATTATGACGGTTTTTGTCTCAAAATCCCCTTCATGGGTTTTCACTATTTTTGTTGCCCCTCTGTCTTCAATCCCGCTGACTTCGACCAGACCTTTCATTTCAAGCCCGAATTTCAGGGCATGCTCCTCAAATTTCTTCGCGAGGTCTCCCCCGGATATTTCAAGGAAACCCGGGAAGTTCTCCACAAGGTCTGTAACGATTATCTGTCCGCCGACTCCTATTTTTTCAAGCAGCAATGCGTTTAACACAGCGCGCTTTACGTATATCCCCGCTGTCAGGCCTGCGGGTCCGCCTCCGATAATAACGACATCATATACCATAATTTTTCATTCCTTGTGCTGTCATGTATGGATGTTGAATTAAATAATACCATCCTTTTACATTGTGTTGTTCAGGCTAAAGAAAATATGTCTTTTAATAAACGAAAGCTCCAGTGTATATATTACGATGTCTTAGCTGTGCATTTAAAGTCGCACTTGCATCAAAAGTCTTTGAGATATTATCTTTTTATTTTGTACTTCCATGCCCAATAGATTAGAACTAGAAACGCAATTATCAACGCCGCAAATATTATGTTGTAAACCACTGGCTTTTTAGTTAATTCAGTTGTTTGAATAGGCACAGCAGTAACACTTTGCACCGGAGTTGGCTGTATAGAAGGACTGTATATTACCTGTATAAGCTCGGTCTTATTATTCCCTTTTTCATCCATTGCTGTTATGGAGATATTATTTATTCCTTCGGCGAGGGTGATGGCCTGGTTCCATGACTCTTTTCCTGCAAATCTTCCATTGACCAGAACTTCCTTTATTCCACTTTTATCAAAAGCCGTCCCCGATACGGTAATTGTTTTGTCTGTGGATATTTCGCCGGATTTGGGTTTTTCGATGGATATATCTGGCGGGAATGTGTCCGGTATGCTGAATATATGCCATGTTTTGCCAGACGCCGCGTAGATATAATCACCGGGCGGATGGATGGCTATGGCGGCTCTGTCTGCGGTTTCCGTGATGAAAAAACTATCAATAATCTTTGGTAAATAGGGATTGCTGGCATCCAGCAAATCAAATTCGGACGTGCCATTCGCAAGTGCAAGATAAACCCCATTTTCCGATATTTTGATATCATATACATTTTTCCCGACTGAATGAAACACCTCTGTCGGATTTCCCGGATCAGATATATCGATTATATAAAACCCTTTTCTCTGTTCCCCGCTCAAAAATGCGTAATTTCCGGAAACTGCAACTGCTATACCACCCCACCCCTGAAAGAAACCGCTGATGTTGGATTTCAAGACATAGAACTTGCCGACAAGTTCCGGGTTTCTTCTGTCACTTAAATCAAAGATGAGCATTCCGGTATTGGCATCGGCGACGTACATGTATTTACCGGATACAGCCACATCATTTGCCGAATCAGGATAATTTATCTGGTACATTCTTTTTGGGTTTTCCGGATCGCTTATATTGAGTACATATATCCATCCCGGGCCTGATGCGACGTACATCTGTTCTTCTGAAATTGATAGTCCAAGCACCCGGCCGGGTTCGTCAAAATCTGTAAATCTGGTGATGAGTTTTGGTAACACTGGGTTGCTTGTGTTATATACCAGAACTGAGTTCCAGTCCGCTATAAACAGGTAATCTTTGAAAAATTCTGCGCTATGGGGTTCTTGCGTTGTAAACGTGCCAACCCCGGTCAGGTTTTTTTGTGGATTTGCCTCTGCTAATCCCGCAGTGATAGATGATAGTAACACCAGGAGAAAAAAACCCCAACTTTTCATAATCAGATTTATGAGTATGAAGTTATTTAAGTTTATCTAGCCGGTTCTCAACGGTAGTATGCTGACAGGAAAACAAAACAACATAATGCACACTCACAGTAAAGAGCGCGAAGAACGCAAAGCGCAACATCAACTGATTATGGTGTCATTCTTTATTTTTCGCGCAAAACTATCCTCGTAAATTTAATCGTGTCTCTTCCTGATTAGAACCAAAATCAACAATACAGCTACTGGAAATTCAAAACCCGGGGTTTTCTTTGTTGCTGTTGGCGTGACTGTCGGACTCAACGTTGGTGCCGGCGTAGCTGTTGTTTCCTTTGCCGTTGTTGCAGGGGTGGCCTGTGTCGCCTGGACACCTACTCCTGAATAGGCATAGACTACTCCGCTGTGAGTTACGGCATACAGCATATTCCCGGATATGGCCGGTGATGTTATGTAATCATTGTCGTTCTGCCCTGTTGAGTTCCTCCAGAGAAGTTTTCCCGTATTCGCATCAAGACCATAAATGAAATTATTCCTTGAACCGAAATAAACAACATCATTTGAAATAGCAGGCGAGGAATCCACAAAACCTGATGTTTGAGTCTTCCATTTCAGGTTTCCTGTGCTTGCATCTATCGCATACAGGTTAGAATCCCTTGAACCCACAAAAATCGTCCCATCCTTATAAGATGGTGATGACTGGACATTGCTGCCGGTTGAATATTTCCATTTCAAAGCGCCATTTGTTGTATTCAGGGCATAAATATTCCCGTCATTTGAGCCCACAAATACGCTCCCGTCCGCAATAAGCGGTGAGGATAGGATATCGCTTACGCCAGTATCATACCGCCATTTTTCTTTTCGGGTTGCAGCATCTATCGCGATTATTAATCCGCCATCTGTTCCGAAGACGATTACCCCATCTCCCATAGCTGGTGATGATTCGATCACTTTTCCGGTAAGTATCTGCCACGATGGTTCACCACTCTGGACATCGAATGCATAAAATGAGCCGTCTTTTGAACCCGTATAAGCCAGGTTGTTTATCACCACTGGAGAGGATGTATATCCGGCAGTCGCGTTTTTATATATCCACTTCATTGCGCCATCTTTTATATCCATGGAATAGAATCGGCTGTCGTCCGCACCGACATACAATACCCCATCTGCAACCGCAGGAGCGGATTTTACAAAACCGTTTGTATGGGTTCTCCAGAGTTCTCTTCCTGTACTGGCATCCAAGGCATGAATTCCGAAATTTGAGCCCACATACAGGACATCATTGACTATGATAGGGGAAGAATCCGAATCAAACCCGAGATTGAAAGACCATATAACTGATAGCGGCGGATTCACCGCGTCTGTCGTAAAGCCCGAATGCGACACGTCTTTCTTAAACATGCCCCAGTCGGACGCAAGTGCAGGCGTGACCAGCAACAATGCCATCAATAAAAATATAAACTTTTTCATATATACTATCCTCCTACGTTCTAACTGCTCCTCTTTCATTTTAATTCTTGATTATAATTGTTTCAGTTTATGGCGCGCCAGTGTATGTGAAGGGTCCAATTCAAGGACTTTCCTGAAGCATGCTGTCGCTTCACCCTCATTTCCAAGTTCCTTGAGTGTCAATCCCTTTTCGTACCAGGCTTTGGTGTTATTTGGATTAATCTCGATTGATTTATCTAAAGCTCTTATCCCTTCATTTTTCCTGTCAAGTTCTTTTAGGATAATACCCTTTTCAAGCCACAAAATTGAATTCCCAGGACTCACACCTATTGCTTTTTCATACGCTGTAAGTGCATTTTCATATGCTTTTATGGCATCATAACGCCTGTCAATCGCGGCCAGATCAGTACCTTTAAGCCCCCAGACCTTTCCTTTTCCAAACCATGCATTCCAGTTTGAGGGGTCAATCTTCAGCGCCCTTTCAAGCAGAACAAAACTTTCAGCATATTGCCTTCTCGTTCCAATAATCAATCCTTTGCGGGCAAGCGCTCCGGCATGGTTCGGGTCAAGCTCCAATACTTTTTCATACGTTGCGAGAGCATCAGCATCCTTTCCAGACCCGGAAAGGATTAATCCCCTCTCAAACCACATTTGGGAGTTCTTCGGATCCAATTCAAGTAGCTTTTCATATATTTTCAATGTTTCCGAATCCCTTTTCAATTCCCTGAGAATCATTGCTTTTTCATTTAGCAGTTTTGTATTTGTCGGTTCGGATTCCAGCACTTTATCATAAGCTTCAAGCGCTTTATCCAGATTACCAAGATTTACGAGAATAAAACCCATTTCATGCCATGCTTTTTTATTATTGGGGTCAAGTTCTAAAATCGTCTTGTATGCATCATATGCAGGATTATATTGCTCAAGTGTCAGGTGTATCGACGCTTTATCATACCAGGCTTTTAGATTTTTCGGATCGGCCTTCAGGATATTCCCATAAGCTTCCAGGGCGCGATCATACTTTCCGGAACTTTTGAATTCTTCCGCCTCTTGCATTAAATCCTTTTTCTTGAAAAAACCGCTCAGTTTCATGTATGTTACCTCAATCTCGAACCAATAAATCTATTTGATTTTTTCTTTTTTAAAAGTGTTTTTTACAGGATAAATCTTTCTATAGCTGCATTGTGAAAATGAAAAAAAATAAGGTGGTTTTATAAATCTGAAACGGTTCAACCAACAAGAATATATAGACGTTCAAACATTACGAAATCTACATTCCAATAATCATTAATTGTTGCATGTTTTGGAGAATCTTCAATGCTGAAAGTTAATAACCTGGTTAAAGACTATATAATCGACTCTGATACGATAAGAGTTCTGGATGGGCTAAGTTTCAATATCAAAGAGGGTGAAATCCTCGGGATCATCGGGAGAAGCGGGGGAGGTAAATCGACTATATTAAAAGTTTTACGCGGGATGGAGCCGTTCGTTGACGGTAGTTTTGAGCTCGACGGATTTACAGTCAAACCCGGCGCAACGCCAGCGGATATCAAGAAACTTCAGAAAATGACAGCCATTCACCTTCAGAGAAATTTCGGGCTGTGGTCTGGGGCTACATATGAAAACGTATTGCGGCGCCTTTATTCAGAAAGATTCGGATCTGAAGTGTTGCCTGAAAAAGATTCCCCTTATTATGACGAATTGTACCAGGAAAGCCTTGAGTACCTGAAACTTGTAAATCTTGAAGGGAAAGCAGAGCATTTCTCATCGGTGCTGAGCGGTGGAGAAAAACAGAGATTGCTGATAGCAAGGCAGCTTGCAGCAAAACCGCATCTTCTTCTTCTTGACGAACCCGCTACTATGACCTGCCCTGCAACAAAACAGGGTGTTCTCGACACCATAAAGAATGTGAATGAGAAATTAAAACTCAAGACCCTTGTAGTCTCCCATCTGCCTGAAGTGCACTCATATCTTGCCCACCGCGTGCTGTGGCTTGAGAACGGGAAAATAATAGAGGAAGGAGCGCCGGAGGATGTATTAAAGAAATTCCTTAAGAAAATGAAACCTGCCGTCCCGATGCCGGAGCGGAAATCCGATAAGACCGTGATAAAGGTCAGCAACCTTTCAAAGAGATACTGGCTTATCAGGCAGGGCGAAGTGCTTGACCTTGAGAATATTAGTATTGATTTCAAACAGGGTGAGATAGTTGCGCTCATAGGCCCGAGCGGAGCCGGAAAAACCACACTTCTTCATGCCATGGACGGGCTTACATACCCGGATGAAGGCGAGATAGAATTCCTTGTTGATAACGACTGGGTTGAAATATCCACATACACTCCAAAGAGAATGGAGGTTAGAAGGATGACAAGTATTATGTATCAGGAGTTCGCCCTTTCGCCACATTCCACAATAAAACAGCAGCTTGCTTATAAACTGGGTGTAAAGGGACAGAATGTTATTGAAGCATCAAGAAAACGAGCCAAAGAACTCGGTATATCCGATAAGGACCTTGATGAACTCTATAAGATGACCGATACGCCTGAGGAGAACTCAAGGGAAACCCTGGCAAAAATGGGTTATACGCCTGCTATCCTCGGGGTACTCTTCCCCAGCTATCCACTCACAGAGGTGTTGAATTACGCAAAACCTGTCTTTGAGGCTGTGGATTTGCCATTGGGCGTTCTTGATGTCAAGCCATACCAGATAAGCGGCGGCGAGAATGTAAGAGCTGCCCTTGCGCTGGCGTTGGCTTCAAAACCGTCAATACTGCTGCTGGATGAACCATTCGGCGACCTTGACCCCATAACATTGAGGGACGTTGCAAATTCGCTTAAGAATATCAACAGGACTTTCAATACCACCATTATATTCATCAGCCATCATGTGGATTTCATAAGGGAAGTCGCACAGAGGGCGATTTTGATTGATAAAGGGCATATCGTTGATGATGGAGAACCGGTTAAAGTCTGCGATGGATTCATCAAAGCGAGTAATGCAAAATATCTTAATAAATGTCTTGAGGATTATTCAAAATAGGATTAACTATTTGATGTTTTAAAGATATCTTCTAAAATGATGGTTTCATCAAGAAAGATAATAATCTATTTTGCAACATTTTTTATTTTGCTGTTCATAATAGCCGGAAGCTTTTTTTTGATTCTGGGCGGTAAGGATTTCGGGATATCAAAAAACAGGGTCGAAGTCATTTATGTCCAGGGTGAGATGCTCACAGGCAGCGTCCCAACGGGATTTGGAGTCGCGACTTCAGAAGAGATTGCAAAAAGCCTGAAGGATGCCTCAAATGATGACGGGGTAAAAGCCATCGTGATGCGGATAAACAGCCCGGGCGGGTCTCCCGCTGCGGCTGAAGAGATTGTGGCTGCGATGAAAAAAACCAAAAAACCCATTGTTGTTTCTATGGGTGATGTGGCAGCCAGCGCAGCATATTATATCAGCGCGCCAGCTACTAAGATAATAGCAAACCCCGATACCATGACTGGCAGTATAGGAGTAATCTGGGAATTCCAGAACAGGTCAAAATTCTATGAAAAAGACGGGACTGAGTTCTATATTGCAAAATCGGGGGAGTTGAAGGATATGGGTGGGGACTGGCGGGGATTGTCTGATGAAGAAAAGCAGTATGTTGACCAGGTAATAACTGAATCTTACGGGCGTTTCATACATGAAGTGGCAACAGACCGGAACCTCAGTTTGAGTAAAGTCAAAGACCTTGCAGACGGCAGGATATATACAGGAGCAAAAGCCAAAGAACTGGGGCTTGTGGATGATTTCGGAAATCTTGATGACGCAATTGACATTGCTGCGAAGCTTGGAGGAATTGAAGGGACACCTGAAGTTACCTATGCCAACAAGCCATCGCTTTCACGATTGCTATTCGGCGCTGAAAAAACGGACATCACCCAATTTACAGGTTATTTTTTTGAGAGTCCTTACGGAAAGCTGCTCTCGATGTCTTAATTCAATTTCGTGATTTCTTCTCAGGATGTTGTTTCCTAATAACTTCTACTTTCTTTTTCAGTTCTTCAGGCAGCCTGTCAATTAATTTTCCTGAATAAAAATCGTAGCGCGAAGCCAAGGAAATTTTTGAGGCGAGCGCCCGTGCAATCTTCCCACGCTGCCATCTCGGCGCTGTGTTTACAAGCGGATGCCTGAAAATCAACCCGTGCTTTGGAGAAGGGGCTTTGCCTTTCAGGTGTTTAAAAAGCGCATTGCTTGCCCCGATTACCTGCACCCTGCTTGAGGGCATCGAAGCCAATCTTCCAAGACTTCCCGCAATGCTCAAAAGCCGCGCCCCGAGGATGTGCCCTGCAATATTTGTAAGGTTCGGGGCAATTACCGGCATGTTTTCCCTGATATATTCTTCAATGGACTTGCGGGTATCATACAATCCAAGAAGCGAGGAAGCAAAATCCTGCATGATTTTTAAATCAGCATTAAATGAATTTCCTGTATATTTTATTCCGATTATATGCTTTGCGAGTTCTTCACTTTTTAAGGGAGTTTCTTCAAAATTAAATATATACCATTCCTTGAGTCTTTCTGCAAGGATATTCATAGTTTCATCAAGGTCGTCTATAGCCTCGACTGCCGCTATTATCCGCCTGTCCGGTGTCGCTGCCTTTGTTATTTGTCTTTTTGCAAGCGCAATATTGAACTCATGAAGCAAGCGGTCGTACTCGTCGTATGCCTCCACGAAGCCGTATTTTACAGCAAGGTCGCGAAGGTCCATGCCTGCAACTTTGCCCCTTAGCAACGATGAGTCTTCATACAGTTTTATTAGAAAATCCATGTCTTTTTGGAATAATTCGGCATCTGTTATTTTGCCTTCATCGAGTGTGAAGCTCCCGAACCATATTCTTACTTGCATGGGCTAATCTTTTCCCTTATAGTACTAAACCTTTTATACCGTATCGCAAGCGACCTTCATACATGGGAACTGCGCCGGGGCAAGCCCCGGACAACGGCGGAGGCGCCGCTCTCTGGCGGAGGTTGGCGACTCCTTGCTGAATTATCCGCATTTATATTTTCAGGTGTCCCTTTTCCATCAAATAATTCTTCAAAGCCTCTTCCCAGTTTTCCATCTCAAGCCCGTAATTTTTAAGCTTGGTACTAACGAGCGGCGAGAACATAGGTCTTCTGGCTTTTGATTGCAGGTTATTGGTCTTAGTCGGGGATACGTTTGTCTCTATGCCCAGCGTTTCAAAGATTGCTCTTGCAAACTCATACCATGTGCATATGCCGCTGTTGGCTACATGATATATCCCGAAGGGTAACATTCTCGAATGGACATTCTTTATCATACTGGCTGCATCTTTTGTATAGGTCGGGGACATTATCATATCATCCACAACTTTAATTTCTTCGTTGTTGTGCGCTTTTTTTATCATTGTCTCAACGAAATTTCCACCCTTGCCGCTTGCTCCAGCGGCCCCAAACAGACTGGAGGAACGTATGATATAGTGGTTTTCAAACGTATTTCTGACAAAATATTCACCTGCGAGTTTGCTGTTCCCATACACATTTAATGGATTCGGGATATCGTTTTCAATATAAGGTTCTTTTTTCCTGCCATCAAAGACATAATCAGTACTTATATGCATCAAAATTGCATTCAAATCTTTAGAGATTAGCGCGATGTTTCTTGCACCCAGCGCATTTACTGCAAAAGCCCTGTCAGCAAAATCTTCTGCATCATCCACCCTCACATAAGCCGCGCAGTTGATTACAACATCAGGCTGTATTTTTTTTAAGATTTCCATCGACGTTTTAAAATCAGTAACATCGATATCTGCATGAGTCAGGGGGGTAATTTCGTCTTTGTTTTCAAATACCCTTACAAGGTCAAAACCCAGTTGCCCGTTCGCCCCGATTACAGCAATTTTTATGACCAGAACCCCCTGTTCTCTCTTGCAAGTCTCTCCTTCATGGCTCGTCCACCTTAAAAGGACTATTCTCCATGCCTTCGTATCTTATTTCGTCCACGGTTTCTTTCTTCCCCCAGCCTGCATAGAGTTTATTGGGGAGATTTATTATCAGACCCGGTTTGTCTCCAACATTTTTATAAGCGTGCACTATCCCCGGAGGAACTAATACGATTTTATGTCCATTTTGACTAATGTCTAAAATCATTTTGTTTTTATATGTTGAAGAATTTTTTCTGTTATCCCATAGTATTAACTTAAAGTCCGAAGGACCTAAAAAACAAAAAAAATCCGTTTGTTCCAGATGCTCGTGAGGTCCTCTCGCAACCCCGGGGTAAGTCAGCGATATGTAGGACATCACAGGAAAAATATCTTCACCAATCATATCTTTCCTGAAAAGTTCTATAAGCCAGCCCCTGTCGTCTTCATATTTAATCAAATTTTTTATAATAATGTCGTTAATTTTCCCGTCTTTGAAACCGCTCATAAAGGGTTACGCCCCTTTATAACGTCCCGAGTCACGTCTCGGGAGGACGTGTCCACGTATGCCGAAGGCATACGTGTTGTCTTTGCTAAAGGTTTCAAAAAAGCGACACCTCGCTTTATGCGGTATCCACGTAAACCGATACCCCGGTTTACGTGGTGTTGGGGTATGCTTTGCATACCCCTCGTTTGATAAACCTTTCTTAAAGGTTTGCGTATGCCTGTGGGCATACGTGTCTGCGAAGTAAAGCGGCACAACGGTTTTTGATAAAACTTTCTTAAAGTTTTTCATACCTCTATCTCCGAATAGTCCCCTATCATCAGTTTCAATGCTTTATGACTGTTATTTTTTAAAACTTTTACATCTTTTCCGATCAGGCTGTCCTCCAATCTTTCTATTCCCCTTACCTGCGCGTTGTCGAGAATAACACAATGCTCGATGGATGAATCAACAATTTGGGTATTGTTCCCGATACTGGTATAAGGACCTATGAAAGAGTTCACGATATGCGAGTTCTCACCTATTGCCACAGGACCTCTAATAATACTGTTTTCAACAACAGCGCCCCTGTCAATTTTTACTCGTCCTGTCACCCTTGTTTTATCATCAAGACTCCCGCATATTTCAGTTTTAACATATTCATCCAGAATTATGCTGTTTGCTGTGAGGATGTCGTCTTTTTTTCCAGTATCAAGCCACCAGGATTTGAGAATTTCACTTTTTACTTTGCAGCCCATGTTGATTAATTCCTGTATGGCATCCGTGATTTCAAGTTCGTTGCGCGAGGATGGTTTTATCCTATCAATAGCATCATGTATTCTTGGGGAGAATATGTATACTCCAACCAGGGCTAAATTGCTGGGCGGCTGCTTTGGCTTCTCTATAAGTTTGACCACATTTCCCTTGTCGTCCAAAACCGCCACGCCAAAGGCGGTTGGATTTTCAACTTCTTTTAATAAAATTAATGCATCCAGTTTTTCCATGTTGAATTTATCCACAAGCCTTTTTATCCCCTCTCCAAGCAGGTTATCTCCCAGGCACATTACAAAGGGTTCATCTTCCAGGAAGTTCCTTGCAGTTTTTACAGCATGTGCTAAGCCAAGGGGCTCCTGCAGCATGTATGTGACATTTATTCCCCATGCAGAACCGTCTTTTACATAGTCCTTAACATATTGCCCGGTTTCGTGCGCGATAATTATTGCGGTATCTTCTATTCCAGCCCGGGAAGTCTGGTCAAGGACATAACCAAGAATAGGTTTGTTAGCCACTGGAATGAGCTGCTTTGCTGTTGTAAATGTTAAGGGTCTTAGCCTTGTCCCCTTGCCACCGCTTAATATTAAAGCTTTCAATCTAACCATCACTTCCTGTTGATGCTCTTTATTCTAAATAAGCATACCTGATTCGCAGGCATGATATTTATTTTATCGCAAATGTTGTTAACGGAATGCGTTCTTCCCGTATCGAATGACAGCATCCAGATACCACATCATCTCAGTAAAAGACCCGGGGGACGTAATTAACTCGAATATTTTTTTTGGTCGGATGTAAAACTTTCTATATGCTTTTTTGCTATATTCCAATACATCATCCTTTTTTAGATTCCCGAATTCAAAAAGCACATCCGTGTTGAAATAATCAGAAAGAATTCCCCCTTCCGTTGGTACTAAAAATCTCCCTTCAGCAGCTATCAGATCATAGAGGGCTGTACCCGGGAAGGGAATCGTTATGTGGAACTGGGCTATATGAGGGTCCATCTCCAGGGCAAAATCTATGGTACTCTGCATGCTCTCACGCGTCTCATTGGGAAGCCCAAGCATAAAGAACCCATTGACTTTTATTCCCACTTCGCGTGCCCATCCAGCGACTTTCTTTACACGCTCAAGATCAAGATTTTTATTTATAATTTTCTGGATATTCGGGTCACCCGACTCGACTCCAATCCCTATCTGGAAAACACCGGCTCTCTCCAACTTTACAAGGAGTTCCTTTGTAACACTTTCTGCCCGGAGCCCGACATGGCAGGCAATTTCTATATTGAGGTTCTTTGATATAATCAAATCCGCAATCCTCATTGCCCTATCAGTATCCAGGGTAAAATTGTCATCAACAATATCGAAATGCTTCACGCCGAATTCATTTGCCAGATACTCTATCTCAGCGATTACATTCTCCGGGGAGCGGGCTCTGAATCTTTTACCAAAAATATTCTTGTTGCAGTATATACACCCATATGGACAGCCGCGGGAAGTTATTATAGACGCTACCGGTTTTTTTCTCGCTCTTGTTGTATAGACTTTAAGGGCAGGGAAGAGGTGATAAGCAGGGAAGGGCAGGCTGTCAAGATCCTCTATCAGGGGGCGCGGCTGGTTACGAACAATCCCACCATCACACGGGAATGCAACACCATTAATTCCAGACCATTCCCGTTTCTCGACCAGTTCGAGCATTGTCATTTCACCCTCCCCTATAACTACAGCATCACATCCGGACTGTTTGAGAACATATTCAGGCATGGATGTCGGATATGGTCCCCCCATGACGATAGGGATACCTTCGGATCTCAAAAGGTTTGACAAATGTATTGCTGATTGCGCTTTGACAACGTTTGAATGGATTCCGATTATATCCGGCTCTAATTTTTTTATTTGTTCCGCCACGGTTTCATTTTTTAATTTCATGGCATTTGCATCTATTATCGTGCATTCATGCCCATTTTTTTCCAAAAAACTCCCTATGTATCCCAGCCCCAGGGGTGGAAGGAGCGTCACTGCATTTACCTTTTTCGCATAGTCGGGGTAAGGATTTACTAAAACGACACTCTTTGGCACATTCTCACAACCTATACTTCCCGGTCTTCTTCGCCACGCAGAAGAGCGAAACCCCTACTGGGAGTGATATACCTCCTTCGATAATGCCCCTCTCCAGAGTCTGGACGCTTCCAAAAAGCCGACCTAATAAGGATGGCAGATCGGTGTAGAAGTCTGATACAGGCTCTCCATCTCTACAAAGTTTCCTTACCTTCCTGAATAGATAGACAGACGGCATAAGCAGAAAGGTCCAGTAAGTGATGCGCTCAATGGCAAAACCGCTCGCCTCCATTTTTCCTGCCAGCTCGGTTTTAGCGTACCTCCTCTGGTGGTGAAAAGCTTCGTCATGCGGGCTCCACAGGAGCATCAGTGCAGGGACAGTAACTATGAGACAACCCGTCTCTTTAATTACCCGATTGACCTCTTCCAGTGCCTTCCTGTCGTCCTTGAAGTGCTCGAAAGCATCCAGAGCGATAACCAGGTCAAAAACATTATCTTTGAAAGGCAATCTCATCGCATCGCCCCGGATAATACTGTCTATTCCTCTTTCCTTGCAGTACTTAATGCTCTCCCATGAAATGTCTATCCCGTACATTTTCCCGTAATTATCAAAGTTCTTAAAATTATTTCCGACTGCTGTCGCCAGGTCAAGAATCTTAAGATCTTTTTTATCACCGTATATTTTTTTTAAAGTATCCGCCACGATGCAGGTTCTGGAACGATACCACCAGTCAGTTTCCTCAGTTTCATGCATCTTCTGGAACTCTTCGAATTTCATGGTATAAATCTCCCTTCATCCAATCTGCATTTTCGAAGGTAGTTCTTCTGGATTTGAACTATTCGCCAGATAAAACCGGCGGTTTTTTGGCGGAACTATAGGCTCATTTTTCGGCAATTTCATGAACATGTAGGCTGGATTCGATGCATCGAATCGTTTACTTATCCACCAGAGGTAATTCAAGGCATAAGTACGACCATCCATGTCCCTGAACCCCATAAAAACGTCAAGAATCAACACAGTCAATCGCGGGGGAAAGAAACGGAATGCTTTATATGATTTCGATTTAACTAATAATTTCCTTAAAAATGGGGGGAGAAGAAACATCAGCCGATAAAATATCCTGAAGGAGTTCATCACTCTTAGCTTTTCTTTGCTCAAGCCTACCGAACCATCAACCATATATGTATCATGACAGCCATCTTCCAGACGGCCCACCTCTTTCTCATTAATCTGGTTATACTCCAATCCGTATCTGATTATGTCTGTCTGCGGCAGGTATTGCAGCATAAAAGATGAAACCCTGTAACAGTATTTTAGACCAGTCAGGAACTCGGCAAAACAAATGAGTTCCGATTCGGTTTGTCCGGGAAGTCCAAGGATATAATCCAGGGAATAGCGTAACCTGTTTTTTTCTAAAAGATGTATAGCTTTATGAAACTGTTCGTCAGTCATGCTTCTATTGAGAATATGGTTTCTTATATGTTCATCATAGGACTCAAGACCAAGCTGGACGACATCGCAACCGGCATTTTTTAGTGCAGAAACCGCCTCTTCGGTAATGAGCATCGGATGCCAGAAAATCCGGAAGGGGACGTTAATTTCTTTCTTATACTTATCGCAAAAATCAACAATCCAGCGGGTAGAAGCTGACATGACGCTGTGCCTGAAATCAATCCATTTGTATTTGTATAATTCCTTATGGTATTTTAATTCGGCAATAACGGAATCTACAGACCTCTCACGGAAACGTTTTCCGCCAATTTTTTCCCATTCTTTAGCTTCAAATGACAATGAACAATAAGAGCAATTGAACGGGCAACCGCGGGCTATTACAGAAAGGTAATAGTTCCTTATTGGAACATGCCTTGCAAAAAGTTCCTTATCGACCATGGGAAGTTCATCCAAGTTCGCAATCTGAGGGCGCTTAGGATTACGAATAATTTCTCCATCTGGCGTTTTGAACCACAGGTTTTTTATTTTAAAATCAATCTCTCCGCGTTCTATCGAGTTGCACAATTCCAGTAAGGCATATTCTCCTTCCCCGAGACATATAATATCAACCGGATCTTCACGGATAACTTTCTCCGGAACACTGTATGGATGTATTCCACCAAAGATGATGGGTACATCGAGATATTTCTTGATTTCCCTCGCCATATCCAATGCCCACCGATATGTGGTAGTCATAACTGAAAAAGCAACCAGATCCGGCTTAGATTCAATAACCTGGTGAAGGGCTCTCTTTTTCATATCAAATATTTTAGCAATTTTTGGGATACAAAGATAATTTTTATCGTCGAAGAGAGATTGGTCGTAAGCTAATGTAACCTCATGCCCATTTGCCTTCAATATAGCTGAAAGACACTGGACAGATATATTTTCCCAGCCCATAGCAACAAAAGTGCATCTCATTATTTAAAATCCCCGTGTATCAGAATAACCATATTCTTTCCTAAAGGCATCATCCCAATTTAATATGACTTTATTCGGATGATTTGCATCTTTCTTGCAATACTCCAACAGGCAGAATGGACGCTTTTTTGTATTAAATTGTTTAGCCATCCTTTTCCAGATGACTGCAAGCGGTTCTTTATAGATATTGCCATAGACATCATGAATCCGGTCGCAAATCATTACATCCCCATCGTTTGTAACATAGATTTTTTCCACTCCTGCAGGACAGCGATTTTTTCCTGCCCAGAATATGTTGTCTTCTCTCACATATGGAAGATTCCGGTATTTCAGGTAAAATTCATTGTCAAGAGAGAATTTCATAGGAAAGTTATAAAGCACAAAAGAATTCTCCTCTTTTGCTATCTGTATTGCATCTTCATTGAATTCATGTTCTTCTTTAATGGGAATTATACTGAGACAAATCGGGATTCTATTTTTGTGGGCATACTGGATTAATTCTCTCTTAAAATCTCCGATATAGTTGGATCCATAGCTGATTTGTATTGAAGTAACACCGGCATTTTTTACCATGTCTATTTTATCCTTAGTAAGGAGTTTTCCATTGGTTACAAGAGATATTATGACATCTTCGGGGATGGAAGAGATTACATCAAATATATCCTTTCTCAACAATGGTTCCCCGCCCGTGATATTCAGGTGTACCATTCCCATCTCCTTCGCCTGCAACACGATTTCTTTAATTTTTTCAAGAGGGATGTCTTTAGTATTACCTTCCTGCATCAAATCATTTGCATAGCAGTATGTGCAATTATAATTACATCTCCATGTCACTGCCAGTTCAACGCTGCGTAACACGGGAATGCCAATCCGCATTTTTAATTCTGACGTTAATACCCGGTAAAAAACGGCAGGGTTTTTTATAAAGCGAAACTGCATCAATAGTTTCTTAAACATGTTGGTCTTCTGAGGGATAAGTAAGTATATAAATTTATCATATAAGTATGTATATAAATATGCCGTATAGTTAAGGATAATCAAATTTACAATTAAGTTCGATAAATGTCAGGATGGAAGTAAATACGATGGCAGGAAAAACAGAACAGTCGATAATTATCCCGGCTTATAACGAAGCAGGGAGAATAAGTTCTTTTTTAGAGGAACTCCTGAACTTTTCAAATTTAAATTTAAATAATTATGAAATTATTATTGTTAACGATGGAAGTACCGATGGCACCGAAGATGTAATAAATAATCTAATTAAAGGTAGAAATGATGTGAGTTTAATCGGGTATTCCACAAATAAAGGTAAAGGAGAGGCGGTTAAATTTGGGATTTTTAACTCTTGTGGTGAAAAAATAATATTCATTGATGCAGATGGTTCGGTTGCTCCAAATTTGATGCCTGAGATAGTGAAAAGATTGGACGAATATGACGTAGTGGTAGGAGATAGGTCTTTAAAAGAATCCAGAATTAAAACCAGGGTTCATAGGTGGTTCCTGGGAAAAATTTTCAATATTATGGTAAATCTCTTATTCCGGACAAACACCAGGGATAATCTCTGTGGTTTTAAAGGATTTAAAAGAGATGTAGCTGAAGAATTATTCAATGATTTAATTGAAAAAAGATGGCTGTTTGATGTTGAAATTTTCTATAAGATTAAACAAAACAAATTTAGTTTATACCGCATGCCCATACAGTGGGAATATGTAGGAAATTCAAAAGTAGGGTTTTCAGACCCCGTAAAAATATTTTTAAGACTCTTTGTTTTAAGAATTAAATTGTTTAGAAAATGGGATTAAATTAGCACACCTATATTCAGAAAGTTATTTAACATCATTAATTTAAGGTAATCTCATGGAAAAGGATACCAGAAATAAAATTATTTTTTCTCTTCTTTTTAGCTTTCTGTTTTTGGGGTATATTTTTCTAATATGGGGAAACTTTAAAACTTATTTGTCTGGCATCTCTACAAATTTCGGATATCTGGATTACCAGAATAACTGGAGGGTTCTGGATGATCTTATAAATTTAAAAATACCCTATAAGGATTATTTTAGCGAATACGGCTGGCTTTTTCTGTTTATCCAGTCCACAGGCTATATAATCGCCGGGAGAAACTTCTTATCATTATTAATTAGCGAACATTTATATTTACCAGTTATAGGCATTATTTTAAGTTACATTGTAGCAAAGAATATACTAGGAAAAAAACATTTAATTCTTATATTTTTGTTTTTTAGCCTATTATTCGAAGTAAATAATGTCTATCCCTCAATAAGACATTTAATGGCGGAATTAAGCCTCTCTTTTTTCATTCTTTATCTTTTTAAAGAGAAAAATAAATATTTACTAATAAGTGGGATAATTGGGGGATTTGCAGTTCTAACAGCTCTGGAATATGGCATAGCATTGAATATAACGATATTGATGGTTTTTATTTTTAGCTTTTTTTCGGATGTTAAACTGAAAAAGGATTTATTTAGTAAATTTTACGCAGGGCAATTGATTGTAGTAGTTCCGTACTTTTTTTGGCTTTACATAGAAGGGGCATTAAGAAATTACTGGGAGTTCACATACGGATTTTCAAAAGCATTTTACTACGCTTCTCCATGCAGTGGCGATAGCTTTCCCCGATTATACGATATCCAGAATCTACTTCCAATTTCTAAATTATTGGTATTAAATGTCCCGATTGAATTTTTGCAAAGACTTAATTTTTATATAGTATTTGGCTTTTTTTTAATTAGCGCTCTCGTCCTATTATTTATTCTTATCAAAAATAAGAAGTTTAGCAAAAATAATTTACTGAATTTCAGTTTAGTTATCTATGGACTATTGATTTTTCTCAGAACGCTTGATACCCCCTGTATCGGTTATTTCACATATGGTTTGGTGCCTTTCTTTTTATTAATAACTCTTTTTATTGAAGAAATCGCCTCATGGAGTCTGGAGAAAAAATCACGTATATTGAAAATTATTGCTTTTTCCTTAATAATCCTGATATTTTCATGGTTTATATTAACCGAAAACACCGGTTCAATTGTTGGAATTTTTGGGAGTGAGAAAAAACAAATAGAAAAAAATAATCTTCCGGAGCAAGAATTTTATTATCCTGCCGGATGGTTTATTAATAAAGAGCTTGCCGATGGATACAAAGAAATTACGGATTATATTGTAAAGAATACTACAGAGAATGATTTTTTGTACGTTTACCCCTGGGGACCTTATAACCACCTGACAGGCAGGAGACCCCCGAATAGTATTTTAAGCACGCCTCATTTTGTGGCCGGGGAACAGTTTGTAGAGAGAACTAAACGGGAATTAGAGCTTAAAAAACCAAAATTTGTGGTAATTAATATTTTTAATAACCTGGGGATTGTGCGCTATGGTAAATCAAGAGGCGACGTGGGAAGCTATTTTTCCTTGGGTTACGAGGAGGGACCTGTTTTTGCCGGGGACGGAAATGCGGTTGAAAAGTATATTCTGGAAAATTATCAGGCAGTTTTTAAGAATAATCTGGCTATAATTATGCAACAAAGAGCTGAGCCGATAACGATGCATCCAAATAAAAAAATTGTATTTTCAAGGCAGAATTGGACAAAAGAGAATATAGAATTGGAATCGATGAAAGAAACCAGCCCGGGCAAGTATATTATTGTCGGAGATAATGCAAGTTTATCATTGATTTTTGAAACCTCTGTTGAAGCATCTGATATAAACATTGAACTTAAATTGGATGGAAATTTGTTGACAAAGCACCTGACAAGGTATGTTTTGAATTTTTATATCCAGACAACCGATGCGAGCGCCCCCTCGTATGCAACTAAAACTTTAGCTACAAAAGATTGGCAAACAGTTAAAATTCCGTCTGGCGGGTCCAGAGAGATAAAGATTTTAAAAATTGAAGTTGGCTCCAATAATGGTTTAATCTGGTGGCTTAACCCGGATACCCTGGAGATAAGAAATGTTACAGCTTTTAAATAATATAAGACTTGCCTCTGCCGCAGCTTATCTCTTATACAATATCATCTTTAGCCTGAATCCGTAAAGGTAATATAATAACTTCAGGTAATTCACATATTCCCCGGTATCAAGCTTGCTTTTCCCGCTCTCCCTGAGTTTGAAAGTATATGGAATCTCTTTTACTTTATTATATGAACCTTTAACCAGTATTTCAAGCAATATTTTATATCCGGCTGGACTGAATGAGACGTTACTGATAACTTTTCTTTTCAGGAAAAAGTATCCGCTCATGGAGTCTTTTACATCTGTTAGAGGCGCTGAAAGTATGGTAGCTCCCCTTGAAACTACATATCTGAATTTACTCCATCCCTCAATTTTCCCGCCATTTACGTATCTGCTCCCGACTGCAATATCATAGCCGTTTAAAAGAGCCTGCACAAGATTTTTTAGTTCTTCCGGAGGATGCTGAAGGTCGGCATCTATTACGCCAATGTTTTCTCCAAGCGAGATTTTAAATCCTTCAACTACTGCTGATGAAAGACCCAGCTTTTCCGGTCTGGTTATAACCTTAACAGGATAGTTGTTTGCTAACTCTTTTGCTGCTTCTGCTGTGCCGTCGGGGGATGAATCATCTACCACAATCACTTCATAGCTATACCCACGGAGAGCCTCTGATACCAGGGGAATTAACTTTTTTATATTCTCCCGCTCGTTATATGTTGGAATAACAACTGTAATATCCAACATTTCCGGATTATATTCAAGCATTTCTGAAGGAGTCAGAAGACTTGTTTCTATAAAAAATCTATCTTTAGTTTTTAAGTTATTCTTAAAAAATTTATGGTTTTCCAATGCAAATCCAAACCTGGCATATTAATTTAATCACTTTATAAAATAAATTGTTCCAACCATATTCGACAAATAAGGGCTTACGGAAGATTTATAGTAACCAAAATTAATTCAAAAAGAAAAACAAGGTTTTACTCAGGCAAATAATTTCAACAAGAAGATTTGAGCAAATGATTTGCCAAGTATTATAAACAATAAATAAAAGAGGGAAAGTTGAAAAATTTTTACATCGATGGGGTTTGTTTTGCGGATGATAATTTCCGAAATGTGAAACAATACAGAGCAGCAGTGATGTGTGTTCGTTATGGAAGGTAAATTAAGCATAGTCAGGAATTTATTCCTGAGCAGAATCAAGAATGTACCATATAAACTAAATTTAGCAGTTACCTTCCAGTGCACATCAAGATGCCAGACATGCAATATCTGGAAAAAATACAGGGATAATCATGAATTAAAAAAAGATGAACTGACATTACAGGAAATCGACGCCCTATTCAAGAATCTCCCATCAACAATGACATGGGTAAGTTTAACAGGCGGGGACCCGTTCCTGAGACCTGACTTATCACAAATTATTAAATCGGCGGCAGAAAATATCCCTTCATTGCAGATAATAAGTATCCCCTCTAACGGACTGCTTAAAGACAGGATTCTTTCGGTTATCGAGGAAATGATGGAATATAACCTGCCTAACATTTTTATCACTTTCAGCATAGACGGACCTCCTGAAATCCATGATAAAATCCGGGGCATAAATGGTGCATTTCAAAAGGCATGGGATACATATACTGAAGTTAAAAAATTGACCGCAGGCAGCAGGAAATTTCATGTGGGTTTGGAAACCACCTTATCCAGATGGAATATAGATTCTATAAAGCACTTTTTATTAGAGATGGATGGTCACAGTACTACCATTACCGTAGCCCATAATGCATATTTGTACGATAATCAGGAAGATGTTGAGATATCACCCCGTTATCACATACGGCATACAGCAGAAGTAATTGAGATTTTAAACGATCAGTTATCATTTACACATCCGAATGAGTTAATAGAAAAAATATATTTGCAAAGTATTCCGGCATATTTAGATAACAAAACCAGGCAGGTGATTCCATGCGTTGCTCTCAAAGCATCTCTTGCTGTGAATGCATACGGGGATGTTACACCATGTTTTATGTGGGGAAAGAAAATAGGAAACGTCAGGGATTGTGGTTACGATATAATGAGTATCTGGAAATCAAAAGAGGCAGAACTTGCAAAATCGTCAATAAAGGAAAATAAATGCGCTAACTGCTGGACACCCTGCGAAGCATACCAGAGCATAATATGGCACCCTTTGAGAGCATTTGCATCATATTGCAGGGAGCTTTGATTATAATTTATGCTCTTCAACTATCGATATTGATTTGAAGCATAATTTTACGAAACATATTAATTTAAATACTCTTGGGGAAATCACAGAGCATGGATAAGAAACTGATGCGTGGTATTTATATCGGTTTGGTCGTGGTAGTAATCCTTTCCACCTACTATTATTTCTTCAGTCCCCTTCCCCCGGAAGATAGGGTTTATTCAGAGGACATGGTCTGGTTATTCAACAAGATTGACAGCGTCAATGGTAAAAAGCTCTCCCCTGAGCAGGCTGCAACCGTCAATTCAACATTTACAGGCTCCTCAGTAGTAGTTGTCGTCTTCGACCAAGATGGCAACAGGATGCGCAGGAAAATATCGTTCGGCAACGATACCCTGGTTGTGACCAAGGAGTCATCTGCCGAGGCTGAAATAAGGCTGAGCGATGTTGCCGTCCACAAACTCAGACCTGTAATTGAAAGCGCTTTAGAAGACCATGTCATCTCCACGGGAGAAAAGGCTGAGATTATAGCGCAGGTGGTCAGTCTAAAAGCCCAGAGGCAGATTCTTATGGAGGATCCCTTCCTGGCGAAGCTGATAAAAGATAAGACGATTGATACCCTGAAGTCATTCGTGAGTTGAGGGGGAAGACCTGAGTGGCAAATACGAAGAAAATTCTTCTTATCAATTCTCCATTTTTCCACGTACCCGGAAAGTTCCAGAGCCATGCCGTTTATACGGAACCTCCTCTGGGTCTGGCTTACATCGCCTCCTATATCCGGAAATACTATCCGGGTGATGCAAATATCAGGATAATAGACGGAGCAGTCATGGAACTGACAAAGGAGGAAATCCTCGATGAAATCCGGAAAGAGAAACCGGATATCGTGGGAGCCACTGCCGTAACTTTGACCTCAATATTCGTCAAGGAATTGTTTAGAGAAGTCAAGAAGATTTTTCCGGAATGCCTTACAGTCGCCGGGGGACCCCATGCTACAGCCCTTCCTTTCGACCTTACTCCAGAAGCTGACATGATTGTCATTGGGGAAGGTGAGGAAACAATGGTGGATATACTCAGGTGGATGGACGGCGTCCTCGCTAAAAAAGACATTAAGGGAATCGCTTATTTGGAGGAAGGAAAGCAAACAATCAATGAGCTGCGTCCTTACATCGAAGACATGGATTCCATCCCATTTCCTGCCAGGGACCTTCTCCCGATGGAAAGGTACACCCATCAGTATATGCACAAATCCACGACAAAAGGTTATTCTACCATCCTGATGACGCGCGGATGCCCGTTCAGTTGCAGGTTCTGCGGTGTCAGGAAGATGTGGGGCAGCAAAGCACGCTATCGCAACGTGGAGAATATACTGGCGGAACTGCAGGAAATCACATCGAAATACGGGATATCATTTATTTTCTTCATTGATGATACCTTCACTGCAAACCGGAAAAGGGCTGAGGCTATCTGTCACGGAATCCTGAAAATGGGACTGAATATCAAATGGGCATGCTTCAGCAGGATTGATGCCGTTGAACCGGAATTCCTGGCTCTGCTTAAGAAGGCGGGGTGTGTGGAAATACAGGTGGGGGTAGAAAGCGGAGACCAGAACATCCTGAATGAAATCAATAAGAATATTAACTTAGACCAGGTGAGGGAAGCTTTTGCAGTCATACGCAGCAGCGGTCTCCAGACAAAAGCATTTTTCATGATAGGAAACCCAACGGAGACGAAGGCAACGGTAAAGAAGACGATCGATTTTGCCATAGAGCTTAACCCTACCTATGCCTTTTTCTCAATCCTTATTCCTTTCCCCGGCATCTCCATCTTCGATGAATTTAAAGAGAAGGGTTATATCAAGACATTTGACTGGAGCAGGTACAACTGGTACGGGGATCCGGTCTTCGAGACTGAAAGCCTCTCGAAAAAAGATATAATTGCTCTCCAGAGGGAGGCTGAACTTCGGTTCTATCTCAGACCGATGAAGATAGGCAAGTATGCGATGGATGCCGTAATATCCGGGCAGTTCAAAGTTCTCTTCAGGAATTTATTTGCATTTTTAAGCATCGTAGCGAGAGGGTAAAATTTATGGAAATCGACAAAAATGAAGCATTAATGCTTGGAATCGTTCTCATTATAGCAGGAGTCTTTTTCTTCCACAATATCCCCAGGGACATGGGAGACGACGCAATCTCCGACGGTGTCTCAGCGATGCTGATAAACCGGGCGCATGATACTGGAATATCGGCTTATGAAGTGTTCCAGGAGGCTTCCCAGAGCGCAGGATCAGGAGGGCGAATGTTAAGCCCCCACGCCTTCAGGTTCATGGGAATGGGCACCCCTTTCTGGACCGCACTTCTTGCCATAGCACAGAAATTATTCGGCGTCACAAGCTTCTGGCAGCTTTTCCTGGCTTCTCTTGTAGGATTCCTCACCGTCATTGTGACTTACTATGCAGGGAAGACCATGTACGGCAGGACGGTCGGCTTCCTGTCTGCATTGCTTCTCGGTAGTTCTCTCTTCTTCGTTATCCAGACAAGGACTGCTTCGGGCTTTCTGGCTATCGCCCCACTCATGGCTATCCTTGCAGCCTATCTCTTCTACACAGCCCATAAGACAAAAGACAGAAAATATCTCTGGTATTGCGGGCTTGCCCTGGGATTAAGCTTCTTTAACGGCTACCCACTGAGCTTTTTAATCATTCCTATCCTGGGATTTTTCTTCCTCTGGAATTTCAGGTTCGGCTCATTCTTGCGGAATTTTACAAAGGTCAGAACGATATGGAAACAATCTATCGATGGCAGTGGAGAAAGTGCCCTTCTGGGATTGCGGGATTACATTACCATGGCTATAGTTGCCATCTCACTTTTCATGCTGTTGACTGTTGCATGGTCGCTGTACGCCAACGTTCCTGCTATGGATACCTACAACGAAATCAGCGGACCAAGAACGCTAGGACAAATGAGACTGGACAACCTTGACGCCATTATATCCCAGAAAGGAACTGGCTATTTCGGGCTCACATGGCTTCCCCAAACCACTGAATGGAAGATAGCAACTGAGAAAAGATACTGGAAGGTTATTTTCCTGGAAATGGACCCGTGGGAGTCCCTGAATGGTGTCCATGACCAGCAGCAGTTGGCAGGAAGACCGATGGTCGCCCCCTTTGCCACTATTTTCTTTTTCGCAGGTATTCTTGCTATGCTCTGGCGCCGTTCTATGGCTGACAAACTATGCCTTGTCTGGCTTGGGGTGACAAAATTCGCCTTTACCCTCCCTATGGGTTTCGCCCCGAGGTCGCTGATGATAGCTGCGCCCGTAATCTACCTTACGGCAGCAGTGGGACTTGTGTATTCCTTCCAGCTTCTGGAAAAAAAAATCGGTAGAATATACCGTGAAGAAAAAGTCAGGAAAGTCCTGATGGTTCTCTTCGCGGGTGGGCTGCTCTTTACCGTCTCTATGACATACGGAGAGGTCTTCCGCGAATACTATGGAATGGATGCTAACATAGAACGGTTAGTAGGGACCAACGAAGTGGGCAGATATATCAGCGAGAATTCCAATCCCAATGATACGGTTCTCGTGCTGGGTGAAATCATGGCTGTGCCTTACGATGCCATTTTTCTCTCTACCTCAGGAAAGCCCTATAAGGTTCTATACTGGTGGGACGACGTTCTGCTGGGAAAGCTCGGAGGCAGAGGACCCTCGGGTACAATCGCTCCAAAATTGGATGACTGGGAGAAGGAAGTCCTCAAGAACAATAGTGAGATTATCTATGTATTCGCTACAGGGGCGCGTTACAATAAAATCCCTGGCTGGAACCTGTATGACCAGCCCCCGTGGAATGAATTTGAAGAACTCCATCCCGGCATCGAGCCCGTTAAAAGGACATATTTTTCCAACGGGATTCCTTCTTCCGTGGTCTATGTGGTAAACCGATCCACCCCGCGGAATAACTACCTTACTTTAAGAAGCAAGCCTGATTCAGAGTTCTATTCTTCTTCTGACGACAACATCAGCTTTATAAACATACAGGGAGGAGGAAAAAATCCGTATTTATTAATAGGCAATGACAGTTTTACCCTTCCAATGGACGTTCCTCCCAGCATGGAAGTCTCGATCACTTTTGATAAAAACAGCAGAATTCTCTTTGAGCCCCTCATCGAATCAAAGGATTATGAAAAGGATATCTTTGAGCAGAAGAACCTGATCTTCATGGCAGGAGCGGGTAGAAGCTTCCTCGAATTGGACGGTTCATCCGGATATCTAATCTATAAGATCGAGTCGCCTTTCAAAATAGAGAGGCTGGACATTCGCACAAACCCCCGCGTCTTCAACGACAGGAATAGGAAGAATGCAATCTCTGCGTACTATTCTACTGATAATAAAAGTTACAAGAGAATATACGAAGTGAGGAGCAGCGGGAATAGCGACTGGGCAAATTATCGGGATCAGATCACAGGAAACACCTGGAACAATGGCATCTACGACCGGGAGACGTACGATGTCATTTATCCTGATAGCAATATTGTCTATATTAAATTCAGCTTCGAGGGCTATCCGGGAGAGGCACAGCTCTGGTCAAGAGGGGAGGGAAACCACTGGCTTATGTTCGATGCAAAGGTGGACACCTCTTCTATGAAGAAATTTGAAGTGAAAAAAGGATTGAATACTGTCAAGACATGGTTGGCAGCGCCAGGGGAAGTTACAGTAGCAACGGAAAATGCAAAAATTACTCCGAAAATCCTCGAAGCCGAGTACCTCCCCTCCTCCACAGGCGTTCTGGAGGGTGGTGACCATCTTAGCAACGGCATGACAAGAAGGGCAAACGGAAGCATCCATCCGACAGGTTATATCGTCTATGGTCCGGGAATCCCATTGTATGTCCCTGGTGTTTATAACGCACGTTTCAGGATGGCTGTACTGAACAATACCATAACAGAGGATGTTGCCAGGATAGAAGTTGTGGAAGGCTCAGATATACTGGAGGAAAGAGAAATAAAAGGAACCAACTTTTCAAAAACTTGGGAATACCAAGACTTTTATCTAAAGTTCAACACCGGTGGTAAAAAGGACATGCAGTACCGGGTCTATTTCGAGAGGGGTGAAGGGCTCTGGGTGGACTTCATTGAAGTGAGCAAAGAATGAAAGGATATATACAAGAATTTTTTTGCATGTGGAAATAAAATCTTTATGCGACAGGATGGCATATCTGAAAAAACAAAAGAACTTGTAATGCTTGCATTATTGCTCATCTTTTCTTCTTACTTCCTTTTCTACAAGCTACCGGACGAGATGGGTGATGACGCAGTAAGCTGGTCAAATTCCGCAATGTGGATAAATGAGGCACATGCGTCAGGCAGACCTGTGCTGGAAATACTCGATGATGCCATAAACAGCCCAGGAGGAATAAACGCATTTTCTGTGAATGCGTTTTTTATAACCGGCTTGGCGACTCCCCTGTGGGCAATGGTGCTTGCAGCAACGCAAACGTTTGTCGGCAACTCTGCTTTCTGGACGCTGTTTTTATCGGCGTTTTTTGGTTTTCTTACTGTAATAGCCGTATATTTTACCGGCAGGGAATTTTATTCAAAGGAAGTTGGATTCATTTCAGGCATTATCCTGTCGAGCATGCTGCTTTTTGCTCTTATCTCCAGGTCAGGCTCCGGTTTTTATACACTTCAAACATTTTTCTCTATGCTTGCTCTATTTTTTTTCCTGAAAGCGCACAGGGATAAAAAATTAATTTATTTATTGTTATCAGGCATTTCAACAGCCCTACTGTTTTTCAATGGATATCCTACGGGATATACGATACTTCCAGTTCTATTACTGTACTTAATTGTAATATCTACAAAATCTTTCAAGACAAATACGTTCAGGTTCGGTGTTAAAGACTATCTGGCAGCAGCATCTGTTTTTATATCTGTTTTTATTGCATTGACTGTTTTATGGTCTCTTTACGCCAATCTCCACCCCCTGGATGTTTTCAATTCAATAGCTCACACAAGAGCTGCTTACCAGAACCAGTATTTTTCGCCAAATACACTGGAAATCAAGCTAAAAACCATATTAAATTTTTTCATGACAGTTTTTATCCAGACGCCTGTGATCGAATCGCTGCGTGGCACCCATATCCAGCTTAATATAATCAGGCACCCGGTCATTTCGCCTTTTATATCGGTATTCTTTTTCACAGGATTATACTGCATAACCAGAAGGAGAAATTTTGCTGATATTCTGTTTATCGTGTGGAGCGGGCTGAGTTTAATAATATTTACCGTTTTTTTAAAATCATATCCTCGAACGTTATTCTTCATCCTCCCGGCTATCGCAATTATCGCAGCTAACGGGATTGTATATATTGTAAAATGGTTCGATCGCTTTCAGAATGATAAAAAAATATTAAAAAAGTATGTATCTATTTTTCTTGTGCTGGGTTTAGCTCTTAATGCCTATTACATGCAACATGAGATGTTTACGTACGTTTATGGCACGATGGGTGGAAATATTAACAGGTTCTACGGGATGTCGGCAGTTGCGACCTATATCAACCAGAACGGAGAACCGGAGAAAACTGAGGTGGTACTCGGAGACAGCATTTTAGCGCCGTATGATGCTTTCTATTTCTATACATACGGCAAGCCGTACTCTGTGCTTTACTGGTGGGACGATCTGCTGTACAAAGAACTTGGCGGGAGAGTGGACGCTGTAAACAAGCTGTATGCATGGGAAACACAGATTCTTCTGGAAAAAGAGAAAATTTATTATCTTTTCGCTGTGGGAGGCAAGTACAATGAAATCCCGGGCTGGAATTTATGGCAGCCTGTGGAATGGGGGGAGTTCAAGGAGCTGCATCCCGACCTTCAACCTGTCAAAAGGATATTTTTCCCAAACGGCATACCTGCGCTTGAACTCTATGAGGTCAACAGGACAACTCCAGGAAACAACCACATCACACTGGATGTACAGAATAACTCGGAATTCTCAATCCAGTCAGCATCGGATGGGTATGTGAAATTTATAAAAATAAAAGGCGCTATAAGGAACCTGAGCATCTCGGGTGAAAACCAGACCTTCACACTACCCATGGAGAGCCTGCCCAGCATGGAGGTCTCCATAACCCACGATGAGAACAGCCGGGTACTCTTTGAGCCCCTTTTCCTGAGTGAAAATTACAGGAACGAAATATACTTGGAAGAAAAAATCGACCTGAAGGAAAATGCAGGATGGATTGGACTAAATGATACTTCAGGCGACTTGATGTATAAAATAGAAGCACCTTACAGGATAGAGAAGCTTTCTATACGGAGCAACCCGAGGGTGTTCAACGATAAAATAAAGAAAAACAGTGTGTCCATGTATTACTCCATGGACGGCAAAAACTTCCAGAAGGTCTATGAAGTAAGGAGCGATGGCACGGGGAGCTGGGCTGTTTACAGTGACCCCATCACTGGTACCGCTTTTAATGACGGGATATACGAGAGGGAAAGCTACAACATCATTTATCCACAAAACCGGATAGTTTATATCCTGTTCAGGCTCGAAGGCGCCACTGGAGAATCCCAGCTATGGTCAGCGAACAAACAGCACTCTTTGATGTTCGATGCTGAAATGGATACCTCTTTTGCGCCGAAATTAAAACTCAAAAAAGGATTGAACTATTTTAAAGTCAATGCAGAAAACAGCACTGCAGTAAAACTTACCATTGCAGCGGATACTGGTATCCTGCTTAAATAGAATTCAAGTGTTTTTTCTTACCCGGTTGAATAGCAGAATCCCTGAACATACAGCCAGTACTATCAATGAAAACAGTAATCCCGCATAGAATAAAAGCTGCGGCCAGTAATACAGGGTAACGTAGTAGGTTCCGGGTTTATCGAAATACCAGCCATTGGCATAGCAATTTACAAGAATATGTTTATCCGGACTTATTATGGATTTTTTAAAGAGATATGAAATGTCGCCAATAACGAAACTATTTTCGTGTTTTGTTTCATTCACATTAATGTCTTTATACTCCGCAATCACTTCATTGAACCTGAGTGGTTCGCTCTCGAAATAAGCAGTCCACCCCGGATGGTAGCTCTCGGAGAAGACGAGGAAAAATGGCGAAGTAGCATTTTCTATCTTAACTATATATTTTGTCGGATTAATTTTTTGGAATGTAACGGCAGGTTTTGAATTTTCACGAATTTTATATTTTTCTAAAAAATTTTCCGAGGTTTCATTAACCTGACTTGAAACGAACAGCGCAGTATTGTTCATTTTAAAATTGTTAGAAGTAACAACTTTGAACATTTCATTCTCTGAGCCGTTGATAAAAATCGGTGTGTCAGCGGAATATATACGTGGAAGGAAATAGTTTTTATTATCATATATGGTTAAAGAGCCATCCTTTTGATAGATCATGGTTTTGTTAAAAATTCTTTCTAATTCTGATACATTCTCTTTTTGTGTAAATCCAAACCAGGGATACATATCTGTTTCAATAACTATTTTTTTAATATTATAAATAGCTAGATACTTGTAATAATTGGGTGAAGAAATATGGTTGAATAAGATATCAAAATTAACCAAAATATTGTTGCTGTATGTGGCTATGAAAGGTTTATTTAGATTATAAAGTACCGGGTCCATTCCCGTATAGTATTTATCACCGCTTATTGGAAGCATAACCTGGTAATTTCCGCTTGCTGGTAAACTCAGCACCCTGTACTCTATTTTATCGTTATTTATTTGTTCCCTCAAGTTCTGGTATTCTACCCTGTCAACATAACCTCTTGAACCATATCCCATTTCACCGATTTTATAATCCGGGATAAAATTACTTGTGATAAAGGGAATACTGGAAAAGGCTAAATAAATCACAAAAAGACTTAGGGTATATTTATAATATCTTTCTTTTTTAAATTCTTTTAACGTGAATATCAATAACAACGTAAATAAAAATATATATAGTATTCCCCATTTTTCTGTAGATGTCTTAAATATACTGAATATAAAATTATTTAAAATCAAATATGCATATATACCGCCCAGAGGATATCTTACTCCGGCTATTAAAAAACCTGCAATTAATACCAGAACCGTTAAATACAGAATATGTTTCTTTGGGCGTTTAGTTATAAGTAGATAAAAAAATATAATTAAAATCGGAATCAGCAGGACTAAAATAGCCAATGTAGAATTATAATGATTTGAAAAAAAATTATATGAAGGGTCAGAGGGAATATCTGCTGTAAACGTAAATATTTTCCAGAAAATCGGATCAAATCCTGCGCTATTTAGCCATGATAATGCAAAACTCTGTGGATACATTTTCCTGGCATCTGCCAGTACATAGAACCAATTAACGATCCACCAGATGTTGAATAATATAAAAGATGTTAGAACGATAATATACTTTTTAAATATCTGAGACAAACTAATGTCGGGCTTCAGGTAATAAGAAATTATAATCACTGATATCACGATAGAAATCTGATGCAGCACAGCCAGCGGCGGATTTGCATTGGCATATGCGAAAATGAACGAGACTAAACCAAAATAAAAAAATAATTTAAAGTTATTGTTGAAATATCTTAAAATTATCCAGAAAAAAATAGGGATCAAAAAAAATGTGGCTGTGTTCCATTGATTAAGGGTTTCTAAATCGTTAAGGCTGAACGGATTGGTGATGTAGAATAAAGCGATGCCGAATGAAATTGGCGGTGATATTTTTAGTTCTTTGCACACTAAAAATATCCCAATAAACGGTAAAAAATATATTAAAAAAATTAAGATAAAATTGGTTAAGATAATACTTCCAAATAAATTTTGAAGAAATATTAAAAAATAAACGTTAAAAAACTCAGCGTTTAACGAAGTACCGAAAAAACCGGTTCCTAAATTCAGCCAAGCGTACCCATGGGTATTAAAATGTACGTTAAAATCCAGATAATAGTTGCCCTCGCCCCCGAATATGATGTGTCCTGCCCTATAGTATTTTGATAATGTATATGCTAATATTAATCCATATAATCCCAAAAAGAAGGTGTAACTAATAGTGTATTTTTTCATGCAATCTCTTGCATTTGAGGTCAAATAAGAAATACGATGGATGTATTTTTTTAATGTCTGATTATTCAAATTTGCAACCATGCCCACCTCAACTCAGGTCTGCCATACCTGTTTTACAAATTCTTTGAAAAGAGCTCCTGTTTGCAAAATATATTCAGCCTTCCTGCGACTTTTGAAAATTTGCGTCAGGTAAATTTTTGAGAAATAATCAGGAAGGAAAGCAAACAGTGAATTATACTTTTTATGATTCTTTATATAAAACTCATTGAAATCCAGATTGTGTTTAGCAAACCGGAACCTCGGGTCTAAAACAAGTTCACGGGGTGGTTCGCTCAGGAGATAATACTCTTCCGGATTCAGGTTCACATTTTGCTTTTCATATATTTCCGTGCCGATATACGGGATAAAGATATTAAAAGAGGTAACAGTCGGATTTATAGAGTCTAAAAGTTCCAGCGTCAGCTTCAAGTCTTCTTCGGTTTCTTCAGGCGTGTTTATCAATATATTCGCAAATGTTCTCATTCCGGTTCTGTGGCAAATATCAAATATATTTTTCACATGGTCAACTTTAATTCCTTTTTTAAGCCGTTTCAAAACATCCGGAGAGCCTGATTCAACACCAAAATCAACCTGGATGCATCCCGATTTTCTCATCTTTTGAAGCAATTCTTCTGAAACGGTATTTATTCTTGCAGAACATGCCCATATCAAGTTTAATTTTCTTTTTATCAATTCGTCACAGATATCAGAGACTAAATCCTTGCGTATGGTAAAATTATCATCTATGAAATAAAAGGAATCTATACCATACGTTTTTTTCAGGAACTCTATCTCATCCACTACATTCTTAGCGCTCCTGCACCTCAAGGATTTTCCAGGAGCGAGGACTTTACGCATTTCTGCGCTCACGCAGAAAGTACATTGCGAAGGACATCCTCTTCCCACAAGGATATAAAAGGAAGAAAGGAATAAACCTCTCACAGAATATGGATTCGGGAGGGTATAGTATTTCATATCCACTTTATCATAAGCCGGGAAGGGCATTGCATCCAGATCATTAATAAGCGGTCTTGCTTCGGTCTGCACATATTCGTTTCTTGTCTTATCGTAGTATCCTATTCCGGATATATCATTATAATTTTTATTATCCAGTATTGCATGAGCCAGTTCATGCAGTGTAACCTCCCCCTCGCCAATTACTACAAAATCAACAGGACTACCTTCCCAAAAAAATTCTTTTGGACGTAGCGTGGGGTGAACTCCGCCGACAATAATTTTAACATCCCGATTAATTTTTTTTATTTTGTTTGAAATTTCGATAACATCATTAAATTCAGGAGTATAGCAGGTAATTCCAACAATTCCGGGATTTAATTTTTCTATCTGTTTAAGGATACATCCCACAATTTTATCATGCTGGCTGCCAACAACCGCCGTTTCAGACTTGGGATCGACAATCTCTGTCCTGATGCCATTTTTTTCAAGGGCAGAAGCCAGAAGCATCAAGGCAAGAGGAGGTCTGTGATGATTATAGGCTCTTTTTGGCGGCGAAACCAGACATACATCAATACCCAAATTCTAAACCTCCAGCTCATTTTTTTTACAGAATACTACCATAGTCTCAGATAACTTAAATAGATGACCTATGGGTTTTATTATTAATGAAAAGACCATAACAGGAACCATGAACAACGTTCTAATGGACTTTTTTCTATCCAATGAATTTATTAGACTGTGATAAAGGTCTAAAGGAAATTCAAATAATGGAAATGTCATGCTAAATATCTTAAATCCGTTTTTATTGAGTATTTTGTTAATAGTCTCCGGATTATAATGATGCAGATGCCGCGGAGAATCCAGATGTATCCAGTGTTTTTTCCCCAGTTTAAAACCAAGGCTGTTGATATTGGGAACTGATACCACAAGGATGCCATCTTCTTTCAGTATCCTGTCAATCTCTTTAAGTTCTTCGTTCGGATCATAAACATGTTCCAATACATGCCACAGGGTAATTACATCAAAAAAATTATCGGGGAATTTACATTCCGTTAACGTTTGGTTTAAAGTGTTAACTTTAGTTAGCTTATTGGTCAGGTTATATCCTACAGGGTTGGGTTCTATTCCATACAACTCCCATTCACCGGAAAAAACCGATAAAAAATCCCCATTGCCGCAGCCTATATCCAGAACCTTCCCTTTTGTTTTATGTTCCTGTATCTTGTTGACTTTAACCCGGTTTAAAAATTTGCAGAAAATCTTTTCAAACTTACCAAGTGCAGCGTGGTAATAACAAGCAGGGTAGAACTTTCCCATTTCATCCTTTTCCGGTCTTGGATTGAGGAAGACCAGACCGCAATTGCTACACTTTACAACATTGAATGTATCCTCAGATAGATGATAACGAAAATCTTTACTTTCCATAATCCCTTCGTAATCATCTGAGCGGCAAAGAATGCAATTTACTTTTTCCATCAATAGTTTCTCTCTTTGAACAATATTTCCAGATTATTCATAATTTCATCAGCGCGCTTCTCCCAGTCCCATTTTTCAATTATAAGATTTCTAGCATCATTTGCGGTATTTGTATATAAATTTTCATCTCTCAAAAGTTCTAAAATACTGTTGGCAAAACCCGTGATGTCTCTAGGAGGGACTTTTAGCATACCTTTTGGATAATACGTCCTTAAAGCCTCTAAATCAAAGCTCACTCCCGGCAGTCCCCATGCCATGCCTTCAGCAGCCGCCATACCGCCGCTGTCGTAGATTGCCGGGTGAACCATGAGCTTGCTCATCTTGAATATCTCAAATTTCTCGTTACCGTCTTTAAAGCCGAGCATATCGATTTGTTCTTCGAGGTTCTGTTCGTTTATTTTTTTTCTTACTTCTTTTTCCAGAGGACCATTCCCAATCATCGCCAGCCTTGCATCTGGCTTTGCTTTGCATACGTTTGCCCAGATATCGATTAATTCCAGTACACCTTTCTGGGGATGCAGCCTGCCCACGAAGCACGCATCATATTTTCTTTTATCTTTCGGGATTACCTTTTTTGAATTTAGATATTTTGTTGAAGGGTTTATATCCACCCCGCCGCGAATTACCATTATCCCATTCCTGCCTCTTTTTCCTGTAATAAATCTTCTGACATCTGGTTCGCTGGTAACGAAGACAGCATCCGCATAACGCTTAACAATCCAGTAGATTGGCAATTGGGATAAATAATAAAACAGTCCTTTTAATTTTCTATCGCCGGTATAAGGCGAATCTCTGGAAAATGGATTGGGTGCAAAAAGGTAAAATCCTGCAACCCATTTTATTTTATCTTTAAACTTTAATTTCAATGCAAAAGCAGGAATAGAATCCGGTAAAAAATCCGAAGCTGAATATACTATTAAATTATCAGGGGCTTTTTGAACTTTTAAAGCCCGGATACAACCTTTAATCGTCCTTATCATGTACATAGGCACAAATCCAAGGTTTTTGTACCTTGAAGCCCGACATATCGTATAGTTAACATTCTCAAGATTATTCCTCATACACATTTCATAGCCTTCTTCCCAGACAAATATGTTTATAACATATCCAGATGTTGTCCATCTCCTGGCAAGCTCTATAAATATCCGGTCTCCCCCGCTTAGACCAAACCCGAGTGCGGCATTAGCAATTACGTAGATATTTTTAAGCTTCATGCAAATTTGCTTCTTTTCTTGCTATAACTTCTATGCAATGGTATCCCGGGATTGGAATTGAGGAAAATTTTCTTAAATAATTCAAATGGTGCGCAGGGAATGTTCTAAAAAATTCTGATTTAAATATTTGAAATAATAGTTTAAAAAAAGGGTCAATTAGAGGATATTTTAATGCTGGCGTATCTTTATATATTATTGAAAAATTATTTTTTTTCAATAAATCTTCAAAACTTTGAATGGATTTATATTCTCTCAAATGGGTTGGTTCGAGTACGGACTCCCCAGCATCATTTTTGTAAAAATATCTTGCATTTTTTGACTTTAAAACTGTCGTGCATAAAAATATTCCATTTGGTTTTAATATTCTATTTACCTCATTTAAAAATAAATCATCATCGAGATGTTCGATAACCATCGTTGATGTTGCCATATCAAATGACTCATTCTCAAAATTAGTATGCAAAATATCATTACACAATATAGTCACATCGCGAAGCCACATTTTTGTATCTCCACAAATAACTTCAGAAGAATCAACACCGTAAAGGTTTATATTTTTATTAATTTTTCTTATGTTATACAACAATGTTCCGCTTCCGCACCCCATATCTACAAGCTTAGAATTATTGTTATCTAAAATTTCAAGGAATTTACTCCAGATCAAGTCGGAGGAAATTATAAATTTTCGGTCTAAAGGAGCACCAAACGTTTTTTTATAGCGGTTATTAAACCAACGCGAATTATCTTCATTGTTATCAATCATAATTCCTATCTCTTTTAGCTATCATTTTTGCCCTTTTGGCATCAAGGGCTAACATTGGCTATTATATTGATGGTCAACTTATCGTTTTTATTTTTCATCTACCCTGCCCTCTAATTTTTAATAAATTATTTATAGAGTGATTTACTTTTATTAACCCTATTTGCATAACATATTTAGGATGCCATGTCAAAATTTTTAACATTTGTTTTGGTCTATAATAAAATTGACTGGCTGCCCTATTCCAGAGTTTAATGAGTTCATCTTCAGAAATCCCATCTAAAGAAAAGGTACGTGCCGAGCCAAACCGATAATCTTTCCAGTCATTACTTTTAAGCAAACCCTTATCCTTAACATATTTATACAGACGTGTTCCTGGGAATGGGGTAACCAAAGTAAACAATGCATAATCAAGGTCGAGTCTTTGGGATAATTTAATTGTATCCTCTATAGTTTCTTTAGTTTCCGTCGGGTAGCCTATCATGAAATATGCTTTAACCCGGATTCCTGATTCCTTAATCATTTTAACAGTTTCAAACACCTGATCAATTTTTAAGCCCTTTTCCGCGAAGTCTAATATTTTCTGGTTCCCAAATTCGATACCGAGGGCTATGGATTTGCAGTTTGCTTTTTTCATCTCAATTAATAATTCGCGGCTTAACGTGCCCACCCGCCCGTTAGTTTCCCAATCAATCTTATTTAATCCTCTCTCTACCATTCCCCTGCAAATTGCCATTGCCCATTTCTTATTCAGCGTAAATAAGTCATCTTCTATTCGAATCGCTTTTACGTTATATTTCTTATAAACAAATTCTATTTCATCAAGTACGTTTTCAACGGATCGTCTTCTCTGGTTGCCCCATACTGCATTACAGGCACAGAAATGGCAGGCAAACGGGCACCCCCTGGAACTCAGTATGAGTGTAAATGGTTTTTGCCCGCCGATAGAATGCGGCGAACGATATGCATCTAAAGGTAAAAGGTCTCTTGCCGGAAATGGTAATTCATCAAGATTTTTAAGATATTCACTTTGTTGATTTATAATAATTTGACCGTCTAACCTGTACGCAATACCTTTAACCTGAGCTAACTCGCCTCCTGCGCGGACTGTTTTAATTAATTCCAGCGTTGGATATTCCCCTTCTCCTATTACGCAGTAATCCACGAAAGGCATTGTCTGCATCACCTCTTCATGCTGCGGATGTATATGCGGTCCTCCAAAAATAATTTTAGTTTGTGGTGATTTTTCCTTTATCCCCTTTGCGATTTCTCCACAAACGTTGACCATAAATGTATATACGGTAACTCCAACGAAATCGGGTGCATCGTTAGCGACTGATTCAATAACACCCTCGACAGATTGTTTCAATGCATTTCCATCAATTATTTTAACATCCATCCCATTATTTTGCAGTACAGCAGCAACATATGCTAATCCTATCGGCGGATCGATCACAAGCAAATCATTCTTAATAGCATTGATATAATCCGCATCAGGTGGTGAAATTAACACTACGATAGGTGGTTTTTTCTCATTGGGTTTTATTTCTTTAGTGTTTTCAATCATAATCCTTAACCTTTTTAGCAATCATTATTTGTCCCTTGGGCATTAATCCAAAATAGCTCCCGTTCCATTTGTGGTCAATCACTTCAAAGCCTGAATTTTCCAGTACACTCTTTAAAGTCTTTTTTGTAAAAAATCGTATATGAGGGTTGGTTGGGTAGAAATATCTGTCAAATATAAATGCCAATATAAGTATTTTTAACAAATTGAAATCAGTTGTGGTTATTATTAAATGTCCCCCCATCTTTAAAGTTCTATTAAATTCCCTGAACATTTTTTCTACATCAAGAATATGTTCAACTACTTCAATTGAAGTGATTACATCAAAATACTGGGATGGGAATAGTAAATCAGTAATCTGGCTGACTTTAAAATTAATACCACTATACATGTCTCTGGCGAGCTTAATTGCAGTCTCAGAAATATCAACTCCATAAACATTGCTTACGTTATCTAATTTCGCGAGTTCATTGGTAAAAAAACCACTCCCGCATCCAACGTCGAGAACAATACCTTTAATTACCGGTTTAGACACTTTTAAAATCCTGTTCAGATCAACCTCGTTCCATTCGGGAGGGGCTGTTGCAACACCTTTTTTGTTAACAGTCTCCATGTGCCAGTATCGTTCATAATAATTTTTTTCCAAATCATGCACCTCCATCATAAGAATTCAGTATTAGTTTTGCATTGCGTTCCGAAAAATGTTTTATCGCATAATCTCGACAATTGCCAGCAAGCCGCTCATATTTTTTTTTGTTATTATACAAATCATTAATGGTATTTTTCAAATTTTCCATGGTCGGTTCAACAAGCACACTAACGCTGCTGTCAACTGCTAACGGAATCGCCCCTTTATTTGACCCGACAAGTGGTAAGCCACATGATATAGATTCTAAAATTACTTTTGCGAACCCTTCTTCGTATTGAGAAGGTATGGCAAAAATATCGCTTGCATTATAATATAATGGCAAATTATTATTATCCACTTTTCCAACAAAAATGACATTTGGCAACATTCCAGAAGATTTTTTTATATCTTCACTCAGAGGACCATCCCCTATAAATGCAAAGTGTATATTACTCTGGGTTTGTCTTGCAACATCCAATAAAACCTCAGCACCTTTGATTTTAATAAATCTTCCAACAAACAATACAATAAATTTTCCATCCCACCCAAGCCTCTTTTTTGCTTCTAGTTTATCCTTTGGTTTGAAGATTTGCAGGTTAATCCAATATCTATAAACGTCTATTTTAGATTCTGATAATCCTAATTTTAACATCTCTTCTTTTGATTTATTTGATAAAGCCAAAATTTTATCTGCCGAATCCAGCGTCCATTTCATCAATAGAGCAGTAAAAGACCGTTTATTTATTACGTAGAGTGCATGAGTGCTTGCGACAAATCTTTTGTTAAAAACTTTAGATAATATTTTTGCGATGAATGAAGCATTGAATCCCTGTGCATGTATTACATCAACCCTACCTGGATTTTGCAGCATGAAAATAAAGCTTCTGAAAAGAAGCCAAGGCGTGAGATAAAAAAATTCAAGAAATGGGTATTTTTCAAGTTTATGAAATAAATTCAAACCAAACCATGAATATCTCCTAATATCGAGGTTATCATTTTTCTCAACAGCTTTGCCTCTTGCTTTTGTTGTGATTGGTTGGTAGGTAAGAACATAAACCATGCAAACGTTTTTCCTCAAATACTCACACAGGTCATGGAGATGTGTTTCAACTCCACCTATATTCGGTCTGAAAAAAGGAGATATAATCAGTACTTTTTCTTTTTGTATTTTCATTTTTTTAAACTTCCTAATTCTCGATGAGTTCTTTTATATCAATTTTGGGGAGTGAACTGACATACTTGAGTATATTATTCCTGTATTGTTCCTGCGCATGAAAAATCTTAAATATCGAATTTATGAATTCGGTCTCAGATGGCTCGATAACAAGGCCTAACTCATTATCTCTAACTACCGATGAAAAAAATCCAATACCGTCTGTAACAATAACAGGAAGCATATACTGGATATAATGCATAATTTTTCCGGGAATGGTGTAATATGAGTAGGTTTGTTTTAATGTTAGTATGTTTATCCCACAAAAGCAATCAGATAATATCTTAATTAATTGATCTGTTTCAACAAAGCCTAAAAATTTAACATATTGTTCGACATGATATTGCTTGGATAATTGCTTAAAATACTCGTAATGGTGAGTTTTTGGACCAATGATTATTAAAGAAACGTCTTCTTCCTGCCTTATTTTGTTCAGCGCCTTTATTGCTAAATCCAAGCCAGAATCTTTCCTCATCTGTCCAATAAAGCATATATTTTTACTCATTTTGTTAGGGGAGATTGCACTTATTTTAATTCTCGGGTTAAATATGTATAATTTTTCTTTTTTCGCAATTTTTCTGCCCCAAAATTTATATCGCGCTTCGGATAGTCTCGGAGTATGGTTTAAAACTACGTCATTAAGTTTGCATGCAAGATAATCATTAATTGGAAAAAGTAAATTATTGGCAACATAGCTGAAAAAGTTTTTTTTATTAACAGGATTTACGAGCCAATCGCCCGGTACGTATATAGATTCATCACACAGACGGCACTTGCGTAATAACCCTACAATAACCGCTGCATCGGTATTCTCAACCCAGACTACTCTGGGTCGAAATTTCCAGCAAATTAGAAAAAAAAGTTTTAAAATTTTGACAGTGTTGAAGATGTAAAAATACTTGTGATTTTTGGTTTTAAAATACCAAATAATGTTATCTTTTAAGTAAATATTGGATGGTTTATAGCGAACCGTTATTTTCTCCAGGTCATGAATCAGGATAATGGAATTCTTGCTGTAATTAATAATATCATTTTCAAAGGACTCTGTATCGGAAGAATTCATTTTAAATGCTAAAATATCTGCTTTGACCATCAATGAATCTCCATATAATTTCCTTATTTTGATTAAACAATCTATTTTATTTTATAGTTTATATGAATAATCTATTTATTTAATACCATCTGTCTCTTAACAATATAATCCAACATGTCCATCCTATGCATTTTTAATTCTTCGTTGGTCAGATTCGGATGCTTATATATAAAGTCTGTCTCCGCCTCTCCATCGCGTAATCCAAGGGTCATAACGAACCTTTCGTAATCATGTGTCAATAATTCCATGCCATAATCCTGCGGTTTTTCGTAAATATCGCATCCAGGAAATGGGACAAAAGTCGAAACATCCACTCCATCGGGCTGGACATCCTCTATGAAATCAATGTTCATTTTGCCGGTATTTTTTGCTTCTCCGGGTAAACCTACAATAAAAAACAGCCTTACTTTCAAACCTGCTTCTTTTGCATTTTTTACTGCCTTCCTTGCCTGTTCTATCCGTATTCTTTTTTTATTAATATCCAATACTTCCTGTGATGCAGATTCGATGCCGTATCCAATTTCGTCGCAACCTGCTCTTTTCATCGCGCTCAATGTTTCCATGTCGGAACGGTCAACTCTTGTATGCGCCCGCCAGTGTATTTCCAGTGGCTCCATTTTTTTGCATAATTCCAATAACCTGGCTTTATTCAGTGTCATTGTGTCGTCATGGAACCTGAAATGGCGCACCCCATAATCCTGTATTATCTGTTTTAACTCCATGATAACATTATCAGCATTTCTGAATCTCACTTTATTACCCCACATCGTCCTGCTCGCACAAAAAGAGCAATTATGGCTACAGCCCCTGGATGTGATGAGTGAAGTCGCCGGCTTTCCCTTTTCTACAAGACTATAGCTAATTATAGAATCCAGAGGCAGCAAATGCCTGGCAGGGAACGGAATCTCATCAATATTTTTTACATACTCTTTTTGATAAAATCTTTTAGTAACATTATCCTTACAATCTCTTAACAAATCTAAAAATGCAAGCTCTCCTTCACCGACGACTACTTTGTCAAATACCGGGTCAACTGTTTTTGGTGCTGCAGTAGCATGCGCTCCGCCCAATACTGTGATGCATTTATAATTTTCCTTTATTTTTTTAGCTATTCTTACAGACCTGAGGTAGTCCAGTGTTGTCGCGCTTATCCCATAGACATCTGCTTCAGGGATTTTTTTAATCCAGTCTTCTTCTTCAACATAACACAAATCAACCAATTCTACATCATAATTCTCTTTTTCCAGCATTGCAGCTAAGTACAGTATCCCCAGGGGCTGGTTTCTTTTTTGATCTGTAAGATATGGATGGGGAGGATTTATTAATACTACCTTCACTTTATCACCCTTTTATTCATTTTATACCACTCAATAGTCTTTTCAAGCCCATACTTAAAATCCGTCCCTGCCTTAAATCCAAACTCTTTTTTTGCCCTGCTAACATCCAGGCACCGTCTCGGCTGCCCATCCGGCTTGCTCGTATCCCATCTTATCTCTCCATCAAAACCTGCGAGCTCTGCTATAAGCAGAACCAGGTCTTTTATCGAAATTTCGATTCCTGAACCCAGATTAACAGGCTCGCTTTTATTATATTTCTCTGACGCCAGCACGATTCCGCGCGCTGCGTCCCCCACATAGAGGAACTCCCTTGTTACGTTCCCGGTTCCCCACACGGTGATATGGTCTTTGCCCGATTCTTTGGCATCAACAACTTTCTTGACAAGCGCTGGAATGACATGAGAAGATTCGGGGTCGAAATCATCGCGCGGTCCGTACAGGTTGGTCGGCAGCAGGAAGATTGAATTAAACCCATATTGTTTCCGGTACGCCTGTGACTGCACCAGCATCATCTTCTTTGCCAGCCCGTAAGGGGCATTTGTTTCTTCGGGGTAACCGTTCCACAGGTCATCTTCTTTAAACGGAACCGGTGTGAACTTGGGATAACAGCATACAGTCCCTACGGCAACAAATTTCTGTACATTGGCAAGCCTTGCTTCTTCCATTAATTGCGCGCCCATCATTATATTATCAAAAAATATCTCACCGGGATATGCTAAATTAAATCCGATACCGCCGCCTTTGACAGCTATATGGATTATTATATCTTTGTCTTTTACAGCATTCCTGCAATTTTCCCTAACCCTCAAATCGCAAGACCTGGATCGCGGCACAGTTATATCCCTCGCTCCTTTTTCTTTCAGCATGTCAACCACATGCGAACCCAGAAACCCCGCGCCTCCCGTTACCAGTAATTTCTTATCTGCCCAGAAAGACATTTTTAATCTCCACTATCTGAAATAATATCTCCAAAAACGTCAATAATATAATCTAAATCATCCTGCTCCAGATATTGATGGCATCCTATATAAAATGCATTTTTCCCGAGATACTCGGCATTTGGCAGCTTGTTTTCGTATTCTTCTTTCATATACCCGAATGCTGGCTGCTGGGTTGGGATGCAGCCAAACAGCGGTCTTGTCTCTATTCCACGCTCTTCAAGTTTTCTTCGAAGCTTCTTCCTTGATAATTTATCCGGATTTTTTATGACTACCGGGTACGCTATATAACTAACATTCTTATCATATTTCGGCAACTTCAGCAAATCGGAAAATTTCTCCAGACCTTCATTCAGGTACTTAACGTTATGACTTCTTCGTTCTTTTATCCAGTCCGCTTTTTTTAACTGGGTAATTCCCAGCGCCGCCTGGAACTCCATTGTTTTAAAATTATATCCGATAAACTCATGAGTAAATCTCGGGTCAAAATCATCATCTCCTTCGTATTTCGATAGTTTTGGACATTTTCCCTGAGACCTCTTACAAACCGGGCAATCGCACATCCTGCCATTTGCCTTGATTTTCCTTACCAGCCGCACTATATCGGGATTATCCGTCGTTATAGCCCCCATCTCTCCTGCCTGGATATTATGCGCGATATAGAAAGAAAAACATGAGAGAAGAGACAACGACCCTGTCTTTCGTCCTTTGTAAACCGTTCCATGTGCCTGCGACGAATCTTCAAATACCCGCAAGCCATAAGTCTTTCCGATTTTATTAATTTCATCCATGTCGCAGGGATAACCCATCAAATGAACCGGCAGGATAAATGAATATCTATCAATATCATCCGCTCCCTCAAGTTGCTTTTTTATGTTATCGGGCGTTATACCAAATGTCTCCATATCAACATCGACATAAACAGGATTAAATCCCGTATTTACCAGCGCACTGCTCGTTGCGATATAGGTCAGCGGCGTTGTTATTACATTTGTGCCGTGTATAACATCGAGGCTTTCATCGTGAAGCATTGCAGTCATTCCGGCAATCAGCGCGGACGTTCCGGAATTTACGGCTATCGAATATTTTGTCCCGATATATTCCGCAAAGAGTTTTTCAAATTCCCTGACCTTTATATTCTCGGATATTCTTCCATTATCCAGAACATCATTAATTGCTCTCTTCTCTTCAACGCCGATTCTGAAATCGCCAACGCTAATATGTTTCATATATTCCCATAGTCGCTTATGTAAAAGCAAATGTTCACCGTTTCATCTTCCGTTATTAATCAGCGCCCCACCATCTGTTCGGGAACTTCTTTTTGATTATTTCATCCCCTTCGCAAAGGGACTCTAATCCATACGCCCTCATATCCGCATCAACCATTATTTTAACCAGTTCTTTGAATTTAATTCCAGGTTTCCATTTTAGTTTTTTTATAGCCTTGCTTGAATCTGCAATCAATTCTTCAACTTCGGTAGGTCTGTAATATCTTGGATCTATCTTTATATATTCATCCTGGTCAAGACCAGCATAAGAAAACGCCTCATCTACGAATTCCCTGACCGAGTGCGCCTCTCCGGTTCCTATAACAAAGTCCTCAGGGTTTTCATTTTGAAGCATTTTCCACATGAATGCAACATATTCCGGCGCATAACCCCAGTCCCTTCTGGCATCAAGGTTGCCCAGAAAAAGGCTATCCTGTTTTTTTGCTAATATTGCTGCAATAGCCCTTGTTATTTTCCTTGTTACAAATGTTCCACCCCTTCGCGGTGATTCATGGTTAAACAATATCCCATTGCATGCAAAAATCCCATATCCATCCCGGTAATTTGCAGCCATCCAGTAGGCATAAACCTTGGCTGCTGCGTAGGGACTTCGGGGAATGAAAGGAGTTGATTCGTTTTGCGGCGGTAGCGAGGCTCCAAACATTTCGCTGCTGGAAGCCTGGTAAAATTTTATGTTATTCCCGCTCCTCCTTATCGCTTCCAGAATCCGTGTCGTGCCAAGAGCAGTGATATTGCCGGTGTATTCGGGAGCATCAAAGCTGACCCTGACATGACTTTGCGCGCCTAAATGATACACTTCATCGGGTTTTATGTTATAAATAACATTTGAAATTTGTTCAGAATCGGAAAGGTCGCCGTAGTACATAAAGAGCCTCGCATCGGGCTTGTGCGGGTCGACATAAATATGATCAATCCTGGAAGTGTTGAAAGTGCTCGCTCTTCTTATAATCCCGTGTACTTCATAACCTTTTGAGAGTAAAAACTCCGCAAGATATGAGCCATCCTGTCCCGTTATTCCGGTTATCAGCGCTTTTTTAGTCATTTTAATTTGCCCTTTTATCTTATGCCCACAGGTCAATTATTCCATCTGCTTCTATCCTCTTCTGCTGTATGGATCATATTCCTCACCGCGCCGAATCCATATACATTCAGCGTTATCCAGCACGCCGGTATATGAAACCACCACGCTCTATCCTGTTTCTGCCAGTAACCTCTCAAAAGTTGGGACACCAGCGGAAGAATAATTATCGTATAAACAATGAATTTCAACAGCTTCATTTTGCCAAGGCTTCCCCAGGGATACTTCCTGAGCTTCTGCTCTTTATAATACGCATAGTCCTTAATCCTTCGCCTCTGCTTTTTTATGAAAGTAAAAACATCCCCGGAGAAAAGATGCACAATTCCCACCTTGACTTTCGCAAACTTATTCTTTCTCTGTGTTATCAGTTCATAAACAATGTCGATGTCAAACAGGTAATCACCTATAGAACAGCCCATCAGCGCGTCCCGCCTTACAAGGAACCCATTAGCGCCTATCGTTGGCAGCTTCTTATCATCAAGTTCGATCTTAAGATAGTTCCCCTTATCTTCCTGGATCACAGGCATCTCAGTCCATTTACCTGTTACCATGCACATCCGGTCATAATTCCCAAGGAATAAACACAGCGGGTCGTTCATCCCCAGCATGGCGCAGTATCGCGTGATATACCCATCCTCCTTTCGATAAGTGTAATAAAGCGGCTCAGTCCCTGCGATCTCCCTGTCCTGGAATGGTTCAGTCATGCGGGAAAGCCAGTCCCTTGAAGGAAGGATATTGTCCGAATCTATGAGGGCGATGATCTCATTTGTTGCATGTTTCACACCTGCGGCTTTGCCTGCTTCACCTGTTTTAAGAGGATTTGGATAGATATTATCCGTGTATTTTCGGGCTATTTCAAGTGTGCTGTCGGTTGAGCCGCCGTCTGCGATAATAATTTCGATATCTCCCCGGTAGTCCTGGTTTTTGATGGACTCAAGGCAATCTGCCAGTGTTTTGGCAGAGTTATACGTGGGGGTTATGATGGAGATAGAAGGGTTCCTGTCATATAAGCTATGCGCCACCTTTTGTTCGATGCTTTCATGCCTCCTGCATGATTTTCTCGCGCACCCATGAATTAATCAACTTGTCATAGCTCTGTCTTTTCTTCTGTGCGATTTTCTTAAGCTTTTCTGAGAGGTCATGGTCTATTTTCAATAGTATCCTGCGCTGCTCAAGGCATACCTCAATTTCAACCGGCTCGGTATCCTCTAAATGATCGGCAAAGCTGTGGGTATCCCAGTAGTCTGCCGCTTCTTCTAAGGATCTAAAGTCGGGGATTTTTAATTTTGTCATAATCTTGAATACAATGATTTTTCCTTACTATCCATTTCTCTGGCACTTATTATTAATGCTTCGTTGTTTCTCTTGGATATAAATACGATAAACAACAGGCGATCCCCATCTGTTCTTCCAAGAGCATAATATATATTCTCTTTAACATAATTTCCTCTGGGTCCACGCCGAAACTTTGGTTTATTCTTGAAAACTTCCTCTACTTCTGCTATCGTAACATTGTGCTTGTTGCGTATTTTCTCAATAATACTATCCAGCCAGATTATTTCAATGATTTTTATTCTTATCACCTGTATGCACAAGCCAATCCCTTGAAGGAAGGATATTGTCAGAATCTATGTCCCGGCGCTTAATGCTTTCAATGCACGAAGCTATTCTCTTCTCTTCATTGTAGGCTGGAATGGTTACAGGTATGCCGGGAAAAGTCAAAATATCATCTCACTTAAACCGCGCTTCAAATCATATTCTGGCGCCCATCCCAGCTGGCTTTTTGTCTTCGAAATATCTGCCGTGAATCTATCCACTTCACCATCTCTTGGCTGCATAATTTTATGTTTTGAAGTAGAGTGCATCATCCCGATTATGATTTCTGCTAACTCCTGCAATGTTGTTGATGTTCCAGATCCAACATTAAAAGTTTCATTTTTATTATAATTCAAAGATTTTATAAATGCTTCGGCAACATCTTTGATATAAACAAAATCTATAATCTTATCATTGCCAAATATTGTTAAATCCTCTTCTTTTTTTGCTTTTTCAATGAAAATGGGAATAACTCTCCCTGTATCTCCATAACCATATATATTACTCAATCTCAAAATGACATATTCAAGCCCATAACTATTTGAGTACGATCTGATTATCATCTCTCCACTGATTTTGGACGCTGCGTAAGGATTCTCTGGTTTAAGAGGATGCGCAAGATCCACAGGTAAATAATCCGCTGATCCGTATACTTCTCTAGATGATGAAAATATCAATTTTTTATCATATTTTGCGCTATATCTTGCTACTTTTTCAGTTCCTTCTATATTGTATTTTAACGTAAGATCTGGATTTTTAATAGAGGTCATCACCTGAGAAACAGCAGCAAGATGAAGGACTATATCACTTTCTTTAACCAATCTTTTAATTAATGCGTCACTGGTAACATCCCCGATTATTATTTTTAAATTATCCTGATTATCCAGTCTTTCTTCATAACCTCTATAGAGATTATCCAGCACATTAATTTCGTAATCCAGAGGGAGTATTCTTTTAGCAAGATAGCTTCCAACGAACCCTAATCCACCGGTTATTAATATTTTTTCGCTCATAGCAATGGAACCACCCTCTAAATTTCAGTTTATGTTTGAACAGATACCACGGACACCTTTCTCAAGATTCGCACTTCTCCTTATTCGAGAAATCAGTAAGATGCCCTGTTACTGACTTCACGCCTCTTTTTATAAACCTCAGGTCATCCGTATTTCTGATAGATAGCAGTCTTCTAAGCACGTAGCCTGGCGTAAGGAATACTCTGTATAGCTCCTGTGTCAACTCCTTGATTTCCTGCGCTGTCATAGGACATCTCATAACAGGCTCCCGCATATCATACCTGTCCCAGTCTTCAGTCACAAGCCAGCCATTTTCCTTGCATTCCCTGAAAAGAGGAGTTCCGGGATAGGGGATTACAATCGTCGCCTGCAGCGTCTCAGCCCAGCCTTTTTTGAAAATCTCATGGGCAAGTTTTACCGTACGCAGAGCATCAGTTTTCATTTCCCATGGGTAGCCCATCATAACCGTAAGATGCGGGTCAAGCCCGGCTTTTTTAGCCATCCTGCAGGCGTTGGGGATGTCCTCAACTTTCGTGCCCTTGTTGATTCTATCAAGCGTATTCTGGTTTGCCGACTCAACGCCGTAAAGTATGAACCTGAATCCTGCCTTCGCCATGAGGTTGTATTCCTCCTGATCAAGGGCATTCACGCGCATATTACAGTGTACATTTACTTTTTTATTGTATCCTCTTTCGATCATGCCTGTGCAAAACTCACGTAGCCATTTTCCTACCGGAAAGGTTCCGGTATCGTCCATTATCTCCTTCACTTTGTATCTCTCAATAAGCATACCTATCTCATCAAGTAATTTTTCCGGGGTCCTTGTCCTGAAGGACGGGTAGGTAGTAGTCCATGAACAGAATGTGCATTTTGCATGCCAGCAGTCACGCCCCACCATTGTGTAGGTACCGGGTGTTCTTTTATAATTGCCGTTGTTCGCGCTGTATAGCGTCCATTTCGTTAAATCCCGGTCTATGAACGGTAGCTTGTTCAGGTCGTGGTTAAGCTTGAATAGCCCTGTATTCTTTATGTTTCCGTTTTGTCTATACCATATTCCGGGTTCCAATGCCTCTCCGAGGGTGATATTATTTATCAGATTCAACAACAGAAAATCATAATCTCCGCCTGTTATAATAAAATCGACTTCCGAGTTTTCCATCGACTCCTGCGGAAGGGCAGTCACATGGTCACCCATGAGGACAATCTTTGCGTCAGGCATTAAGCTTTTCAGGTCATTCACAATATCCCAGTGTTTTTTGACCACCGGTGTTTTTGTTTCTATGGCAATTATATCGGGTTGTTGTCTTTCAATATCCCTGCGCCACTGTTCATAAGTCTTGTTTTCAGCGATTCCATCGTCCCAAAGAACCTCATAACCATTTACTTTCAGCAAAGTGGCTGCGTAAGCAGGAACCATAGGGTAAATATAAGTGGGATTATTAAACCACTGGAACTGCCTGTTTTGAGCCAGCAGCGGCGTTCCTTTCGGGCTTTCAAGTGGCGGATAGGATATAGCGATATTCATATTATCTCTCCAGTTCGCAGGCTGCCAGTCCCAATAGGAAATATATGCCATATACAATGTGTGTAACTATTGTTCCTGTGAATACCAGAGGCAAAAAGCGCATATCTTTTCCGGATACGCTTGCCTTCAGAGAAACTGCCAGCGCTGCAAACAAATATATAAATAATATTGAAATGTAGAAAAGCTGGATAGAACCAGCCATAAACGGAAAAATAACTCCTGAAGTTATAAAAAGCACGAACATTGAGGGGAAAAAATAGTTCAGGCGGAGAGAAGTTTCTGGATATCGTTTTGCAAAAAAGCCCCGGTGCAATCCGAATCTCGATACCTGCGTAAGATGCTTCACAAATAATGGTCTTCGGTGGTGGAAAACAACTACATCAGGCGATTCAATCATCTTTTTCCCGAGTTTCTTTATCCCCAGGCATATTAATGTATCTTCCCCGGGCCAGTATTTTTCATCCCAGCAGCCGCTCTCCTCCAGAACTGTCCTGCGGGAAATGAAATTACATGAATGGATGTCATCGGATACATGAGAGTTCCCGATATCGTACCTCTTTGCAAGACCCCCTACCATGAAGGAAGAAAGAACGTATCCGCCAGCTTTCTGAAGGATTGAATCCATTTCCGGTGTGACCCCCGGACCTCCGACCGCTGCAACTTCCGGGTCATTGAAATATTTGACTGCATTTTTAAGCCAGTCCCTGCGCGGATACGCATCCGAGTCAATAAATGCCAGGAGTTCGCCAGTCGAGTGCTTGATTCCAATATTCCTTTTCCTGCCTGGTGAGACTTCACCAGTTGCGATTACTTTTACACCTTCGATTAAAATAGAACCATAATCCGGCAGCGCTATTATCTCAAAGTTGTCGTACTCAAGCTCTTTGCACTTAATGAGACACTCTGATGCAAGCGCATCTATACCCTTGCATGGAATAATGATAGATATTTTCGTTTTCATTTAATCATACTGTGTTGCTAATATGTCATATTTTTCTAGAATGATGAAATGCACCATGATTATTTTAACTTGAGTTTACTCCCATTAATGCAACCGGATAATAGTTCATCATTGCGTTTGGACAGCCTATTCCTGTCATAATATTTCAGTATTTTCATCCGGTAAAATACTGCCGTTGTATCGAACAGCATGTTCCATATGGCTTTCTTGTCCACATGGCTGCTAAAACCCATATTAAGCTCTATGGGTGATTCCACTATTTTATAGCCCATACGATGGGCATTTGCCAGTATCTCGATATCAAAAGCGTAGCGTTTGACAAGTACCATTGGAAGCACATCTTCCAACACTTCTCTTTTATAAAGTTTCAAGCCGACCTGTGTATCTTTTACAGGGATACCAAAAAGTGTTCTTACAAAAAGATAGTAAATGTCACTTAGTATTTTTCGCTGAAACGGATAACTAACTTTTGATTTTGGATGCCTTTTTGAACCCACGACAGCATCCGCATCATATTTTTTCATATATTCCATTAACCTGAGTATCTGTCCCGGGTGCAGGTTCATATCCGCATCAATAAATGCAACCATATCGCCGCTTGCATACTGGAATCCGCGTTTTATGGCAAAGCCCTTTCCCTGGTTGCCTCCATAATTAACAACCTGAATATTCTGGTTTTGCTTTGCGAATTCCTGCACTTTCTCAAGCGTACCATCAATGCTGCCATCATCTACAACGATTAGCTCGTGATTTATGCCATTTAAGGACGTGATACATTCTTTAAGCGTTTCGAGAATAATTCCATTCTCATTGTATGCAGGGATTACAATTGATAATCTTTTTAGCAAATTTTGCCACCACTTAATACTGTAAAATATTTTATTCTATATTTAACCTTTCCCTGCACAAAATATGGTTAAAATCCAAAAGGCTTAGTTTCTCGGGGAATGTTTCCCAAATGCTATTATGCCCAATCCTATGAAAAGCATTATGAAGAGGATTGCCAGTATTTTGACGACAGTAAAGAGCGACTCATGAAATATGCTTAATAGTGAAATCTCAAGGAGAAGAATGGCTGTTGTTATATAAAGAAAACTGAAATTTTTAATAGCCATATTATACATAATCAGTATATAAGAAAGAGAGAAGAACATTAGAGCAATTCCCAAAATCCCAATTATCCGGATTGCTTCGGCATATTCCTGCCCGAAAAGCATACCAACCACAAAAGTTGGAACAGCCCAATATGCTATTACCGCTATTAAGGAGAGCAGGCATGTGTAAGCAAGACAGTTTTTCAGGACATTGATGGTAATTTCTTTCTTAATGTGCAATTCAGAGACCTTCGGGAACATGACAGTTGCAATAGGAGCGGTGACAAAGAATATAATTTTTGAAATCAGCGAAGCCGCTGAATAATATCCCGCTTCGGTAGCGCTGAAATAATGCTTTACAAGCACGACGTCTATATTCGAAATTAGTGCTATAATGAGCGATGTGACAAATACCGGTAATGAATATTGCAGGATATCTCTATTCTGAATTTTAATTGACGCTTCCTTTAAAATGAACCGCAGAGGTACCAGTGCGAGTAGAAATGCGAGCAGCGTAGATACGAATAGAGCCAGCATTGTGCCGCTCACTCCCCATCCAATATAAATGAACACTATACTGAATGCCAGTTTAAATGCCGCTCCAATGATGCCGTTCAATCCGGCCTGAGTGAAGTTTTGCAATCCTTGCAAAGCTCCTGTGGTCAATGGATATAGAGCCGAGACAAGAAATATCAACCCGATAATGAAAATTGGAATCGTATCAGGAATTTTCAGGAAGGATGCGATTACGCCGCTGGCAAGGCTGATAAGAAGAAACCCTATAAGTCCAAAGATAAAAAGTTTATTGATGGAATAAATCAACAAATATTTTATCTTTCCATATTCGTATTTTGCTTTGTATTCCGAGGTAAAAAGTGCAATCGTAGTTATAATGGTACTGGCTGGGACAGATGTTATTATTAATATCGAAACAAGGGCGCTGAATTCCCCATAGCCTTCAGGTCCCAGCGCCCGTCCCACATAGAGCTGGAAAAGGTACCCGAATACCCCGCTAATTATAGTAGTGATGAAGATAATGCTGCTGTGTTTTAACAGGTTGTTATCGGTTTTTAGAATGTTTGTTATTTTTTTTATCATTGAGGTCCTAAAACCAGTGTATCATTAAATTTTTTAACGATTTCGAATCCTGTGGTGTTGATATTTGTCCCCATCATATCTGTGTGCACTATTGCGTATTTAACCCCCATCTCTTTCAGTCTGTTAGCGCTTGTTTTATTGATTTCAGCAAGGCTTTTCATAATTTCCCCCGAGCCGCCGTTTACCAATTTTTTCTTATGGATACGCTGGTAAAACAGATATCTTAAGTCCACAATTTCATCTTTGCTCGGGGAAACTACCACAGGATACTCTATAATTGTAAACTCCCCATTCTGGCTCGCGAGCCAGTTATACTCTTGCGGAATTTTAATTTTGGTTGTATGGTATTCATATTCATGCTGTCCAAATGGAAAATTTTGTTCTGGTCTTTTTATCTGGCTTATATTGGATGGAATTGGTGCAAACTCAAATAAAATAATTAAAATTATTGAAATTACGAACAATGATTTCCATTTTTTTAGTTTCTCCTGTAAAAGATACTTGATACTTATCCCTGCTAATATCGATACGGACATCATTAATATGACATCAAATCTGGCAATTACCCGGAAAGATGGAGTAATCTGGTAAAGTAAATAAGAAAGTGAGAATGGTATCTTCAGACTTCCGATGGGTAGATACGGAGGCAGCATAAAACCCAGCGCCAACAGGGCAAACAGGGTAAACAGGACAACAACATGGTGTTCCTCGGTTTTTTTGTTCTTAATAAACTTCAATACGGCATATGTTGCCAGAAATAAAGGAGCGAAGCCTATGTACAATATCTGCTCGATAGGGTTGCTGCCATAGAGATGGGACAAAACAAATTCTTGAACATACTGCCCGAATACAGGATGGTACACAGGTGGAAGAAAGAAGTCCCATGGTTTTGCTGAATAGACGAGAAGTTCGTATATATCACGTTTAGGTACTATTTGCTGGGACGAGAAAAGTGCCGGTTTAACAAAAAAGTAATAAACTGCGAGAGCTGTGCCTGCGAGGATGACTAATATGATGCCTGCGATTTTCAAATTTTTTCGGTTGAAGCATCGGGCAAAATTTCTTAAAATATATAACTTGGATGTATATGTTTTGTATAAAAAATAAATTATTATCAGGAGCAAGGTAAAAAACGCATAATACCAGTTAGAGAATAGTACGATTGCCAAAAAAATCCCGAAAATAGCTGCATTTTTATAACTCCTATCCCTATCCAATTTTAACATGTATAGCAGGCAGAATGGAATCCACTGGATTTGAGCCAGTTCCCAGTGATCCATTGCCTGGGCGATGTGGTAAGGTGAAAAAGCGAATATTATGCTGGATATAAGAGAGGCAGATTTGTTTTTTATCAGATAATATGCCAGAGAATACATTCCTATGCCCGATAGTACAAAGGAGGACAGTATCAGAAAATTATAAGAAAAAACCTCACCGAATAATATTGAAAAAGGGAGAGATGATAAACTGATTATAGGGGTGACAAGAGGTCGGTAAATCCCATCGGGAGCACCTACCATTGGCGAAAATAAAGGAGATGTGTTAAGCTCAACAATTGAGTACTTGAACCACCATATCCACCATATTACTCCAAAAGGGTCGCCTGGATACCCGTAAAAGCTCGTTGCCATGTTAAAGGCAACAGGATATGTAAATAAAATAGTTAAAATTATTAATATAACAGCTACGTAAAAGTAATGATTAACAAATTTCTTGACCATGATAGTCTTTTACCACTCTGTCGCATAGCTTCCCTTTTCAAAATGCTTCCTGACATATCTCAGGACTAAAATAACAAATAATAACCCGAGTATAAAAGATGCAACCGCACCATATAATCCTATAATTTCATAGCCTGCAACTACAAGCGATGAAAATATCATTATTACAGACATTGTTTTTATTAAAAACATTACAACTGGAAAATCCTGCCGCTGGAATATCCAGTTTGCTTTTTCACTCTGCCCGATTAATCTCAGCCCAACACCAAACACCAGCAAGAAATAAGCAAGTATAGCGGTACCCTCTGCATACGTTTGATTCAGCATGTGTATGAAAGGCGTTAAAGCAAGGACAAAAAGCGCTTCAAGAATAAATAGTGAAGATGCAGGTGTTTTTTCGAAAAGTTTTATTATAAAAGCACCAAAAGTTTGTACCGTAGTTTTATCTTCCCCTATCAGCCCGGGGATGAAATCGAAGAAACCTTCCTTTACCAGGATGTAGATTCCTGATATGATTATTATCAGGTAGAATAAAATCACACCGCTGAGTAGCCCTATAGCATCGGATTTTCTCATGTTGAAATTTATTTTATTTTTCCCAGGAAGCGTGTCAGAGCTTATTGAATAGATACTCCACATTTCCTTTGTATCTGCAAATTCAATATTCTGCCTGTTCAATTCATTAAATAATGGAACCGTGTATGTTGTAGGATTATAGAATATCTGGTTTTCGCTCTTCTTTTCGGTCTGGACGGCATTTAATGGTATCTCGTAGGTCTTTATGTTACGGGGATCATTTCTGATTTTCTCGGCGTTGACAAGACTAATTGATTCTCCAGACTGCACTGTTGTGGCGCCTATGTCCCCCTTGGCTATTGCCACAGCTATTGTGTCCATGTGCTTGTTTATGAAATTTTCATTAAAATCTATATGCAATAAAAACTCTGCTGTTGCGAAGGTGTTATCATATGTAGCAGGTTTTTTGATGAGTATGGAATTGGTTCCGATGCCTGGTTTTTCTATATTTCCGGTTGTACTTTTTATTTCGGCATTGGTGATTGTTGCATCTTTTAGCGTTACTTCTGTCCAGTCGGAAGTTGTTTCGATGCGAAGCGGAAGGCTCCTCTCCATGTATTTATTTTCTTTAAGCTGGTCAAGTTCGAATAATGGCTCTCTGGCTGCCTGGGAAGATAGGTTTCCAAGTTTAATGGCAAAAGTAACTGGTTCAGTTCCATTATATTTTCCCATATCGGCAAAATCCTGTGCGGCAAGATTTACCATTGTATATCCCGGGTCGTTTTTCATTATGGTAATACTGGCAGGATTATCGCTAACCCCAAAATCAACCATGTAACTGGCTTTCCTGTAGCTGTTACCGGGATGAGAGTAATTAAGGATTATAAAATCTGACCCAACTATTGATTCAATAAGGCTCTGGTTATCAATTTCTAAAGATTTTGCTTTTCTAAGATAAAGTCCTTTGAAATCTATTTCTGTTTTATTTGAGGTTGTTTCGATTACCAGTGGAATGTTTTTGAGGTTAAGGGATGCTGTCTGGTTATTTACCAGTACGGATTCCCCGATTGTTACCGTGGTCTCTCCGTTATCGGCTTTATCTATTGTAACAACCGGCATAGGATTATCAAGGGATATGTCCACAAGGAATTTTGCGCTTCCATAGCTCGTATCGTTTGACTCTATTTTCGCCAGTATTATGCTTTTTGTCCCGATGATTGGTTCCCGGAGCGTAGTACCTTTTATATCAAGTATCTGTGCATTCCTGATAGTTGCGTCGTTTAACTCAAGCCTTGTCCAGTCAGAAGTAGTCTCTATCGTTACAGGTATCTGCAGTGGTTTTTTATTGTTTTTGTACTCTCCTATTTTATCAATGCTGACATCAGTTTCCCCATTATAATCTTTTGTAATTACAAGCTCGACATTTTCTTTAAATGTATCAAGTTCCAGTTCCATTCTGATAATATCTGGGGTGTTATTACTCTTGTACTTGTTAAGAATAATTCCCGTCGAATCAATTATTGGATTCTTCAACCCTTCTGTTTTATCAAGTATTTTTGTGTCCTTTATCGAAGCACCATTAAAAGAAACCCGCGCCCAGTCGGAAGTGGTGGATATAGTTACAACTATCGATGACGTCTTTATTACACGCTCTTCACCTGCCGTCAAATTATCTACTGCGAAGTATAATGGAATTAAAAGAATAAACAGAAGGATTAAAATTAATATTTTTGCATTCATGTTTCCATCATCCTCGGGTTTTGTGTGTTACTTCCTTAATTATTAATAAACATTTGGACTTAATGCGCTCACTCAGCATAAACAGTATAATGAAATATAGAACTCCCCCTGTCAAAACCGTTATAATCAAATTCCTGACCATTGCCTGCGGAAACATCTTTGAAAACACAAATACTATCAATCCCATCAACGCCGCTGAAAAGATTTCATAAGCAATGTCCTTAAAAGGGATTTTAATGTCCAGCATCCTGCAAACAACCTTCGTATTCCACACAAATGAGACAAGTATCGTAACCATAGTACCCATAGCAGCTCCAACAAATCCGAAAAAATATACAAGCAGCAGTATCCCGAAAACATTTAAGATTGTGGTAAAAACATTGATTTTAAAAACAACATCCGGTAAATCCATTCCTTCCAGTGTCCTCACAGATATCATCTGCATGGATTGAAACATGCGGGCAAGCATCAGGATTACCAGCACAAGATAACCCGCCTCAAAATCTTTTCCATAGATTGCCCCCAGCAAATTCTCCGAGATGACAAGCGTGCCAAAAAAAGCGGGAATAACCAGAAGCGGAGAGTAAACCAGACTTTCTGAAAAAATGCTTGCGATTTCCTGTTTCTGGTTCCCGGATGAAAAATCGCTTATCTTCGGGTATATCGAACTTGAAATCGCCTGGCTGAGGAGCAAAAAAACGGCAGAAAGCCCCCACGCAACACCGTATATTCCCGCCTGTTGTTGAGTCAGGAACAACCCTATGATTACAATGCCGATCCATTCATATAAATAACCTCCGACAGCATTGCCTGAAGAGAATTTTGAAAAAGCCAGAAGGCTATTAAAATGTGATTTTTTAGGTACCTTGAGTCCCGTATCTATAAGCCTTGAACCGATAAACAGCGAAATAAGTACGCCGATGCCCAGTCCTATGACCAGCCCGAAGATTTCAAATCCGAGCAGGATTAAAAATGACTGGAAAAGGACACGCAGGAATTGCTGGGCAAGATCAAATGCGCCCCCAATATCCACTTTCTGCTCGCCGTGAAGTATCTCCCTTATAATATCGGAAAATTGCGTTAACCCGAGTATCAGAATCAAGTAATAAGAAAGTTCAGCGCCAATATAGCGATATACCTGACCGCGGAAAACCAATATTGCAAGTGCGCAGAGCGCAAAAACACCCAGCCTGAGCATCAGGGACGCCGTTGCAATCTCTGACTGCTGGACGCCCTCGCTGATTCTCTTGATTGTGGCTGCCTGCAGCCCCATGTTCGTGATAAGATTGAATACCGTGAGGACGGACATGAACAGGAAATAGATACCGAGTGTCTGTGCCCCAAGTTTGCGGGAAAAATAAACCATCCCGATAAAACTTATGATGGCTGTAATAACGCTGAAAATAAACCATTTTAGGCTTGTCTTTGCAAGGCTCATTTCACTATTCATGCCTCATTGCAGATGATATTTCCGGTTTTGTTTTTCCTATGAAAATAGCGGTATCGAATTTCTTAGCCTGCGCCTCGCACGCATGCCTGTATCTATCAGGGTCTGCTGATATTTTTTTAATAGCTTTCATAATATCCGGAACCTCCGGTTTCACGAGCAAACCTGTCTCTCCATGTACTATACTTTCCAGGTATCCCCCTTCCCTGACCGCCACCACCGGTTTACCTGAAGCCATTGCCTCAACAGGAGTTAACCCGAAATCCTCATCCTGGGCGGTGGTTACCAGTCCTTTGCACTGTGCGTACAGCTTGAGCAGATCATCCTCGCTCACCATGCCGAGAAGCTCGACATTAGAAGGGACGTCTGACAGGAATTTAAGGTTCTTTTCAGCATGATCTCCCCTGCTGTATCCGCCTACGATTTTCAGTTTTTCATCCGGCAGGTTCCTGAAAGCCTCAAATTGCAGCCATATTCTCTTCTCAGGATACATCCTGTTGACCGACAGCCAGTAATCTTTATTTTTTTCAAAATAATAACTTGTGGTTTGCACAGGCGGATACACGACCACCGCGTCCCTTTTATAGTATTTCTTAATTCTTTTTTGAGTATTCTGACTATTGGTGATTATCCTGTTAACATTTTTAATCGAGCACCTGTCAAACCAGCTATGCAGCTCAATCCACGCTTTCGCTATAATCCGCTGCCACAGTTTCTCCTGGCTATTAATTACCTGGTTCTTTAAGTCGTAGAACGCCCTCACGGGTGTGTGGCAGTAATACAGATTCGGCTTATGCCGCCATGCAGCATAATGCGCCCAGTTGCCTGAAAAAATAAAAAAATCATATTTCTTTGAAAAATCGCACATGGCAAATTTCAAAGAAGCTGAAATCTGCTTTAAAGGTGGAATTTTAATTGTTTCGCCAAGGCTTATAATCCTCACATCCTCGAATCCCATCTTCCTGACAGAATCCTCATCAACGTCCGTGGTTATCACATCCGCTCCAAGCTCCCTTGCAAGCGTAAGCACCAGCTTCTCACCGCCGCCTATTGCGCCAATGTAGTCGTGGAAGATTGCGATTTTCATACGTTATCATTTATACAGGCATATATCTTGTACTTGTATGGTCAGCCATCAATTACTTTTTATAAGCGTCTCGATTTCCCGGATGAACTTTTCCGCTCTTGACAGCGCATTTTCAGCTTCCGTCCTCGATATCGTCCCCACCGAACCATAGACTGCTGTATGCCTTTTTCTTCGCATACGATCAAACATTATCACATCATCTTCTTTCAAAAAGAGCTTTGCAAATCTAATAGCTGATACATGTCCGGCATCTGAGGAAGGACGGTACCCTTTTGAAAACATAAGAGCTCTCACAGATTGCAGTATTGAATTGTATGCAATTGAAAACCCCAGTCGCAATTATCATCCATAATATTCTTTGCAGCTTTCAAATCACGTTTTGCCAGATCAAGTGCATCGCTGACTTTTTTCTCGTCTATCGGCAGCCTCTTTATAATGTCGGCTCTTTCAAGTTCATCAATATCCACTTAATTCACCTATCAGCATCACTTTTTTATCCTTAAGTACATTCTGTACAAATGGATCTTTGTTCCTTATCCTCTCATTCAATTCATCGGGTGTAAAAAGAACATAATTTATCTCGCGTGAGAGCTGCGTTTCAAGTTTTTCTATGCAGCGTATAAGTTCATTTTCATGCACATGCCCGATTATGAAGAGGTCTATATCGCTTCTGCCTCCTGCGCTTCCTCTGGCAAAAGACCCATAGATGAATGCGGCTTTAATCTCACCCAGTTTCAACAGATTGTCGGTTAGAATCTTCCCCACAGCTTCGGTCTTGAGTATGATACCTGTCAATTCTGCATAGATAGGCATGTTTTTATTCACTACGTAATATCTTAAGTTGCCTTTTCTTACACTTGAGAGCAATCCAATTTCTTCAAGATTCTTAAGCTCTCTCCTTATAGCATTGGTGTTCTCATCTGTCCTTCGTGCAATCTCCCTGACATACATCTCAGTCTCTGGATTGAGAAGAAAGAGTGTCAGCAGCTTTACTCTTGTCTTAGACGTGAATAATTTTTCAAGCATTGAGTACAAATTGTATTCAATCGTATAAAAATATTACTCAATGATAAACCATAGTTTCAATCCAGTGCGAAGAAGCCAGAGAAACGTGTTGTCACCGCCGAGAGCGGCGCCACCGTGGGGTCTGGGGCTTGCCCCAGCGCGTGATTGTTGTAGTAATTTTAGTGTTTCACTAACGGTTCTTGGCGAAAGCCCCTGCTATCAGCGCCACCCCCCTTATCATCTACGTTAACGTATCAATTCAGAAATGGTACTATAATGCTCCGATAATTGCTTGCTCAGGCAAGCCGGAATATTTTTTAACTATATTAATAAAATTTTGTTCCTGTAAAAATGAAGAGATAGAGAACGCATCGTCAAAATCCCCAATTTCTTCCATGTCCTTCGCAATCAGACGTGTCTGGACTTTTGTAATACGAAGATGAGAAAGGACGTTCATGTAGTAGCCGAGAGGTTTTGCCCTGTCCGAAGAAATGTTCTTGACTGCACCGCATACTACGCAGTAAGGATGGGATTTCAATCCTTTCGCATGTCCCCTGAATTCGTAAGGAAGCCAAACTTTCTGGATATTCCCGCAGATTTTGTGGTTACAAGACATGTAGTTCCCCTATATCCTTTTTTTATTGAAATTACGCACTAACTTGGCTTTCTATAATCATTTGGATGTACTTAAATCTTCTGCATCTCTGTTTTTGTCACGTCTTCGTAATGCATTTTCAACTTCCTTACTATATCATCCCAATTATACTCTTCCGCCGCCTTTCTAACGGAAGTCGCCATCTTTTCCCGAAGCAAATTATTTGTAACAAGAGTATAGAAAGCATTCCCAATTTCATTCGCATCGAGATTTACAACAAGACCAGTCTTTTCATTCACAAGCCCGCAGGCAGCATTCATTGGGCTTTTAACGGTAACAACAGGCACCCCGCAGGCAAAGGCTTCAATCACCACGACCCCGAAACCCTCCCGGGTTGAAGGAAGCACAAGTACTTTGGAGGACTTCATCCGCGCTATTACCTCCTCATATCTCATGAATTCAAAGAATTTAACATTATCATTAAGCCCCCGCTCAGCGGCTACTTTAATAAGACATTCTTTCTCAGGTCCATTGCCAACAATATGGCATCTTAAATCCGGCAGCTTATCCTTAATATAGTCCACAGCTTCAAGCAGCACATCCACATTCTTCTCTTTTATAAGCCGACCTACAAATATTATATCGCATTTTTCATTTGAGGGCAATATATCTGCAATTCTTTTTAAATCAATGCCGTTTGGCACTACATGGATATTCTGCCCACCAACTCCCAAAAACTTAAGATTCTTTCTTGTCGGGTCTGACACTGCTACCATTTTAGACGTCAATTTTGCTGCCAGAAATTCCACAAGCTTTCCGAAAAAACCTTTATACCCTAAATATTCATACCAGTAATCTCCCCACACCTCATGCCATGTAATTATCATGGGCGTTCTCCAGAGAATAGATGCAAGTTTCACAGTAAAACATGAGAAATAAGGGAATGCGCTGACATCCATAACATCAAACCTCTCCCTTAAAAGATGAGGGAAAAGCTTAACCGAGAATATTATCGCCCCGGTGATTGAACGCCTGCCATCAACATATAACTCCATCCTCCTGCAAACGCCGTGCAGTGCCATGCCTTCATATTTTATAACCTCATCGCCGTCCCACCATTTAACCCCAAAAACATGCACCTCATTCCCCTGCTCTGCCAATCTTTTGCCTACTTCGTATATTCGCTTCTCTGCGCCCCCTTTTACCCAGGGGTAGACAGCGTCGTAAACGAAAGCTATTCTCATTTTTCCTTTTTTTCCAGCATGAAGATGCTTATAATGAGCGTTGAAAAAATTATCTGGATGCCCATAGCTGCAAGCGCGACCGAGATTACCGCATTCCCCACCTCTGAAAGCGAACTGTAGCCGGAAGAAATCCATTTGAGGAGTATTTTTGAACCCAGAACCATGCCTGCAAAGAATAACAATACGCCAATCAATAACCCGTATTCAAGGGAATGATAGTCCAGGAATTTTGCAGTTATTCCGGTCCTATCTATCTTATTATGCACTATGCCATAAACTTTCATGAAACTGCCTGTAGCTATCATCTGCGTTCCTATTATCGCAAGCATGCTTCCAAGAATGAAAGAGTGAAGGCTCGTGGTTTCCACGTTACCGCGAATTGCCAGCGTTAGCGTCATGAATGCACCAAGGATGAACAGCAATAAACCCGGTATGTAGAAAAACGGCGTTGGATTGTACAGCATCATGAACCGCAGATGCCGCCACCCGTCTCCCCATGAGTGAAGTTTTGAAGGGGTCTGTCTTGGATAATAAGTTATTGGAACTTCGGTTATCCGGATTTTTTTTCGCGCAGCCTCGATAATCATCTCGCTTGCAAATTCCATGCCTTCACTTTTTATATCCAGCCTATCATAAGCTTCCCTTGTGATCGCGCGCATACCGCTATGGGCATCGCTTATGTTTGTTTTAAAAAGCCAGTTGAGTGTCCATGTCAGTACCGGGTTCCCGATATACCTGTGAAGCCATGACATCGCGTTTTTCTTGATATCGCCCTTTAAACGCGTCCCCATTACGAAATCTGCTTCGCCTGCAAGGAGGGGTTTTAAAAACTTCGGCATCTCCCTCATATCATACGTATCGTCCGCATCAGCCAGGACAATAATTGTTCCCCGGGTATGCCTGAATCCTTCCAGATAAGCATTGCCGTATCCTTTTTTTTGAGGAATTACGATTCTTGCCCCTGATTCTTCGGCGATTTTCCTGGAATTATCTGTCGAATTGTCAGATACGATTATTTCCCCGTCAATTCCTTCCTTTTCAAAGGTTGAATTCGCTTTTCTGATGACTTCCCCTATTGTTTTCTCCTCGTTCATGCAGGGAATTATAACGGATACAAGAGGGCTGCTCATGATGACTGTGATGTTTTAATATCTAAAAACCTTTTCTGAGCGATATTGATTCTTCCTGGTTTAAACCAGATCTACCTTAATCTCCCGTCCTTCTTGAACATCCTGTTCACTGACTGAAACCTTTGTTGAGATATTTCCATTTTGAATAACATAATCACCTGACGCTCCTGTCCCGTACTTGCCGTCCAGCGTCGGGTATGGGACTTTGATTTCATACCTGCCATTGCTGGAAGTTGTTTTCCAGGTATCTACTAAAGTTCTGCCCTGGTTTGTGACAATATTTAATGTAGCCTTAACTTCCCCATCGGCTGCCCTTCCTGAAATTGTAGCCCCGGGCACATATTCAAAAATTTTCACGTATTTTATATCCGGGCTCTTGATAGCAGTTGTACTTGATTCTAATATCAGGCGATAATGACCAAGCCCGTTCCCGTCAAAAACGTGAAGCTTTGATAACATGGTGTCAAAAAATTTCTTATTTTCGTTATTAACACTGCGTATCTCGCCCACGTCCGAGACAGTCTTAATTTCATAATAATCCTCTGGTCTTTTGCCTGCCATCAATGCTATTGATTTAAATTTAAGTTTAAGCATCTGGGCATCTGTTATGATATAGCGGACGTTCCTTTTGCCAAGAATTTCATTTGCGGTTTTTTCATCCGGTTCTGTGAAAAATCGCGCAGCATCGTCAATGCCAGTCTGGAAATTGTTTGCTACAACGGGACGCCGGGCAATAAATAAAATCCAGTTCCCAGAATCCCACCAGCTCATTACACCGTATTCTGGGGTTTTATCCGGTGCATCATAGTAACTTGTGGGCTGGGAATTGTCTTTAAGCCACATATACGAATCGCGAAAATCCGGGTCTGGCGCTCCCACAGTGCCGCTTGCAAAGGATTTTATGACAAAAATATTCGAAATGGCAATAAGGAAAAGCAGGATTAAACTGATATTTAGAATTACACTTGAAGCGGAACCTGTCTCCCGCTGACCTTTTCTCCTTTTCCTGGAAACTGCAACATTTTTTTTTCCCTCAAACGGCTTCAACACACCAACAATAAAATATGCTGTAAAAATTGCATTGTTCACAGCAAAGAGATAAATAAAACGCCTCTGCAGGACTGTAAGCACCAGGATAATTAAAGACCATGTTATTAAAAACACAGCTTCAGGCGGATACTTTTCCCGTCTGGTTTTATAAATAAAATATATGAGAGCCAGTAATGCAATATAAAAGCTGAAACTGAAAGCATTCCAGACATTAGTAAGTGTGAACCCGCCTGAGGGGGTATTAAACAGGGGCACAGCCTCCTGGATAGTGGAAAGCACCCCTCCCCCCAAAAGATAACCTATCCCATCTGTTGCAGACAGGTAAAATTGCAGGGCAAAGATCTTAAGGGAGAAAACTCCTGTGCCAAATATCAACAATAATAATAGGGGATTATGCCACCATTTTTTGAATTGCAATTTTTGCATCGCAAAAAGCAGCACGCATAAGAAAAAAAAGACAGACAGGAATGCGACATGGAACATGGTAGGTAAATAGGAGATGATTTCAAATCCTGTTCCCCCGGATACGGCAACTGGCAGAATGATCAAAATGGAAACAAGGAATGTTATGCCACCCGTTAATAACAAATAAGCCGAACTTCGCCCGAACTTCCTGTCTATCACAAACTGGACAGGAATATAAAGTCCTATGAGCCCTATGAAAATAGGAGCGCCGTCCCATGTGAATATCGAGAGCGCCAGTAATATGCCTGTAATTACGGGAAATAACAAATTTTTTAATAGGTTTGCCCTGAAATTGCCAAATGTTATATTGTTTTGCCGCATCCGTTTTATTGCAATGATGAAACACAGATAAGCCGCAGTGGAAAGCAGCGTCTCGGCGACATGATGGTCTGTATATCCAAGAAAAGAAACATACACATGGGACGGGGTTATTGCAAAAATACCTGCGCTGATGAGCCCCGCGCGCCAGTCAAATATTTTTTCAGTAATTGCAAATACAAGCCACACTGTCAATACACCGAGCAACAGGGGGATAAGTGCCGCTGTCACTTCTATTGTATGGATTGAAGGGCTTCCTGCTCCTATTAAAAGCGCAACTGCCGCAATAAACATATCATATAACGGCGCCCAGGTGATTTTTGAACCATACGGGAAATCAATATATGAATCAAACGAAAGGACTGAAGGGAAATGGGCGACTGCCGCAAAAATGCGCCGGATATGATAATAAGAATCTGCCCCGAGTATGGTTATATTCCCGCCTGAAAAAACAACCGGAAAAACCCATAATCTTACAGCAAGGGCAAGAAGCAAAATACCTGTGAGAATTTTGTACTTATTTTTTTCTATGAAGAGTGCACTCATAATAGCATCCCCTGAGAGGTCTAACATCTTACAAGTATAAAAGATTTGTTTGCCGGAAACTTTGCGTTGCCTTCAGGGAAGGATAGCCCAATAATCATTTATCTTTATTTATAATTATAAATCATTGATATTTAGAAAATTTTAAATAGTCTTACAACAAAATATACTTAACTGAAAAATGCCATATTTATCTAAATATTGGCTTGAAATCAAGGGATTACAGGATTATGGGGGAATAATGAATGAAAATTAGAATATTATATATTTTAATAATATTGGGAATTGTAATAACATCTGCGACTGCAACTCCGGCTTTTGTGGAAGTCAGACCTCTTAACAGGACTGGCGTTCCTGCGGCATTTGCATCGAATACTTCCTTCTATTTCAATAATGAGAATATGGCGATACAAGTTCTTTTGAATGAAAATGTCTCTAGATTCGGATTGGGATATGTCTCTGCTACATTTTCACCCCCTGGTTATTCTCAACAAACTGCTAATCTAACTTATCCTAATTCAAGTTCAGGTGGCAATTATACATATTATCTTAATTTTACTATACCGGGCAACGTCTCAAATAACATTGCCTCAGTAATAACAATTACAGCAGTTAATGGTTCTGGTGGAGGCGGAAATCCCGTGAACACAACCACGTTCGTAGCATTGATAAATATAAATCCTGAAGATAACGAGGTAGGGTTGAGAGCCACGGCTGTCGGCGCAACAAACTGGAGCACAATCCCGGATTACACAAACGTACAGAACCTCACATTTACAAAATACAACAGCAGCACGTTTGCATATAAACTCGGCAACGTGGAATTCTTAGAAAACATAAATCTCGCCGACAATACCACAGCTACGGCGCTCCAGTCGTTTGGGACAAACATGAAAATGTCATCGACATATATGGATATGAACTCTGCTCAGTCTGCTCTTGCTGCATTGAACAAACAAGCAAAGCTCTCAATGTATAATCTTAGCTCATTATTCGGTGGAATACGGGCAGGTATACTGGTAGATGGAGTTCCTGCATACTACGCCAACGGGTCAACCAATGGAAGCAGTTCTATCAGTGGCGTGGACTGGAGCCCGGATAATAATACCATTAACTTCACGGCTGCACACTGGTCTAACGACTCGCTGCAAGACCAGAAAGCTCCAACCATAAGCAGTGTGGCGTCAAGTTCCGTAACTTCCAGCGGTGCAACCATTACATGGACGACAGACCTGTTTGCCAATTCGCTCGTTAAATACGGCACCACATCGGGGATTGAAAACATGACCAACACGGCCACAGAGTCCTCAACAAGCACAAAATCCCACAGCGTGACCCTGACTGGACTGTCAGCAAGCACCACATACTATTATTTTGTAAACAGCACCAACTCCATAAGCACAAACAGTAGCCAGAGTTCTCAGTCCAGTTTCACGACTTCTGCATCGGGCGGCGGCAGTAGCAGCGGCAGCACAGGTGGCGGAGGAGTGACCACATCGGAGCCTTCTGCTAACATAGCGAAAGCTGAGAGCTATGACAAGAGCCTCATAGCAAATACTCCAGTCACTTACACCTTCAAAGCGCCTGAACTCGGCGTATACGAAATAGCCGTCACAGGCAAAGAGAACGAAAACGGCATAGCCCTGAGGGTAGAGGTTCTTAAAGGCACGTCAAAACAGGTAACAGTCCAGGCGCCCGGAACTGTATATAAGAATATAAACATCGTGACCGGTACAAAGAGAATGAAAGAAGCCCTGATAAGATTCAGGGTTGAGAACTCATGGCTCGGAAGCAACAGCCTTGCAGGCAGCGATGTAAAGATGCTCCATTGGGTCGGCAGCCAGTGGACGCAGCTTGAAACCGCACAAACGACAAAAGACGATACATATACATACTACGAGGCAAAGACAGTCTCCTTCTCGCCTTTCGCAATAAGCGGAATAAAAGGCGGCGTATTAGTGCCCACAGCAACGCCTGTGGTAACAGGAACCAAGGTTATGCCGACTGGTACGGGCACTCCATCTCCGGCGCCGACAAAGAAGGTACCAGCAGTTGAATTTGTCTTAACAATAGCCATACTTTCAGCGGCTTATCTGTCCGGCAGAATGAGAAGATGAGCAATCATCTTCTTTTGTTTCTTTTTTAAGTCTATTACTTTATTTTACCAAAATGATTATGCTTGCCGTAAACAATATCCATAGCAAGCCATGAATAAAAACATAAACAGGATATCTGGAAAAGTATGGAAATTCGGCGATAATATCGACACCGATGTCATTATTCCGGGTAAATATCTCCGCACCACAGATATGAACGTGTTCGCATCCCATGTCATGGAGGGAATTGACCCTGAGTTCCCGAAAAAAGTAAAAACAGGCGATATAATCGTGGCAGGAAAAAACTTCGGATGCGGCTCATCCCGCGAGCAGGCGCCCCTTGCTTTGAAGCATGCAGGCATAGCATGTATCGTGGCAGAATCATTTGCCAGGATTTTTTTCAGGAATGCGATTAACGTCGGCCTGCCCATCATCGAAGCAAAAATTGACTGCAGCGAAGGAGATATCATCGAAATCGACCTCGGGAGCGGAATCGTAAAACATAAAGACAAGACATTTTCAGCCACAAAACTTCCGGATTTCCTTCGTGAGATACTCGCAGACGGCGGACTTGTTGAACACCGCAAAAAGGTGAGTTTGTGATATTCCCTCCTGATTATAAAAGCGTGGGAGTAACAAGAAGCGACCCCTGCGAGCGCCTCGGGTGCCCAATCTATTTTACCACGGAATACCTGATAGCAGACCTTCCTTCCGGCTTTTCAATATACAGAGTAAAAAGCGATGGCGTTGGGCTTATGAAAAAACTTATTTCACTTGTTCTGCTGGCGAAAGGGAACCAGATAAAAAAATTCGGGGAAAAACTCGATTCCCATGACAGGACGCGCCTCATTGAATCTGCAATCTCGCTTGCCCGGGGGAACGTGAACACTGTTATTTTTGAAGGTATGGACAGGCATATCACTTTTGTGCAGGACCCCACCCTCCATGAGGTTATGGAGATTGAGATTATCGATATCGCGCCGCCAGAACCGCCGTGGCTTTCTTTCGCAGTAGAGAGGCTTGTCAGGAGCGGGATACTGGGGGAGCTGAATATCAGGTTCACCACAAAACTCATAGACCTTCGTAAGTTTGAAGGGGATAAAATTGTTTTCCCATGCCATGCTTCAGAACTTAAAGGAAAATATCTTGATACCGATACCGAAATTGAGAACGATTCCACCCTGGTTGGATGCGATATCTCAAAACAGATTTTTGAACTGCGGTTTCCAAATCTCACCTACAAACATATCAACATGTGTCCCCTTAAAGCAGAGCTTTACATGCCCACAAAACCGTTTATCACGCGATGCTGCCAGAGCAAAAAATCAGGGATGGTGAACATAAACGGCATTGACGGCGCCGTGGTGCACTGGGGCGCATCGGAATATGACATCGTGGATGCAATCCGGATGCTGGTAAAGGTTATAAATGGGAATCGCATAGATAGTAATCAAAAGACTGAGAAAGGAGGATAATGAGAAAACAAGGGATATTTTTTGGAGACGGTTTCTCCTTCTATCTGGTTTCAGCTATAATAATAGCAATCTTAATTGTACTTTTTATAGTAATACCAAAATTCACACATTCGATGGATACCCTGGTCAGCAAACTACCCCTGTCAATACCCTGAAAACCAGCTGGAATCCAAAAATAATGAGTATAATGAAAACCTTTAAGAAAGGTTTATCAAACGACGGGTATGGTGCGCCATACCCGGACACGCCCTCCCGAGGCGTGACTCGGGACGTCATAAAGGGGCGTAACCCTTTATGAAAATCGCAATTGTTCCCGGTGACGGCATTGGAAGGGAAGTTATCCCTGCATCTCTTACCGTACTCGATGCCTTTGGTCTTGATATCGAAAAAGTCCCTCTTGATATTGGTTATGGCAAGTGGGAGCGCACGGGGAGCGCAATAACGGATGAGGATATTAACACCATCAAGGAATGTGATTGCGTGCTTTTCGGGGCAATCACGACGCCGCATGATCCGAATTATAAAAGTGTGCTTGTGCGCCTACGGAAAGAACTTGATTTATATGCCAATATACGACCATTTGCGCCCCTGAAAACTGTAAAATTGCCCTGCGCCGGGAAATTCGATTTTGTAATCGTAAGGGAAAATACCGAAGGTATGTATTCCGGGATTGAGGAACTGCATGAAGACGCGGCATATACCACACGGGTTATTACCAGAAAGGGCTGCGAGAGAATAGCAATGCGCGCTTGCTTGCTCGCAAAGGAAAGAAAACAGTCGATTACAATAGTGCATAAGGCAAATGTGTTAAAATCGGATTCTTTTTTCCGCGACGTCGCTATAGGCGTTGCAAAGAAAAACGGAATATCTTATAATGAAATGCTGGTTGATGCAATGGCGTATGATTTAATCCTGCGCCCGCAAAAATATGATGTGATAGTGACCACGAACCTTTTCGGCGATATCCTGAGCGATGAGGCAGCCGCCATATCAGGCGGGCTTGGCCTTTGCCCGAGCGCCAATATCGGCGACCGCTATGCGCTTTTCGAGCCCATCCACGGCAGCGCGCCTGATATTGCAGGGAAGGGCATTGCCAATCCGATTGCGGCTATCCTGAGCGTCAGGATGATGCTTGAATGGGCAGGAAAGGCTAAGGAAGCAGAGTCAATCAGCAGGGCTGTGGACGATGTTCTTAAGCAGGGGATAGTAACGCCTGACCTCGGGGGTTCTTATTCAACTGCTGATGTATCGAATGCCATCGCAGAATCGGTTAGTAGACTTATAGGAAAGCAATAATACTGAAAATGATGCCTTTGTCTGGAGGCAGAACTTCGCTGCAAACACGTAAACTATAAATGTACATTATTCATAAAAGGTTTGATAGAAACTGCAAAATAACAAACATGGGTATTTGCAGCAGTTATGAACAAAAAAGTGAAAAACTTACCGGTGGTATCAATCGAGCCTCTGTATCCGGTGGAATCAACGGAGGATAGGTGGTGACCGGCGATAAAGGCGTAAAACCAGGGTTTGCAGGTTTTGGAGGATTAATAGGGATCAGCATAGGACTTGCAGCAATTGCCTGGGTTCTGGATTCAATTTCAGATTCTATTATATTCCATGATGGGACTCTTATCGGGCAGCTACTATCCCCAACTGCTCATGAAATCGGGATCCGGGTTTTATTTGGGTTCGTTCTAATCGTGTTCGGTACCTACACCCAGTTGAACACAGGTCGGAGCAAGCGGGTGGAGGAGGAGCTTCGACAATCCGAGGAAAAATACCGGATGTTAATTGAGAATATCCAGGAAGGCGTATTTATTATCCAGGATGGTAAACTTCAATTTGTCAATGAAGCATTTGCAAGAACGGCTGGCTACAATGTGGGGGAAATTATCGGCAGGGATTTCAGGGATTTAGTTGCGCCTGAGGATTTGGAAATGGTAGCAGACCGTTATTATCGAAGGCAGGCGGGAGAAAATGTCCCTGATGAATACGAATTCCATGTGATGTGTAAGGACGGGACAAGAATCGTTGTCAATATGAATGTGGGGCTTGTAACTTATCGCGGCAGGGTAGCAAGTATGGGGATTTTGAAAGATATCACCGGGCGTAAACAGGTGGAAGAGGCGTTGAAAGAAGCTACCATAAAGGCTGAGGAGGAGAAAAACAAATCCGAGGCGATTATTGCATCTTTAGGTGATGGCATCATCATCCAGGATACTGATTATAAGGTAATATATCAGAACCAGGTTCAGAATGGTTTGTTCGGGAACCGTATTGGGGAGTACTGTTACAAAGCTTATGAAGGCAGGGATACTATTTGTGAGTGGTGCCCTGTGGAAATATCTTTCAGGGATGGAAAGATTCACAGAACAGATAGAGAGGTTAATACTGAGAGTGGGACAATGTATTACGAACTTACCTCATCACCTTTAAGAGATTCTACTGGGAAAATCATAGCAGGAATCAAAGTTGTGAGGGATATCACTGAACGCAAGCGTGCGGAAGAGAAGTTGCGTGAAGGAGAACAGTTCCTTGCAAGCATTTTTGAAAGCATACAGGACGGCATTGGCATCATCGACAAAGACATGAACGTTATCCATGTAAATACAACAACTGAAAGGTGGTATCCGCATACCTCGCGGTTCATAGGCAGGAAATGCTACGAAGTCTATCACGGCAGAAGCGAGCGATGTGAGGCCTGCCCCGCCTGGCGAACACTTAAAACAGGCGAATCCGCTCACGATGTTGTTCCCAAACATGGGCCCGGGGGAAATGAAGTTGGCTGGGCTGAAATTTACAGTTTCCCTCTATTCGATACAACAACAGGGCAAATGAATGGGGTAATCGAATATGTACGCGACATCACCGAACGCAGGCGGGTGGAAGAGGAACTGGCTAAAAGCAGGATGATGCTCATAAAAGCCCAGGAGATCGGGCGCATGGGGTCATGGGAATGGGACATCACCACGAATGAGGTCGTCTGGTCAAAAGAGGTCTATACGATTTATGGTCTGGATACTGGAATATGTAAACCAAATTATGACCTCGTTTTAAATACTATGACGCCTGCAAGCAAAAATGACTTCTTGAAAGCTATTGATGATGCTCTTAAAAGGCGAAAGCCTTTCGAGATGGAATACAGCCTCATCCGTCCGGACGGAGCAAGGGGGTATATCCACACAAAAGGCGAAGTGCTGTATGATAGCGAAGGTCATCCATTATCAATGTATGGAATGGTGCAAGACATCACAGAGCGCAAAAAAGTCGAAGAAAAAATCCGCAATTACACAAGAGAGCTTGAGGAATCCAATCGCATGAAGGAACTTTTCACTGATATCATGCATCATGACCTTTTGAATCCACTGACTACCGCTAACGGCTTCATTGAACTTCTTAAGGAAAATGAGACTATTTCCCGGAAAAAAGCCTATCTTGAAACCATTGAAAGAAGTCTTGTAAAGGGAATGGAACTCATAGATAGCGCCATGAAATTTTCAAGGTTTGAGAGTTTGAAAAGTATTGAACTGGAAGAGCTGGACTTAAAAAAGATTATCGAAGAAGTCATTGAAGCCCTCACCCCGATGGCGGATAATGCGGGAATGGAAATCGTGAATCGCATAACTTTGGATTTGCCTGTGAGAGCCAATAAAATAATTGAAGAGGTCTTTTCAAACCTCCTATCCAATGCTATAAAATATGCATCAAGTGGTAAAAGAATAATTATAGAAAGCGAGGATAAGGGAGAAAGCCTGCAAGTCAGGATAATAGATTTCGGGGAAGGTATAAAGGAAAGCGATAAGACCATGATTTTCGAACGATTCATAAGGGGAGGAAAAACGGGCGTTAAGGGTTCAGGTCTCGGCCTTGCCATTGCAGGGAAGATTATGGAATTGCACAATGGAAGGATATGGGTTGAAGATAATCCCGAAGGCGGGGCAATTTTTATTGTCGAGATTCCAAGGAATCTATAGTTGAGAACCTAATTTTTCAAGCATATTCCTGTGCATACTTCGCGTACTTGGCGCCTTTGCGGTGTGCGATTTTATTCACCGCAGAGCCGCAAAGGTCACAAAGATAGTTTTATAATCACGTTCTTAAATAATCATAATCCTGAATAAAAAGCTTCGGGGTCTGGACAGGATTAACAGGATGAACTGGATTTATCCCGTCAATCCTGTTATCCCGTCTAAAAATGATAAATGTGTCATTGGTTAAGAGTAATATTGTGATGGAACACGGATTGCACGGATGACACAGATGCGCGCGGATACGTAAATAAATCCGTGAAAATCCGTCTAATCCGTGTCATCAGTGTTCGATTTAAACTAAATTGGAAATTACGAGAAATCATTTGTTTTTTGAAAAACGATACTTATCAAGTCAGTCAGACTCCTTAACCGATGACCAATGAAAAATGGTACGTCAAGATTTGAAATTGTAGATATTTACGAACCTTGCTATAATTGTTTGGTTTTTAACTGATTAATTTCATTAATGCAAACGCCAGCGTTCCCGCAAGGACCGGGGATACGAACCATGCAACCACAATTTTTTTGACGACTTCGCCCCTCATTATATGCATTCCGCTGTTTGCGCACCCTATCCCGATGACCCCTGCGGCGACTATCTCGCCAAGCGATACCGGAACACCGAGGATGGAAGCTATATGGACAAGCCCTGCCGATATGAACTCCACGAATGTGGCGCGGATTACACAGAGTTCGGTTATATCATTCCCGACCGTGTCCAGTATCCTACCGCCAAGAAGAAGTGCCCCAAAGCCGATAGCAAGACCGCCGAAAATCGCGCCATAGAGTACTGAGATTTGACCTGCGCCCACAAACGGCCCCACCGCATTGGCTGCATTGTTTGCCCCGGCGGAATATGCCACATAACAACCTGAAAAAGTAAGGAGAACGTTCAGGAGTTTCCGTATGGACGCTTCGGAGTCGCCTCTATCCGCAAGCCAGATAAGTATGTCAGTGTAAAAGTATTTTCCCATAATATACGCAAGCAGCCAGGCAATAATGGGTGTTATTATCCACCAGCTAACAATATATGCCAGAAGGGAGATATTCAATTTCGATGCCCCGTAGAAAAACCCGATTCCTACAATCGCGCCGACTGCAGCCTGGCTTGTGGATATGGGTACGCGCAGCACGTTTGCAAGGAAAACCGTTATACCTGCGGCTCCGACCGCCACAATAGCCCCTTCCATTACGATTGTCCCCGAGGGAAGAATTCCATTCCCGAGCGTCTTTATTACTTCGCCCCCGCTGAATACCGCCCCGAGAAGGGAGAATACCCCGATTAGCAATACGGCCTGGTATTTGGTACGGACCTTTGCACCGTAAGCCGCGCCCATCGAAGCAGCCGCATTATTGCCGCCGATATTCAATCCCATGAAAAGGGCAACAGCAAATGCGGCAATTAAAGTAAATGCGGGTATCATAATAATTATCTCAAATCGGACTGGCTATGATATAAGGATAATATAACGTAATGGTTGCGGCAATAATTGACACAATTTACACAATCTACGAAACAAGGCGCGAAATGAGCTTTTGTCCTTCCTCGGTCTTGAATATGGGAGGATTCCAGTCCTGTATTATTTTTGCTCTCTGTGTTTTGACCTCGATTTTCCTGACCGGGTCGTATCCGGTTTTATCCTGCATTTCCCTGTAAACCAGAATACCGCATCTCTGCCATGCAGGTGTTTCAGCAAGATTGATGCCGTGCTTGAAAACAAGTTCGTGGAGCGAGCTTGCTTTCATGTTCTTAAGCTTGGATGCGGCTTCATTCTCGTCTAACCCGGAATTTCGCAGTGTATAAAACCCGTAAGAACTTACATGGTTCCTCCAGGTCTCCGATTGCCTCCATAAAAGATAACTGTAAATATCCTCTTTTCCAAGGGGAATGACCCGTGAATCGAATGATACAGATTTTTCAAGCTTCAAGCGGATGGTAAGCGCGGAAGAAATGAAACTTGGGATTATTGAGTCGATTTTCTCTATCCTGTTATTATAGGGGATTTCCTTGAAAAATAATGAAATCTCATCTGAAAATGTGAAAGCAAACAGGGGATTCAAGCCGCTTTCCCTGAAAAAAGATTCGATGGAATCCGCCATCGCGTGGGCAAATCTTTCGTCATACGGTTTTTCAAGTCCTAACAGGTCAAGCGCGCGCCGGAACCCCCGCCCGTCAATCCTGACAGCAAAAGGAGGGAACACCTTAATGCCGGAGTAGATTTCCCTCTCCTTCATCTCCTTTTCTAAAAGGTCAATCACGATTTACTGTTTTTCCTCTTCTTCATCAGAAATATTATAGTCCTCGGGGATTTCTTCCGGTTTCTTGAACTGGTCTTTGACGTGCCTGATAAGAACAACATCGCCAACTGCTGTTACCCACCTGTACGGGATAACTACTCCTTTGCCGGTAGATTCGAACATTTCAGGATTCAATTTTGTGACCGCAAGACCCGTTGCTTTTTTCTCACTTACTTCAAGAACTACATCATTGACTTTTCCAATGTATACCCCTTTATCAGTATAAACATTCAAACCGAATAGTGTTGAGACTTCTGCCTGCATTGTATCACCTTTACCTGAATATGAATGATATTAATATATACTTTATTGATTGTTTTCGCTTTTTTTCGCAGAAGTTTAATATTACCAAATGACGATTCAGGGTCAAATGTTAACTACTGATGATATAAAACTCCTTATTAAGAAATATGCGCTGCAAAATGCGGTCAAATATAACAAACTGCCGCAGGCAGGAGCGGTTATGGGCAAGGTCATGGCAGCCCCTGAACTTCGCTCACGCGCAAAAGAAATAAACATGCTTATCGAGGAAGCGCTCTCTGAAATAAATAAAACGCCTCCCGATTCATGGGAAAAAGAATTAAATTCAATTGCCCCGGAACTCATTGCGGAACTCAAGGAAAAAAAGGAACCTGATAAAGGTCTTCCACCTCTTGAGTTGAAAGGTGCTCTTGTTATGAGGTTTGCGCCAAATCCCAATGGGCCGCCCACAATCGGAAGTGCGAGGGGAATCGTGGTGAACTCGGAATACACCAAAAAATACCACGGCAAGCTCATTATCCGTTTTGATGATACAGACCCGGCTACCAAGCGCCCGATGCTTGAAGCGTATGACTGGTATCTTGACGACTGCGAATGGCTCGGCGCAAAACCGGATGAGGTCATAATAGCATCAGACAGGATTCTGAAATATTATGAAGTAGCGGAAGAGCTTATTAAAAAGGGCGGTGCTTACGTATGTTTCTGTGAACAGGAAGAGTTCAAGGCGCTAAAGGATGCAAAAAAGCCATGCCCGCACAGGGAGGAGGCAGCGGAGAAAAACCTTGGATTCTGGAAAAAGATGCTTTCAGGCGGGTATGAAGAGCAGGAAGCGGTGCTGCGCATCAAGACTGATATAACCCATAAAGACCCGGCAATCCGGGATTGGGTGGCTTTCCGCATTATCAAGACGCCTCATCCAAGACCGCAAGTCGGAGATAAATACGTTGCCTGGCCCCTCCTTGATTTTGAGGGCGCAGTAGAAGACCACCTTCTGGGAACTACGTTAATCATCCGTGGCAAGGACCTCACTGACAGCGAAACCCGCCAGAGATATGTGTATAAATACATGGGATGGACGTATCCTGAAACCATGCACTGGGGACGCGTGCAGATACACGAATTCGGGAAATTGAGTACAAGCGGCTTGAAGAAAGCGATTGCCGAAGGAGTTTATACCGGATGGGACGACCCGCGCGTTCCCACTATCAGGGCGCTGCGGCGGCGCGGCATACGACCCGAAGCTTTGCGGAAGTTCATGATAGACCTGGGTCTTGGCGAGACAGATATAAGCCTGAGCCTGGATACGCTGTATGCCGAGAACCGAAAGCTCATCGACCCGGTTTCGAACAGGTATTTTTTTGTGTGGAACCCTGTCGAGCTTGAAATCGAAGGCGCGGAGCCGAAAGTTGCAAAGGCGCCGCTCCACCCTGCAAAGAAGGAAATGAGGGAAATTCCTGTGGGAACGAAGGTGCTTGTGTGCCAGAGCGATGTGGACATACTCAAGGAAGGTGAGAGGCTGCGCCTGAAAGACCTTTACAATATCGAGATAACAGGCATCTCGCCGCTTAAGGCGAAGTTCATAGGCACAGATATGGACCTTGTCAAGAAGGAGAAAGCGCGTATCATACACTGGGCTCCGCCTGATGGTCTTAAAGTCAAGGTGCTGTCGCCTGATGGGGAATATACGGGCATCGGGGAGCGCGGGATTGAGAAGGAATTGGACAAGGTAGTGCAGTTTGAGAGGTTCGGTTTCGTCAGGATTGACAGCGTTGGAGAAGATGGGGTTGTGGCTTATTTTACGCATAAGTAAGTGTATTACCCCTCCATCCCCTCCCTCAACCCCCTCGCCTTCTCGCCCAGCTCCCTCTTCCCAAAAATCCCTGCAATCAACTCCACAGCCTCCAGAGTCCTCGCAGCCTGGTCAAGGTAACCAAGCACATCCCCGGCATACGCATAAACCCCGTACTGCTTCGTAAGCTCCTCTATAATCCCTTCGGGCGAGTGCCCTTCAGCGCAAAGCTCAATGACCCGGCGCGAGAATTTTTTCTCGGCACAGCCGCAATACGGCGAATCCTTGCATGTGCATGCCATGAACTCCCGCGCAAAATCAAGCATGGTTCGCTTTACATTCTCTTTTAACTTTGACATACCGTCTGCCGAGAAAACGATATCAAGACCTGCGCCGAAAACACGGGTCGGGATATCAGTCCCCAGCGCATCGGATAACTGTGAAGCATACCTGAAATACACTGAATCTATGGTCCCAAGCTCTGTGACTATTTCAAGCGGCTCCCTCCCTTCAAGTATTGCATTCTTTATCAGGAAAGTCTGCTCAACGCTCAGGAAATGCGATGCCACGATGCTCCCAAGTTTTGTTGGGGAAAAACCTGGCCCTCTTTTTTCAATAAACCCGTATTCCTGGAGTTTGCCAAGGAGGTAACTGAGGTCTCCATCGCATAGCAATAATCCCCCGATTTTCCTGATATCGGAAAGCGCATGGGCGACTACGATATTGGAAAGCGTCTCTTCAAGCAGTTCATCATCCCCATAGTCCACGCCGAAATGCGAAAGTTCCCCATTCAAAAGCCGAAAAGCCACCTCATCCTCTGAATCGCCTTTCCCGAACCTGCTCTCAGGGTCTGCAAGAAGCACCACTTTTCCCAGGTCATGGTAATCGGGTCTTCCCGCGCGCCCGAGCATCTGCTGGAACTCGCGCACGGTCAGCCATTCAATACCCATTGCAAGGGATTCAAAAATTACCTGAGAGGCAGGGAAATCAACGCCCGCTGCAAGCGCCGCTGTAGTCACCACAACAGGAAGGTTTCCGCTGCCGAATTGCTCTTCCACCCTCTTTCGTTCATTGTAAGTCAGTCCTGCATGATACGGCATCGCCTTAATGAGAAGCCCGTCCGCAAGCAGGTGGCATTTCCGGCGCGAGTTGGTGAATACAATGGTCTGCCCCTGGAAACCTTTGGAGGAGCGCTTATCATATTCCTGCCTTGCAAGCTGCTCTATCAACCGCTTCTTCTCGTATTCGGGCGCAAAGATGAGGTGCCGCTCTATTGGGACAGGCCGCTCCTCAAATTCGATTAAACTTGCCCCGAGTTTTTCAGCAAGCCAGCCGGGTTTTCCAACTGTGGCAGATAGGTAAATAAATTGTGCATCGGGCGCGGTGAATTTCAGGCGCGCTATAAGACCATCCAGCCTGTGACCTCTTTCTTCGTTCTCAAGCATATGCACTTCATCAATAACTACCGTCCCGATGTTTCCCAGCATTTCCGAATTGCCCAACCTGATTATAAAATCAATCCCTTCATAGGTGCCCACGATTATGTCCGAAGATGGCGAGGTCCGGATGCCTTTTACCTTACTGCTTATACGGCTTGTACCCACGCGCAGGGAAGTGGTCGCGACAGAAGAATAACGTTTTGTGAATTGTTCATACTTCTGGTTTGCAAGCGCGACAAGAGGGACAAGAAAGAGCATCTTACCTTTTTTATTCAGGATGTTCTGGATGCCGGCAAGTTCCCCGACAAATGTTTTCCCCGTAGCCGTTGCTGAAACGATTAACTGGTTTTTTCCTTCAAGGAGCCCTGCCTTTACAGATAGCGCCTGGACAGGCATAAGTTCATCAAGTTGAGATTCGAGTATCTTTTTAAATTCTTCATGAAGTGGCAGGTCTTTTACTTTTAAATAACTCCCGACCCTGCTTGCTTCTATCGTATCGAACCTGGTTAAGCCGGAATCCAGTTTTTCCGGGCTTATCATTGCTAGCACTTTATCAAGATTTCTTGTTCCTAATAAGAGCTGGATAAGCCTTTCCTGGCCATGTTTTCCCAGCCGGATAGTTTTTGATTCCTTTAAAAGTTCTTTTTTTGCGCAGTCTTCGCATATCGATTCATTATGAAACCTGATGGAACTGCTATCCAGTACTGTATATTTCCCGGTAATAAGGCAAAGACGGCATGGGTTCGTATAACCGTAATCCAGTTGATATGCTGACAGCAATTCCTTGAATTCAGCCTCAGAGGTTTCGTTCCCTTCAGCAATCAGAATCTTATCCGAAAGGCGGAGAAGTTCGATAAGTTCCGCTGGCGGCCTGAATTCTTCCTTTTCTCCCTGCTTTATCCTGAATTTGCCAACGCGCGCGCCTTTGGGGGTTTGCTTCAATATCAGGGTTCCGTGGAATGAGGGCACATTTCCGCTGTCTTTTATGGGAAGGATGATGAGCTTTGACTTTTGGGGGTGGATGATGACTTGGAGCATTCTTGAGGTACTGATTGGAGGGTGGGGATATTAATTATGGGGATGGAGAATAACAATCAATGCACAAATTAGAGCGCGAAAAGAGTCGATTAATTTCTCCATCATTATCATTTTGTTCATTCAAACCCCTTCATCAGGAAGTCACAAAGTCAATTTGATAGTACGAATTATTTATTTTAACATAACAATTGCCGTTTTTCTCATTTGAATTACATTTTTTCTGGTAAACCAGAATATCTCGAAGTGCGTTCCATTCCTCTCTTGGAACTGGTTGGCCATGATATCCGTTTCCTTTGACAGCCTCTGCAAAAATTGGAAATCTATTAATTTCTTCAGTATTCATGACCACAAAAAATTCAGCATCATTAACTTTCGAAATACTATATCCCACGTATTGACTGTTTGTTAACGCAAGACCAAACATAAGTAATATCGAGATTGCTGAGATAATTTTTCCAACTCTCATAAAAGTATGTTTAAATCCATTTTTGCTTGTATCACTCGTGCCATAAATGTAATAAAATCCAGAGGTGATAAGTCCTCCGAGAATTATAAGAGAGAATAAATTAGAAAAAAATCCTATTAAAGAAGGTAACACTCCAATATATTTATTTTCCAATACAATAAAATATTGCTGAAAAACTGAAATCAATATCGCTGCAAGCACAATTCCGATGTATAAAATGATAGTTGTTTTATTGATTTTCTTTTCTGAAGCAGCACGGGCCATTAAAAAAACAGCTAATATAATTCCTGGAAGAAATATCATGAAGGGATTTAAATTTAAAGGGACAATTCCACTATACCCGACTATCCCAACAAGAATACCACTAACAACACCTGAAGCCCCGAGTTCCAGTTCTTTATTCCATAATAGTCCTGTATAAATGCCAAAAATGCCCCATATTAGTGCGATAGGCAAAGCACTCATTATATCAGAAGGAACCTTAAACGGATTTAAAAAAATAATCAACATAAACAGGACAAACCCAATTACACTACTGAATATTAATCCTACTGCCCCATGCAAGAAATATTTAATACGGTTGTCCATATTGTTAACTCCTCCTAACTTATTTCAAATATTAACAACCTCCATTGTATTAATATTTTCTTGCCATTTTTTATTAGAATTTAAACCGATACCGGAATATTAATTTGTTTCTGAATATACCTTCAAGTTTTTCAATTTCACAATTATTCTATTGAGCGCCAAGATGCGCGCCGTACTAACCCCGTCCCTCCCCTGTTGCGCCCCACCCACGCGCCCCTCCCCGCTGGCAGACCCGGCGCGTGCCACATGCGCGTAGGCGGACAGGTGCGGAGAACACAATCAAATGCGGTGCGCACGACCCTGAAGGATTCAGAACAGGTCAGCACATGTTCAGCCGAATACGCTTGCATTGAATTAAATTTAAATATATGTTTAAACATATGTTTACTTATGACAGCCAAGACCATAACCATACGCGGAGATATTTACAAAATGCTCCTCTCGATAAAGGGAGCAAACGAGAGCTTCAGCAATTTTTTTGAACGGCTCGTAAAATCCCGAAAAAATATTGATAAACTCAAAGAATTGAGAGGCTCTGTTGAATTCAGTAATAAAGAAGCTCTTTTGAAAGAGTTATCTGATAAAAGAAAGGAGATAAGGTATTGATCCTTGCTGATACTGATGTTCTTATTGAAATTTTCGATAAGAACTCAAAGAAAGGGGCAGCCGCTTTGCAGAGAATCGAGGACGCTGGAGAGGACATTTCCCTCACTTCACTGAATCTGCATGAAATCCTGTATGGTATTTATAAATATGCTGATAAGCAAAAATCCGAGAGAATAATGCTGCTTGAGGTTGTGGATTTCACCAAGGATGATGCAGCTCTCTCTGCAAAACTTGAAGTAAAAGCAGAGGAAAAAGGGAATAAGATTCCCAGATTTGATTCAATGATCGCAGCAGTTGCCATAAATCGGGGTTTCAAATTATTCACTTTTAATAAAGACCACTTTGAAGTTTTTGAAGAACTGGAACTGTTTTAACGTAAGTTTATCCTGGAAATATTCTACATGTGCCGGAAGTGCGTCGTTATTGACGAACGTTATTTATTCAAATGCACAACTTTTGGAGGCGGGAAACCGTTAAAATAGGTGGTCGAGGCGATTGTATAAGCACCAATATTTTCAGCATAAAGCAAATCGTCAATTTGCAGATCTTCCGGCAGCTCATCGGCCAGTGAAATAGTATCGAAAGCGTCGCAAGTGGGGCCAAACGTAGCGCAAACTTTTTTCTCTCCGCCCTTGAAAGAATGCAGCGGATAATGCTGATGATCAAAAACCTGTCCTGAAAAAGTATGATAAACACCGTCGTTCAGATAATAGCATGTTTTTCCATCACGAACAGCTTTGCCAACAATTTTCGTGACTAAAGTACAGGCCGTCGCCACCATAAATCTCCCCGGTTCGGCAATAACCTGAATATCATCTTTGGGGAACATACGCTTGATTTCCGAATTCAATTTTTCAGCAAGGACGGCAAAAGATTTCACGTCCGGCGTATACTTTACCGGAAACCCGCCGCCAATATCTAATATTTTTCTTTTCTTGTTTTCCTTGCCAGTAAACCCAATATGATAATTTCTCAATTCTGCTTCCTTGAAAATCGAGGAGGCGAAATTCAAAGCCTGCGAATAGTTATCAAAATTATTACACTGGCTGCCGACGTGGAAACTAATGCCTTCAACTCCAAGCCCCAGATTAACAGCTTCGGCGATAAGATCAACCGCTTCTCCGGGATGGGCTCCAAATTTTGAAGAAAGCTCAACCATAGAGCCTGTATTGGGTACGCGTATCCGCAAAATCAGACCAACATCCGGGGCATGTTTTTTTATCTTTCTTAATTCTTCAATATTGTCAAAAGTAACTAATATTTTATATTCATTTAACTTAGCCAGGACTTCGGCAGGCTTAATGGTATTAGCATAAATAATCTTATCCCAGATAAAATCCTGCCGTTCTTTCTCTGGCAAAAGTTTGATATTATCATGAACCAGCATAAATTCAGGGAAAGAAGCCACGTCAAAACTTGCACCCATATCATACATAGTTTTGATAATTTCAGGATTGGAATTTGCCTTAACAGCAAAATATGCCTGCACATCAGGCAATTTTTCCCTGAATTCACGATAATTCTTCCTGATTTTTTCATGATCTATAATAAAAACCGGCGTACCGTGTTCTCGGGCAATTTTTTCTAACACTTTATTTTGTTTTTCGATCATATTGTATCCGATATTATTAGCTATTACTAATTATTAACCTATGAAAATAAAATTTTCAATTTGCCATGGATCGGGATTATATTTCGCTGCCGGATTTTCTTTAAAAAATATTTTGCGATTTTTAAGAGGTGTCCAATCAGTTGGAGTCGAAATAAATTTTCCGAGATACGGTTTGGCAATATCCAGGACAAAATCATGAGGCAGGTCGTCGGGCAATTTAATACCTTCCCGCGGATTTTCAAGCATCCAGAGTACAGCAGCAACAATACCTGCCGCCACTTGAAGTGTAGTGGCGTTCTGGCCGGGAGCAAGAGATCTGGCTTCGTCAATGCTCAAAGAGCTGCCTGTCCACCAGGAATTATAATGATGCCCCATCAAGAGCGCTCCCAGAGTATCCTCGCCAGATATAATTTCATTTCTCATGATCCTGATCCTGGGTTGGAGTTCGTAATTCCGGCCGCGCAATTCCCAAAGAGAGGAAAGCGTATCGTGACATGGCATATAAGCATAATTTACGGTAGGCCGGTAGATCGCCTTGCCATCTTCCCAGACAGTTAACCGGTCTGAAAGGCCAAATGCTTCACCATGGCGGATCATCATACCGATAATTTCTTCATTCGGTATCCACGATCTGACCCATGTATTAATGCCCATCTGGGGTAAGAAAATCTGATTTTTCGGTCCGCACGGAGGTATATTCGCCAGGGGCGGCAGCTTCCTCTCATGCGTTCCCCAACCTATTTCAGCCGGAGCCGTCCCTTCTTCCCGCAATCCTTCAATGCTCCATGTCCCTACAAATTCGTTAACCTCTTTTGGCCTGTTGGCAATTTGAGTATCCCGCTCGCTGCAATGGATCACTTTTATTCCTAATTTCTTCGCCAGTCGGGCAAAATCCCTGTCTTTTGCAAGGTGGGCAATTTCTTCTTCATCTTGCGGAGAAACTTTCTTATCTAAACTGATGCGCGCAGCAATATCCAGCAAGGCTTGCTTGACAAAGTGAGATATCAAGCCGGGATTTGCACCATGGTCAATAACAGCGGTTGGCGCATCTTTCCAATCACGGGAAAGTTCGCGCAATTGCATCTGGCGCCAGTAGAGCGACTTTTCAAAGGGGCTTTTTGTATAAATTCCCTCAGTAGGATCCCAGAGTTCAACCGAAGTATTAACGTACAATACTTCGTGATCATGGCACCATTTTATAATATCATTGGCGCCGATATTCCACGCTAAATCAATGAGCAAGCCCCCATTATCCAGATATTTTGACAAAACTTGATCTATATTTTCCGGGGTAATTTTTTCACGGAAATATTTTAATCCCTGATCGGTATATTTTTTCAGATCTTTTGATTTGTCTTCAAAATCAATTATGGTAATGCTTTCTAGCGGAACATCGATTTTGTCTATTAAAATGGGCAGGGTGCATTGTGAAACTGCGCCATAACCGATAATAAGGATTTTATTGTTGAATTTTTTTTTCATTTTTTTCCATTCCGCAAGAGACCTAATAATTATTCATAGTTTTTAAATTTTTCCTTGATTCGAAAAAATCATTTGCTCCTTCAGCATAATTGGTATATCCATTTCTTCCTTGCTCGCGACGTAAACGTAACACAAAGATATAATTCTTCGTATTGAATGCGACCTGATGCCAGCCGATTTACGGCGATGTCGTGTGGCAAGAAACCCCGTTTCTCCCATAATCCGCAGAGTTTATGTGTATGCTTAACATAGAACCGCAGAGCAAAAAGGAGTTCTCGAACATGGATACATTAGCATTGATCACGCGAAACACCGAAGAGATCGTCACCCAGGAAGAATTAGAAGCGCTCATCAACTCAAAAAAGCAGCCCAGCGCTTACGTGGGCTACGAACCCAGCGGGAAGATCCACATGGGCCACGTACTTACGGTGAACAAGCTCCTCGACCTCCAGCAGGCAGGTTTTAAAATTACAGTGCTTCTTGCGGATGTCCATGCTTATCTTAACGAAAAGGGAACGATGGATGAGGTAAGAAAAATCGCCGACTATAACAAGAGATGCTTTATCGCTCTTGGTCTTGACGAAGAAAAGACAAATTTCGTGCTTGGCTCCTCGTACCAGCTTAAGCCTGAGTACATGCTGGATGTACTGAAACTTGCCCGAAGCACCACGTTAAACAGGGCGCGGCGCAGTATGGACGAGGTGAGCCGGGACGCCGAGAACCCCAAAGTTTCCCAGATGATATATCCGCTCATGCAGGCACTGGATATTGCCCATCTTGGCGTGGACGTGGCTGTCGGGGGCATCGACCAGCGAAAGATTCACATGCTTGCAAGGGAAGGACTGCCCGAGCTTGGATTCGCAGCGCCAGTCTGTATCCATACACCAATTCTTCTCGGGCTTGACGGCAAGAAAATGTCATCGAGCAAGGGAAATTACATTTCTGTTGATGATACGCCTGAAGATATGAAAAAGAAAATGAAAGGGGCGTTCTGCGTGGAAGGCGAGGTCAAGGATAATCCGGTGCTTGCTCTTTTCAAATACCATATCATGCCACGCTACCCGCAGATACTCATCAAGCGGTCTGAAAAATACGGCGGCAACCTGCAATATGAGAATTATGAAGCGCTTGAAGCCGATTTTGGTAGAAAGGCTCTTCATCCGATGGATTTGAAGGCAGCGGCTGCCGAGTATATGAATGAGATACTTGAGCCGGTAAGGAAATTAATGGTGGAAAAATGATTACGCACATAGTCTTTTTTAAATTAAAAGACCGAAGCCGGGGGAGCGTCGAAAAGGCGATGGATGTTTTACTGGGAATGAAAGGCAGTATCCCACAGCTTCGCCATCTGGAGGTCGGGAGCGACGTGCTTCATTCCCAGCGTTCGTTTGACATCGCCCTTGTTACGAAATTCGATTCGCTGGAAGAGCTTGAGGCGTATCAAAAACATCCTGTGCATGTTGAAGTGGCGAAATACATGACATCGGTGAGAAAATTTTCGGTGGTTGTGGATTATGAGTCAAAATGAATTATCCCAGATAATCTCCCTGTATCTTTACAACTTCCGTGCTATCTTTTGCAGCAGAATACCTCTCCAGAGGTTCCCTGTTAAGTTCTAAAAATACTGGTCCCCATTTGAACTTGTTCAGTATGAGTGCTGCCTGCTCTTTCTCCCCCAGTATGTATAGCGCCGCGGCAAAAGCCTCCACTGTGCTGAGCTTGAACGGCTTGCCGAAGTTCACCGCATTGGCAGCAAGAAGATACGGCAGGGCGCGGTGTTGGAGCCGTAGCCTCTGCAATACCGGGAATACTCTTTCCACCTCTTCCCATGAACAGTCAAGTACCACGATGCCCCTTCCTGCATCATCAGCCGGTGATAGCGCCTGCTCGGAAAATGGGTCAAGGAATATCGCCCCGCCGGGAAGTTTCCTCGGGTTATCATGCAGGGTGGCGAGGTTGAACCTGGCAAGCTTTTTCCCTGTGCATTTCTTGGGGTCGCACTGGTTGGCATGGTAGAGGTGGAGTGGAATCATGTAGTGTAATTGATGCTGCAGGTTTATATTATGTCTGAATTCAGTCACGAACACTGTAATAAATTACGGTGCATCGACGGGGTACTTCGCCTTCGGCTCAGAGAAGGATGCATAAACATCTTTTTGCTATTAGAATCCGAGAGTATTTATATGCATAAAGCCCATTTATTATTGGATGTACGACGTTGAAGCCTTTAAAAGAGCATACCCAGAATGGTTTCCTCCTACAACAGCTATGGATATTCTCACCAGAGTCTTTATTTTCGCCCTTATCTTTTTGATTCCATATATATATGTAAGATTTGTTGAGAGGAGATTAGTTTCATTTGTAAGAAATAGAGTAATTCCATTTATTCGATTTAAATTACATTTAGAAAAACCTATCATCCTTATTGAGCGCATTCTCAAAACCCCGGTATTTAAATCAAAATCAAAATCTTAGCTATAATACAACCTATAATAAGTCAAGTCACCCCAAAGCATGTATTAAAGTGTTGAAAACAAGTGCGGAGGATGGGATTTGAACCCACGAATTCCTACGAAACCAGCCCCTCAAGCTGGCGCCTTTGACCTGTCTGGGCAACCTCCGCAATCCGAGTCACGCCTCGGAAGGGCGTGTCCGGGTATGGCGTGCCATACCCGTCGTTTGATAAACCTTTCTCAAAGGTTTAATGGAATATCTCTTATAGCAGAGCCTTACCATATAAATAATGCCCTGATAAGAGATTTTTTCTTCAAAGGGTATTAAGTATCTCACCTAATTGTTCGGCTCTCTTCCTGATACTGCCTGCAGCCTCAAGAGCAAGTTCAGCCGCTGTGAGGGCGCCAGTTGTTTCAAACGCCATTACAAATGAATCAGGGTCAGAACTTACCTTAATTGAATCCATATCACATGCTTTTTCGCATAACTTGCACATTGAACATTCGATAATGTCTACAATTTTTACCTTGTTACCTTCCATTTTCAAGATATTACGGGGACATACTTCTATGCATTTGCCGCAATAATCGCAGTTTCCGATTGTTATCACGGGCATATTCTTGAACCCGCTTGCAACGCCGGCCTGCCATTTACTGTGATTCCTGCCGGTTCCAAGCCTTGCTATTGCTTCCACTACGACCTTATGTTTCTCCTTAAGCTCGATAATGGGTACTGTCGCATCAGCCGGGCGCACCTCCGGGTCTGTGGAAACCATATCGCCTGAATACACAACCTTGGGACCTTCGGCGCTCAGGGTCAAAGAAACCTGGCATAACGTGCAGCCGGCGCCTTTGCAGGAACACTCCTCACGAAGAGTATATGATTTCGTATCAGTTTTCAGGGGAATCAAACCCAATCTCAAAGAGAGCTGTTCATCAAAAAGGACAGAGGTATTTTCATAGATATTAACATCATCAATAGCCAGTACCGGGACTTCCGCAAGGACGCTCCTTCGGAATGCGTTGGCAAAAGATGTAGAGACGCCAGATAAAATAAATCTGGCTTTGCGTTCTGACAATTCTATTATGTCAATATCCATCTTACACGCGCCTGCCTTTCTTAGGTTTTGTGCCGTCATGCGGGATTGGAGTCACATCTTCTATGCGTCCTATCTTTATGCCGGCACGGGCAAAAGCACGAATTGCAGCCTGCGCGCCGGGTCCGGGGCTTCTCTGCATGTTGCCGCCGGGCGCCCGTACCTTTATATGAATACCGGTGACGCCTTTATCGCGTATTTTGTCAGCGAGCTGGTTTGCCATTTGCATTGCAGTATAGGGGGAACTTTCCTCCCTGTCCGCTTTGGTGACCATACCGCCGCTGCTTTTAGCTATTGTCTCAGCGCCTGTTAAATCAGTGATAGTTATCAGGGTATTATTAAACGAGGAATAGATATGTGCTACACCCCATTTCTCTGTTGCCATTGTTAAGCCTCCATTTTGGGTTCATTTTTTGTTTCAACAGTTTCAGGTTTTGTTGTTTCATGCGCAATGGCCTTTCCAACCTGTCCCGGTCTTGACGCATGCGATTCGTTTGATAATGCTGAACCGCCATAATAGTCCAGGAGCAGCTCCTCATTCGAGGGCACTATATAACCCGGGATAGTGACCTTCCTGCCCCCGACCGAGATATGCCCGTGCACAATGAACTGCCGTGCCTGTTTTACTGTATTGGCAAATCCCTGTTTGTGAACCTGGGTCTGAAGTCTTCTCTCAAGGAAATTAGTCACTTCAAGAGAAAGAATATCATCAAGTCCGGCATCGGTTTTCAAAAGACCGTACCGCTTCAGCCTGTTAAGGATGTTCTCTGAATCGGTTTTTATATGACCTTTCAATTGCCCTTTTGCGCTCTCTGCAAGCAGTTTTCTTGCCAGTTCCCTGTATTTTTTAAGAGAGCTGTGGGCTTTCCAGACCTCTCTTTTATTTCTCAGGCCATACCTCTTTACAAGTTCGACCTCGGGCTCTATTCTGGCAGCCTGCCAGGGATGTTTTGGAGTTTCATACGATTTGCGGTTTTTTCCAGGGTAGCCCATTATTTACCAACTCCTTTTGGTTCTTCTTTCTTTTCTCCTTCTTTGGCTGCTGCAGCTTTTGCCTGGATTGCTGCCCTTGTGACTCCTACAGTCCTGCCTTTCCTGCCTGTTGACCTGGTGCGCTGACCGCGTACCCGAAGACCTTTATCATGTCTTACTCCCTTGTATGAACGCATCTTCTTCATCAGGTTCAAATCTTCATTAAGGCCCAGCATAACGTCTATTCCGATAAGATGCCTGTCTTCGCCTGACATTATGTCGTTTTGCTTGTTGACCATCCATGTTGGAACAATAGTAGTTATGTTATCTACAGATGATTGTAATTTTTCCAGTTCGGCGTCCTTGAGATATCCGATTGTTGCTTTCGGGTCAAGTCCTGCATTGGTAGAAATGATCTTTGCGGTTCTCCTGCTGATGCCCTTTATCCCCGTGAGCGCATACTGGACGCTTCTTTTTCCCTCAAGGTCACTGTTGGCGATGCGCACGATGTGCCTTATCTCAGGTTCGCCTTCTTTTGCTTTGGGAACTTCCTTTTTCCCCTCTTTTGGAGCGCCTTTCCGTTCTTTTTTATGGTGCTCTTTTCCTTCGCCTTCACCCTCGTGCTTTTCGTGCTTCTTTTCTTCTTTTTTCTCTTTCTTTGCTTCTTTGGGCACTTCTGCTTTAGGTGCTTCTTTCTTGGGAGCCTCTTTCTTTGGGGCTTCCTTCTTTGTTTCTTTTACTTCTTTTGCTTCTTCTTTTTTAGCCATCTGATTCCTCCTGTGGCTTTAGCCCCGGAATTATCCGGCGCAGCCCTCACATAATGGGCAGGGCTAATAGTGGGGCATAGCATTTATATTTTATGTATGTGTGATGTGTAACAATGTTCCGCATAATCCCCGCCATCGACCTCAAAAACAAAAAATGCGTCTCCTTAGTGCAGGGTATCCCCGGAACCGAGCGCGTGTCGCTTGACGACCCGCTTGCTGTTGCGGTGCGCTGGATTGGTGAAGGCGCAAATATTCTGCATCTCATCGACCTTGACGGCGCAATCGGGGGACAGAGGTTAAACAGTTCCATAATCGAATCAATAATTAAAAAATTCAAGGTCGAAACGCAGGTGGGAGGCGGCATCAGGTCAAAAGATGATGCCATAGGGCTTCTCAATCTTGGCGTGAATCGGATAATTCTCGGTACGGCTGCCATAAACAATCCTTCGCTCGTAGAAGAACTCGCCCTCGAATTCGGAAGCGAGCGCATCATGGTTGCCCTTGATTCCAAAAACGGCAGGGTAACCACTCATGGCTGGGCAAAGCAGTCGGTTTACACCCCAGTTTCGCTTGGCAGGAAATTTGAGGAACTCGGAGCAGGGAGCATCCTTTTCACCGATATCGATACAGAAGGATTGCTGAATGGAGTAAACCCGGAGCCGACACGGGAACTTGCACAGGCGCTTGGCATACCTGTAATAGCTTCAGGCGGTATCACCACGCTTTCGGATATTGAAGAAATAAAAAAAACAGGAGCAAACGGGGTTGTGGTTGGAGCAGCGCTGTATGTAGGGAATTTTAAACTGCGTGAGGCTCTTGAATTAGAGGAAAAATAGCGGTTTGATTGTGAACAGGATGCCGGTGTTGCGGCAGCACCCGGATTATATAGGGGATGAACATTAACCGCTGGCCCGGTCAATCCGCCGCACATGCATGGCTTCGCCATGCGTGGACAAACTTTTTTAATTTTTCTCTGCGCCCTCTGCGTTCTCTGTGGTTTTTCAAAAATGATTTCAAGAAATGATTACTTTCACTCCGCTCTTGGCTCGCGCATATATCACTGTCTGAACTATTACCATTTTGAGGTGATTCAAATGGATTTATTCTGGAGCGGTCTTGCAAGGCGTGCAGCCGAACATACAAGGGTTGAAAGGCGAAGCCAGTTCAGCAAAGTGCATGAAATCGCCATCAAAGAACTTGAAATCAAGAACCATGCGGATGCAATTTAGAACAGGTTATAAGCTACATTCTTCCTTTCAACCTTGAAACGCCCTGCCTCACTTTGAGGAGCAATTTATCAGGCACGCATTCAAGGAACGCAGGAGACAGACAAACTGCGCGTATCATTGCCTGGGCTGCCCTTTCAAAACTATTCTGTGCATAATAGACAAGCCCCATTCCGAGGTAGGCTTCTGGAAATTCAGGGTCAAGCAGCAGCGCCTCCTGGAACTCCCGGATTGCGTCTTCGTGCCTGCCCGCTTCCGCATAAGCGTTGCCAAGATTGTTATGGGCAGGGGCATAATCAGGATTAATCCGAAGCGCCTCCTTGAATTCCTGTATTGCCTCTTCATTTCTTTTTTGAAGCGCATAGATATTGCCAAGGTTATTATGCGCGATTGCAAGCTCCGGATTTATCCTGAGCGCTTCCTGAAGTTCTCCGGCTGCCTCTTCGTATCTGCCTGAGCGGGCATAGATATTGCCAAGGTTGCAATGCGCCTCGGTATAATCGGGATTAAGCTTCAGCGCTTCTTTCAGTTCATTTACCGCTTCCTCATGCCTTCCCATCCTGTCATAAGTTACACCAAGGTTATTGTGAACTTCAATATAATAAGGATTAAGCCTGAGAGCTTCTTTGAGTTCCCTTATTGCTTCCTCATATTTTCCTATCCTGTCGTAAGCAAGACCGAGATTATTATGGATATTGTGGCTTAAGCCGATGCCTGAAGCAAGCTTGAAAGACTGGTAATACCCGGTCAATAGCTCAACGGTTTCCCCGTCCAATCCATCCGTATTCAGCAGTTGGTAATAATTTCCTTTCCGTTCGTATTTCCGGGCATCTATTTCTTTTATCGAGTCAATGCTGAAATCCACGAAAATGAGCGAATCGAAAGAGTTACCCTTTATCACAAGGAAAACATGCGGACCCGCATTGGCTGCCTTCACTTTGGAGACAATGGAGCTTAAGAGGATATAGCCAAGCTGGGTGATAGCAGCGCAGGATGCAAGGAGTTCCTTTTCCTCCGATTTTTCTTTTTCAGGGATATCGGCATTATCAAGAAGGAAAAAGATATCCTCATTTGCAAGATTAAGCCCATTGACCAGTTGCATTATCAGGCGCGTCGGGGCATCGGGACGGTAGTAGCCCTTATTTTCCAGGCGAAGCATCAGGTCTTTCAGGGAATTTATCAATCCGGCGGTGTCCTTTGCAACTATGGCGGTGTCAGCGGTTTGTTTTATCTTTTCAAATTCTATATCTTCGAATAACGTGTAAAGTTCTTTGAGTATTTCCTCTATGTAGTTTTCGTTGTAACCGAGGTGTGTGAGGCTATCTTTGAGATAGGGAAATGTGTTTTCAATGGTCATTTTTTTACTATCCGTTGCATTTATCGGTTATAAAGTATTGTGTTGATATGTTAATAACAAGATTGTCTGGCAACTCAGACTGAAAGGCATAACCACATCGCTGAGGGTTCAGCTAACATATTTATTCAAAGCTAAAGGCTTAATCAGAAATAAAAGCTATGACGAAGCATCAATTAAATCAGGACTGACAATGCCGGAATCAATTGATATTATTTTTTCGCGTTTGCTTGATAGTTATATCGAAATAGGATATAATAAAAAACTGCGCTCCATCAGATTTACCGGGTCGGGCAATCTAAAAGAAAAAAAGACGCATGAAGCCACTTTTGAATTAGTTCGATATTTTGAAGGTGAGAAAATAGATTTTTCATCCGAGGTCGATTTATCTTCTCTATCACCTTTTACCAGGAAAGTGCTTAACGAGACAAGAAAAATCAGGTATGGAACAACAATCACATATTCCGAACTTGCAAGGAATATCGGCAGCACCGCTGTTCGCGCAGTAGGCGGGGCGCTTGCAAGAAACCCAATTCCGATTATCATTCCATGTCACAGGGTGGTTGCAAAAAACGGAATTGGCGGGTATTCAGCAGGCATTGGTATAAAAACCAGATTGCTGGAACTTGAAAAAACCAAAGCCAATAACCTTTAATAGGTTACAAATGAATGTTGAGCCAGAGCCCCGATGGGGTAGCGGATATCCTTTGAGATTGCGGATCTTAAGACCTGGGTTCAAGTCCCAGTCGGGGCGCTTAATAATCGTAAAATCCCGTCGATATATTTAATACCTAATATATCTTAAAGCTATTGTTTTAAGGCTACTGACAATGGTTTTAATATCAATGAAAAGAGCATATTTATAAGAGCAAATCTTATAATATTCGATAATCAACGAAAAGCCTTTCGACAGTTCTTGGCTTTACGATTTCACTTTTATAAAAATCCTATGCTTTGCGAAGTTTGAAAATTCGATATGCTGCATTGTTGTGGTGAAAAACTCACCACCCATTTATACAACCTACTAGTCCCGCTCACGCCAGCCTGTGGTCACCTGCGCCACGCTGCCGGCGCTTCGCTTCATCCGGCAGCGTGTGAAGCCTCCTAGAACGCTCCGCAAGGACGTCCTTAACAGTCGTTTGACGACGTTATCAAGATTGCCCCTTACTGCGGTAAGTGGCTGGGTACGAAGTGGTAGTGCGCCCTACAGCGCTAGAATATCCCTCCGGGACGTTCTTAGTATCGCGCTTGAAGGATGTGGGTGTTTTTTTACCCACAACGTTAGAAAAACCGACAATTTTTATTCTTTTAATTTTTGTACATTGTATATTATTGTTGTATGTTTATCTATTTCAGTGATCCATTTAATAGTTTTTAATAAAAGTCCTTGCGCAATTATTATAGCAGTAATTAAACAGGGGCAAAATGCCCCTTTACAAACTGCTACAACAATCCTCTTTTATATTCTAATCTAAACCCGAACTCCTCATATCAGAACGCGCGCCGCTTGTTAGCGTGCCCTCCGGGATACTTAACTTATAGCTTTTCTAAAATGCCTGGCAAAAATAGCTCTGTTCCTTTTGGTTTGTATAAATTTAAAGTTGACTTTATCCAAGGAGCCACTTTGTAAATACCTCTTTTACGAACCCCGATATCATCCTCGATGCATTCCAATAATCCTTTTTTCATCAAGAAAACTCGTTATTGTACATTTGTATATAAAAACCTGGTCAATTTATCCTATTTGGGATAAGATTTTGTTGTTTTTGGATAATATAAGAGCTAGATAACTCCCTGTTCCAGCTACACCAGGATAGTCAATTCATCCTTCGCTTATCGATGTACATTTAGACAATTATTAAAGCACTAAATTTACCAAGGGTTGCTAACCGAAAGATTACTTTCGCTTTGACACTTCCAGCACTAAAAATCATTATTAATCGTTATGTTATACGATATCTATTTGTTTTCAAGTGTAGTTATGCGCCGTTCTTGGGTTTTAAGTTCAACCTTTATCTCTTTCACATCATCAATAACATTGTCCAGCTTTTGAAGTATTCTTCCAGCTTTAAGGCTAATACCTACAATTGTTACCACTACACCAAAAATAGGAATCAGGTCAAAAGAGGTTAAAGTCAAGGTATCTTCCCAACAAGCTTACCAATTATCCAAAATAGAACAATCGCTATGCCTAACCATATCAAGATATCTGTATAATCGAAATTACGATGTTTTTCTATTGTGGCCATAATCTATACTTGAATTTCATGCTATTTAACTTTTAGTTTCTTTGGTTAATTTGGGAAATTATTATAACAGCTTTCTACCAGGAACAGAATGCCCCTTTACGAGCTGCTACAAAAATCCTCTCCAGTACATCAATTAGATCAGCTACAGCTTTTCAAACTATCAATTGCGCTGCCTTCAGGCAGCCCTTCGGGAAGTTTTTACAAAAAAAGTATTATATTGGTATATGTTATAAATGAACAATATGGTATTTGATGAAGAGAATTTTAAAAAAGGAGTGGCCTTCGAAAGAAAAATTATCGGACTTTTCAATCTTCAAACTTTTGCTATCCATGATTGGACCAGAGATATATGGCGTAAACACGGAGACATTAAAGTCGAATCAGACTCAAACCCGGATTTGGTGATACGCCATAAACCATCAAATGAAAAATTCGCTATAGAATGTAAATTTCGCTCAGAAATTTACCAAAATGCAATCAGATTTGATTACCGAAATAAAATAGATAATTATATAAAATATTCTCAAGATTCTAATATCCCTGTGTTCGTAGTTATTGGAATAGGAAAAGATATTTTGAACATTGATAGAATGTTCTGCATACCATTAGAAGAGGCAACATTAACAAATATCAAAGCAGATGTTTATGAAAGATTTGAAAGAAAACCTGATTTAAATTTTAGGTGGATGTATGACCAATTAACCTAGTGTTTGAACCGAAAAGAAAAAAATGTAGCCGATCCAAGTCAAGAAGATCTGAACAGTGGACCATAAAGCCAAGAGAAAATTATTTCTTACGAAATAATTAACCTTTTTTAATGAGGATATCGCCATTATCCGCTTCATAAAATACAATGATATCGCCTTCATCAGCTTCGAGCTTTTTAGAGATATCAGATATCAAAGCTATTTTTTTGCCTTTTGTAACCTTAGCAGTCCCTATAATCCTCATAAGTCTTATAAACACCCAAAGATTTATAAACATTATGGTACTTATAGATACTATAGAGATTAAAAACACTATAATCTCTAAAGGAGAAATAAACATGGAATATATAGAAAACCCAGAAATGGTAAAAATGGAAATCGAGATCTCTAAAGAACAAGCAGAATTCGCAGAATTCTATGCTAAAATATGCAATATGGAAACTGGACGCATGCTAGGAATAATCCTGGCAACCCAGTTAAACACATATAAGAAAAAAGTCTTTGAACTGCCATTGATCACGATAGAAAGAAGCAAGAAAACTAAGAAAAACTGGCAGATTTAATCTGCCTTCCTTTTTTTCATTTTTTCGCTTAACTGCTTTCAGTATTCAGCATTCTTTTTTTCATACAGCCTTCTAAACTGGATCATTACCACTAGGCCCCCGAAACCCAGATAACAAAAATGAGGACAATGATAAAAACACCAAGGAACTCACCAACTTTATCTTCTATTTTCATCTCTAGGACTCATGACATGCCGAAAAAAAACAACCACATGATCTTAGATCACAGAACAAAATAAAAATCTGAAACTCAATACACCAGAACCTTTTTTTAGGTTCTGGCTTAAATATTTCAATTGCTACATAAGGCTTTGTATCCATTTCACTTTTTAAAAATAAACTGTTTTAATCCTAGGAATACAAGTCCGAAGCCTATCATACTGAACCCGGAAGCTAACATCAGGCCTCCGATCAACCCGCTGTCCATACCTGCAATGATAACCATTACGCCACCAACAATCAATACGAAAACACCGGCATTATATAATTTCTCAGATCGGTCCGTGTTATCTTTCATACCGAACCCTCCGTCGGAATCTTTGCTACAAGCCAATCTACTGTGAACAATGAAAAGACCCATCCAATTGGACGTAGGAAAAACAAATTGATAAAAGTATACGCATCAGGACTAATTGGATTAAACATGCTATATACCACTCCCTTTACAATTAACCAGGGAGAAAGATCACTGGTAACTTCTAACCCTAAGTCAAAAAAACTCCCAAAAGGTAAGATTGAAACAATATGGCCAATATAAGGCAATTTGTCAATCAAACCAACCACATTAAACAGAGGTTGGCCGCTACCGAGAGACCAGAAATATGATAAAGCATACATTGTGCTAAATACAAATACAGCCGAAACAAACGAAGACTGGAACGGTTTAATTACTGTAATTTCAGACATATTAGTCAACACTTCCTTTATACTTTTTAAATTCTTTATTCAGTTCTTGTTGGACAAGACTATTCACATCATTTTCTTTTGTTTCCATTTTATCATATCCTTTATATTTTTATCATATATTCAGTCTTTTTTTTAAAAACTGGATAATATTATAAACTCTAAAATTGTCTAGTTCATAATAGCTTTGATTTGAGTATGTGTAACTATGAGTATAGTAACAAACAACAGCAAACAAAAAATTACCAAAACTAATTTGTTCTTGAAAAGATTTACAAAAGAAATTCAACCACCTCCTAAAAGTATTTTTAAAACTTGATAGTGCTCAACCACAATATCACTCCGAACCCAATGAAACTTCCTTCCCATATTTCCATTTTACACCCATCAGTACCACAATAATGACTACTACAAAAGGGGTATAAGGGGCCCATAACCCGACTATAGCCTCGAGGATTGCAAGAATAATACCTGTAAGCTCAATTGTTTTCCCTCCTTTTCCCGAAACCGAATATATACATAATATCCATAGTATAACACCCCAGAACGCAGGCATAACCATGAAGCCTAATAGATTATTACTCATTGTGGAAGCTGCCTGGCTATTCGGAGTGGAAGTAGGAGTTGGCGTACCTGTTGGAGTTACCGCTCCTGAAACTGTTACTTGCTGTCCCATCTGGATATTATTAGATAAATCAAAAAGAAGGATCCCATAAACCCCGGCTTCATTAAAAGTCATAGTAAGCGTTTTTGTGCCTACTGATAAATTAAATCTTTCAGAATACCCGCCACTTGCTAAACCGTTTGCCTGAACAATAATATATGCCCCTATATTCGGAGTTGTTGCAGTTACTAAAACAGTACCGCCGACAATAACATTCAAAGGAGAAACATAAAGCCCATATCCAGCCTGATTTATTGAACTCAAACTAAAATTATCAGTAGCAAGAATAGATGAAGTTCCATTAGGATATTGAACCATAAGCCGGATAGAATTATTCCCGGGCTGCCAATAACCGGATACTCCGACATCAGGTTTATTATTGATAACAAGTCCGAAAAGCCCAGCGTCTGTTACCCCGACGGTTGTCATGCCATTACCGAAATATTTTAGTGTCTCGGCTCCGATATCGATATTATAAACATCAACATAAAAAACTCCCTGCCGTGAAAACACAGAGCCCTTAATCGAATAGTTGCCATCTATGAGGTCAGTTAGATAATACTGCCCTCCTGAACCGCCAGTCCCATTTTTTGCAATTAATTTAATACTGCTCGTTGAAAAATTATTCGTAGGTGTTCCGCCAATGTCAAAAGAAGTTTTTATCGTTCTGACTGCAAAAATCTGGCCATTTACAGAACCGTCTTTCAGATAGACATTATAGACCCCAACACGAGAAAATGAAATGTTTATACTCCCGTCAGTATCCATTATAGCTTCACGATTTTCTCTCACTTCAACACCATTATCTATAAAATACCATTCAAGAGAACCTATGATATTCGCTTTTCCGATATGATACGTAGCAGTTACATTTTGTTTGATTAGAGCAATTGAAGGAATGTTCATGTATGATGTGCTTTCAGCCCTTACAGTCATTGTATCCGTAGAAACTATAGAGCAGATATAAAAAGCGCATTTTTGTAAATTTGCAGTGTAAACTCCAGCAAAATCATTGTAAGGATTATACGAACCTGTCTGAGTTCCAATATCTATTGCAAATAAAATATTTGATTCAGGAACAGGACTTATTGTGTCATATACTGACCAGGAACATGGGAATTTAGACCACGGCCCGCATGACCAGGTATTCCAGTCAGTATCAGAAATAGACCATGATACCGGGGTATTAGATTTAACAATAGTATCATTTGAAGCCCATGATATTGATGTTGAAATTGAAGGGGAAACAGAAGATGCAATTATATTATCAAAATAAACACTCTGTGCAGCCCCACCAACGCCTATCTGTATTCTATCAGATGTTGAAATATCATAAGCGATAACAACATTCTGAGTATTAATAATCGTACCATTGTTGGGATACGAAACAGTTATATTTATTGTACTCCCTGTTTTTAAAACCTTAAATCTAATCCATGTATTTACCCATGGCATTATAGCCCACGGCACATAACTGGTTGCTTCTCCCATCAATGCAACATTATAATAACTCCCCGTATCAGTATGTAAACCGATAGCCAGACCTTTTGAAACAGAAGTTCCAAAAGTTGTAGTAGCGTTTGAACCTATCGTTACATACGCATCTGAAGTTACCCCACTAAAAGTTTTAAAATTCACATCAAATTGTAAATAATTATTTGGAGAACTCAGAACCCATAACCGACTATCTACACCCCCACTTTGAACATAGGCGGCCTGTGTCAAATCCCAGCTGGAATTTGACGGTACACTCCATGCAGATGGATTAATTACAGTACAGCAATTAACCGTACCATCATTAAAATTCAAAGTTAAAGCGCTTGCAGAGCTTGAAAAAGCTATCAAAACAATGAGCGCAAATAAAAGTAATTTAATTTGTTTCATCAATACATCATCCCCGAAATCCCCATTGCAATAATGATGCAACTTGTCAGTTCAAGAAAAAGATTTCTTACCTTTAAAAATTTCCAAGTTTCCATCAAGGAAGTAAAAAATCTTCACATATAAAAACCCATAATTTTTGTGGATAATTTATCCCATCAAATGATGGGAAAAAGCTATTACTTTTCAACTGAAAAAGGGTTTTTCAAGGCATGAACAGCCCTCTTTTTCTTCCTTGGAACAGCCACATAACGCATCGTACTTGAAATGCTTTCATGCCTCATCAGTTCCTGGATCATTTTGATATCCACGTCCTGATCAAAAAGATATGTAGCAAATCCGGCACGTAAACGATGAGTGCCCTTATTGAAATATTTTTTAACAACCCTCAGATATCCAAGGTAGCCCAGAGCCTTACCTTTACAAGCCCCCCTATGTGAATACCACAGCCTTTTACCATTTGGATAACGAGAAAAATACCACTCTTTAAGCATTTTTGTAGTTTCAGGATCCATGAAAACATAACCGTCTTTTGCCCCCTTGCCTGAAGGAATGTAAATTTCCCCGGTATCCCAATCTATATCCTCCTGGGGATTACAGGCAAGAGATTCAGAAGCACGCCAACCGGTAACGTACGCCGTACGGATTATAAAATAATTCCTTAATTCTATTTCATAATCGTTCCCCTTACGAAGCTCTTTGAACATCTCGTCAAGGGTTTTCATCACAGTATCACAGGAAATGAAATCTATTTCCTGCTTAGGAACCCGAGGAGATTCAAGCTTCCGGGTTGGATCCAAAGTCAATGAATCATCTTTGCACAAAAACCCGAAAAATACCTTCAGATATGAAACGTAAATACTCATTGTACTGGGTTTTAAGCCCTTCAGGGCAAGAAAATTAACATAATCCTCTATTATCTCACAGGTAACAACTCTCATGTCATGGAAAGCATCCTGATGATTTTTAGAAAGCCATTCAGCGAACATAAGGCAAAACCACTTTCTTGAACGAATACTCTTTTTTGAGAATACCCTTCTTAGCATTGAAGCCTCATATTTTTGAATAGCCTTTTCAAATGTTAAACGCATATTTTTACTCCGAAATCCAAACAGCATATAAAGCCCAGTGTTTTCTGGATAGATTTTCCCATCATTTAATGGGAAAAAGCAGTTACATTTAATACCAAAAATACCGTTACATACAAAATATTATGAAATTATCAGAAATGCTTAAAAATACTGCCTATGCGGTTATGTTTGGGTTCTTCGGGCTTATAATTGGTATCTGGATTGCCGATCTTCTATCCAACCTGATATTTAAAAATTTGGAACGGGTCACCACTATTTACATATCTTTAGTAATAATAGTATTGGTAATCGTATCGGCTTCCATACTTGGCTTTACCAAAGGCAAGAATTTACTTGAATAATTTAACCTGAAAAATCAGGGAATTCCTGCATACCTTTGATGAAAAGCCCCCGAAAATTTTGAATAAGCTTTAATATACACATCGCCATTACGGGATTTGATTTAGATGAACATCATTTTACTCGGTCCCCCTGGCGCGGGAAAAGGCACGCAGGCCAAGAAAATATCAGAGTATTATTCTCTGCCTCACATTTCTACAGGCGACATATTGCGTGAAAATATTAATAATAACACAAGCCTTGGTTTAAAAGCCAAATCCTATATGTCAAGAGGCGAGCTTGTCCCGGATGAACTTTTAATAACCATTATAAAAGACAGGTTATCGAAAAATGACTGCTCATCAGGGTTCCTTCTGGACGGCTATCCAAGAACCATACCCCAGGCTGATGCGCTCCAGATGATTTTAACAGAATCGGGCAAAAAAGTGGATGTTGTCCTGAATATTTCAGTGGATGATGAGGAACTGATAGAACGCCTCTCAGGACGAAGAATGTGCAAATGCGGCACCAGTTATCATATTATTTTCAATCGTCCGGAGAAAGAGGATATATGCAATGCATGCAAAGGGAGATTATATCAGCGCGAAGATGACAAACCCGAAGCTATAAGAAACAGGTTAAATGTGTATAAGAAACAAACGCAGCCGCTGATAGATTATTATAATAAGAAAAAAATATTACGAACAATTGATGGATGCAAGGAAATTTCACAGATATTCGAGGATATAAAAAGTGAATTGGAGGAATATGAAAAACTTTAGGAAAGTTTTTATCAAAAACTGTTGCGTCAGTTTACACCGCCTAAAGCGAGGTGTCGCTAAAACTTTAGGAAAGTTTTATCAAACGACAGGTATGCGAAGCATACCTGAACACCGGATAAAGCGAGGTGTAGCTTTATGATTAAAAAAACACTGAGTAAGCTCGCGTTGTTCCTTGGTATCTTTTTGATGTTTGGTATTATCGCGTTTCCCGGAATGAGGGGTGTAATAGGCAACCTGATGAACATAATCCTGAAACCGCTGTTAGGGGGGCTTCCACTGCATATGATAATTTTCGTTCTTGCGGCTATTACAGGACTTTATGCCTCTCTTATCCAGAAATATACGATGGATTGGGAATTGATGAAGCGTGTCCAGGAACGGATGAAGAACCTGCAGGCAGAATTCAAGCAGGCGCAGTTATCGAACAATGCATCGAAAGTCAAAAAATTACAGGAGCAGCAGGCCGACATGATGGGCGACCAGATGGATATGATGAAGCAGCAGTTCAAACCTATGCTGTATATAAGTATCATATCAATCCCGCTGTTTTTCTGGGTTTATCTTGAAATCGGTCTACATCCTAATGCCACGATGGTATTCCCGTTCTGGGGCCAGCAAAAATTAACCGACACACTTCTCGGACCTTTCCAATACTGGTTATTCTGGTATTTCCTTTGTTCAATACCTATAAGCCAGATGACCAGGAAAGCATTGAACATAGGCGGTATGAATTGATAATAACAATCAGCGGCCCTCCTGGAAGCGGGAAGAGCACCCTTTCCAGAATATTATCCGCAAAGCTTGGGATGGAACTTGTCTCCATGGGAGACATTTTCAGGAAATGCGCACAGGACAGATGCATGGGTCTTTCGGAATTCGGTTTGCTTGCAAAATGCAATGGGGATATAGACCGGGAAATAGATGAAATGCAAAAAAAAATAGCAAGGGAAAGGGACAATATCATCCTTGAGGGGCGCCTTTCAGGTTTTCTTGTGGATGCAAAACTTAAGGTCTGGCTCAAAGCCCCTCTTGAAATAAGGGCGGAGCGTATCGCGTGCCGGGAATGCAAGCCAGTAGAAAAAGCAATGGCAGAGACTAAAGAGAGGGAGCAGTGCGAAAGGGAAAGATACCTCAATTATTATGATATAGATATCAATGACCTTTCGGTGTATGATTTAGTTATGGATTCCAGTAAGTGGAGCCCTGAAGAGATAAGTGAAATAGCGATAAAAGCGGTTGGTTTTTTGAAATGATACTCCCTTCCGAGAAAAAAAGAGAGACACTTGTAAAATCCGAAGACAAGACCGACGAGAAGTACGGCAAAAAACCGGAGGAGCGTCCCCTGGAAGAATATATCAGGAAAGGTGTGATAAACCTTGATAAGCCCGCCGGCCCCACAAGCCATGAAGTGACCTCATGGGTCAAGAAAATCCTGAATCTGGATAAAGCAGGGCACAGCGGCACGCTTGACCCGAACGTTACAGGTCTTCTTCCAATTATGCTAAGCGAGGCGACAAGAGCGGTGGATGCGCTTCTCACAGCAGGGAAAGAATACGTCTGCCTCATGAAGCTCCATACCGCAATGCCTGAAAAGAATATAAAAAGCATTTTTAGCGAGTTTACAGGTGAAATATACCAGAAGCCTTCTATCAAATCGGCTGTAAAACGTGAAACAAGATTGAGAACGATTTATTATCTTGAACTTCTTGAGATTGAGGATAATAATGTCCTTTTTAAGGTCGGATGTGAAGCCGGGACGTATATCCGCAAATTATGCCATGACATGGGAATGACGCTTGGCACGGGCGCGCACATGCAGGAACTCAGGCGCACAAAGAGTGGTCCTTTCCGGGAGGATGAGAAGCTGGTGACGCTCCAGGACCTCCGGGATGCGTATGTTGAATGGCAGGAGAGCGGGAATGAGGAGCAGTTGCGAAAGGTTATCAGTCCTATGGAATTTGGTCTTTCCCATCTTCCTGAAATAGTTATTCGTGATAATGCCGTGGATGCGATTTGCCACGGCGCGGGTCTTGCAGCCCCTGGTGTGCTGACGGTTGAAACTGGTATAGAAAGAGGAGACCTTGTTGCTATTTTTACGTTAAAAGGCGAATCTGTCTCTTTCGGCATAGCACAGATGAAGTCCAATGAAATATTGAGGGCTGCTACGGGTATTGTATCAACAACAGACCGCGTGCTTATGGAAGTTGGCACTTATCCCAAGGGATGGAAAGCAAAAGGATAAGAATCATATGGTATATTATGAAGGCGCGTGCCGAGGTAGTCTAGCGGCTAAGGCGCAAGCCTGGAAAGCTTGTGGGGCTCTGCCCCACGGGAGTTCGAATCTCCCCCTCGGCGCCATGATTATTCAGAAGATTGCCTGCAAACGTGTTGGCAAGGCATTACTCTGATTTTAGTCCTGAAGTGCTGAAAGAGATTTATGAGAAGGCTAATCTAAAGGTGCAGGGATAGATAAGCTGTCATAGATGCCAGCCGTAACAGGTTACCCAAGTTACCCAAGGAAGCGAATTGGTTTGAAGGGCGGTTTGAAGGCTAATGATATGGGTTATGGATGGTTCGATGATGAATTGGTCTGATATATGGTCTGAAGGTTACTGATAGATAAAATGGATAAACCGTATGAGTTACCTGCAAGAATTCAAAAAAGGGTTTGTTTTATCTTTCTGCTTAAACAATGCTTAAAAATGAAAATTAACCTTGGGATAAACACTGGATAAACGCTATGAGCTTCATGGGTCACTCGGGTCACCTTTGGGTAAAATGGGTAAACCGTGGATAACTTCCTGTGTTATAGTTTTCTGTATCTTAGAGGGGTGCTTAGCAGTGTTTTTAAAAAAAAACTATCTAAATTTGTTTTTTTAAAACTGTAACCTAACTTTTCTTTATATGCTATTATTATCACAGGTATGAATGTATGAAAAAGAAAATATGTATTTCAATCGATGAAAAGCTGGTTGAAAAAGCAATTCCACCAAGAGTTTTTGCAAGTATTCATAGGGGGATCAAATTAATGTTCGTACTCTTCCAAGAAATAGAACAAATTATAATTAAGATTACATTGTTAATATTATTGATAAGGTATTGTCTAATAATTATCCTTCAGAGCTAATTCAATCAAGTAGAGATCAAAAATAATCGATTTTTTATCGTATTTATCATTTAGATCATTTGACCAGCGAAGAATCATTCTCGCAAAATTATTTATAGAACCACAAACACTTAGAATCATCTCATTCGGAGGTAATTCATTATGGCAGGACAATTAAGCGGACAGCCTATTATCATACTCGACAAAGACAAAACAAGAACCCAGGGGAGAGACGCCCTCGGATTCAATATCTCAGCTGCAAAAGCCGTAGCCGATGCGGTCAGGACCACGCTTGGCCCCAAAGGCATGGACAAAATGCTTGTAAACCAGGTCGGCGATGTGGTAATTACCAATGATGGCGCAACGATTTTGCGTGAAATGGATATAAAGCACCCGGCAGCCAAAATGATGGTGGAAGTCGCCAGGACGCAGGAAGATAAAGCTGGCGACGGGACAACAAGTGCTGTCGTACTTTCAGGAGAACTCTTAAGCAAAGCGCACGCCCTTGTTGAGCAGGGCGTTCATCCCACAACCATTACGAGAGGTTACAGTCTTGCAGCCGAAAAGGCAATCGAAATCCTGGATGAACTTGCTATTGACGCCTCGGATGATGTCCTTGAAAATATCGCAAGAACCGCGCTTACAGGAAAAAGCGCAGACCTTGCCCTTGATTCACTTGTCCAGTTATGCGTACAGGTCGCCAAGTCGATTAAAGACGGCGGCAAGGTGAACGTGAAAGATAATATCAATATTATCCACCAGCGCGGGGGAAGCATAAAGGATACAAAATTCATTCACGGGCTTGTTATCGATAAGGCAAGAGCGCATAAAAACATGCCCAAAAAAGTCGAGAATGCCAGAATTGCCATCCTTGATACCGGAATCGAGGTTGAAAAAACACAGGTCAAGTCAACTCTTAAAATTTCATCTCCCGAACTTCTCTCGGAAGCAAGGCTTGAAGAAAGCAAACTTGTTGAAGAAAGAGTAGAAGCGCTTGCAAGAAGCGGCGCCAATGTCGTATTCACGGAAAAAGGAATCGACGATATAGGAATGCATTATCTTAAAAAGAATGGTATTTTTGCAGTGCGAAGATGCAGCGAAGATGAAATCAAGAAATTAGTAAAGGCAACCGGGGCACGCATTGTCTCGAAAGTGGACGGCGTTGAAGAGGAAGACCTCGGAAAAGCGGCGCTTGTCGAAGAGCGCGGCGTTGGCAATTATAAGATGGTCTATATCGAAGGATGCGAAAATCCCAAAGCCGTATCCATCCTGATTTTCAGCGGCGCCGAACATGTAGCTGATGAAATCGAGCGGGCGCTTGATGATGCACTGCGCGTGGTTGGCGTGGTAATCGAAGACGGCAAGATTGTAGCTGGCGGCGGCTCGCCTGAAATCGAACTTGCAACAAGGCTAAGGAAGTACGCAAACACATATGGCGGAAGGGAACAGCTTGCAATAATGGCTTATGCTGATGCGCTTGAGGAAATACCCAAAGGCATCGCCGAAAATGCCGGTCTTGATGCAATCGATATTATCGTTGACCTCAGGAACCAGCATAATAAAGGCGCCAAAACAGCCGGGTTAAATGTATTCACGGGCAAAGCGGAGAACATGCTTGAGCTGGGAGTAGTTGAGCCGCTCCGCGTGAAGACACAGGAAATCAAATCAGCAACAGATGCCGCAATAATGATTCTTCGCATAAACGATATCCTGATGGCAAAGGAAACCGGCATGATGGATGTCAAACCCGAACATACAGCGGATTTTTATGATGGCATCCAGGCCCCGAGCGTCGAGGAAGACTAAGATTAAAATAGAATAAAGCTTAAAATAACACATAATAACTCAATGAGGTTTGGTGTTAGTATGAGTTGCATGATTTGAAAAGCTGATTTTTTTTATTGCGGAGTTGTTTAATTTTGAACAAAAAGAACACGAACAGGGAAGAAAAACAAATCAAAGAAGAAGAAACCGAATCTTCCGCAGGCGAGGTCACAGAAGAAATTAAAGCTCCGGAACCTGAAGAAAAAAAAGAAAAAAACCTCGGGAAAGAGCTGGATATAATAAATAAACAACTCGAAGAAGAAAAAGACCGGTATCTTCGTCTCAACGCAGACTTTGATAATTTAAGGAAACGCACCCTTAAAGAAAGGGACGAATTCATGAAATATGCGAACGAGAAGCTCATACTGGAATTGGTAGATGTATGGGAATCCCTTGAACGTGGTATTGAAAACGCAAAGAAAGCAAACGATAAAGACAAGTTAATCGAGGGAATGGAGCTGGTATATAAACAATTCAAGAATGTACTTGAAAAAAACGGACTGACCCCTATTAAAGCTGTGGGAGAAAAGTTTGACCACTACAAACACGAAGCGATGATGCAAACAATTACGGATAAATGTGATGAAGGAACCATCCTTGAAGAATTTGCAAGGGGTTACATGTTGAACGGCAAGGTCATACGTTATTCTAAAGTCAGAGTATCGAAAAAGAAAGAATCAGAAGAAAATATTGAAGAAGAAGAAACAATAGAATGAGGTGAAATAATGGCTAAGATAATAGGAATAGATTTGGGTACAAGCAATTCAGCCGCTGCGGTTATGCAGGGGAATAGACCGGTAATAATACCGAGCGCGGAAGGGATATCCCTCGGGGGCAAAGCCTTCCCATCGTATGTAGCATTCACAAAAGACGGGCAGAGGTTAACAGGAGAGCCTGCAAGAAGGCAGGCGGTGACAAATACTGAGGGGACGGTTACAGCTTTCAAGAGAAAAATGGGTACAGATTACAAATACAACCTGCGCGGAAAGGATTACAGGCCGCAGGAACTTTCGGCTTTTCTCTTGCAGAAGATAAAACAGGACGCTGAGGCTTTTTTAGGCGAGAAGGTCGAAAAAGCGGTAATCACGGTGCCTGCGTATTTCAATGATAACCAGAGACAGGCGACCAAGGATGCCGGGGAAATAGCCGGACTTGAAGTTATCAGGATAATCAATGAACCCACAGCGGCAGCCCTTTCTTATGGTCTTGATAAAGAGGGCGACCAGAAGATAATGGTGTTTGACCTCGGAGGGGGCACCCTTGATGTTACCATAATGGAACTCGGAGGAGGGGTTTTTGAAGTAAAATCCACGTCGGGCGATACGCAGCTTGGCGGCACTGACATGGATAACAGGATTGTGGATTACATTGCCGAGGAGTTCAAAAAAGAACACGGCATCGACCTGCGCAAAGACAGGGTTGCAAACCAGAGACTGCGGGATGCTGCTGAAAAAGCAAAAATCGAGCTTTCCACAACCCTCACCACAGAAATTAACCAGCCTTTCATAACAGCAGATGTTAGCGGCCCGAAACACCTGACAATGACCCTCACACGGTCTAAACTCGAAGAAGTCATAAGGCCGATAATCGACAGATGCAAAACGCCTCTTGAGACGGCATTAAAGGATGCAAAATTAACGCCTGATGGCATTAAGAGGGTAATCCTTGTAGGAGGACCGACCCGGATGCCCATAGTACAAAAATTCGTCGAGGACTATGTGGGCAAAAAAGTGGAAGGGGGTGTTGACCCGATGGAATGCGTGGCTATGGGCGCGGCTATACAGGCTGGCGTACTTGCAGGTGAAGTAAAAGATATACTGCTACTTGATGTTACACCGCTCACCCTCGGTATCGAGACGCTGGGACATGTCATGACAAAGCTCATAGACAGGAACACCACAATACCCACAAGAAAAAGCCAGATATTCTCGACTGCTGCGGATAGCCAGACCACCGTGGAGATACATGTGCTCCAGGGCGAGAGGGCGATGTCATACGATAACGTGACGCTGGGCAGGTTCAACCTCGTGGGCATACCGTCTGCGCCGCGCGGGATTCCGCAGATAGAAGTCACTTTTGACATAGACGCGAACGGAATACTCCATGTAACCGCAAAAGACATGGGAACAGGCAAGGAGCAGAAGATGACCATTACCGCGCCTCTGAAGATGGCTTCTGATGAAATCGACAGGAAGATAAAAGACGCCGAGAAATATGCCGAGGAAGACAGGACGAGGAAAGAAAAGGTCGAAGTTTTGAACCAGGCCGATACACTGGTATATACCACCGAGAAGACCATGAAGGAGCTCGGGGATAAAGTCAGCGGCGACCAGAAAGCCAAAGTCGAAAAGGCGGTTGAGGCAACAAAGGAAGCTATGAAGAGCGAAGATGTGGGCAGGATAAAATCCGCTATCGAGGAACTCACCAAGGAAATGCATGCGATAAGCACCATACTTTATCAACAGCAGGCACAGCAGCAGACTGAGCAGAAAGGACAGCAAGAAGCACCAAAGGATGAAACGAAAGACGAGAAAGTAACGGATGCGGAATATAAGGTAGTTGATGACGATAAGAAGTAATCTGCATTCTTAAAAAATCAATGGGGTTATCCATACCCCCATTTTCACTTTTTAAACAGGACATATCTTTTTTACATTCAAGGTCATTATAACCGCAAATCATGGCTACTAAACGCGACTACTACGAAATTCTCGGAGTGGATAAAAAAGCATCAGCAGATGACATAAAGACAGCGTACCGCAAACTTGCGATGCAGTACCATCCGGACAGGAACAAAGCCCCGGACGCTGAGGAGAAATTCAAGGAAATATCAGAAGCCTATGCTGTACTGGAAGACCAGACCAAACGCCAGCAGTACGACCAGTATGGTCATGCTGGCATAGATATGAGGTACTCGCAGGAAGATATTTTCAGGGGTGCGGCTCCGGATATTGAAGATATTTTAAGGGATTTCGGCGTTGGCGGTTTTGGAAGGGGCGGGAGCATTTTTGATGTCTTTTTCGGTGGCGGTGAAAGGCGTGAAGGACCGAGGCGCGGGTCTGATATCCTTTATGAATTGCCCATTGATTTTGAAGAAGCGGCCTCCGGGAAAACTGTGGATCTTGAAATCCCAAGGATTGAGACATGCAATGTATGTCATGGAAGCGGGGCAAGACCCGGAACATCACCAAAAACATGTCCTTCGTGCCGCGGCACCGGGCAGGTGAGCAGGACACAGAACACGCCTTTTGGCAGATTCATGACCACCTCTACATGCGGAACATGCCGGGGAGGCGGAAAGATAATCGATGCCCCATGCACCACATGCCACGGCTCCGGAACCGTGCAGGGACGCCGCAAGCTGGAAGTGAAAATCCCGCCCGGCGTTGATACAGGCTCAAGGCTCAGGGTTCCGGGCGAAGGCGAAGCAGGAGAAAAAGGCGGACCAGCCGGCGACCTGTATGTAGAAATGAATGTCAGGCCGCATGATATTTTCTCACGCCATGACGATGATATATTAATGGAAGCAACCATCACATTCACGCAGGCTGCGCTGGGTGATGAGATTATAGTGCCAACGCTTGACGGCAAGGCAAAAATGAAGATTCCGGCGGGCACACAGAACGGGAATGTATTCCGACTGCGTGGTAAAGGATTCCCGAGCCTTCATATTTCAGGAAAAGGCGACCAGCTTGTTAAAATAAAGGTCGATGTCCCGACAAAGTTAAATGACAGGCAAAAACAGTTGCTTCGTGAGTTTGCCGAGGCAAGCGGTGAGAAGGCAAGAAGCAAGGGAATTTTTGAAAAGGTAAAAGAGCATATCTGAACTAAGATTCAAGCAGTGTCAGCGACCGTATCCACTCCCCTTTTGGTTCTCGCGTCGTCCCGACCACAAGCCGTTTCATGTTCCCCACGACTTCCACGACACCCCGCGCTTCTATCCGCTCACCAAACAGCGCCTGTCCTGCATACGTATGGGTATATGACAGCACGTAATTTATTTCAGGATGGTCAATTTTGTATATCGCCGGGCTGTCAAATGAAAAATCGGCATTTGTAACAGTAGCTTCGATAGTTTCATAACCGATATCCCGCCCACGCAGGCAGGGTGCGATATCCTCCCAGTCCCTGACATAAAGCAGGTCAAAATACGTCCCGCCAACCATGCCCCTATTCCCTTTCCTGAACTCATGCCTGAGGAATTCATCAAAAGGCAGCTCAGGCTTGCGCTTCCTGTAAATTTCATGCCACATCTCATCGCTTATTTCTGTGATGGGATTTTTTTCTTTTTTCGCTTGTGCAATAATATCCCGCGCTTTGAACCATGAATTTCCATACACAATGAAATCAATATCTGAAGACTCGTTTTCAAGTCCTGCAAGAAGCGAACCGGTGACCCCCATTTTATCAAGCGGGATAGCTTTTAATGTGTTTACTATAGCCCTAACTTTATTGTTTTTCTTCACTAACGAAGGCAGCCTCTCATCAGGCGCAAGTATCTGCTTAACCGAATCCCAGGGAACGATATGGACATCTTTTACCCATTCAGGGCGTTCTTTTTTCATAAACACGAACGCATCATCAAAATCAAGTTTACGGTATTTTTTATCTGCGCCCCTTTTACCTTCAGGGTCGGGTACATACCGGAGGATTGAACGGATGCCTCCCTCGTGGCAATAATCCGCAACAGCAAATATCCAGTCATCGTGTGTGATTATAAAATCCCTGAGGCGTGTTCTCAACATCGTTTACTCTACGGATTCGGGTTTATATAAAGAATATGATTTTGAGTTTGAGAGATGCGATTATATTGCCTGAATATGCGCTATTCCGGGCAAAACCATATTTATCTAATATTATTTGCCAAAATATGTGGAAAAGTATTTTTAGTATAAAAGTATAATAGTATTATTATGACCACTACAATCAAGGTATCGGATGAGACAAAGCAGCTTCTTGATATGCTCCAGGCAAAGATGACCCTGACTTTTCGCAAAAAAAAGCCTCTTTCTGAATTGATTGATGATATTACGCGAATTGCATTGCGGCACGAGGACGAACTTTTGCAAATCAAAAAAACGCCTTCCCAGGAAAAGGCTGCACCAAAGAATATCAGTCGGATGGTAAAAACCGATGCTGGAACTATGGATGATTATGTCTATGTAGAGGATTGATCCGCTTGCGATGAGAATACTCAATAAGGAATTTGTAGAGGGGATTCGGTGGAAGTGGATGCAAAAAAAGATGATATCGTGTTCAGGAAAATAGCAGCTAAATTTTAGCCATTTTCCTGATTCGATATGTATGGGATTTTAAAATAATACAAAATTAATACACTGTTATTGTTCCTTCGCCATACGTCCGTGGCAATATAGTTGGGTCAGCTGAGAGAACGCTAGCTTTTAAACTGTAACTTCCTCTCGTATTAAATGTAACAACCACTGCTCCGCCCGTGCCAAGATTTCGTTCTTGAGACATGTTTAAGGAGGTTAAGTTAAGTTTCAATGGAGACTGTAGTGAATAACCGGTAATTTTGATTAAAACAGTATCTCCGGGATGTACGGATACAATACTCGGGTTAGCGCCGTTGCTTGTAAGTTCAATTGTTTTTGTCGGAGTATCGGTTGAAGGGTCATAATTCCTGACAGTGAAATCACTTATTGCAGGAGTCTCAATTGCGGCTGCAGTTGCCGTCACAATCGGAGTGGGTGTAACAGTTACATACACAGTGTTGTTTTGGTAAATTATTTTTTCTACAGGTTTCTCGATTTCTATCGTCTTGGGTTTATGAGCCACATATCCTACCGCTACTCCGACAATGAAGAATATGATAATTAAAGGGATTAATGTCTTATATTTTGATTCCATAATCTTGCTCCTCAAGCCACAATAAATTCTTTATTGAGTTATAAAGATTTCGGACTACACTTGACTATTGGTAATCATTAAGTACTTTCCATCCTATAAAAACATATATGTTCCCTACCACACGCATGCGGAGATTGCGTTCATCAAAATTCCGACCACTTATCAGCGAAACAACGCTGGATGTTAAAGACCTTATTTGCCCGGTCTTTGTCGATGAGACCATAACAAAACCGATGGAAATAAATTCCATGCCAGGTTATTTCCGCCAGCCGCTTTCGATGATCGCCGACGAAGCCGCAAGCATTTCTGAACTTGGAATCCCCGCAATAATATTGTTCGGGATACCTGAAAAGAAGGATGAAACAGGTTCACATGCGTATGGCGACAACGATGTTGTCCAGAAGGCAATCCGCGCCATAAAAAGTAAGGTCGGCGGGAATCTGATTGTCATTACCGACCTTTGCCTTTGCGAATATACCTCACACGGTCACTGCGGCATGGTGAGTAAAACGCAGGAGATTCTCAATGACCCGACCCTTAAAATTCTTGGCAAGACCGCAGTAAGCCATGCCAGGGCAGGCGCCGATATGGTTGCGCCTTCAGGTATGATGGACGGCATGGTCGGGGAGATCCGAAGCGCTCTTGATGATAATGATTTTGCGGATATCCCTATAATGTCTTATGCTGCAAAATACTGCTCTTCATTCTACGGGCCTTTCAGGGAAGCGGCGGGTTCAGGCTACGCATTTGGCGACCGTGCTTCATACCAGATGGACCCTGCAAATACGGATGAAGCCCTGCGCGAAGTGGCGCTTGATATCGAAGAAGGGGCAGATATCATAATGGTCAAACCTGCGCTTCCGTACCTTGATATTATTTACCGCATTAAAAAGAAATTCAGAATGCCCACAGCAGCATATCACGTCAGCGGTGAATACTCGATGATAAAAGCGGCAGCAAGCAATGGCTGGCTTGATGAGAAAAGCGCGGTGCAGGAATCATTGGTTTCAATAAAGCGTGCGGGTGCGGATATGATTCTCACATATTTTGCAAAGGATGTAGCCCGCGAATTAAAATCCAGATAATGCCCGGCTATAATGCACACAGGATATTCAATTATGCGATTCTTATTGCAATTGCAGCTTTAGCCTGGTATGAATCTATTAATCCAAAACAATTGCTGGCCTTGAGTATCGGTTTTTATATCGGCACCGATTTTTTAACACCCGACCTGGATACTGAAAGTACTGCAATAAAAAGATTGGGGAGGTTAAAAATCTTATTTTTACCATACAAATGGACATTTACCCACAGGAAAAGCTCCCACAATATCATATATGGAGCCGTGGTTAGGATTTTATACATCAGTCTTATAATGCTCGTTTTATATTATGTTCTTTTCAAATCATTCCCATCCGGAACTGTGTTTTTTTCCGCTTATATTCTCCTTTTTCTTGTTGGAATAATAATAGCCAATGCACTGCATGTATTGCTGGATGTCATATTCTGAATATTTTTTCTCATCACAGGATTTTACATCGCCACATTTAAATATCTTCTTTCGCTTATACATTAAATAGAAAAGAGAATCCCTTTGTAAATTGAAAAACAGGTGATTGAGATTTGGGCAGATACCACATAATATTAATCCTTCTTCTTATATTATTTTCCGGATGTATAGGCGAGAATAAGGCTTTGAATGAACCGATACCAGCTCCTTCTTTTCCCCCCACTCCAACGCCTTTTGCAGTCAAAACCATCCAGACATCTTCCCCGACACCTACCATTAAACCCACGGAGATAATCCCAAAACCAGAAGAAAAACATGCAAATGCCGACAACCGCTCCGTTGCCGTGGAAGTAAATTACCGGCAATATGTGGACTGGTTTCGGAATTATAACCTGAATATAAGGGCATACACACCGCAAGAATATATCTGCGGACAGTATACGGTTGATATGATAACTGCCTCGGAAAAAGCCGGGTACAAAGCATATTTTGCAGCGGTAACCTTCTCCGATGGCACCGGGCATGCGCTTGTTTCATTCAAATCGACATTTTCCGGGATTACCTCATGGTACTTTTTTGAACCCCAGACAAATGAGTTGATAACGCCTGAAACTTTAAAAAATGAGCTGAATCAAAATATGGGTAAAACGGTCACACGGGTCGATATTTATGGTTATTTTGATGACGCAGGGGATAATGACCCCGCTACATGGCGATTTGCATACCCATTATATAGCAAAAATTATTAAAATTCAATTTTTAATTTATGCGCAGGACGAATGACATTTACAGATTCCATGTTTGATTTTTTTTATCTTTCTAATGGTCATTTATCTCACCCCGTTAAATACAAGGCAATCAGTCCTTAAATAGTTTATGCAGGTGTTTTTTTTAATTTTTTGGGGGCCTAAATATCCGGTTTCAATTCATCTATGTGAACCATTTCTTCAATATCAAGAAGTCTTGACATCTCCTGCGTGTCTATATAAATCCCATGCTCCTGGATGAGAGCCATGGGGTTCGTGCCTCCGATAACCACTATCCCCAGTTTGTCTTTTCCAACCTGGACTCCCAGAATATCATTATTGGGTTCACCCACTTCAAGGATACAGGAAAATCCGGCTTCGACAAGCGAATCAAGCACCTGTTCTATCTTATCCCTTGAAGCCATGGGAGCTTCCCGCAGATTCGCCAGTATCTTGCCTGAACCGGTATTTATCATTTCAGCCACCGAGGTGAGTTCCTGCGACATCAATACATCAAGAGGGTCAATAGTTGTACTGTCATAGCTCAGGATTTCAGTAAATCTTAAGGGCGAGCCGTCATGTATTTCCACCACCCCTCCAAATTTGGGTTTAACAGGTATGCCTGCCTTGAGCAGGACACCGTCTATCGTGATGCTGCAGGCAGTGGCTAACCCTACCTTTCCTTTCTCGATGGTGAGATTCCCGAATTTTTCTCCCGCGCGTATTATTTTTATATAAGGGCTTACTGAAAGTCCGCTATGCACTGCCTGCCTGATGAATCCAATTACCTTTTTGAAATCCGATTCATTAACGATAGAAATATTTACTATTATTTTCCCATTCCTTTTTAACGGGTCAAAAGTTACCTCATACATCATGTTTTCAATTCTTGAGATTATGAACATCAGGTCTGTCATCTTGATTCAATCACTATAATTACAATGCGTTATAAATATACCGAATTCGATAACTATTCAATAATCAGGAATATATTATCAGAAAGATAAAGTATTTCAGTCAGGTAAGAAGTATAATGACCATGAACAAGCAGGCAGTGATTGGCATTGTGAAAAATATTTTCACATATTACGGTTACAGTACAAGTTCCTCTGATATCTGTGACCTGCTTGCTGAAAAGGATTCTGACCACTTATTGATAAAATTTGAAAATAATCCAAATTTCAACAATATCAAGTATTTTTCAAATATTGCGCAAAGCTATCATGGCAAGGGCGTAATGATTTCCGAATCCTTTGATGAAAAAACCCGCTTGCTCGCCCTTGACGAAGGGCTTAGGCTCTGGGACAGGAGCGAGCTTGAATCCCAGATAGGCAGGGCAGTTCTTGCAGGCGCGTTGGGCGGATATGAGGAAAAAAAGCCTGCTCACGAGAAAATCGATGCCGGAGCCGTGCAGGAACCTGTTAAAAAAGAATATGAGCGGACTATCAAGGTATTGCTGCGTTCAATTCCCATTAACATCGGGAAATCCGATGCATTGTCCATAGCCGAAGCAAAAATAGGAACTGCAAAAAGCCAGACATTAAAATTCATTCCGGTATGGTATTATAATTATTCTTTTAATATCCAGAAGAAGTATAAATCAAAAATGGTAGACCTCACAGGTGAAGGCGCAGGTTATATTCATGCCCTCACCGGAGAGAATTTTTTTAATAAATACAAAGAAATCCAGGATAACACCTTCATGCCTACCCAGAATTATGAGATAAGGCAACCGCTCATCCAGGAAAAGGACGCGGTGACCAAAGCCTTAAACTCAATCATCAGGGAACATACAAAAGAAATCAGGCTGAATGAAATGATAGGCGATACAATCGTATTTGAAACCAAGATGTTTGCTCCCGGCACCGATGAAATAAACTTCAAAATGGACCTTTTGCATATTCCTGTATGGGAAATAAAAGGTAAGAGAGAGTTAATAGACATAAACGCGCATGACGGGCACATTATGGCCATGAGGCTCTATCATGATGCAGAAATGGTTTAACAACAGAAAAGCGCTTTACATACCGATTGTGGGATATTCAAAAGAAGAAGCCTGCAACACCTCATAAAACTATAATTACCCTGGCAGCGTTCTTAATATTGGAAAGAAGGGGTTGATATTGCCAGCGAAGCAAGACTTCAGGTAAGGAGGTAGTGAAATGGGGAAAGAAATTACAGCATTTGATTACGAAAAGGAGAGAGCGAAGTTCACATGGGATATCCCGGAAGATTACAATTTTGTTGATACTATTAGAAAGTGGGCAATGGATAGAACAAAGTTGATGGCAATCACCGAGCATCCGGATGGGAAGGTCGAAAAAGCGGCATACTGGGAAGTGTGGGATAATGCAATGCGACTTGGGAATATCCTGAGAGAATCCGGCATCCACAAAGGCGACCGGGTTTTGGTAATACTTCCGCGGGGAATAGATGTTTATGCTGCGAGCACAGGCATCTGGGCAGTCGGCGGTGTTGTCGTTCCCGGCACAATAATGCTAAGGAGAGCGGACATAGAATACAGGATTCTGGATGCGGGGGTAAAAGCACTTATTACCGGTGATTCGGAAGTCGCTGATGAGGTAGATGCAATAAAAGACAAAATTCCGATTCGCAATTTTTTCTTTTCAGGTGAGAGGAAGGGATGGAGGAACCTGCGAGAGGAATCCGCTCATGTATCAAGAAAATTAGAACTTGAAGAAATTAAAAAAGATGATATTTTAGCCATCACCTACACCTCAGGCACTACCGGCGCGCCGAAAGGAGTCGTCCACACCCATTCATTGATGCACTGTTTCGAGAGGCTCAACAGGTACTACTGGTGGAACACGCAGCCGGATGAGCTCTGCTGGGCAACCACAGAACCCGGATGGGCTAAATGGTACTGGGCGCCTTTCGGGGCTATTTTGAACGCCGGCGCGGCGAATTTCCATTACACGGGCAGGTTTAACCCTGAAAAATGGTATGAGCTGCTCGATAAATGGAGGATAAACAGGGCATGCATGACGCCAACGGAACTGCGGGCAATGGCGACACTCGATGATGCGAACAAAAGATACGAACTTTCGGATTTGAAGGTCATTTTGACAGCAGGTGAGCCATGTACGCCCGGGATTGTCAGGTTCTTTGATGAGAAATTCGGGATAAGCGTCAGGGAAGGTTATGGACAAACGGAAACCTGTGCTGTGGCGTGCACCCTGCCTGGAATGGAGATAAAGCCCGGCTCGATGGGAAAGTTCACGCCCGGGGTTGAGGGAGCAATCGTGAACCCTGAAACCGGAGAAAGAGTGAAGGCAGGCGAAAAGGGAGTAATCGCCGTTGTCAAAAACCACCCCATGCTGTTCAAGGGATATTATAATAAGCCCCAGAAAACCGCAGAATGTTTTGCGGGCGACTGGTACCTGACCGGTGACATTGCAATGATAGATGAGTCCGGGTACATCTGGTTTGATTCACGGGCTGACGACATCTGCAAAAGTTCGGGATACAGGATAGGTCCTTTTGAAGTCGAGAGCGCGGTTAATTCACATAAAGCTGTCCTTGAGTGCGCGATGGTGCCAAGCCCTGACATTTTGAGAGGGGAAATTGTCAAGGTTTTTGTGGTATTGAAGGAGGGATACGAACCTTCGGAGGAACTTGCCAGGGATATCCAGCAGCATGTCAAGAAGATGACAGCCCCTTATAAGTATCCGAGGGCTGTTGAATTTGTCAGGGAGCTTCCCAAAACCATCAGCGGCAAGATAAAGCGCAGGGAACTTCGGATGATGGAATTTGAGAGAAAGAGGGACGTGATTGAGAAGCTCAAGGAAAAGGGATTGTGGGAGAGGTAGTTTTCATAACACATCCTTATATCCTCATGAACCATAGCGCAGAGCATGGTAAGCTACCAGACGATGGTGAAGGATGTCATAAAAAAAGCCGATATCCTTCTTGAGGTAATCGATGCGCGGTTTCCGGATGAGACCCGGAACAGCGAGGTTGAGCGTGACGTAGCGCGTTCAAAGAAGCCGTTCATAATAGTCCTTAACAAATGCGATCTTGTATCAAAGGAAATCCTTGAGAAAACCAAATCCCGCCTGTCAAAAATTGCTCCCACGGTCTTTATTTCCAGTAAGACAAGGTTCGGGACAACAATGTTAAGACACAAGATTCTTGAAACCGCAGGCATAAAAGGCCGCGATATACTGGTCGGCTCTCTTGGCTATCCCAACACAGGCAAATCATCGGTGATAAATGCCGTGGCCGGGAGACACAAAGCCAGTACTTCATCAATATCAGGTCACACAAAAGGAGTGCAGCTTGTGAATGCGGGTTCGCGCATCATGTTATTAGATACACCGGGAATAATTCCCTTTGGCGAGAACGATGAGTTTATTCAGGGCATTCTCTCAGTGAAGGATGCAACACACATTAAGGACCCGGTCGGTGTTGCCATGAAGATAATAGAGAGATTTTGCGCTGAAAATAAAACTGCACTGGAATCCTTCTATCATGTCACAATAGAGGGGCAGGATTCTTATGATGCGCTTCTACTGATAGGCAGGGAGAGCAACTGTCTGAAGAAGAAAGGCGAGGTGGATGATACGAGGGCGGCTGTCAGGATTATCAATGACTGGCAAAAAGGGCTTCTTATGATTTAGGTGGGAAAAATGAGTGATATGGCTATATGCCTGCCCGCCGCGCCTGTGTTTGCGGACGTGGCGGGTGCGGGCGCACTGTTGGGAGAAACCACTTGACATAGGAAAAATATATTGCTAAAGAAGATTAAGAAACGAATATATGAGTACTGTTTTGCATAAGCTTTCAAAAGAAAAGGGGATTAAAGAAGATAAACTTGTTAACGAAGGTATAAGGGCGTATATAAAGTCAGAACTGGGAAAAATAGAGGTGCATCTGCATGTCCTGTATCACAAATATGGAATAAATTCCATCAAGGAACTGGAGCGGGCTATAGAGAAGGGAAAGGTGGTCGAATCGGACGTGTTTGAAGACCTGACCAAGATAGACTACCTGGAAGCTGAGAAAGCCAAACTAAAAAAACTTATAAAAACTGTATAGATGATAGACTCTCTTCTCGCGAAGCTGGCTGATATTGCTGAAATTGAGTATGCGGACGTTGTTATAGGATGCGAGATTGTCGAAGGAAAATTGAGAATATATATTGTAGATGAATCTTTTCTTGACGTGTGGTTTTCAAGGCAGCTTGAGGGTAGATATGCATACCACTGGGAAAGAAGACATGTGGATGAAACAATATATAGATGGGATAACGCAAAGCATGAAGTATGGAGTGGCGTCAAAACGTTCCCTCACCATTTTCACGAAGCTTTTGATAATGATGTGAGTGAAAGTTCACTGCCTGCGACGCCGGATAAAGCATTGAGATATGTCATGAATTATATCAGGGAGTTGTTGTATAACGAAAAAATAAGAAAACCAAAGAGGTGAATATTATGGAAAAGATAATCCCTGTCTGTCCTAACTGCGGGGGCGATGTGGTAGAGAAAAAAGTAGAGAAGCTCGTGAAAGGCGGTTGCAATGCGGCAGTGCTTACCGTGGAGGCTGGAGTATGCATGAAATGCGGCGAGCGCTACTATACAAAAGAAACTCACGAGAAGATGCAGAAAATCAGGAAAGAGCTTGAGCATGGGTCTACAAAAGATTACCGCCTGATCGGGCATACGTATGCCTACGAAGGAGTGGTTGCTTGAGGTAAGTTCTGCTCTGATTGAGTAAGTAGTAAGTAGGGGATTGAGGATTAAAACTTTGAAAACATGGGTGGAATAACTATATTGGCGCTCGCTACGCCTGTGTTTGCGGACATGGCGGATGCGCATTCGATAAACAAATAGCAACTTTTATTATGCAGCTTTTGAATGAATTTCTTTGACTCTTCCAACCCTGCCATCTTCTAATTGAACCTTTATTCCATGCGGATGAAATGAAGAATTTGTCAAAATTCTCTTTACAATACCTTGGGTTATTTTCCCTGTTCTCTGGTCTTGCTTTAAAACAATCCCTACACTTGCTCCCTGTTTTATATTTTCCCTGGCTGTACCTTTGTTCATATTAAAATGTAAATTCATATTTTATTATATAAACATATACATTCTTAAAAAATTCAAGTGCGAAAGATGGAGGGTTTTGGAGAGGGTTGGCTCTATTTATGAGCATGAGGATTTACAGGCGCAAAACACGATAGAGAGGATGTTATGCTAACCCCCGCAACGGTAACCCTTAATATTAATTTGAACTATAGTCTAATACGTCCATTATACTTTTTGTTCTTCTTTTTTATCTTTTCCAATATGAATCCTATTATACCAAGTGCAAGTATTAGCCAAACGATTATACCTACTATTTGATTAATAACCTAAACTACTAAATTCAGTACCGACAATATAATTACAGAGGTAATGAAATCGATATCTTTATCTGGCTTAAATGGCTTCTCCATACCGAGATTTATAGCCATTCTCCTAAATCCCATAATTACCTCTCATTTATGTTCCATATGGGGTTTCCAACCATGTGTTTTACAGGTTTTACATTCCTGTTGCTTTACTTGATTCATAATTTTGTTAGTGGGTTTAGGGAAAATTTGTAATTTATCATGATTTTTCTCTTACTAATGACGTATGATCTATTTTTCTTCGATAGTTTTAATCCAATCAAGAAGTTCATTTTCACTCCGAATAATTCTATTTTCGATATATCTGGGTTTCCAATTGATTCCTTTCCCTGACTTATCATAAAATAATCCAACCGTATGTGGATATCTATTTTTTATAGTATCTTGTTTTAAAACATCGCTTAAATTTATTTTACGACCTGGTTGGGTTTTTTTATTAATCCTATCCCTATAAGCGACTCCATATTTTACAATGTTTCTTCCTTTGTTTCCAATTGAAGGAAAATAAATAATCCAATCAATCTCTATAAAATGAAATTTATTAGTAATTGTTCTCACCGTTTATTGTAAATCAATGTCATAATTTATGTTGGAATATCTATTTCCCCCTCAATCTCGCAACTACCCTTCTTTTCCTCTCAACAGCCTGCTCCGCCGCCTTATCCACAGCCCTCTTCATAGCCTCAAAATTCCGCGGCGTCTTTTCGCCCACAAGTTTCTTGATAGGCGTATATGCTGATTCCCTGAAGCGGGGCGTAAAATCGCGGATTTCCCCGTCAACTATTAATTCCGCGCCCTTTCCCTCTTTGACCTCTCCGACAATATCGATAGCCACGTCTTTATTCCTCACGCACTCAAGAATCTCATCCGCATACTCAGGCGGCGTGATAATCAAAAGAGCATCCAGCGACACGCCAAGATAATCGATCTTGAGCTCATCCAGCATCGCGAGCACCTTTTTATTCACAAGCCCTCGCATCTTCCCTTCCTCAAAAACCAGTTTAACGCCTGCCGTCCTTGATATCTCCTTGGCATCCCCGCGCACGCCGCCGTTTGTAACATCTGTCATTGCATGGATTTTCCCGATCAATTCGGCGTCGAACAGCGCTTCGCAGGCGTCGATGAACTTGAGGTTAATCGTTTCATCCACGATATCGTGCATCCCGTAGTAAAGCGCTGTCGTGGACACTGTCCCGCCGCCCGCGCCTTCTGTCATGAGTATGACATCCCCCGGCTTTGCCTGGATGCGCGCCGTGAGGCTCTCTGCCATGCCCACTGCGCCCACGCCGCCGGTCATACGTTCCCCTATTACCATGTCGCCGCCTATCCTGAGTGTGCTGCCTGTTATCAGTGGTATGCCAGTCAGTTCCGATACCGTCGTAATGCCTGCTATATGGTCGAATATCTTTGCCACGTCGCCGTCATCAGCCACATGGATGTCGGAGAGCATCGCAACCGGCCGTGCGCCCATCACGTACACATCACGAAGCGCGGCACGTGCGACGTGAAAACCTGCAAGAAAAGGATAATCAGACAATCGCGAATGCATTCCGTCGATGGTGACCACAAGAAACTGCCCGCCCGCGCGCACAACCCCCGAATCGTCAAGATGCGATGAATCCACAACTGCGGAAGTCTTTCCGATAACTTCGGCAATTTTCTCATGGGTATAAAAGTCACCCGCACCCCGCGAACCGACGCCGAATTCACCCATCGTCACGCCTGAGCTTACCGGTTTGAGTAATTCCCCTTCCGGATTGATTGTGGCTTTTGCCTCAACGATAACAGCGTTTGCAATCTCATCGGCATGTTTTTGCGAGATGTTTTTTATCTCAAGTATCCTTTCGGCAAGCTTTTCCGCCAAATTTTTATCATTGCGCAAAAGACCGCGTTTTGCATAGCCTTCAAGGTCCATAGTTCTCCACGAAATTCGAAAGCATCCGAAGCCCGGTAGCGCCGCTTTTTTCAGGGTGGAACTGCGTGCCCACAACGTTTCCGGCTTCATTTGTGATAACAGCCGGGAAATCTATCCCGTAATCGCACATTGCAGCCTCGTATTTCTCATCTGTATTTACATAATATGAGTGAACAAAATAGACATAAGAACCATCCCGGATATTTTTTAACAGGGGGATATTCTTTTTAGCATTAATCGAATTCCAGCCCATGTGCGGAACTTTTAATTCGGAGGCGGGAAATCGTATCACTCTTCCCGGGATGATATCGATTCCAGTGTGCAGTCCGCCTTCTTCGCTCTCCGAAGCAAGCATCTGCATGCCGAGGCATATCCCGAGCAGGGGTTTACCCTCATTCACTGCATCTTTCACCACGCGCAGAAGTGTGGAAAAATGCATCATTGCATCGCGGAATGCCCCGACACCGGGGAGTATGAGGGCGTCGGCGCGGTCGATTGCCGAGGGTTCGTTTGATATTTCAACCTCTGCGCCAACATACTGGAGCGCTTTTTCAATGCTTCGCAGGTTTCCGAGTCCGTAATCGATTATGACAAGCTTCATTTTGCTCTAATTGGTTTCTAAATACTTAAACCCTCAAGCCGCCGCGCCGCTTCCATGAGCGTCTCGTCCTTTTTTGAGAACGTAAAGCGAAGCTTGTGCTTCCCGGCCTCGCTCCTGTAAAAGCTGCTCCCCGGAACAGCCGCTACCCCAACATCGCTTACCATGTGTCTGGCGAACGTCATGTCGTCCATATCTATGCCCTCGGGTATATCTGCCAGTATGTAATATGCGCCCTCCGGCATCATGCATTTGAATCCGGCTTTTATCAGGGCATTATATAGGAGCTTTCTTTTTCCGTCGTACATCCTCGCAAGCTCCTCATAGTACGAATCAGGGAACTTAAGCGCGGTAACACAGGCATGTTGAAGCGGCGCAGGTGCTCCCACGGTTAGGAAATCGTGTACCTTCCGTATAGCGGATGTGAGGGTTTTCTCTGCGAGGGCGTATCCTATCCTCCATCCCGTGACGCTGTATGTTTTTGAGAACCCGCTTATGGTTATCGTCCTGTCTCTCATTCCATCAAGCGAACCTATGCTGACATGCTTTTTGTTGTCGTACAGTATGTACTCGTAAATTTCATCAGTCACAGCGATAACATCATAGTCAACGCAAAGGTCTGCTATCATTTTCAGCTCATTTTTCATGAAAACCTTGCCGCATGGGTTATTCGGGGTATTCAGTATAAGCGCACGCGTCTTTTTATTAAAAGCTGAGGATAGCGCTTCTTCATCGATGCTGTTGTCGTCATTTAAGGGAACAAAATGTGGAACTGCGCCGGAAACCGCAGCATCAGGACCGTAATTCTCATAGAATGGCTCAAAAACAACGACCTCATCGCCTTCATTGATTATTGCAAGCATGGATGCCATCATGGCTTCAGTCGCGCCGCATGTTACCGTTATTTCACTATCAGGGTCAGCTTCAATATGATTATACCTGCGGGCTTTTCGCGATATTTCATCCCTCAGGTCTTTTGCGCCCCAGGTAATCGAGTACTGGTTGTAATCCTCCATAATTGCAGAGGCTGCGGCGCGTTTTAATTCCGGAGGTGCAGGGAAATCCGGGAATCCCTGGGCAAGGTTGATTGCATTGTGTTTTATTGAAAGCCGCGTCATATCGCGAATGACAGACTCCACAAAATGGTCAACTCTTCTTGATAACATAGACCTCCAAAAGACTTTGGTATATATTTAGACTTCTATTCAAAAACCGGTGTTGTATCACGAGTTTCCAGTGGAAACTGAGGGGTTATGATGATGAGGGGATTTATATCCGGTGAAAATATGTCTAAAACCAATTAACTAAACCGTTACGTTTATATTTCACTTATTCAATGGTAGGCAAAAGGTGACTTAAATGGCAGCAAAAGTAAAAACTGAAGAATGTACAGGCTGTGGAATATGCGTCGATGAATGCCCTGCAACTGCAATCGAGCTCAAGAACGACAAGGCAAAAATAGATGAGGCAGAATGCACCGAATGCGGCACATGTGTGGATTCATGCCCGAACAGCGCAATCACGATGGAAGAATAAAATAATCTAAGTTGAAATATAAAAAACAATAAAACATTATAAGGACGGCTATGGCAAAAATAAAGGCAGGGGTACTTGGCGCGACAGGCAATGTTGGTCAGCGATTCATAGAGTTACTAAGCAAACACCCATGGTTTGAATTGACATCACTTGCAGCCTCGGACAGGAGCGCTGGCAAAAAATATAGCGAAGCTGCGAGCTGGAGGCTTGAAAGTAAAATACCAGAAGACGCGGCTGACCTGACCGTTGTTCCTGTTGACCCGAAAAAAGTGGATGCAGACATAGTTTTCTCAGCCCTTCCTGCCGACCTTGCCAAAACAGTGGAACCGGAGTTTGCAAAAGCCGGTTTTGCCGTAGCGAGTAATGCAAGCGCGCTTCGCATGGTGAAAGACATACCGCTTGTCATCCCTGAAGTGAACCCGGAGCACCTTGGTCTTATCGATATCCAGCAAGATAAGCGCAAATGGGATGGCTATGTGGTCACAAATCCAAACTGTACCACTATTATGATGGCTGTGACACTGAAACCGCTTATGAAGTTCGGGATTGAGAAAATCTACATAGCTTCCATGCAGGCGATATCGGGCGCAGGATATGACGGTGTTCCCTCGATGGCTATCCTTGATAACGTGATTCCTTATATCGGCCAGGAAGAGGAAAAAGTGGAGACTGAGACCAGAAAACTGCTCGGTGAATTTAACGGTAGCGAGGTAATTGATGCGTCTTTCAAGGTGAGCGCAAGCTGTAATCGCGTTATGGTAATGGACGGCCACACAGAGGCTGTCTGGGTTGAAATGTCAGATAATCCTTCGATAGATGAGGTTAAACAGGCTTTCCTTGATTTTGACCCTGGACTTTCGGATTTACCCACAGAACCCACCCCCGTAATCGAGGTCAAGGAAGAAAAAGACCGACCCCAGCCGCGCATGGACAGGAACATTGGCGGCGGCATGACGGTATCAGTAGGGCGCATCCGCCCGGGGATACGATACATCTGCATGGGGCACAACACAATCAGGGGCGCGGCAGGCGCAAGCGTGCTGAATGCAGAGCTTTTGAAAAAGATGGGGAAATTATAATTTTTTTTAAAGTCTTAATGCAGGAAGTGCCTCATTCCTGTAAACACTAACGACACGCCCAGCCTGTTCGCAGCAGCAATAACTTCCTTATCCCTTATCGAACCACCGGGCGATACAATGTACCTGATATGATTCTCTGCCGAGTGAATGATGCTATCATCGAACGGGAAGAAAGCATCTGATGCAAGTACGCACTCACTCAGGATATTTCTGGCGAACTCATCTTCGCTAATATCCGGTTTTTCCCTTTCATACAGGAACTTCAGGTTCTCCCGGGCTTTTGTGGCGGCGAGTTTCCGTATCGAATCCACCCTGTTTGGCTGCCCTGCGCCTATTGAAAGTATCTGGTAAAATCCCGTTTCATACTCCCATGCAATGACCACAGCATTTGATTTTGTATATTTGCATGCATTTAATGCAAACTCAGCCAGCCCTCTTTTATCCTCAGGGAAGGGATGCTGTGTAACCACATCCCATTTTGCATACAGTCCCCGGTTTCGCGACTGGACAAGCATGCCGCCAACGATATAATGATATGTATTCTCAAGCGGCTCCCCATTATCCATGGGCAGTTCGAGAATCCGGAGGTCTTTGCTCTTGTTCTTCAAAAATAGAAGCGCATCCTCATCGTATCCCGGAGCGATTATCAATTCCACGAACTTTCCCTTCAGGAATTCCAGGGCTTCAATGTCGGGTTTTCGCGTCATGCAGATTATGCTGCCAAATGATGACACGGGGTCGCCGTCCCACGCCTTTGACAGGGCTTCCAGAAGTGTCCTGCCGGTTGCGAATCCGCAGGGGTTGCTGTGTTTTACAACAGCCACGGCGATGTTGTCCCTGTATTCAAGGACCACGTTCAATGCAGCCTCGGCATCCACATAATTATTATACGACAGGGCTTTTCCGTGAAGCTGTTTTGCGTTTGCGACAGAAGGTTCGGTAACACCCGGTTCCTTGTAGAATTTAGCGTTCTGGTGCCAGTTCTCCCCGTACCGCAGCGTTCTTCCTTCCACAAATTTCAGGCGCAGTATATCTTCATTCGTAAGCCTGCCGCTCAGGTATGTGTCAATCGCGCAGTCATAATCGGCTATCCTGCGAAACGCTTTGACTGCGAGGCGCTCTTTCGTATTCCGGCTGATTGCCCCGTTTTTAAGTTCAGCAAGTATTCCTGGATAATCTTCCGGGTCGGTTATTACAGCCACATGCCTGTAATTTTTTGCAGCAGCCCTGACAAGTGCAGGACCGCCGATATCTATATTTTCAATGGCTTCTTCAAGGCTCCCGCCTCGGGCGACCGTCTTTTCAAAAGGATAAAGGTTGACCGTAACAATATCGATGAACTCGATGCCATGTTTTTCCGCTTCTTTTACGTGTGCCGGATTATCCCGCAGTGCGAGAATGGCGCCATGTATTTTCGGATGGAGCGTCTTTACCCTGCCTTCCATCATCTCGGGGAATCCCGTAATCTCCGAGACATCCCTCACTTTTATGCCTGCGTTTTTCAAAACCCCGGAGGTCCCGCCTGTTGAAATTATCTCAAAACCAAGATGAACAAGTCCTGTTGCAAAATCAATTATTCCGGTTTTATCAGAAACGCTTATTAAAGCTTTCTTGGGCAGAATTTATCACCTTATCTGAATAGAAAAAGGAAGTTATAAGTTTTTCTCATGTTGGCAACAGAGTGGACGTAACAACGAACCAATACGAACTCGTACGAACTAATCACAAAAAATCATGATTAAATTCTCTTAACAAAATACGTTTTTTGTTCTCCCGGCTTCATTGACATCACTTCAATAAGAGCACTACCATCACGTTCAACTATTGTACTTTGGATAGGCATATTATTTTCATAAATAATAATCCGTTGATTCTTCCAGGCATCATATATTGTAGTATTAAAGATTTCATTTGCATCACGAACCAATGTATATTTTCTCATGGCATTCTTAATTTCATAATCACTGTTTTTAACAAGCAAATAAAATGAGTCATTTGAATTAGGAAATGTTGGTCTCATATTTACTGGAACCCAATCTGATTCAAAATATTTCTCAACATAAACTACACGAAGCAAGATTGGATTTGTTTTATTAGGGTTTTTTACAATTACTGTTTTTACGTCAGATGGTGGTATATAGAAATCAAACTTATACCCTCTAGTATCATAGATACTGTAAAACCCTCCTTTGACGTCGGTGAGCATTGTTATAGAAGCTGTATCAGGAGTCAATATTTTAGGTAACTCAACCGAATATTCAACATCATGAACCAAATCCCAACCACTGTCGATATAAGTTTTTGAACTTATTGGGCTAATGCGCGGTTCTAATAATGGATAATTAGGATAATCGGCATAAATTATACTCAAGCCCACAATAGCGATAATTAAGCTTAAAAGAGCAGCCAAGCCAGAAAATCCAGGATGCGATAAAAATTTAACTATCTTTTTAGATATTTCCCGAATTCTTTTTATGGTTTCCATATACCTGCTTCCTTTGAGAACAACTGCATTTTATTTAACCATATATTTTATGGTATAATATATAATAAGAGCCTTTGAAATCTCTCTCTTTTTTTAATCTGAACTATTGTCATTTATTCATTATGGGCTGAATTCATCATCTTTGTATCGGTTCGATTATTTTAAACGCATCCACATCGACAAGCCCTTTATCTGTTATCTTGAGGGACGGGATAACGGGGAGCGACAGGAACGACATCTGGATAAAAGGCGCATCAAGTTTGCACCCCATCTTTTTGACCGTGTGGTGAAGCTCTTTCAGTTTCTTATCCACATCGTATGCGCTTTCTGTGCTGAGAATACCTGCAAAAGGAAGATGAAGGTAGTCTATCACGCCGTCTTTTGCAAGCACTATGCCCCCCTGCAATTCCCGGAGCTTGTTCGCGCAGAGCGCCATGTCTTCAAAATTCGTGCCCGCAAGGATGACATTATGCGAGTCATGGGCAATACTCTGCCCTATCGCGCCTTCTTTCAGGTTAAAGCCCCTTACAAATCCCCTGCCAAGGTTTCCCGACTTGCCGTGCCTTTCTATCACAGCGATGGCAAGAATGTCGCGCTCTATGTCAGGCATAACGGTCTCTCTGTCGGTTTTTAATTCCCCGATACTCCTGTTTGTAATAAGCTGACCCGGCACGAGCTCAATGATATGGGCAAAAATCGTCTTTTTCCTAGATTTGAGCTTCAGGTCGTCCGGTTCTATTTTTTTATATTTCACTGTCCTGAAGACATAACCGGGGTATTCGATTCCCTCTATTTTTGGTTTCATCCTGCCGCGTACCATCACATTTTTTATCTCAAACTTATGCAGGTCATCAAGTATTACAAGGTTTGCCCGCCTGCCGATGCTTATCGAGCCCACGAGCTGGTCTATCCTGTAATGGCGCGCCGTGTTGATGGAAGCCATGGAAATCGCCTGAAGCGGGTCCAATCCAAGTTTGATTGCAGCCCTGACTATGACGTCCATGTGCCCTTTTATGAGGTCGGCAGGATGTTTGTCGTCTGTAACGAAGAAAAAGTTTTCAAGCGAGATACTATCGCGAATCAATCCCGGGATAAATTCCTGAAGGCTTTTTGCAGCCGAACCTTCGCGTATCATGACCTTCATGCCAAGGCGCGCCTTTTCAAGCGCCTCATCGTATGTTATGGATTCGTGGTCGCTTGAGATGCCGGCGCTCATGTACCCGAACAATTCCTTACCACGGACGCCGGGACAGTGACCGTCCACAACGAGTTTTCTTTCAAGGGCGGCGGCAATCATCGCAAGTTTTTCAGGATTCCCGCGAAGGATTCCGGGGTAATCCATTACCTCCCCAAGCCCGACAACGAATTTCTTATCAAGGAATTTTTTAATCTCCAGAAGACCCAGTTTTGCCCCCGATGTTTCAAGAGGGCTGGAGGGCACGCATGACGAAAGCGTAATAAAAACATCGATAGGCAGCCTTTTTGCCTCCTGCATGACAAGCTTGATACCTTTTATGCCCAGGATATTTGCAATCTCATGCGGGTCGATGACGATTCCCGTTGTCCCGTGGAGGATGGATTGTTTTGCAAATTGTGTAAGCGTCACCATGCTTGACTCAAAATGCACATGCCCGTCGATTAAGCCGGGGCATACAAAGGCATTTTTTAAATCAAGTATCTCTGTTTTCCCGCCAGTCAGCCCATCCACATCGCCTATACCGGAGATGAAACCTGAGCTTATTGCTATATCGCCTTTTATAATCTCTTTTGTGTTTACGTTTACAATCCTGCAGTTTTTAAGTACGGTGTCAGCCTTAAGCTTGCCTTCCCCCGCGAAAACCCTCTCTCTCAAGAACATAATATTGTATTGTCCTCTATTACTAAAAAAGTTCGCTGCTTGACCTGTGATCCCAGTCGAATCAGGAAAGAATATGTATTACAATAAACCATCTACAATACATGGAAAAACCCGGGGACAAATTCAAATGCTACCTTGTAAGCTGGAAAGAGTCTTACAGGCTGGCAAAAGTCCTGGCGCGTAAGATTAAAAGTTCTGGGTTCAAGCCTGACCTTGTAATAGGTATAGCAAGAGGAGGACTTGTCCCGGCGCGTGTTGTTTGTGACTTTCTTCTCCAGAAAGACCTTGCCGCAGTAAAAATCGAACACTGGGGAATTGCGGCAACGCTCGGAAAAGCCAGGATAAAGTTCCCTCTTCCTGTGGATATATCAGGAAAAAATGTATTGATAGTGGACGATGTGGTAGATACCGGGGATACATATGCCGTGCTTATGGATTATTTGAAGGAAAAGAATCCTTCGGAGGTAAGGACTGGAGTACTGCATTATAAAACCTGTTCGACCAGCATCCCGGATTACTGGGCTGAGAAGCAGGATAAATGGGAATGGATAATATATCCCTGGGCTGTTTATGAGGATTTGACAGGTTTTATTATAAAAGTCCTGACCGGACCCATGACGCTTCCTGATATCAAAAAAGGCCTGGTGGACGATTATAACATAAAGATTTCAAAAAAAGACCTTCTGGAAATATTGAATGATATGCATGCAGAAGGAAAAATCCGCAAATTAAAAAAAGGGAAAAAGGAAAACCTGTGGGTTTCCTGAATATATCTTAACCAACCGCAGTTTTGCACTATCAACGTGAACCGAATCTTTCACGGGAAACAAGTTCATCGAGGTTTTTCCTCTCAGAAACCCTTGTTTTATTTACCGGATGACCGAGAGCGACCACAGCCATTAATTCATGCGATTCCGGCGCTCCAAGGACTTCATTGACTTTCTCTTTATTTTTCAATATCTCACCAAGCCATACCCCACCGAGCCCCATCGAATGAATCGCAAGCAGCATATTCTGGATGCAGGCTCCTATGGATTGGACATCCTTTATGTAATTATACATGTGGTATTTATCAAGGAAAACCACTATCAGTACAGGTGCATTTTTTATGGTCGGACCATATTCAGTGAGTACTGATAGAGCCGCTTTTGTGTCAGGATTTCTCACAATAATAAACCGCCATGCCTGGTTATTTAATCCTGAAGGCGCCCATCTCCCGGCTTCTAAAATCTCTTCAATTGTATCATTGCTTATGTCCGTTTCAGTGAAACCACGAACGCTGCGGCGAGTCTTGATCGCCTCAATGGTTTCCACGATTATCACACGTACATTTGTGGGTCAGGCGGCTGTGATTGTAACATCGGGATGAGGTTTTCAAGCGATAAAGGAAATATCACGGTTATTTCTTCACCGCATTCAGGGCATTTTTTTGATAGTTGAAGGGGCGTGACATTGACGGTTTCATCATATACTGATTCGGATATAAACGGGCTCAAAACAGGGACAGGCTGTCCAAAATTGAACTCTCCCCCGGCCAGGAATTCAAAGTAACTTATATTATCCGAATAACCGCATTTGCAGCGAATTTCAATTTTGTTTTTTAAGAACTTATTATACCTGTTTTTCTGCGATAATGAAATGATTGTTTCTTTCATCATACTAAGATTAACCTTCTTGTACTAAATTCCTTCGGATTTTTTTTCAAGATAATAAAATGTTAAAGAACATGTTATTATGGAAAGGGCAATAGTCACCAACGAAACAATTTTGATGTTTTCCTCAGGGATAATGGGATGCGTACCTATGACATAATCAAAAAAGTCAGATACCATGAAAAAGGTAAATATCAATAAGTACCGGCCGAGGTTTAACTTTTTCATCTCTTTTAAAAGGGTCATTGCAACAAGAATCATTCCAACGTGCAGTAACACGATAACAAAGCGGAAAGCCCTTGTTTCAGGAGAAAAATAATAATCATAATTCAGGAATAAAACAAAGAGCGTCCATATGCCCACTTTAGCGAGGCCGATAAAAGTGAACGCATCAAATGTATCGGAGCGCAAACCGGATGAATAAAAAAGCAAAACCAGAACATACATAAACGTGAAAAAGGGGCTGTCGGGCACGAAAAACCATAAATAGACTGGTGTTATTTCAAATTGTCCCAGGTAATAATAAAAACCAAAAAGCGTTCCGATGATGCAGGAAATCAAAACAACAAGTCTGGCTCTTCGTTCCTTTTTAAACCATAAGAAGAAATCTAATGTTCCGGTCATGATTCTATTCCATTTTTCAATGGCCGCGCTGGCACGCCGCCCACAAACCCGGATACATCGCTGTTCACAAGAGACTGTGCTGAAACAACGCTGCCGTCTGCGATAGTGACCCCGGGAAGTATGGTGGTATTCGCTCCGATTGTTACGTTTTTTCCTATAACGACATTTCCTGTCCTGTACTCACCGACCAGGAATTCATGGCACAGGATTGTGGAATTAAAGCCAATGATGCTGTTTTCCCCAATATCAATGAGTTCGGGGAAAAACACATCCATGTTCACTTCAAGCCCCACCGACACATGCTCGCCTACCTTTATGCCCATAGCTGAATAAAGAAAGTTTTTCAATCGGAGGGAAGGCGAGATGCGGGCGAGGGACATGCAGATGTAATTGAACGCGACCTTGAAAGGAGAGACTATGTCTTCCCAGTACCAGAGGGAGTTGTGGACGCCTTTTGAGCTGTATGTTTTTAGATTACGCATTAAGCTCATAGATGAGCTTACAGATAAAAAATTTTTGCATCAATGAAGCTGAATAAGTAAAGATAGCTTTGTCAACTTTATTAAAATGAGCCCGGATAAGGATAATCAACCACGGAGGACACAGAGAGCACAGAGCGTAGTTGTTTTTACTCTGTGTCCTCTGTGCACTCTGTGGTTTATAGAATATTATCAGATGTTATGTGGAAGACTATATTATATTCTATTTAACGGACAACCTCATCCTAATATACTCCTCCATCATAATTTAGCCAATCATGCCCCCAATCTTCGAAATAACCCACAAAGCCTGCGCCGGCAGAATCGGGCGCCTTGAGACCCGCCACGGGATTGTGGAAACGCCCACAATCATGCCAGTGGTCAATCCCAATATCCAGACCATCAAGCCATCTGAACTTCGAAAATTCGGCGCAGAGATTATTATCACGAATTCTTATATCATTTACCGAAAAGCCGAGCTCAGGGAGCGCGCCCGCAGCGAGGGGCTGCAGTCCCTTATCGGTTTTGACGGCCCCATAATGACAGATTCGGGTTCCTACCAGTTATCCGTGTATGGTGAGGTGGAAGTAAATAACGCTGAGATAGTGCAATTCCAGCAGGAAATCGGCTCGGACATCGGCGTACCTCTTGACATACCCACTCCGCCCGATGTCCAGCGCGCTCGCGCTGAGGAAGAGCTTGGAATCACATATATGAGAGCAAAAGAAGCCCTCGGTTTAAAAAAGGACATGCTGTTAGCCGCGCCAGTGCAGGGTTCGACCTATCCAGAGCTTCGGGAACGGGCTGCGCATGAGCTAAGCCAGCTTGATTTTGACGTCTATCCGCTTGGGGCTGTTGTGCCACTTATGGAATCATACAGGTATTCAGACCTTGTGGATGTCATCGTGGCGTCCAAAAAAGGTCTCTCACCCGCAGCGCCGGTGCATCTTTTCGGCGCCGGGCATCCCATGATGTTCTCACTCGCAGTGGCATTGGGCTGCGATTTGTTCGATTCCGCCTCGTATGCCCTGTATGCCAAGGACGGGCGGTATATGACCGTGCGCGGCACCTATCATGTCGATAACCTCCAGTACCTTCCGTGTTCCTGCCCGGTATGCATATCTCATGATGCCGGTGAACTGATAAATAGCGAAAACCGCGAAGAATTGCTGGCGCGCCATAATCTCTATGTGACTTTTGAAGAAATCAGGGAAGTCAAACAGGCGATTAAAGAAGGAAGCCTCTGGGAACTCGTGGAGCAGCGGTGCAGGGCGCATCCGCAGTTGTTAAACGGGCTCAAGCGCGCGCTTCACTATTCTGATTGGATAGAGCAAATCCAACCGGTTTCAAATTCAACATTTTTTTACAGTGGACCTGAATCGGCGCTTCGACCAGAGGTGATTCGGTACAGGAAAAAGCTTAAAAACCTGAAGCTTGAAGGCAGGGTGCTTATCAGGATGCGAAGGCTTGGTAATGAAGATGATTTTGATTGGGTTCTTGATTTTAAACCGCCGTTTGGTCCTTATCCAATAGAATTGAAGGAAACCCATCCTTTCAACGCTGAAACAACAGATGAACCTGATTATGAATCATTGACAGTCGCGCTTCAGAATACGCTTGAGTTGATGAAATTAAATCCTGAATCCGAGTTCACGCTCGTATTGGATGATTTACCAGAGCATCCGTTAATGAAGGAAATTAAAAAACTATTATAATGCACAAATTTCTAAACTTTTGTGCAGTATAATATCCGGATGCGTAGGTCAGGGCGTTCATCAGCGGTTCCATATTTTTAGCTATTCAAACAACCTTGCCAGCAGCCACTGCGGCTCAAACTTCACAAGATCCTTATACGTCTGCCCTACCCCGAGGAACAATATGGGCTTCCCTGTCGTATAAGAAATTGAAATAGCCGCCCCGCCCTTTGAGTCTGCATCCGCTTTTGTCAGGATGCTGCCGTTAAAAGGCACTGCATTGTTGAACAGCTTTGCCCGTTCAACCGCGTCATTTCCAGCCACAGCCTCATCCACGAAAATAACAAGGTCAGGCTGGTTCACCCTGCACACCTTCTTTAACTGGTCCATCAGGTTCACGTTCGTGTGCATCCTACCAGCCGTGTCAGCAAGCACGATATCCTTGTGCTTTGCCTTTGCAAATTGTACTGCGTCGTACACGATAGCCGCAGGGTCAGCGCCTTCCTGGTGTTTGATTATCTTAACGCCAAGAGCCTCTGCATGCCTGTCTATCTGTTCAATCGCGCCTGCGCGGAATGTGTCGGCGGCGGCAATCACTACCGAATATCCCTGCGCCATGAAACGCTCTGCCATTTTGGCCACAGTTGTAGTCTTGCCTGTTCCGTTCACACCTACGAAAACAATGCTGACGGGTTTACTGGCTTTCCTGATAAAATCATCAAAATCAAAAGAGTCAACCGATATTACTTTTAAAATAGCATTTTTAATCGCCGTTTCGACAATTTTCCCGGTATCAGAGCCGATTTTCCTCCGGCTTCCCACAAGTTCTGTTTTCACAGATTCCACAATTTTCTCAGCCACAGGCAGTGCCACATCGCTCTCAAGAAGCGCTATTTCTAGCTCCCATAAATGGTCTTTCAGGCTGCCCTCGCCGATAATGAATTCCTGTTCAAGAACCGCCGCTTTAATCTTATCAAAAATGCCGATTTTTTCAGGCGCTTTGGTTCCAGCTTGCTCAGGAGTTTTGGGAGTCTCTTTTTTAACAGCGACTTCCGTTTTAACGGCTTCAGTCGCTTCAGTCTTAACAGGCTCTGTTTTTATAGCTTCTTTCTCTTTTTCTTCTATTGCGCCGCCAAGAATCTTTTTAAAACTGCCAAGCTTTTCCTTAAGTTTATCAAACATATTTACGGAAAAAACTTACTGTGCGCGCATGGGCTGCTGCGCCTGGTGAGCCTGTTGGTGCTTCTGTACAAGCTTCTGGATATTTTGCAATTCCTGCCCGAGTTTTGTGATTGTGCCGTTTAATTGCTCAAGATACTTGTTAAGCTCCTCTTTTTTCTTTTCAAGGAACGATTTTGCATCGTCAATATTCTTTTCGACGCTCACGCCTGCGCCAACTCCTACAACTACTTTATCCGTGCTGGTGAGAGTGGCTTTGACAAAAGAGCCGAATCCCACTGGCACAAGGGTTTCTCCTCCTGCAGGTTCGTCTTTTAAAGCTGTAATTGTCGTTAATGCGGTTTCCACATCCCTGATGGTCAGTTTTACCATGTTTATCTGCTGGGCCAATGACTCTGCCTGATACTGGTAAACCTCGTGTTTTTCTGACAATTCCGCAAGCTGCTGTTGGGTTAACGCACCGCTCATTTTGCAACCTCTTCTACGGATTCAATTTTTACCAGGCGGCGTTTAAGTCCGTGTTCACTTCCTATTAAAGAATATGCTTTTTCCGATGCATTCTTTTTATTCAGACTTGTTATTGTTTTTGTAAATCGTTCCCATTTGAGTCCTGCTTTGAATGTGCCTTTTACCATGAAATTCATAATATCACCTGAACAGGGGTTCGAGTTGTACTCAATCAGATATATAACTACTGTTATTCCGGGTGACCGTTTCAATAAAAGAGGATATAAGATTAATTATAGAGCCAAAGAGGTAAAGAAGGATTTTGATTACCTTAAATTTGTTAAGTATTTGCTAATAGATTCTATTTTTTTAACTTCAATTGCGAACTCACCTTGAATTTTGTGCGTACTATAAAAATTAACTTTTATGTCTTGCTGTAAATAGTGCGCGTTGATAATTTCATAAATCTCTTTAATTTTTTCTGGTTTGGCATTTAAACCAAAAATAACGCCCTCTAAATCTTCTTTATTAAACTTTTTAGTATAACCTTGCACAAATTTATCCTTCAATATAGGTATCCTATATTCAGTTTCATAATCCCAATCGGAATATTTTGTTAAGATAAAATCCATTAGTTTTATATATTGTTCTTCATATAACATATTTACTATTTTGGGCTTTTCTTTATCATACTTGACAGGAAATAAAATATGTGGTATTGAGTCCAATGTTAAAAAATGTCCATTTCCTATTTTGTGTGTCCTAAAACAAAGACATATACCTTCATGATTTTCAGCATAGTGGCTCCACATTAAAATATTTAATTTTGTAGCACTAAAACAGCATACTCTATGAGGACTTTTTTCGAAAAACTCCTCACCTAATTCATTATTAATTTTGGTTCGATTTAATATATAAAAATTTTTCTTTCTTTTTATCTTCTTATCCTTTATTAACTGATTAATTTCTGATGGACGACGATTTCTTAACAAATAATTCAACCAATCTTCTTTTGTACCTTCAAGTGTTATGTCAATTTTGCAATCAAATGGGTCATTAAAGTTTTCAGGGTCATTAAAATATAACACATTTTTTTTTAGATTATCTTTTGTATAATCATCAATTTTCTGATATCTAAAAAATAATTTCTCCTCAGTTTCCTCTTTTTCCATAATGAAACAATAAAGCAAGTTGAATATATTTTTTTCTATTGAGGAAATATCAAATTTGTTAATGTTTAATTTTTTGTTAGATTCATTTTCAGGAATGTTTTAATTTACCAACCCCAAATGTAACGGTTACTATTCTTGAAAAACCATGAAATTATAAGAAGGACATTTCAAGCGCCAGCACAAGGCTTGCCCCCAGAATAGCTATGGGAGTAATAAATAATCCGATTTTCAAAAGATCAGTCATTGTCGTGCTCCATCCATATCGCCGCGCGCTTTCAAGCCAGAGAATCCCGGCAAGTGCGCCGAACGTAGTGAAATTCGCCCCGAGATTTGAGCCTATGACCAGTGAATATCCCATTGCCGTGTTCATTTGCGAAGAAAGACCCGCGTGATGTGTTATAGATAGCATCATGGCAGTCATGGGTATGTTATTAACGAGATTGCATAAAAAAGCAGAAAAAATGGACACTGTGAAGATAGCAGCAGTCATATTACTGCTTAAATTCGAAAACAGGAATTCCCCGGCGTTATCAGCAGCTCCGCTTACCTCAATCCCTTTTACTACAATGAAAAGCCCGATAACGAAAAGCACGACATTCCATGAGACTTTCCGCAACCGCCGGATCGGGCGCCGCTCAAACAGCAGCAGGATTAAAGCGCCTCCAAATGTAACTATAGAGAGAGGTATCCCGTAATGGTTCATAAGTCCGCCAAGTAAAATAACTGCAAGCAGGACTGCCAGCCCCATGCCTACCAGGAATTTATTTTTAATTTGGGTTCTTCCATTATCCAGGGAATCAAAAGTCTCAGGTATCTGGTTCCTGAAAATATACTTCATCAGGTAATAATTTACAAAAGCAGCGGCTAATGTCGGGAGAATCATGTATCCTGTGAAACCGAAAAAATCAAGTTTGAAGCTGTCGCCAATCAATATATTGGTCAGGTTTCCGATATACAGCGGCATTGAAAATGTGTTTGCGGCGAAAAAAGATACATACATGTAGGGTTTCGGGTTAATGCCCGCCTTCCTGCAGAAAATAAGTATTATAGGCGTGGTGGTCAGGATAACAACGTCATTTCCAGCAAAAAGGGAAATAACCGAAACTACAAGGAAGGTATACAGGAAAAGCCGTTCCCCGCTGTTTTTTGATGCATAAATCGCCCGGGAAGCGCAGTACTCAAAGAAGCCGTAATCGTCAAGCAGGGTTGAGATTACCATCAAAGTCGCAAGTATTATGACCACGTTCCATGTAGTCACGAGCGGCTGCGGCATTTCCGTGGTCGAAATACCAAGCGCCTCAACTATGTGATGCGGCTTGAGTAAAAAAATAATAGTAATTGCGGCGCCGATTAACGCAGCACTGGCTTCATTGATTCCTTTGGGTTTTAAGACTATCAGTGCATAAGTTAATACAAAAACAGCAATAGCCAGAATCTGACTCAATTTTGCCTATAAGCGTTCTTCTTTGAATTCTTTGCACTCACGGCCGGTTTCGTACACGTTTTTCTTCATCAGCGTGCAGGAACCATCGTATTGTTCCCTATTGCTTCCTTTTACTTTTGTTGAGAAGTATCTGCAATCAACACAATACTTCAAGATTCATCCTCCATGTTGTGATAAAAAATTAGCATAAACTTTTCAGTATATAATTTTATCTATAAACATCAAAAAATCTATTCGCGTTTTTTTTTTGGAAATCAATTTAAGAACCAAATCCTTCACTAAAACCCAATATATCCAAACTCATTAATAAATCTTACCCCCAATTTATCATATTATTCAATGGTTTGCAACAGTCATTATGTTCATGGAAGTTATTAACTGCTTAGTGACTGGAATGTATTAAACGGGAGATAATAAAAAAATCAGGCTCAAAATGACAGACTACAAGGAATTCATATTTAAAAACCTCTACAGGGTGGATGGTTATCGCGCATACTTCCCACGCAACAACCCGACTTTTAATAATCCGGGATTCGAAGATGCACAACTGAGGGTGCTGATTGTCAGGCTGTCCCCATTTCCGAATATCCGTGAATCCATAACCCATCATTTCCTGTTCCAGGAAGCCAGAAGGGCACTACCTTATGCGTATATTGATTATGCCTTTTTCCCTAACCCGAAGAACATCCCGCTTTTTGTCGATAACAATATACCGTTTTTCCTGGGCATTCAATCGCTTCGCTCGATGTCGGATTTCGACCTCGTGCTTGTATCTAATTCTTTCACTCTTGAGTTATTCAACCTGCCTTACCTTTTTATGAACACGGGAATTCCTGCAACTAAAAAAGAAAGGAGGCCGGTCAGGCCTATCGTTGTCATGGGCGGCTCAAATGCGCTTATGGCGCAGTGTGCGATTTCTCCTGAAGGTGACTCGTTTGTCGATGCCCTCTTCTTCGGGGAAGGCGAAGGCTCTGTGCAAAAAATCGTATCTATAATAAACGAAAAAAAGGATTGTCCTAAATCAGAATTACTTAGAATTCTTGAGAAAGAGATACCCGGTTTCTTTGATATCAGGCTCGACATCCCTGAAAGCGCATGTGCCGCACCTCCGAAAGCTCCTCTCGCTTCGCATATCCTTACCGATTATCCCATACTGAACACCGATATCGAAAATACCGCAAAACTCCAGATTACACAGGGCTGTTCTTGCTTTTGCTCTTTCTGTTTTGAAGGATATACGAGAAAACCTTTCAGGGAGTATGCGCCTCAGGATATACTGGAAAAGGCGCTTGAAGTAAAAACAAAACATTCTCCAACAGAATTTGATTTCCTGAGTTTTAATTTCAACATGCACACAGGAATATCGCGGATTATAGCCGACTTAAACGAAGTAGCCAAGTTCGTGAATTTCAAAAGCCAGCGAGCCGATATAATTGCATTGCGTCCTGAGCTTCTGGATATAGAGATACTTTCAGGAAAACGGACTTATACCATAGGCGTGGAAGGAATCAGCGACAGGATGAGACGTTATTTACACAAGAGCCTTAATGAAGAGGAACTTTTGAAGGCTCTTGAACACATATATGCAAAAAAACCAAGGCAACTGAAATTATTCTTTATGATAACCGGACTTGAAAATGACAAGGACCTGAAAGAATTCAAGGACTTCATAATGAAGCTCAAGCGCCTGAAAATCGGGTTATCCCCGGGATGCCGGACTATTATGAGTTTCGGGCTGCTTGTGAACCTCCCGTTTACTCCGATGCAGTTTGCTCCAACCATAAAAGACCCGGACAGCATAAAACAAATAAAGGGCGATTTGAAAAGGGATTGCGAAACCAATGGTTTTGAGTTCAGGATGGCGCAGGATATGGAGGAATTCCTGGTATCACAGCATATTGCGATAGGGGGTTTTGAATGTTTTGATGTCATATCTGATTTCGCAAAAAAGGGAGGATACTTTGACGGGGAACATATAACCGGGGATAAAAATGCGCTTATTTCATCGTTGCGGTCTGCATCCGGTGAAGGATTATCCGGCGCTAAAGACGAGAACTATGTTTTTCCTTTTGAGAACTTAAGAGGCTCGCCTGCCAAATCATTTCTTTACAGGATGTATGATGAAGCGAGGAATTTCAAGGACAGCGGATATTGCCTTCTGGGAAAAGGGGAATGCATCGGATGCGGAGGCTGTGAAGACCGTAAACTTTCAAGGCTTCCCGAAGTCGGGCAGGAAGATATAGAGAGGCTCAAGAAGATTGTTGAACTGAAGAAAAAGCCAAAGATTGCGCAGGCGGTTGTTACAGTAAAAGAGCCAGGAAGATTTCTGACCCCGGAGGCAAAATGCGCCTTTATCGGCAGGGCTGTTTTTGAGCATATACCGTCTCTTGCTAAAGATTATCTTGCTTGCAGGCAGGTGCAGAATATGCCCGCCTCGAAAGGATACGGGTTCCTGTTCGGGCGATTCCTGTACGATTTTGAGTTCATGGGTTCATCCGATGTTTTTTTAAGCTATCTTGAAAAGAACACAATCGAATCTCCGCTTTTGGGTATTTCAAGGGTTTCGGAGAAGGAAATCGGAAATAGTTTCAGGATAACATCGGTGTGGAAAGACGTATCAAAGTACAGTTTCCAGAACAGGTTGCAGGATTTTCTGCTTGAGAATGGAATGGGGTTTGATATAAGGAAAACAGATGAAGTGACTTATTTTGAAGTTGCTGCAAAGGACAAAAAGAAGAAGCTCCTGAATTCTGCTGCGCTGCGGCAGGAAAACGGCAGCGTTTCACTGGAGATAGAAACGGGGTCTAATTTTAGCATTGTCTCGCTGCTCAAACATCTTTTTGGGGAGGAATGGATGGATGCAAGAGTGGAATCGATTTAACCACTGGTTTCAATGATTAGCTAATACGGCCGCCTCATCTGTTTTCCGCAAACCGTGCAGGTGGTTGTTATGTGCGTACCCTGAAGCCTTGTCCGCGCGGTCACGCCTTGCACCAGATACGCATGGCAGTGTTTGCAAATCCGGTGCTTTAATTCAGGCGGCATCCTGACACGGTATCTCATCCCGATGCGGCGCGCCAGTCCAACATACCTGTTGCTGAGGTAGGGGTGGGTTTTGAATTCATGGTCTGCAAGCTCAAAAAGCAGGTGTATGCGCTCGTATGCCATGTCTTTTGCCCAGTCTTTCTGTTTTTTACGCATAGGTAATCACAATTGTATTTTATTTAGCTTCTAGCTGCCAGCTCTCCCGTTCTTTTTTAATGTATTCGTCAACATCAATGTCTTCCCAGATTTCCTTACCAAGCCCTTTCAAATTTTTAAGGGATAAGGGCTTTTTGATTTCTGCTTTTTTCATAATTTCATAATTTTTACTATATGGTTGTATATTATTTTAATTTAAGCCTGATGGCTAAAGAGTGTCGTATTTGCGAATGTGAATAACGACTGTATATACAAAATTATATTTCTTTTGAGATGGAAAAGATTTAATTAATACAGCGTTAATTAAAAAATAAATCATGAAATTATCTGAAATCAAGGAGAAATTGAAGAGAAATGAATGGATACTTCCACCTTTTCAACGGGAATTTGTATGGAACGAAGAGCAAAAAATAATTGAATTTATAGAATCTGTTTTTCATGAATGGCCAATAGGTACTATAATCCTTTGGAAGCCTGATCCTAAGGATGAGGCTATAATTAAAAAACGGAATTTACAAATCTCATCTGGTGGAAAACCCGACGGTGCTCAAGAATATGTAATCGATGGTCAACAAAGGATAACTACTCTGTTAAAAATATTAAATAATGAGCCATTTATTTTTAACGATAAACAATATATAATTTTTTATGATTTCTCATCGAAAAAATTTGTTTTTATGGAAGCAAATGATTTACAAGAAAATGTTCACTCTAAGCGGGAAAGGGCGCTCCGCAAGATAAAAGCTTCTTACAGGCGCAAGACGCACCGGTGCGTGAAGAAGGGCGTGGAGTACGAATACACCTACTGGCACAGGATAAAACCTGACGGCGGTCTTGAGTCTGTGGGGAAAGAGGAGCCTGATTGGAACGAAATCATCAAGCAGAAATATGATATGCTCATGGAACAGAAGGACTACGATAATAACCGAATCTTAGTGGGAGATATAATCAATCTAAAACATTCAGAAATAAAAGACAGATTGAAACAGAAGAACTTCAATTACAATATAGACGATCTTATAGACGAAATAAAGAAAATAAGTGAGTACGATATTACTATCCAAAGACCGAATAAACCAATATTCTTAAAAGATGCTCTAGAATTATTTATTCGATTAAATACTGGTGGAAAACAATTACCTTCTGAAGACTTAGCACTAGGTTATATTTCATTATTATGGGAAGATTCGCGAGATGAATTTAAGAATTTTAAAGAGTCGCTTAAGGCAACAGGATTTGATTTTGACTTAGATTTTTTCGTCAGATGTTTATCGGCAGTATCACTAAATCAAAGTCTTACACAAAAATTAATAAGGTCATTTAAAACAGAAACCATAAAGAAGGATTGGGAGCTAACAAAAAATGGTATAGAAGAAACAATAGATTTTTTGAAAACCATGAAATTGAATAGTAACCATTTTTTAGAAGCTGAAAACTCTCTGGTACCTATTGTTTTAATATTTAGTAAAAAAGAAGGCGCAGTAAAAAATAAAATGAATCTTTTTTATTGGTTTTTAATATCATACATTAATCAACGATTTAGTGATCAATCAGCGGGTATTTTGAATAAGGATATTAAAACTATCCTCGAATCTAGCGATCCTATTAATGAATTAATTAAGAATTTAGAAGACGAAAGGTCGATTTTTATCACAACATCTAAAGACATAAAAGGAAACCAATTTAAGTTCGTTCTTTATTGTTTACTGAAAGATTCAAACACACGTGATTTTGTTTCAGGTTTTGGTATAGATACCTTAACAGCCAGTAAATCAAATCGATTAGATTTCCATCATATTTTTGCGGATTCTCTCTTGAAAAATTCGGATTTTAAAGATAAAAAAGAAGATATAGCTAACAAAACTTTTCTTACAAATAATTCAAATAAAAAATTAAGCGATTCCCATCCAACCTATTTATCAGAATATTCTAAAGAATTATTGAAGGCACATTTTATCCCGACAGATGATAGATTGTATAAATTAGAGAAATACGAAGAGTTCTTAGAAGAAAGGAAAAAATTAATAAGCGAGGGGTTAAATAAATTTTTGAATGAACTTAGAACAAGCACCATATAATTTCTGACAATATAACTATAAACCTCGCATAATTACATCCCCCACCGTAAACGCCAGCATACTCAAACTCACCGCCGCATTCACATTAAAGAACGCCACAGGAATATTCTCAAAATTATCAGCCTTCACAAGCGTATGCTCATACCATATCAGCGCCGCAATAACCACCAGCCCCGCCTTAAAAACAACCCCAAGCCTCAGCACGAACATCAACCCAACAAGCAGCGTCAGCATCAAGACGTGCGCCGCAAACGATAGACTGAGCGCCGCCGTGACACCGAACACAGACAGCACGGATAAAACCACCTTCAAAACATTTCAGTTTTAATTTTATTATAGATTTGAGGGAAATATTCTTGCAAGAATTTTTCTGGAGTATGAGCCCCAGTATTAATGCTCTCCACCAACTGCATGAAATCACTGTCTCTGCTTACAAGAGAAACAGAGTCAATCGATTGAATTATGCTCAATCCAATTGCATCGAAAGGGTCAAAGGGATACTCTTCCTGTAATTTATTTGCAGAAAGCAAATCAATAGAATCTGGAATTTCAATACTGATATTCGAATACACATCAGTTATGAAGCCTTTGATTTTTGCTTCTGGATATTTCATTTTTCTTCGTAAAACGAATCTTATTTCAAACACATTAGTCATTGCAGTGAAAGCCGTAACCTTTTTTGCCTCAACCAGTTTCATTATTTCATAAGGGCATCGCCATAACTTAAATCCTGAATTTTTATCGACCTCTTTTGCTATCCAGTTAATCAAAACGTCAGTATCCAGAAATATCCTAGGTTTTTCCATAACAGCTTTCTCTCAACTTTTTAATGTATTCGGTACTGGTTATTCCTTCTGGAACTACTCCCTCAAATGCACCAAGCCATCTATCCGCAAAATCCTTTTTGGTTTTTGCTTTAGTTTCTATGCTCTCCAGGGCTTTAATCAATTTTTCAAGCATTACAGGCATTTTTTCACCATATGAATCATGTGCAGAATAGTATATAATGTTTTGTTTTAAATTTTAATCAATGTATATGAAGAAATAACGTTCAAACCGTCATCACATCCCCCACCGTAAACACCAGCATACTCAAACTCACCGCCGCATTCACATTAAAGAACGCCACTGGAATATTCTCAAAATTATCCGCCTTCACAAGAGTATGCTCATACCATATCAACAATGCAATAACCACCAGCCCTGCCTTAAAAACACCCCCGAGCTTCAGCACAAACATCAACCCGACAAGCAGCGCCAGCATCAAGACATGCGCCGCAAACGACAATCCGAGCGCCTTCTTCACCCCGAATATCGTCGGCACTGAATAAAGCCCCTCTTTTTTATCAAAATCAAGGTCCTGAAGCGAGTATATCATATCAAATCCAGCTACCCACAAAGTAACCGCGAAAAGCAAAAGCAGCATCGCAAGTTCAGGCGCGCCGAATGGGATATTGAATAGACCAGTCACCGCAATCCAGCCCCCTACTGGAGCATAACCGAGATTAAGCCCGAGGACGAAATGCGAGATTGGTGTAAACTTTTTAAGATACGGATAGATGACCGACGTAACCAGAATGACAGGCGAAAGCGCAAAGCACAGCGGATTTAGCTTGTAAGCTGAATAGAAAAGCAGGACATAGGAAATCAGGATTATTCCCCATACCTCATACAACTTTATTCTTCCTGACGGCAATTCGCGATTCGCAGTTCTCGGATTTTTCGCATCTATATCCCTGTCAACCAGATTATTCAGTGCCATTGCAGCGCTCCTCGCGCCTATGAATGCAAGCCCGACCCAGAAAAGAATGCGAAGTTCAGGAACCCCCCTGCTCGCAAGGAAAGCGCCAAGATATGCAAATGGGATAGCGAACAGGCTGTGCTTGAGAACCACAAAATCAGCGTATAATTTAAGTTTTTGAAGCATCACAAATCTTTTCTCTTATCACCGATATTATCACCCTGATACAAATGATTAACCTTTACTTTATCGGCTCGGCAGGGAGCGGCAAATCCTCGCTAACAGGCGCATACATGGGATGGATGCAGAACCAGGGGTATGATGCGATTACGGTGAACCTTGACCCGGGCATTGAAAACGCGCCTTACGTTCCTGATGTGGACATCCGGGACTGGATAAAATTGCGCGACATTATGAAAGAGCATGGTGTAGGACCAAACGGGGCGCAGATTATTGCGGCGGATATGCTCGCCCTGAATATTAATGAAATGAAGGAGATAATCGAAAGCTTTGAAACAGAATACGTCATATTTGACACTCCGGGACAGATGGAATTATTCGTGCTGCGGCAATCTGGAAAATACCTGATCGATGCTTTTGGCGCAGATAAGTCGATAATCGGCTTTCTTTACGACCCTGTAATTTCAAGAAATCCGTCAGGCTTCATCTCATTGATGCTTCAGGCAGCTTCTGTCCAGGTGAGGTTCAACGTGCCTTTCCTCAATATTCTCACAAAATCCGATCTGCTTTCAGAGGAAGAACGCGGGAAAATATCGGGCTGGAGCAGGGATTTAATGGCACTTGACGACGCAATCAACAGCGAACGGCCCACATTGCGAAGCCAGTTGAGCATTGAGTTTCTGTCTGCCCTTAAATCATTTGGCGCAAGCCAGGATATAATTCCTGTATCATCGACTTATGGTTCTGGCATGGAAGATATTTACAATGCAGCACAGCAGATATATTTTGGAGGCGAAGATTTGAGCAGGGATTAAGGTGTTAACATAATATAAATTCCAGACGCATGTGTGCCCTTAAGAAGGAGACGCACGATTTACATGAATCTGTCTAACCTTTGCCGTGCTGAAGGATTTATCCATCAAGTCGCCGATGAGCACAAAAAGTTCGATCAGCAGCAGGAATATAAAAATCACCGAGGAAGCAGATGGCGGTTGAATACCGTTAGCTGCCATCAGGTTCGCACGTATTGCCATTACGCCTCCTATGAACAACGCAAACAGGAAGCCATTAATTGTCCAGTATGCATTTTTTCCCCAGGAAAGACGCCATACGAGGAACAGTATTAGGAAAGTGAACCATATCTTAATGCTGATAACACCATTCCCGCCTGAGGTAACGTACATGAAGCGGATAACCGGGTTAACTTCCTCCGTGACCCCCCTTATTTGCATCATGTAAGCTGAGGATATCCCATCGCCAACGCCAAATGTCAGAAATGATAATACAAATAAAAGCCTTTGGAGGTTTGTTACGGTTAGAAAGTATTTTATTGGCAGGAGAAATATATCGGCAAATGGGATAGGGTCAGGTTTTTTCTGTTTGTCTAAAACTTCCCCTGTAAGCGTTTTCTGTACTGTTTTCATGTATTGTGTGACTTTTCAATTTCAGTGAATTCCATACCATGCTTTAGCTTTTCAAGATTTTCGCCTTTAAGTCCGGTCTGAATTATCAGGCGGCTGCCCGATGCTTGTGAAATGCTCTTTAACCCCTGAATGAATTGAAGTACACTGCCAAAGCCGTTCACCTTTACCAATTCGTCGATACCGTCGAGCAACAAAACCGGGTTTTCCGTTTTTTTCATGAAGTTTGTGAGTACTGTGGCAAGCCGCTTCAGGTCATCAGGTTTGACGTCTCTCTCAACTGCTTCATTCGATATCCATATCATAGGAGTCGTTTTGATGTTATATTTCTCTCTAACCTGCTGTGGGAACGTTGTTGTTGCCACAAGACCAGGTGAACCGTGTTTGACAGCATCCAGAAAGATGGGGTAGCCGTCCCCCTCTACAAGATATGTGCAGCCCGGTCTGAGGTTGTATGCGGGCTTTGAAATGAAGTTGCTTTTGACAGCATCTTTTCGTAAGGTGCAGAAAGTTACATCGGGACAATCACTGCATCCTGAATATCCATTTTCAGCTACGCATCTGTAAACCTCACAATCCCTGTACTTCTCAACATTGAATTTACAGCCTGGACAGTGTTTTTCGATAAACCCAGAACATAATAAACAGTCTGCGCCGCAAAAGGAGGTGATGGAAAGCTCTGGAATGGGCGTTATGAAAAGCCCGTAATGGTAAACTGCATACGCAAAGAAAACCCCCATTATGGCAGGCGCAAGGGTCGAGAGCGCAAGGAAATATGCGTCAAAGAACATGGGCAGTATTATGTTAATGGTAACTGCTGTCAATATTGCGATTATGGCGCCTGTCAGTATGAGCTTTGACTTCTGCCGCTCCATGTATTTACTTGCCATGTAATGCCGTAATAAAAGATAGACGCCCGCGACTGAAAAAATTGTTGTGAACAAAAAGAAATCCAGTCTTGTTCCTTGCATTGGTAAGAATACGCCTGGTTCTATACGCGATACGTCTGAGGTCCATATCAGGTACAGCAGGTAGATAGACGGTATGATGAACAGGTAGGTGAAGGGATTTTTAATGACTTTGTCTGTTTTGGTCAGTGAAAGGGCGAAAAGGACGAATAATGTGAGAGAAAGGATTATTCCGCTTAACTGGAGCTTTATGTACAGCACTATCTCGCTTACTGAAGCGTTTTCCGAAGTTATACCCAGGTTGTAGGTTCCCACAGCCCAGATTATAAAGGCTATCATCAGGAGCGCAAAGATTTTGTTGGTGCGTTCATTCGGGTTTTTTGTAAGAACATACGTTCCAAGAGTAGTGTAGAGGAATATGGTAAACAGGGAAATTATTGCACTCAGCATATCTGATAACTCCTATGAATTTTGCTTTTTGAATGATTTGATTAATGTTACTTTTAACTAAGATTTTTTGAGTGATATACCTAACCCAAGCTCGTTCCAGAGCTTATCGATTTTTGATTTTACTCCGGTGTCCATCTTTAATACGCCCGGCCATTCCCTTTCAAAGCCCTCATCCTTTCCCTTTCGTGTGGCATCGATACCCATCTTCGAGCCAAGATTGGGGAGAGGCGAAGCATGGTCAAGCGTATCGGTTGGCGCCCTGTCAATTATCGTGACATCCGTCGCCGGGTCCATGCGCGTTGTGGCAGCCCAGAGCACCTCTCTCATATCCTGCACGTTCACGTCGTCATCAAGCACGATTATTGTCTTTGCGAACATCATCTGCCCCATTCCCCAGAGCGCGAACATGACCTTTTTGGCATGACCAGGATACCGTTTTTTTATTGACACAATGCATAGGTTGTGGAACACGGCTTCAACAGGCAGGTTGATGTCAACGATTTCGGGAAGCTGGGCCTTCATGAGAGGGAGGAATATCCTCTCGGTGGCTTTGCCAAGATACGCATCTTCCATCGGCGGGATTCCCACAACTGTTGCATGATAAATCGGGTTTTTGCGGTGGGTGATGCAGGTTATGTGGAACACAGGGAATTCATCTGCAAGCGAGTAATACCCAGTATGGTCCCCGAATGGCCCTTCAACGCGCCGTTCCTTTGCATCCACGTATCCTTCAAGTATTATTTCCGCACGAGCAGGCACATAGAGGTCAACAGTCTCGCATTTGACAAGCTCGACGTTCTTTTTCCGAAGGAACCCGGCGAACATCATTTCATCGATATTATCGGGCAGCGGGGCAGTGGCTGAATACACGACAGCCGGGTCGGCGCCGATGGCGACGGCGACCTCTATTTTTCCGTCTTCTGCCGCATCCGCATAATCCCGCGCGCCGTGTTTATGGATGTGCCAGTGCATGCCTGTTGTTTTGCCGTCATAGACCTGCATCCTGTACATTCCCACGTTCTGCTTCCCGGTTTTTGGGTTTTTGGTGAATACTAGAGGCAGGGTGATAAAGCGCCCGCCGTCCTCTGGCCAGCATTTCAATACCGGGAATTCATCAAGCGAAAAGCCTTCTCTTAGAATGACTTCCTTGCATGGTCCGCTGTTCACATGTTTTGGCGGGAAGGAGGTAATCTCTGCAACCTTCGGAATCATCTTGATACCTTCCCAGAGGCTTGACGGCGCTTCGAATTCCAGCAGTTTCCGGATTCTTTCGCCAATTTCATCAAGGTTGTTGACGCCAAGAGCAAGACACATGCGTTCCATTGTCCCGAATGCGTTGGCAAAAACCGGGTGCTTATAGCCTTTGACATTCTCGAATAACAGCGCAGGGCCGTTGTTTTTTACGACCCTGTCCAGTATCTCGGTTATCTCAAGCTCGGCGCTTACTTCGGTTTTTATGCGTTTGAGCAGCCCTTTTTTCTCAAGGACTTCAATGAATTCGCGTAAATCTTTGTATGCCACTATACGACCCCGGAAACGCTGTCATCCGACACATTATTCTTTGAGCCGGATTTTTCAAGGCATGCCCTGTGGATGTATCCGAGCTGCCTCTTTTTCCAGTTCTTCGATTCGTTGCTCATGCCTTCGACGGGTTCATATACGATTAGCATGTTTTTCGCATCCTCAGGGAACATGAGTTTCACAAAATCGCCGCATAGCAGGCATTTTTTCCAGCGTGTATATTTTCGTTCTGTCATAGTTATGTTTACTGCGTTACGGGAATATATAAATATGCCGTTACGGGATTTTGTGGATTAAATTCCGTTACGGAATATGCACTATATGCACTAATTCCGTTACGGAATATGTAATTTTAAGACGATAACTTTTTATGCCTTTAATTAATAGTTGACAAATCCCAGACTTTACTCAAATCCTCGGATTGGAGTATTGAAAAACGGTGAAAAAATGGAAATTAAAAACGTTTACAGAGGGCGCGCCCTCAGGATAGCGGCAGGAATTTTGGTGATGGTTTTGTTGTTGACGGGAGGCGCGGGGGCGAAAGGCGTGGATGTTGTGGCAATAGCGCCTGCAACAGCTACACAGCCCGCATTGAGTGTTACTGTGACTCCAAGCACTTTAACAGCAGGCACAACTACACTTGTGACCTTCACGGTGACCAGTAAGATGGGTGCAGTGGTAAGCGGCGCAGCAGTCACCCTGACCGGCGCAGCCTCAGGCAGCGGGACTACAAATGCTAACGGCGCAGTAACCCTGACCGTGAATACCGCAAATGCAGGCACAATAACGGCAACAGCGAGTAAGACAGGATTCATAAGCGGCAGCACGACCATAACCGCAACAGTGCCTGCGGTGGCAGTGTATATGCCGGTGTATATTAGTGCAATAGCCCCTGCGGCGACAGAAGTATGGGCGTGGGGAAGTAATTCCAACGGTCAGCTGGGAGACGGCACAACCACCCAGAGTTTATCCCCGGTTAAGGTAAGCGGGCTTACAGGTACCATAACAGCCATTGCCGCCGGTTATGACCATACTGTTGCCCTGAAGAACGACGGGACGGTATGGGCGTGGGGAAATAATGTGCTGGATCCGGCATGCGTCGGTACATTCGGTTGGCAGTGTGCTGGAGACGGCGCACACCCTCAGAGTTCATCCGCGGTTCGGGTAAGCTGGACTACAGGTATTTTTACACCTGTAAGTTCGCTTACAGGCGTAAAAGCCATTGCCGTCGGTCAAGTACATACTGTTGTCCTGAAGAACGACGGTACTGTATGGGTATGGGGAGATAATAACGCCGGTCAGCTGGGAGACGGCTTAACCTATCCGATGTTCGGAGGAGCGGGTTACCCCGTTTCGAGTTCATCCCCGGTACAGGTAAGCGGGCTTACAGGTATAACAGCCATTGCCGCCGGTAATTACCATACTGTTGCCCTGATGAACAACGGTACGGTCTGGGCGTGGGGAAGTAATTCCTACGGTCAGCTGGGAGACGGCACAACTACTAATAGATTTACCCCGGTTAAGATAAGCGGGCTTACAGGTATAACAGCCATTGCCGCCGGTGAAACACATACTGTTGCCCTGAAGAACGATGGTACGGTATGGGCATGGGGAGATAATGGCTACGGTCAGCTGGGAGATGGCACATTCACCTCCCAGAGATTATCCCCGGTTCAGGTAAGCGGGCTTACAGGTATAACAGCCATTGCCGCAGGTGGAATAGATACTGTTGCCCTGAAGAACGACGGGACGGTATGGGCGTGGGGAGATAGGGTGATGTCCCCGGTTCAGGTAAGCGGGCTTACAGGTATAACAGCCATTGCCGCAGGTGGAACAGAAACCGGTGGAACACATGCTGTTGCCCTGAAGAACGACGGCACGGTATGGGCGTGGGGATATAACGACTACGGTCAGTTGGGAGATAACACAACCATTGGTAAGAAATCCCCGGTTCAGGTAAGCGGGCTTACAAACGTAAAAGCCATTGCAGCAGGTGGTTACCATACTGTTGCCCTGAAAGGTTCTCCTCCAACATTGAGCGTGAGTACAATCCCGGATACAACAGCAGGCACACCTGCAAGCGTGACCTTCACCGTGACGGGCGCCGGCTCTCCTGTAAGCGGCGCAACAGTCACCCTGATCGGCGCAGCCTCAGGCAACGGAACAACAGATGCAAGCGGCAAAGTTAACATAACCGTGAACGCCACCGGTGCAGGCACCATAACAGCCACAGCAGGAAAGACAGGGTTCACAGACGGAAGCACAACCATAACCGCAACAGCCCCTGCCACCACCGCAACCACACCTACAGTTACACCTGCAATAACCCCCCCAACAGGCAGCGCAACCCCCACCATCGTAACCCTTCAGGGAAAACTCACCGACAGCGCAGGAAATCCTGTCCAGACAGGAAGCATGAACATCACAATCACCGACTCCTCAGGCGTGCAGGTATGGCAGGAAACCTTTAACGATGTCATAGACAACGGTGTGTTCAATATTCCGCTGGGAGCTATACACGAACTCAGGCTTCTATCCGGCAGCATATACAATATGAAAGTGGCGATCGATACCAAATCCAAAACATTCTCAACCGTTGACGTTACCTTCGGAGAAAATTTACTTGAGGGCGATGTGATAAAGTTCAAGGCGTAGGCATGCCCCGAATGCTATTCCTGCTTCTTGTTGCAGCCGTCGTAAGCTCTGGCTGCGTGGCAGAAAAAAAGGCGGGGCTAAATGAGAGCCTGCTTGATATCGCCTCCCATGAGCCCGAGGTAAGCTCGTTCATCGCCCAGAACCCTGATGCCCATCCTGATATTACAGCTCTTGCGCCTGAGACTATCGCGCAGTTATCGAAAAAGTATCCTGCGCTCTACGGCAGCCTGCCAAACAAGACGCTATATAAGCTCGAATACAAGGGCGAAAGGGGATTGCTTGTGATTGTTGACCTTGAGAATAAAAAGGTGCTGAAGTATTTCAGGACTGCCGGGGTGAGTTTGCAATGATGAGGAAACTGAAATATGCAGTCCTTTTTTTAATAGTCATATCCTGTTTGGGTCAGGTATCAAGCGCGGCGCCATTTGCATATATCACGAACTCTGGTAGCAACAACGTATCTGTAATAGACACGGCAACTGACACTGTTACAGCCACTGTGGAGAATGTAGATATCAGCAGTCCTTATGCCGTTGCAGTGAACCCCACAGGAACAAAGGTATACGTGACGAACTCTGGCAGCAACACCGTCTCTGTAATTGACACAGCAACAAACAATGTTACAGCCACCGTGCCTGTAGGAAGCCATCCTTATGCCGTTGCAGTGAACCCTAATGGAGCATGGGTATACGTGGCTAACGAGAACAGCAACAACGTATCTGTAATTAACACAACAACTAACAGTGTTACAGCCACGGTGAATGGATTATGCATGCCTGAGGGAGTTGCAGTGAACCCCACAGGAACAAAGGTATACGTGACGAGTGGTGAATGTAGCGAGGTCTCTGTAATTGACACAGCAAATAACACTGTTACATCCACGGTGAATGTAGACAGTTATGGAGTAGCAGTGAACCCTAATGGAGCATGGGTATACGTGACTAACGGTTACTCTAGCGGCAGAGTCTCGGTAATTAACACAACAACAAACACTGTTAAAGCCACGGTGAATGTAGGAAGCTATCCCTGGGGGGTTGCAGTAAACCCGACGGGGACAAAGGTATACGTGGCGAACTCTCACAGCAACACCGTCTCTGTTATTGACACAGCAAATAACACTGTTACAGATACGGTGGATGTAGGAAGCAGTCCTTATGGAGTTGCAGTAAACCCGACGGGGACAAAGGTATACGTGGCGAACCAAGTCAGCAACACCGTCTCTGTTATTGACACAGTCACAAACACTGTTACAGACACGGTGAATGTAGGAAGCATTCCTGTCGCTTTTGGTCAGTTTATAACGGATACTACTCCGCCTGCAAGCGTTACCAGCCTGGCAAACATCAGCTATGCATCAAACTATATCAACTGGACATGGACTGACCCCACGGATTATGATTTGTCCGGGGTAATGGTATATCTCAATGGAACCTTCCAGACCAACGTTACTAAAGGTACGCAGCATTACAATGCAATAGGACTTAGCGCCAATACTTCTTATGAAATAAGTACACGCACTTTTGATAATTCAGGGAATATCAATCAGAGCTGGGTGAATCATACATCAAGGACAGCAGACGCTGATACCACGCCGTCTGCCAGCATCACGAACCTTACGGCCGGAAGCATTGGGCAAACATACATAAACTGGACATGGACTGACCCCTCGGATTCGGATTTTTCTAAAGTAATGATATACCTGAACGGAGTATCCAAACCAGACGTGTTAAAAGGTGTGCAGTATTACTATGCAGGAGGACTTAGCGCCGATACTGATAATGTAATAAGTACACGCACTGTTGATAATTCCGGGAATATCAATCAGAGCTGGGTGAATCTCACATCAAGAACAACTCGGGTAACATCATCGGGCGGAAGCAGCGGTGGATATTATCCGCCTCCGACTGCCACGGCGACTGCTACAGCGACCCCTACTCCGACGACGACTGCGCCAGTACTTCTATTGAAAACGATAACAGTCTCGCCATCGAATACATCAATTGTTGTAAATAATACAAAGACATTCACAGCATCAACATATGACCAATTCGGCAACCCGATCACCATTGTAGTGAGCTGGAGCAGCAGCAACAACTCGGTGGGCACAATTGATGCAGCCGGCGTATTTACGGCATCAGCCCCAGGAAAAGCTACAATAACCGCAAGAAGCGGAGATGCCAGCGGGACTGCCATAGTAACCGTGACACCTGCAATGGGTTATCGTATATGGTTGTTAACGCCCCTTATATTCTCTGACATATCGCAAGTAAAAGGCTACAAAATGAGTTTTATTGCAAATCCAACTACATCGGGTTTTTCAAGAGCAGTAGGGAACTATAAAATCTCTCTAAACCTCTACAGTAGTGGTGTAGGTGGCGTATATAACAATAACAGGTACAAACTTTATCTTGTTCCTGTTCAGGCGCACATCTCTTATTCCAATGGTATTACCGTGAATGACCCGATAACCCAGGCTCCCATAAAATCGTTTTTTTTAAATTATATATCTACCAAGATAGATAACTTGTTAAGAACGGTTGTAAATCTAATCAATTCTGTCATTTGATTTAGATATGTAAAAACGGTTGAACTACCTCCTAAATAGACCTGCAAACCTCAAATCCCTTATTTTACATCACCCGTAAACTATAAATACTATAGTTCGTATATATGCGAATTGTTGTGGGCAGAAAAAAATAACTTTTTTTGCATACCACCATAATCCCCTTTCTGCCCACTAACTTTCTTAATGACAAACTTGATGCCGTACGGAAATTTAATAAATATATCCCGTTACGGTATTTACTAAATAAAAAATCCGTTACGGGATAATCCGCCGAACATTCCGTAACGCAATATAAATTCATAGCATATCCAGCGGGCTTTTTATCTTCTTAATTTCTTCGGAAGATACTTGTGTATAAATCTGCGTGGTCTGTAAATTCGAGTGACCAAGGAGCTTCTGTATTTTCCTGATATCCACGCCGTTTTCAAGCAGGTGCGTGGCGAATGAATGCCGGAGGGTATGGACATGGACGTCTTTTTCTATCCCGGCCCTTACTGCCGACACTTTTATCGCATGCTGTATGCCGCGCGGCGACATTTTCTTCCCATTTACTGAAAAAATAAGTCCTTTGCTATCGGCGCCTTTCTTTTCCTGGTACTCAATAAGGTCTTTCCTGAACATTTCTGAAATTATAAAGATCCTGTCCTTCGCGCCTTTACCCATGCGCACCCACCCGATTCCATCGTTTAAGTCGAGGTCTGAGTATTTCAGGTTAATACATTCCGAAAGCCGAAGCCCTGTTGAGTATAGCAATTCGATTAACAGCCTGTGCTTTTCATTTTTAGTATTATCAAGCAAATCTTTAATCTCTTTTCGGCTCAAGACCACAGGCAGCCTTTTCGATGCCTTTGGTGTTTTTATCAGCGACAGGTTTTTCCCCAGCATATCGGTGTAGAAAAATTTCAGTGATGCTTTTATCAACGCAATTGAAGCGTTTGACAGTGAATGGTCGGACATTTTGTATGCAAGAAATTCCTTTATGTCGTCATCAATTATTTCTTCAGGGGATTTTTTTATATACTCAAGGAACTTGCGGTTGTAGAAAAGGTACATCTTTGAGGTCTGCTTTGAAAAACCCCGGAGTTTCAGCTCGGTCTCAAGCTTTTTTAATGTTGATGGCAGTTCACCGACCATAATACTCTGATTTGATTATCCGGGTATATAAAAACTGCGTATAATATATCTTATACGCAGTTTTAGGAATTTTTTGCGATTTTTTGATTATTTGACCGGGAAAATTAACGATATTAGCCGGAAAACCAGGAAAGTCCATGATAGGGCTATCAAATGGTTGAATGAATAACGAAGATTTGCCATAAATTAAAATAAGAGGTTTGAATAAAAATAAAATGCAGAATTTCCGTAACGGAATTGTTCAAAGAATTTACTGTAACGGATTTTATTTGCTAAACCCCGTTACGGAATGATTAAGAGTCCAAAATACATGATGGATTATTGGAAATGCATAATAATAAAGTCTATGAGTTTTTTCCGTAACGGGAATTTTGGCATTTAATTGCGTAACGGGAATTCTCTAATAAAATTGCGTTACGGATTTATTAGATTTTAGGTGTTCGGAATTTTGAAAAATTATGAATTTTTTGATTCAGCAATATTTATTCTCTCATCTTCTAATTGAGTTCTCATGTCTTTACTATCCCATGAAGAACTGATTTCCCTCATCAATCAAAAACCGCCGCTCGTGGAACAAATGATTGACCCGGATATCCAGGTTCAGCCTAACGGCATCGAATTGACGCTCCAGCGCGTGGAAATTCATGAAGGCTCAGGTTCTATAGCTTTTGACAATTCCGAAAGAAAACTCCCACAAACAAAAGCCATGGATTTTGATGCTGAAGGTTGGATTCATCTGCCCAAAGGCAGCTACAAAATCGTATTCAACGAGATAGTGAACATCCCGAAAAACATCGCAGCTATCGCAAAACCTCGCTCAAGTCTGCTGCGGTGCGGCGCGACTGTAGAAACTGCTGTATGGGATGCCGGTTACAGTGGCAGGAGCGAGAGCCTGCTCGTTGTTTTCAATGAGAACGGCTTTAAAATAAAAAAAAATGCGCGCGTTCTGCAGCTTTTGTTTTTCAGGCTGGGAGAAGAAGTGAATGAAGGCTATTGCGGAATCTATCAGAACGAGAATATCAAAAAAATATAATTTGGAGGATGGTATTTGAATACAAGTTCAATTCGCCTGCTATCCCCCCGATATGGCTGATTTGCGGTGTGTATTTAATATATCTCTTAAACCCTTAAATATAAGTTTCCACATTATTCAATCAATGAAAAGCTCCGAGTTTGAAAATTCAGTGAAAACTTCAAACCTTAATGAATTGACAGAATTTTCAAAGATACTCACCTGTTTCCAGTGCGGCACATGCACTGGAAGCTGCCCTTCCGGAAGGTACACAAGCCTTAATGTCAGGAGGATTATCAAAGATTCCATCCAGAAAGACATCTCAGATGAACTTGAACTCTGGATGTGCACTACATGCTACAACTGCCAGGAAAGATGCCCGCGGGGAATAAAGATAACCGATGAGATACTCAAACTCCGTAGCGTTGCAGTGAAAAAAGGAAAAGTGCTCCCGGCGCACAGGGCTGTATGCAGGTATCTTATTGAAACAGGACATGCCATCCCGATTGATGACCTGCACATATCCATCAGGGAACAAATAGGACTTGACGCTCCTGAAACTGTCCACAAATACAAAAAAGCGCTCAATGACGTAAAAACCCTCCTCCGTTCAACCGGGTTCGATGAGCTGATAAAAGAATGAAGGAACTATCTCTTTTTCTGGGATGCCTCATCCCGAATCGCTATCCGGGCATTGAAAAGGCGACAAAGCTTGTCCTTGATAAGCTTGAGGTAAAATGGAGCGAGTTGAAAGAAGCTTCATGCTGCCCCGCGCCAGGTGTATTTCGCTCATTTGATAAAATAACATGGCTCGCTCTTGCATCAAGGAACCTTATTCTTGCAGAGGAGAAGAACACGGATTTGCTGACGCTCTGCAACGGGTGCTTCAGTTCGCTTCTGGATGCCAACAATATCCTGAAAAACGATGCAAGTCTCAGGAACGAGGTGAATGCTCATCTTAAAAAAATAAATAAGGAATTTATGGGAACGATTGAAGTGAGGCACATAATAGAATTCCTTTACAGGGATATAGGTCCAGAGAAACTTGGTAATTCAATAGAGAAACCTCTTCCGCTGAAAGTGGCTGTCCATTACGGCTGTCATCTCCTTAAGCCCACAAAGGACAGGAAGCTCGGGGGCGCCGAATGCCCCGTATTTTTTGATGAGCTTGTTGAGGCTACGGGTGCGACAAGCGTTCCATACGAAGGCAAAACGAGCTGCTGCGGCGCAGGTGGAGGAGTCAGGTCGGCAATGCTTGAGACTTCGTTAAAGATGACGGAATACAAACTTGAGCGGATGAAAAAAGCCGGCGTTGACTGCATCGTGAATGCCTGCCCTTTTTGCCATTTGCAGTACGACGGCGGGCAGGTTGAACTTGCAAAAACCGGCAAGAAATATAACCTTCCTGTTATTCATTACAGCCAGTTCCTCGGGCTTGCGCTGGGATATACGCCCGAAGATGTAGGACTCCACCTTAATGCGATTGTGAGCGCAGGATTTGAAGAAAAAATAGCGCTGATACAGAAAAAAGATTAGGTTAGTGGGCAGGAGGGGGTTGATGGTGGTTTGGAAAAAAGGTTTGTTCTGCCCACTATTCGTATATAGGCGAACATAATATTTAAAGGTTGCGCAATGGATTTTTTAGTTGTTGGTGTATCCGCATTTGTTACATCTAACGCGATTTTCATTGATAGAAAGATTCTTAGAATTACAAACAGGGCATTTTTTTAACTTGCTTTGGCGGGGATTACAATCCCTACAACGCCATGATTCGCCACGGATAGCCAGATTATTGCCCTTACATATCGGGCAGGTCATTTTGGAAGGTTGGTCATATCCACAATCCCCGCATTGAAATCTCGTTCCTTCAACTCTTACGTTGTTCGAGCCGCATGTGGGACAGGGTTTTAGTATCAGATGTTCACCTTTTTGATTTTTGAAAAATTGAATTGTTGTAGTATCAAGCCTGAGTTGCTAAGGTCAACAGCAATATCATATACACTTTTTTCAAATTTCTTTTCAATGTCATCCAACGATATCCATTTTTCTCCGGTTTCATCATGTAGTTTTTGAAGTTCTACCAAAAACTTTTCATGGTCGCGCGAATGTTTAATTTTAATATCTTCGGAGTAAATTAAGGCTGTGATTTGCTCTCTGTTTCTCCTTAATTTTTCAGCCTCGTAATCCCAAAGATAAGGTTTCCAATCATTGACATGCTGTAAGAATAGGTCGGTTGCTTCGTTTATTTCCCCGGTTTTTACGTTGGAATCGAGATATAATCTACTGAATGCAGTGGCTAATTTATTAACCGTATTCGCATCCACATTCAATATATTGCGCTCATCCATTATTTTTCTGATATTATCTTCAATGTTAGCGAGCGCATTATTGGTTTCGGCAAATGTCGGGTTATACATCAAAGCCGTGATTTGATATTGGAGTAAAAGATAGGGTTCTGCAAGTTCAGCTTTCTTATATGTTGCTGATTTTATGAGCATTGGGATTTGTACGGGTAATGATTCCGTAACCGCCAGCGCGTCTTTTGCTGATATACATGGTTTGCAGTAATTGACTTCACAGGGATTATTTCGTCTTAGATTATTAATAACATTCACGTCTTGCTTATTATTTATCATATTAAAATAATATTTATCGTTCATCTTCCTGAAATTCTTGGCTAAAATCGTATTGTATGTCACTTTTAAGTTTGGGATAACAGTATTCGATAGTTTGCCGTAATTAGACAGTTTTGAAGCAATCGTGCCGATACCGCCTATTCCGTAAATAGAGGCAGGGCATGAAAGTAATTCCAGCGCAAGCATTAAATCAAGGTCGTCCTCGGCTGCGTCCTTCCAGTTCAAAGCGCATTGATACTTAAAGTCCTTATAACCGATATCGGGTTTGTGGTCTTTGATATTAAACCTGAATTCTTTGTACCCATCAATAATGCAGAAGTTTTGATATTTGCCGAAGGTACTACGGTCATTGAATATGGGTTGTTGGACTATTTTCAGGGGCTTTACTTCTATACATGCGTTCTGCGGAGGCATTGGCTGTCCTTCCGGGACGATGTATAGATAATCCCGGTAGTGTTCGAAAAATGGAGTCAGCTTTAACCTGAATGTTTTGTCGCTGGCATGGACTACCCAACCAATGTGTTCTTGGCTTTTGAGAAATAGGAAATCTCTTTCTATGGGCGCGAACCATCCGCCATATTCTCTTTTATTAAGGTCGAATGTCATGACCCGTTTTTGCCTCGCTTTTTTGTGGGAAGGCGTTTTGGGAATTTAAACATTTCGGCAATGAATTATTTCAGGTCCAATCTGAATAAGTAAATATCCCCATTTCAAAAATCACTTATACCATAACCGCCTCTAAGCCATCGTGATAATTATGCCAAACAGAACCGCAATCTTAGAAACAGCTAAAGGAACGATAAAAATCGAACTTAAGGAAGCGGAAGCTCCGATAACAACCCAGAACTTCATTAAACTTACGCAGAAGAGGTTCTATGACGGGCTTACTTTCCACAGGGTCATACGCGGTTTTATGATACAGGGCGGAGACCCCAAAGGAAATGGAACAGGCGGCCCTGGTTATGCAATAAAAGATGAATTTCATCCAAAACTAAAACACACAAAAGGGGCATTATCCATGGCCAATTCAGGTCCAAACAGCGGAGGGAGCCAGTTTTTTATCACTGAAGAACCACAACCACACCTTGACGGAAAACATTCTGTGTTCGGACAGGTAATTGTTGGTCAGGACGTAGTGGAAAAAATCAAACAGGGCGATAAGATTATAAAAGTTGTAATCCAATAATCTTAATAGAAACCGTAGATACTGGAGTTGTCATGAAGATTGACACGTATGGCAGAGCCATACGTCAAGGGTTGCGCCCCTTGAGGACGCGTCCACGTATGCCAGATGCGCTGGCATACGTGTGCACGGCGTCAACTGACGTGACGGTTGACGTGAATGCGCCCTTCCGTTCGCAAAGCGTGTCGAAGACAGGCGCGACTCGGAATCTGCGGCTTTAATCTAATATAAATCCGGTTAGGTCTTATGACTCTTAGAATCGCATGGGGAATCACAGGCTGCGGGGACTATCTCAAAGAAAGCCTCGATATAATGAAAGACCTCGCAAGAGAGCACAATCTGGACGTGCGAGTATATCTCTCTGAGGCAGGCGAGATGGTGGTAAAATGGTACAGGCTCTTCAATGACCTGAAAACAAGCTTTCCCAAAACCTATTCAGAGAAGTCGCCCAACATCCCCTTCCTGGTAGGGGATTTGCAGCTTGGGAAATACGATTTCCTCCTTATCACGCCTTCAACTTCAAACACCGTTGCGAAAATCGCTGCGGGCATTTCGGATACGCTGCTCACGAATGCAGCGGCGCAGGCGATGAAAGCAAAAGTGCCTGTCTATATTTTTCCCGCAGACCAGAGAAGGGGCGAAGTAACCACGGATTTACCGGACGGAAGAAAACTCACACTCACGATGCGGGATGTGGATATCGAAGCCGTGGACAAGCTCCGGAAAATGCCTGGAATAACCGTGCTTGGACACCCCGATGAGATAAGAGAAGTGATTAAAAAGCTCATCGAGAGCAAAAAATAGGCTTACGGTTTCTCGTATTCGAAATAAGTGCATACGTTGTCTTTACATCTGATTACTTTCCCTTTCACTGTATTTTTTATAATTTCAAGCTCGATTGCGCTTGGTTCTGCTATGCCGGGAACCGTTGCGCTGCCAGGTGAAAGAAGCAACACATCTGTTTTTTGCACTATCGGATGATGGAAATGCCCGAATACGAGTACATCCACGCCCATTTCCTTTGCAAGGTAGCGAAGCCCGTCTGTGTTCTCCGATGTTAGCTGCCCTTTGTGTATAACTCCGATTTTCACCCCTTCTACCTTTATGATTTTGCGCTCAGGAAGGAGCTTCATTAATTCGGGGCTGTCAGTATCGCCATGAACTGCTACGAGCTTCCCCAGACCCTTAAGTTCGTTATAACATCCGAGAGATTCAAAATCCCCTGCGTGAATGATGATGCCTGAACGTTTGATAATGGAAATAAGTTCCCTGGGAAGATTCTTCTCTAGCGATTGCCCCTGCTTAATATGGGTATCAGATAAAACAATAATTTTCATAGTGGGAAGAAATAAGAAAATTTTCTATTATTTGCTCTTCTTTATCTTTTTGGATTTTAACCATTCATCTATAATCTCTTCCAGCTTAACATCAACTTCCTCAATCCTGTATCTCACCCTCACAACAGGCTTATTGAGAAGAAGTAAGCCGCCAAGGTCAATTGGCGTGCCCGCAATCACAGCATCGCAATCCGCGGCGTTTATGGTCATCTCCAGTTCCTTCGTCTGGACAACGCTATAACCCATAGCAGGAAGCACTGCGCCAAGATGCGGGAAGTCCTTATAAACTTTCAAAATCGAGCCCACGGCATGCGGGCGCGGGTCAATCACTTCTTTAGCCCCGTATTTCTTTGCAGCGATAACACCTGCGCCGAAAGCCATTCCGCCGTGGGTCAAAGTGGGCCCGTCCTCCACGACAAGAACGCGTTTCCCTTTTATCAATTCAGGTTTGTCGGCAGTTATCGCGGAATTGGCTTTTATGATTATTGCTTTTTTATTTATTGACCTGACATTTTTGATAACCAGCTCTACATCCTCTTTCCTTGCCGAATCCACCTTGTTCACAATAACCACATCTGCAAGACGTACATTCACCTCGCCAGGATAATAGGTCAACTCATGCCCTGCCCTGTGCGGGTCTGCAATTACGATATGGAGGTCTGGCTTGTAAAAAGGGATATCGTTGTTACCCCCATCCCAGATAATAATATCCGCTTCCTTCTCGGCAGCGCCAAGGATTTTCTTAAAATCAACGCCGCTGTAAACCACGCTTCCGCAGCAGATATACGGCTCATACTCCTCCCTCTCTTCTATAGTGCATTCGTTACGCACGCAATCTTCCATCGAAGCAAACCTCTGGCATTCCTGCCTGAGAAGGTCTCCATACGGCATCGGGTGGCGCACTACCACCACTCTATACCCTCTTTCTTTTAAGATGTCCACCAATTTTTGCGATGTCGGGCTTTTTCCTGCGCCGGTTCTCACGGCACATACCGAAATAACAGGTTTTATTGACCGAAGCATGGTGCTTTCAGTACCCATCAATCGGAAATCCGCACCTGCTGCCAGAACCAGAGAGGCTTTCTGCATAACCGTTTCATGCGACAGGTCAGAATAAGCGAGAACCACCTGGTCGATACTGTGCTTCTTAATGAGACCTGTCAGCTCTTCCTCGGGATATATCGGGATGCCGTTCCCATACAGCGGACCTGCCAGTTCTTTTGGGTAAACGCGTCCTGCAATCCCGGGAATCTGAGCGGCTGTGAAAGCCACAACCTCATAATTTTCATTATCCCTGAAATAAACATTGAAATTATGAAAATCCCGCCCTGCGGCTCCCATTATTAAGACTTTTGTCTTCATGAACTAACCTCGCTGCTTAAATGATTAGTCCTGCTATCACTTAATTGTATGCCTTTTCAATCCTCATCAACAAACTTTGCGCTGGTATCTTCCCTGAGCATACCTTTGATAACAACCGCGTATGCAGGTCTTGCCAAAAAGACACCTATGAACACACCGACTATGGTAATTTCTGCAAAACCCCTGAGGGCGCTTGAATCCATGAAGAATATGAGAGGCAACATAGCTACAAGTACCGTGGCTGCCGCCGCAAAGATTATGGCAAACGCTTTCGAGATGCGGGATTTGTACACCTTGTCCGGCGGCATGGCGCCGCCTGCGAGTACTTCGTCTGTTATAATTATGAGATGGTCTACGCCAGTACCTATTACCGCAATGATTCCCGCAATAGTGGCCAGGTCAAGCTGGAGCCCGAAAAGAACTGCAAATCCCAGGATTATGATGATTTCGCTGAATGATGTTGAGAGCATCGGGATTATGATATTGGGCTGCTTATACCTGAGAGAAACTACAAAGGCTACCAATATCAGAGCGACCAATCCGGCGATTAAGACCTGCTCTTTAAATTTGGCTCCAAGAGGTGCTGATACTTCACCGGAACCGGCCTCTAGCACCTGGACCGGCAATGCGCCTGCTCTCAAATGAAGCTGGAGCTCTTTTGCTTTCTCCTGTCCCGCGTCACCGGTGCCCGTAGTAGCTACCATGTTTTTCACAGGAACACTCTGTATGTTCTTTGCCAGATTGGCAGCAAGCGGTGCATCAAATACAAGATTACCATCAAGATACATACTGAGGTAATGCGCGGCTGGATTTGTCACCGCCCCATATTGTATCGCTGCGTCACGAAGCGCTTTAGCCCCGTCATCGGTGAGTTCAAAGGATACGCCCCAGTAACCCCCCTGCTCCGTCTGCGGGACTCCTACTCCTGTTATCTGGTCCCCGAAAAGCACATGTTCTGTCTCGTTACCTTTAGTCTGTATCCGTATCTCGAATTTTCCAGGTGTAAGCGCAAGCTTTCTCGCTTCTTCTATGGATACTCCGGGCAGGTCGATAAGTAAATAATTATCGCCTATTGGCGTTATCGTTATCTGCTTAACGGCAATGGGATTGAGTTTGTTTTCAAGCCTCTGTTTTGTCTCATCGCGGGTTTCTGTGGTTACACCCACCCGGAACGGCGGGATGACTTTTCCGCCAACGGGTTGTAAAATGGCGTTCAATGATTGTTCGGTTACGGCTTTTCTTATCTCGAATGTTGGAAAGTTGCCCGGTATCTGCTTGACATCAGCGCTCAGTTTGTCTTTCAGGTATGTTTGAATTAAAAAATCCTTGTTTGTTTGCAGTGTTACCTTGGTTCCCCCTGACGGGGCGACTGATAGTGTAGATGGGCCAAATCCCAATGAATCCATAGTTTTCTGGGTAACCTCTTTTGAAGTTGTGAAAGTGATAGAAGCTGCCGTGGCTTCGTCTATTTTAATAGAGGAATCATTCAGCAATTTTCCCAATTCTATCTGGGCAATTTTTCCTGGGTCGGCATCCACCTGCGCGATAGCTCCCTGGAGCTGCACCTGCAGCCATGAACCGCCGTCAAGATCAATACCGTACTTTAAGTTGTTCTGGATATGAAATTGACCATTAGAGTATGACACCGTGATAGCAGTAATCGAGCCCAGAATAACAGCAATGAGCAGCAGGACGCGCCAGTTCTTATAAAAAGGTTCTTCTTCGTTCATGATGTCTGCCTCTTCTTTTTTGGTTTTTCAATTACTTTTTCCATTTTCCGCGTACCTTTTTCTATATACCACCTGAGGATACCAACGTTGGTCATCCAGGTGTTTATGATGTCCGCAATCAGGCCGAAAATGAGCACAACAGAAATGTCCCGGATTATATCAATACGCGTGAACGATATAATAAGACCGGATGAGACAAAAAACATGGCAATAAGAGCGGCGAGCGCTGTTAAGGTCATAGTTAACCCGGTTACCATTGCGTCCTTTATCTTATCGTTTAATTCCCCTTTACGTTTGAGAAGCCGCGTAGTTAAAAGTATATCCGTGTCCACGGAATAACCAATAAGCATCAGAAGAGCCGCTACTGTTCCAAGAGACAGAAATATCCCGAATACATCAGTCATCGCAGCCGCAAACGTAATGTCGGCAAATGCAGATATAACTACGGCTATGGATGGAACAAATGTCTTGTAAATTATGAAAATCACGATTGCCATAAAAACGAACGAGATAACTATGGCGCGAACCGCCTGGCCCTGCAATGATTTACTGAACTGTTCTCCCATGTCACTTATTTCCACAGTATCGGGATTCGTAGATTCAGATTTTACTTTTTTGATTAGCTCATCTTTTAAAGATGCGTCCATCGGGCTGAATTCCATTATTTTTCGGTCCCCAACACTGTATTGTCTTACCTCAACCCCGGGGTAATTCGCAAACTCCTCTTTCAATTGGTCCGGAGTTTTTAAACTATCAAAAATTATCGCCGTACCGCCCTTGAATTCCAAACCGAGTTCAACAGGCGCCCCTGTTTTGTAGGTTGTGTAAGCCAGTATGGAAAGCGATAACAAAAGCAGTATTACTGGAAAAATGAGCATCTGTTTAAAATTAAAGTTTTTAACATAGGCTTCTATTGCCTTATCATTGATCAATTTCATCGGGATTCTCCTTTCGACAGGTTAAGATTCGCTTAGATTATAACACAACATATTTACCTTTTGCTATTTGCATTGTTTTTCTCATAAAGGGGTTGCGCCCCTTTATGACGTCCCGAGTCACGCCTCGGGAGGGCGTGTTGGGGTATGCTTTGCATACCCCTCGTTTGATAAACCTTTCTTAAAGTTATTCATACCAGCACGTCTTCAAGTCCCGACTCTTTTACAATTGCAAGCGCCCTCTGGCATTCCTCTCTTGTAAGATTTCGGTTTATTTCAGGGTACTCGTACGCCCTGTAGTTAGGCGAATACTGGAACATGAGGTTAAACCTGACTTTCGGTATATGCTCTTTCGTCCATTTTACTATCGGCACTGTGCAGCAATCGATGTGGTTCGGAAGAACAAGGTGCCTCAAGAGAATTTCACCGCTTTTGTAAGCCGACATGAAATTCCTTGTTACGGTTGACCAATAATCGGGCGCATTTGAATATTTCATTGCGCATTCGTCACTCCCATACCTGAAATCCCCGAGATATACATCAACCACGCCCTCAAGCAAATTTGCGATTTCTCCTGAATAATACATGTTGGAATTCCAGACGACAGGAACATTAACCCGAAGCGCATTCAGGATTTTGAGGATAGTATGGGTATGAGGCGTCGGCGTGACAAAATTAACGTTCCTTGACCCGTAAGCGCGCCGGAGGGTGATGATTCTTGCAAGTTCCTGAGGTAAAATGGGCATTCCACTTTCAGGCGCCTGTGAAATCTGCCAGTTCTGGCAATAGACGCAGGAAAAATTGCAGCCTGTGAAGAATATCGTATGCGACGGCACAAGTTCAGGCTCCTCGCCGTGATGCAGGAACTCGGCTGAATAGCGCGAGACGGCATCCAGCCTGCAATAACCGATTTCTTTCTTTTTACGGTTTATCCCGCATCTTCGTTCGCAGAAATGGCAGCTTTGAATAATTTTATCAGCGATAGCAATTTTCAGGTCAAGGAGCGACGGGCTTGCACGGGGGGCGAGTTCATCGATAGATGCAATACTATCGAATATCTCACGAAAAGAGCGCATCGCTGTGTCGTGTATTTTCCAGAGTTCAGGAAGCGTGGAATCCTTATTGAAATCAACACTCACCGATTGGGAAACCAGGAATTGCGATGGAAGCTTATCCTTCATCACATCAAAATATCCTGGAAGAAAAAGCGGGCTGCCGGAGATCATTATTCTGTCTTAATGCGCTCTTGCCATAATTAAAGGTGTTGAGAATTTTTTCTCAACCTCAACCCTGTGTAATGTGTTATATGTGCAGAAAGGAATAATTCTCCCGTCGGGTGTGGCATAATGGACGCCGCATCGTTTAATCCTCTCAAGGTCCATATTATATAAATCCATGAAATGCATAGAGCCTATAAAGAGAGTATGGCGGTGGAACTCTTTTGTTGCATCCCCTGTCCCTTCCTTTAGAACATCTATGAAGAGTTTTTTCACATCTACTGATTTTGGCGCTTTCGCCATATCGATATATTTCGGCAGTGCAGAAATAAGGCTCCCCATTCTTTTCATATTCCCGAGAGACTTGCCAAGCCATTTTGAATTAGGCGATGCCAGTTCCTCTATATGTTCAAGGAGTCCTTCCACATCGATAAATCGGGTTATAGGGATCATTTTACCATCTTCCACATACACGTAGGTACCAGTGCCGCAGTGCGGATGAACCGTGAATTCAATATTCGGGATTCCTTCCTCGGCTGAAACAAAATGAGAAATAGGTACAACGAAAGGAACTGGATAGAAATCGTCTCCGGTAATAGCGCCGTCCGTCTGCGCTTCTATCAAATCAAATAAATCCGGGATGGTTATCCTTTTTTCCATCCTTTCTTTTTTATTTATCCTTCCCGCAAAAGATATGGGCTGGAAGTTAATGCCTTTCACAGCATCCATATTATTGACCGCGAACCTGATAATATCCCCTACCTGATGATCGTTTACGCCTTTTGCGAGCGTGGGCACAAGAGAAATGCTTGTCAATCCTCCCATTCTGCAATTTTCAATTGCTTTAAGTTTAAGAGGCAGGGCATTGTAACCCCGGTTTATGATATAAGGCTCTTCGGTCACGCCGTCGAATTGTAAATAAACGGTATGGAGACCCGCTTCGTTTAGCTCTTTGCATAATGAGAGACTTTTTGCAAGCTTAATTCCGTTGGTCGCCATCTGGACCTGGGTAAATCCAAACTCCTTGGCCATACCGACAATCCGGACAATATCCTCACGCATCGTGGGTTCGCCGCCTGCAAACTGGACCGCGGGACATGGCACCGGTTTTTGATCCCGGAGCATCTGCATCATTGCCCTTATCTGCGAAAGCGAGGGTTCGTAAAGATAGCCTGAGGCCTGCGCATTCGCAAAGCATACGGGGCATGCCTGGTTGCACCTGTTGGTGACATCGATATTGGCAAGGATGGTGCTGGTCTTATGAGAAGAGCATATCCCGCATGAATGGGGGCAATTTCCATCTGCACCGATAGGATTTGATATTCCGTCGCCGTCATGCCAGAACTTTTCAAACCGCTTAAACTGCTTCGGACTTGACCAATAAACATCTTCAAAATATCCGTGTTTACTGCACGTTTTTTTAAGAAGGATTTTCCCATTCTCTTCAACAATCGTGGCATCGATAACAGCAGAGCATACAGGGCACAACGATTTTGTTGATTTCATTGATAATAACCTCGATTTTCTTAATGGACATAGTATTTTTCATATTTGAGGTTTTCCTTGATAATAATATCTAAAAACCCCGTATATACAAAGCTTTTTTAGTACTTAAAGTATATCTGTAGAATAAAGATTCAATTATGAATCAAGGTCTGGTGATTAAATTTGGTAATAGGAGTTACTCTTGTGAATGTTGTGCCCGGGCAGGAAAAAGCGGCATATAATGGGCTTGTAAAGATAAAAGGAATAAAAGATGTATATCATGTGTTCGGGGAATATGATTTTGTTGTGATAAGCAATGTGGATGGCTTGAGTGCGTTAAATAAACTGGTGGACACTATCAGGGAAAGCGAAAACGTCACGAAAACGCAGACAATAGTGGGAGCTGAGCTTTAGAGGATACTTAATGGTCATTGCCGAAGAACTTGCGAAAAAGCAAAAGGCCATCAGTATCGCTGAATTTTTTGAGAAAAACAGGCAAATACTTGGATTCGATTCAAGTAGCAGAAGCCTGTTAACGTCGGTCAAGGAAGCGGTAGATAATTCCCTTGATGCCTGCGAAGAAGCGGGAATACTTCCTGATATTTTAATTAAACTTGAAAATGCGTCCAAGAATAACCTGACGCTTATCGTAGAAGATAACGGGCCGGGAATCGTAAAAGAGCAAATCCCAAGGGTTTTTGCAAAATTACTCTACGGTTCACGTTTCCATGCAGTCAAGCAAAGCCGCGGGCAGCAGGGAATCGGCATCTCAGCGACCGTATTGTATTCGCAGCTCACATCTGGCAGGCCTGCAAAAATCGTATCGAAAATAGATAAGGACGCACCGGCACACTATTTTGAACTTCTCATAAACACGCAGACCAACGAACCTGAAATCCTTGTCGATAAAATAACCGACTGGGACAGGCTGCGAGGCACGCGCATCGAGCTTGAGATGGAAGCTTCGTATATCAAGGGAAGGAGGCAGTCTGTCTATGAATATCTCAAGGATACCGCAATTGTAAACCCACATGCTCGTATTACTCTCATCGAACCCGATAATAACCAGATAATATTTGAAAGGGCGACCGATAAACAGCCAGTGCAGGCTGTGGAGATATTGCCGCATCCACACGGGATTGAACTCGGTACGCTGATGAAAATGCTGCGGTATTCCGAAACCGATAAACTTGATGATTTTTTAAGGGAATCATTTTCAAGAATAGGCGCACAAACTGCAAAAGAGATATGCAATAAAGCGGGCATTGACACTGAAACCAACCCGAAGGCAATTACGCTTGACGAGGCAAAGAGGCTGCATGAGGCTTTTAAAAAGGTAAAGATACTGGCGCCATCTACCGATTGCCTTTCTCCCATCACAGAGGAGCTTATTCGCAAAGGCGTCGGGAAAGAACACACCGTTGATTTTATCGAAACCACGACGCGGCCTGCGGGTGTGCATAGCGGTCACCCGTTCCAGGTGGAAGCCGGGATAGCTTACGGCGGCAATCTATCAAAGGAAGAGAAAGTTGAAATATTGCGATTTGCAAACCGTGTGCCTCTTCTCTACCAGCAGGGGGCCTGCGCCATAACACATGCAATCGAGAATATCAACTGGAGGAACTATTCCCTTGACCAGCCGGGCGGCTCGCTTCCCATCGGTCCTGCCATAATTTTAGTTCATGTTGCATCCACGCATATTCCTTTTACCTCCGAATCCAAAGAAGCGATTGCCGATGTTCCTGAAATAATGGGAGATGTGGAACTTGCGCTTAAGGATGTGGCGCGGCGACTCAAGCTCTATTTGTCAAGGCAGGACAATCTTGAAAAAAGACGTGAAAAGGAGGAAATCATCTATTCCATCCTGCCGCGCATGGCAAAAAAGGTGGGTGAGATTCTTGAGCGACCGACGCCTGATATTACACCGATAGTTGCGAAAATCATGGGGAATGTGTTTGCCCAGAGAGTGGTGAAACAGAACGGGAAAGGGTTTGATGTGGAAATAAGGTTGAAAAACCACGGGGATTCAGTGCATCATTTCATTCTTCATGAGACACTTCCTTATTCTATCGAATCGCCAAGCCCCGAGCCAAAGAAAATCCCTGTTGGAAAGCAGATAGATTATGTATGGAAAATCTCGCTTAAGCCCGGCGAACAGAAAGCGGTTATTTACAAACTTGGCATCGGGCCGGATGAGGCTGCAAAACTTCCCCAGCTTGTGGTTGAGGGCATCGAGAGTGAACTTATTACAGGCGCAAAAGCGGTGAATGTATGACTTTGATGAACCCGTCTAAAAAGGATGAATCTAATGGGGTTCATCAAACCGAGAAAAGCAATAAGGAGATACGTGATTCTCTCTCAAAGACGACTCTAAAGAAACTCATCCAGGATTTCTATGAGCAATTCGAGAGCGAGACTATACCTCATATCGTCCTGCCTTCGCGCACCAAGAAGAATATCGAACTGAACGAGGACAGCGATGTGTGGGTTTACGGAGACAGCGAGAGCATGCGCAGCGCGAAAACCGTAAAAGGGGCAACGCAGCTCCTCAAGACATCGCATGTGGTGGAACTTTTGATGAAAGGTCATCTTGACCAGAACAAAAGCTCAACCCTTCGAGAACTGTATTATATCAGTGAGAACTGGGATATCGCAAAATTCCACGAGCAGGCTGAAAGCGACCGCCTGATAGAAGACCTTGAGATAATAACAGGCTTGCAGCGCGAGGATTTCCATGTGCGCCCCGAGGAGAATGGCGCGACATTATACGGTCCTATCAAGATCAAGGAATTAACAAAGCGCGGCGACCGCACCATGCACTGCCAGGACGAGGTTGGAGAGGCTGGATACCAGATACCTTATAATGTGGAGACCATAAAGTTCGTGGAGCACGACGCGAAGTTCATTATCGCCATCGAGACCGGCGGTATGCAGGACAGGCTCATCGAGAACGGTTTTGACGAGAAATTCGATGCCATCCTTGTGCACCTGAAGGGACAGCCCGCGCGAAGCACGCGGCGCATCATCAAGCGCATGAACGAGGAACTGAAACTGCCAGTGGTGGTGTTCACTGACGGCGACCCGTGGAGCTTCCGCATATACGCAAGCGTTGCTTACGGCGCCATCAAGAGCGCGCATCTCTCAGAGTTCATGGCAACGCCTGCCGCGAAGTTCATCGGGGTGCAGTCAACAGATATCGTGGAGTATGAGCTTTCAACGGACAAGCTGAACGACCAGGACATTAAGGCGCTTGAGAGCGAACTTACAGATCCGAGATTTGATACGCCCTACTGGAAAGACCAGATTAATCTTATGCTAAAGATTGGAAAGAAGGCAGAGCAGCAGGCTTTTGCGGGGAAGGGGCTGGATTATGTTACGGATAAGTATTTGCCGGAGAGGCTGACGGAGATGGGAGTGATTTGAGGTACGATAAAAATTTAGTTAAGCCCGAGTAACTAAAAATTGAATGTTTTTAATATTAATACCATGGTCTAGTAAAATAGGTTTAACCGACTCAAACTCTTCAATTAATTTATCTTTGACCTCATTAAAAATTTTGTCAGCATCAGAATCACTTTTATTTAATAATACTTGAATTAAAATTGATTTTTCTTCAATGGATATAACAACTTCTTGAACTATCTCGATTTTTCTATATTCATCTCTTTGTATTTCGCTTATTAAATGATGATTCCGATGCTCTTCTCTTGGAAGTCTATTTTTATCAGTATCTAATGCATCCGCCAATCGAAGTAAAGCTGATATCAATTTACTTCTAATACTACTCGGTTTTTTATCTAACAATACTGCTTGAGTTTCCACAACATTATCTATTTTTTCATTGCTACTATGATGTAAACATATTTGTGCAACTATCGCTTTTTCAGTATCGTTTAATAGCCCCATTTTCAAATAATTTTTTTCTAAAAAAGGAATTATTCTTCTGGCATGTTCTTTTCTTACATTTTTAACAACATCCAGATTATCATAATCTTCGCCTTCTTGTTTAAGCATTCCTAGATCATGACACCAAGAACATACAGCTAATAAAAAATATTCATATTCATTTAATCTTTTTTCACCTTTTTTTAACTCCCAGTTATCTAAAAGTTGATTCATTAAATTGAAAACATTGTTTGAATGGGGAGTACCATGATTAGTAAAAAATCTAAAATATTTTGAATCTGAATGCACCCATGTTAATTGATTTTCACAGAACAGCTTAATTTTTTCCAATCTTTCTGTAAATTTAGTCTCTCGTAAATTATTTGTTAAATATTCTTTATTCTTTCCACTTTTTTCAACCATTTCTTTTATATGTTTTTCTTCGGCAACAATTTCAGCTATTTCTTCATAGATTTGTTCTTCTCTAAAAATCGATTCTTCTCCTTCTTTTGTAACTTTCTCGAAATGATCTCTGATTTTTTTGGACACAAACGGGCCAACTAATTTAGATAAAGCATCATGATCCAAATCCTTCAATGAATTGTATGTAAAACCAGCATTGAATAATTTCCTCGCGCTTTTCCGTCTAACCCCCTCAATTTTTATATATTCCAATAATTCCTCTTTGATTCCTCCAACAACTCTATCACAGTAGATAAGTATTCTATCTGTTATCCCTTTAGAAACACCGTTCAATATAGCAATTTTTACAAATGCGTCTCCTAACCATTCCAACATCTCACCAAGTTCATAAAAATCTGCATCCCTAAGCTCAGGATATTTGCCAATTATTTCTTCCAATGGTTTTTCTTCCATCCAATTACAAAGTAAAAATGCTGCTAGAGATTTTCTAGAATATGTTTGTTTTTCAACATCGTCTCCATTATCCGGCATCCTAGATAGCAATAAATCCTTAGCTTTAAACCGCGATGCTAACTCTAGCCCCTCAAAATCATTATCGTAGGGTCTATAATTATTAACTTCAGGAGACAAAAGTAATAATTGAAATATTGGCCAAGGATTCTCTAAATCTTTCTCCGTGTACAAGCTCGACATAATTTTTTGAGAACCCCTTAAAAATAGCAGGCCGGTTTCGCAATCTATGCAGGAATCTGAAACAGCTTTACCAAACTTAGTAGGAATATAATAAGATCCTGATTTTTTAATGAAACCATTATCTTCCAGATACGATAAATCTTTAAAAATCTCTTTTCTTAGATCGAATTCTTCAAATTCATATCTATAAATAGTAAACCAAAGTGTCGTTTTAAGATATTCAAATATTTCTTCTATAGGAATTATTCTATTGGAGGCAATTAATCCGTTCAAATGTTTCTGGCGTGTTCTCGCAACTCTTAATTGAGAGAGGACTCTCTCTGGATTTTTTTTGATATATTTACCATAAAGTTGTCCATCTACTGATTGGTCTTCAATGAGAATAGCTTCTCCAAATTTATGATACCCTGGCCTTCCCGCTCTTCCCATCATATTTAAGACACTATTTATTGGATGGGGCTCAAAATCATGTCCATTCCATTTTAAATAATCTGAAATAATTACAACATTTGCTGGAAGATTTACACCCTGTTCCAGAGTTGGAGTTGATACAAGCACCTTTAAATTTCTATTTTCGAAATTTTTCTCGATAATATCTCTTTGAATTAATTGAAGACCTGCATGATGAAAACTTACACCTAAACGCACACAAGCAATCAAATTTTTAGAAAATTTAGTTTTTTCTTCGATAGAATCATCAATTAATTGTGATATTTCTTTGCATACTACTTCATCAATACTATATCCCCCACGTTTTATATCTAATGCTAATGCAACTGCCAGACTCTCCGCATGATCCCTTGCGTTAGTGAAAATTATACATTGTTTTTCTTGATTAATAAAATATTTTACTAAATCTATAGTATTTCCATATCGAATCGATTTCCATCTATCCATACTACCCTTATTATGTGTATAGACATTTTTTCTGATTGGAATTTTTATTTTCTCCTTTTCGATTTGTAGTATTCCATAATTGCTTAATATCCCGGCATGTAATGGAATAATACGGTTTTTATTAAAAACAATGTCATCTGCTAACCAAGTTTTGATTTCTTCTGGATTACCAATTACTGCAGACAATGCTATTCTTTGAGCCTTTTTAAATTTTCTTATTATTTCAGATACCACTATCTCTAAGGTTAAACCTCTTGATTTATCATCAACCATCTGAATTTCATCTATAACAAATAATGAGACATCATAGAGCCATTCTTCATTGTGACGAATTAAAGAATCTACCTTCTCAATTGTAGCAATAATTACGTCCTTCCTACCAATATTAGTATACTCACATTTCGCATAATCCCCAGTAGTTATTCCGACTGAGATTCCTAATGGAGCTAATATTCTGTTAAACTGCTCATATTTCTGTCTAGCCAAAGCCCTCAATGGGACAATATAGATAGCTTTTCCTCTCTTTTTTAAAACAGTATCAATAACCGATAACAACGCAGGGAATGTTTTCCCAGAACCAGTTGGAAGACCTATAAAAACATTTTTTCTATCAACCAGACATTTTTGGATGCACTCCCATTGATCATCCCATATCTCTGAATAGTTATTTTCTCTCAAAACTTCGATAACTTTTTCATCAAAAAATGGACTTAAATCATCTATCGACCTAGGCATTTTAATAACGATATGCTGAGATACTATATAAATTAGATAGTAAAAATAATAATACAAATACGACTGCCCTCCTACGTCAATCCCATGTCCCATCCCCTCGCTGAAACCCGGCGTAGGTCGAGGAGATTGCGGCATCCCGCACCAATCCACAAAATTCAGGCTACAAACCTCAAAGCCAAGCGCCCGAACAGTCTAAAATAATTCAGCCATCCGCATCCTCAGACTCTGGCGCCGCCGCAAAATGCTATAATTCACCCCAAAATCTTCGCGCCCTCTGCGTCCTTTGGGGTGATTCATCGACCAAAACCGCAAAGCGCGCAAAAGAACGCAAAGCACAGCTTGCTAAAATTTTCAATTCGAGTTCGTACAAGTTCGTACGAGTTCGTTGCTAAATTAATAGATGATGCGCGCCGCCGCAAACAGACACCGGCGCATCCCCCGCATCCGATGCCCCGGCGCGGGTCGAATAAACCCAAACAAGCTTCCCTAACACGTCCTCAGGCTGCCTCTCTTTAAAACCGCGCGCCTCCCCTGCCCGCCGGCGCCGTCCCAAAAATGCAGGCTCGAAAAGTCTATTCACGGATTCCAGACTTTAATCCATTCCACTCTTTCAAAATCGCTATCGTTAGTAGCAATGTCGAATATTCTATATCTTTTCATAACTGCCAGATGCAGCGAATCTTTCGGATGAAGCAGGTATTCTGTTCCATAATCGTATATCTTAAAAGCATCATCGCCTGTAATTTCAAGAAGCTTCAGGGTTTCGAGAGATTTGACATATCCAATAAAATCCCTTAACGATTGAATAACATTTCTGTGCGAAATTCCTGTCCTTTTCAATCATTTCTCTTACTTTTCGAGGGCTTTTGGAATCAAGAATCTCAAGCCCTTTGTTAATAATTAGGACGTATGCAGCCTCATCAATAACAGCCGGTGAGGTGAACGCCTCTACCTCATTATTTTCAACTTTCTCTAAAAAAGCAGTTGCAGATTCGGTATACTTTGATTCTGCCGCATGATAGACAAATACGTTTGCATCAATAAATATGGGCCTTTCTCTAAAGGCGGATAGCTCATTTCTCATATTTTTCTAAGATGCTATCAGAATATATATCCTTCATTTCTTTTAAGGAAAGTCTCAATTTCCCGCAATAGCCCTTCATTCTTCTTGTGATATTTTTTTCCTTGATGATAAGTTCTTTTTCTCCGATTTTGACTTCGACTCTTCCGGATATCTTTGCATCGTGAAGAGTCCCGTAAGGAATAACAAGCCCTTCTTTAACGCCATCAACTTGCATATTAAAACTAAACGCTGGATTTATATATAAAACTTGACACGAATTTCAAATAAAAATACTCCAACCCTCCCCCCTGCCCCCGATGCCTGGCGCGGGTCGAGGAGAGCATGGAGAACAATATTAATATGAGCAGACTAATTTAAACAGTGAGATTTATGGAATCTTCGATAAACCTTGAGGCGCGGCTTCTAGCTCTGGATAAAGAACTCCATGCTATTTTAAACATGGTCAGAGAGCAGCGAGCAACCGAGAAAAAAACAGGTGTGGTGAAAGAAACCCTTGGCGCGTGGGGTTATGATGTGGATAGCAAGAAATTTGTGGATAATCTGCGCAAGTCCAAGAGATTAGATTGGGTAAAATGAAAGTATTTATCGACACATCAATATCCACCCTCACCCAAACCCCACAGCTCGCCGCTCCTGGCACCGTCCTGCAAATACAGAATCGAAAATTCTATTCACGGAGCCAGGTGCAGCGAATCTTTCGGGTGAAGAGGATACGGCTTTGGTAAGCACCTTGTCCCATAGACTAATTTCGGCAAAGTTTTATATATTTTAAAAATAGTTATAAATTAAGATTTGAGGCTGTTTTAGCAGCAGCATTTACGGCAGTTAAAGTTTGTCTATTTCTGCGGTTATGTTTGCCCTTTACAGTTGATAATCGAAAGTTAAGGATGTGTAAATAGTGAAAGAATTTCAGGAAAGTAATGCTCCGGTAACAGCCGGGGAAACATATGACGTATCGATTGATGACATAGCAAAAGAAGGCGACGGTATTGCCAGGGTTGAGGGTTTTGTAATCTTTGTACCCGGGACAAAAGTCGGCGATAAAGTTAAGATCAAAGTAAGTAAAGTGATGCGAAAATTCGCAATTGCAGAGAAAGTAGAATAAATTTTATTTTTTTCTACTTTTTTAGGTAATATCTTTTTATTTTTGTTTATTTTACTTTTGGTTTTTTACACTGTTTTTTCTTATATCATTAAAAAAGTTCATGAGTGAATACTTTACTCGCTCAGGTTCAACATCGACTATCTCTTGACGTTCTTCTTCCGGAAAAATATTGAAAACCGAATATTTTCCCCAGCGTTTGACGGACGAGGACGTGTATCGCCCATCCAGCAACACCCTCACGCCATAATCAGAAGGCGAGCGGACGACCCGTCCCAGCGCCTGCCTGACTTTTCTTATCGTGGGAATTTCAACCGCATAATCCCAGCCGTGCCCGAATTCCGCCTCGTATGCCGCCTCGATTGCCTTCATCCTGTCTGAAAGGGCAGGATAACCTACACCGACTATTACCACCGTTCTCCCCCTTCCATCCTTATAATCCACTCCTTCCGTGAGAGTCCCCCACATATAGGATATCAGCACCGCTTTTTCGCCCGCTTCGCCTATCCTGAAGAAATCTTCCCTGATTTGCTGCGCTGAAACGCCAACCTCGTCAAGGAAGACCGGGACATTGCATTTAATCCTGTTCCTGTACTGCGAAGCTTCATGAAAGCTCGGGAAGAAGATAATCACATTGCCATCTGATTGCTCTATTATATCATTCAGGACTTTTGTTACCAGTTCTTTTGTCTGGTCCCTGTCCTTGGCGAACAGTGGCGGGACCGATGCGGCTATTGTCAGGCGTTTTTCTTTTGGGAAACTGAGCCCGAAAGCTAGTTCACGAGTCTCCCGCGAAATACCAAGAGTTTTCTTGATAGTCTCGAAAGGAGCAAGGGTGGCGGACATAAGCACTGCCGAATGAACTGAACTAAACAAAGGCTCTGTGACATTTTTCGGGATGCAGGTAAATAATTCAAGCCTTCCGTATATCTCTCTGTTATGGCGCCTCACACTCAAAATCGGATAATGGCTCCTGTCGTTTGAAGATTTCATGTAACTGGAAAGAAAGACGGCTGCAGTCATCGCGCTTGATATTTTCTTTACAGGGCTTTTCCCTTCATTGAATTGTTTTTCGTAAAAAGCATCGATAGTCAATCCGAAGCTCCTCATGCGTTCTATTGTTTCATCAGGTTTTTTTATCCCTGCCCCTTCCAGCGCCTTTAGAAGCTTAGCCCTGAACATATCTGTCCTATCCTCAGGGTCGGCAATCCGGAGGTCATACCAGTCATCCCCCACCCTTTCCCGCTCACCGAACTTCTTATCGAGAATATAATTATACGTGGACTTCAGCGTATCCATGAGAACACGCAGAAAAATTTCGACGTCCTTTGACGGTAAAGTATCATTGTTTGCCTCAATCTCGTCAAGCGCCCTGTTTATTGTGAGTTCTGCCAGCTTCATGGATGAATGCGAACGCGCTGCCGACTCGATATTATGAGCTTCGTCAAAAATAGCGATAATATCGGGAAGACCTTTGTCCATCCACCCAAGCACGTTGGTGCGTATATCCTCGTTGAGAAAATGATGATAATTGCATATCAAAAGGTCGGCTTCTTTCATGTACCGTTTCAGTAATTCATATCCACAGCTATTATGCGATAATGCCCATTCTGCCACTTCATCAGGCGTGCGCACGCCTGAAAACAGCCATTTGCGAAATTCATCATTATCGCTTTTCAGAAGTTCAAAAAGGAAATCGCATGAATTTTTCCTGACTTCGTGAAGCCTGCGTTCTTCCTTATCCGATTCACTGCTCAATTCCCTTTGAAGCTCAATCAAACCGGTATCCCCAGTCCGCTTAAGTTTATCCCTGACAGATTTTATTTCGTTTTTCAAATGCCCGAAGTCTTTTTCCTGTTCAATCATTTTGTAGGTATTATCACGAAGCAAACTGCATGTATCATAATCCATGTTCGGCTTCGGGCACATGAGCATCTTGCCTTTGAGGACAACGACTTTTATATCTGCCTGTTTTCTTATTTCCCTCGCCTCTTCGATGAACTGTTCCATCTGCTGGTGGACATTGGTTGCTATGACTGCAATTTTTTTCTCCGTTTTTGCGATATGGAGGGCAGGTGCAAGAGCGCTCAGGGTCTTTCCCGTCCCGCATGCCCCTTCGAACAGCACAACCTGTTTCTTTATCAGGGCCTCATGGATGGCGTCCATCGCTTCAATCTGGTTCGGATAATATGAGCTCTTTGGAAAATAGCGAAGGTAGTCCCTTTTCATCGGCGACTATAAGATTTGACATGATATAAACAGTGCGATTGGTTAAATGATAATCAAACCTAGTAGTACTACTTTAGTACTACTATATTATCACCACTTTTTATATTGGTGTTACTACCTTCTTTTGGTTAATAAAAATGGACTCAGGTAAAAAAGGGGGGAACATGAATTCAATGGCTGTGGTTAGGGCTGATGATGCGGCAAAGGTAAGAATAGCCCTCTACGATTTAGTGCGATACGGTCACATGACTTTTGCTGACCATGCAAGAAAACTGGAACCGACTTTTGCAGATAATATCCTGGTGCATATTATGAAAAGCCCGTTAAAAGCATGCTGTCTGGCGGCTGCGATAGTACCGCTTGAAGACCAGCCCAGCATGGCAATCGGCAGGCTTCGGAAAATCCATCCTCCAGCGCACGTCATAATCGTAAGTCCAAGGCATGAAATTTATCACGAATTGGTTAATTACGTGGATATATTGCCTGAAATAGACCTGACATTCGAATCTGGCGCCGAGCCGGAAACTGTCCAGCAAGCGGCTGAAGCGGAAGTATAAAAATAGCATTAATTTTTTTATCTTTTTTTGTCGTTTGATTTTTCTGTTTTTGTGTCATTTATTCAAATAAAATCACATACTTTTTAAATATGGACGTAATTATCAACCATAACATTAAAAAGAGGGTTTCAGATGACATTAAAAGTAACACTGATAACGGGACGAACTATCAATCAGGGAGCAAATCTTGAAAATAAGACCTCTTCTGATTATCAGGAAGCGACTGCATATTGTGAATTGAATTCAAAAGATATTGGGGTTCTGGGTAAATCCGGGGAAAAAGTGAGGATTAAAACAAAACATGGGGAAGTGGTTGTCAAATTGAAGGAAAACAACGGCAATCCGGATGGATTGGCGTTCATCCCGATGGGTCCCTGGGCCAATGCGGTGGTCGACCCCGATACAAAAGGCTGCGGAATGCCAGGGTTCAAGGGGATTCCGGCTGAAATCGATGTTACGAATGATAAGATACTGTTGATGAAAGAACTTTTTGCGAGGTATAAGTAATGTCAAATGTAATAACAGATGCGCTTTGCCCTTTTTGTGGCTGTGTGTGCGATGATCTGACGATTGTGACAGAAAATAACAAAATAATTGAAGCAAAAAACGCATGCAAGCTCGGCGCTGCAAAAATCATGGGACATCACAGGATAAAAGCGCCGATGATGAGGAAAGATAAAAATTCCGATTTCAAAGAAGTATCTTACGATGAGGCTATAAACGAAGCCGCAGCGATACTTGCCCAATCGAAGAGACCACTTTTGTATGGCTGGGCATCGGCCCTGTGCGAAGTCCATAAAAAGGGCATTCTTCTTGCCGAGGAACTGGGAGCAATCATAGATAATACGGCCACTGTATGCCATGGACCGTCCACGCTTGCTGTTCATGAAAAAGGGCTTCCCTCATCGACTCTCGGCCAGATCAAGAACCGCGCTGATGTTGTGATATTCTGGGGCAGCAACCCTGTGCAGGCTCACCCAAGGCACATGGGACGCTATTCTGTTTTCGCAAAGGGATTTTTTTCGGAAAAAGGACGCAAAGGGCGAAAAATAATCGTCGTTGATGTACGAAAAACCGATACCGCCAACATAGCCGATGAATACATACAGGTGGCGCAGGGAAGTGATTACGTGGTATTATCAGCGCTTCGCGCCATACTTTCAGGGCATGCGGATGTCGTCCCCGCAACCGTAGGCGGCGTTTCGAAGGAACAACTGGTAAAACTTGTTGATACCTTAAAAACTGCAAGGTTCGGCGCTGTTTTCTTCGGTATGGGGCTTACCCAGAGCCAGGGCAGGTATAAGAACATCGATAATGCAATTTCTTTGATAACTGAATTGAACTCGTTCACAAAATATGTAATCATGCCCATGCGCGGACATTACAATGTCACAGGCTTCGGGCAGGTCTGTTCGTGGGAGACTGGTTTTGCCACCGCTGTAGATTTTTCACGCGGTGCGCCGTATTATAATCCGGGAGAGACCACGGCGAACGATGTGCTTACCAGGAAAGAAACTGATGCAGCGATGATAATAGCAGGCGACGCGGGCGCTCATTTCCCTGCAGATTCAGTGAGGCACCTTGCGAAAATACCTGTAGTCCAGGTGGACCCGTACTGGAACCCCACGACTGAGGTCGCAAATGTGGTCATCCCCGTTGCAATCTGCGGTGTTGAGGTGGAAGGTACTGCATACAGGATGGACGGTGTTTCCCTGCGCTTTCGGAAGATGATAGAGCCTACACATCCTACGGATATTGAGATCCTTGAAAAAATAACTGAACGTGTCAGAGAGATAAGGGGTGAATAACCATGGAGCTTCTTATAAAGAACGGGTCGGTATTTGACCCGAAGAACGGAATTTCAGGCGATAAAACCGATATTTCTATCAAAGACGGAAAAATCGTGGATAAGGTCAGTAGTTCGGCTTCCGTTATAGATGCCAGCGGAAGGCTGGTCATGCCTGGCGGAGTTGACGCCCATTCGCATATAGCTGGCGCAAAAGTGAACATGGGAAGGATAATGCGCCCTGAGGATACGCGGTCAGGAATAAAGCCAAGGACTAAAATAACAAGGCCCTACACGGGATACACAGTCCCGAATGTCTATGCCATGGGATACCGCTACGCCCAGATGGGCTATACCACGGTGTTCGAAGCTGCACAGGCTATCATGAAAGCGCGGCATACACATGAGGAGTTAGAAGAAATTCCAATAATAGACAAAGGCGCGCTCACTCTTTTCGGCAGCAATTGGCCCACAATGGATTATGTGCGTGAGAAGAACATGGATAAGCTTGCGGCTTATGTTGCATGGGGACTCCTTGCCTCGCGAGGGTTCGGTATAAAATGTGTGAATCCGGGCGGAGGCGAGATGTGGGGCTTTGGCAAGAACGTAACAGGTCTTGATGATGTTGTCCCGAATTTTGATGTTACGCCTGCACAGATTATCGTATCGTTAATGAAAGCCAATGAGATGCTGGGACTTCCTCATTCGGTGCATCTTCACTGCAACAACCTGGGGAAACCGGGTAATTACAAGACCACGCTTGCAAGCATGGAGCTTGCAAAACAGGTGAAGCCGAGCAAGGACAGGCAGGTTCTGCACGTCACTCATATCACGTTCAATTGCTGGGGCGGGACGAACTGGGGGGATTTTGAATCCAAAGCCGATGAAATCGCAAATTACCTCAACAATAGTGAGAATATCACTACTGATATGGGGCAGCTTATTTTTGGAAGCGCGACGACGATGACCGCCGATGGACCCGTCCAGTATGCAAACGCGAAATTATTGCATGCAAAATGGGCTAACGGCGATGTTGAGCTTGAAGATGCCTCAGGCGTTGTTCCAATATTCTATGCCAAGCAGGTCTCAATACATTCAATTATGTGGGCTATGGGACTTGAGCTTGCATTGCTAACCAAAGACCCGTATAAGGTTTTACTCACAACAGACCATCCGAACGGTGGCCCTTTCGTGAATTATCCAGAGGTCATCGCACTTCTTATGAGCAATAAGAAACGGCAGGAAGAGATCAAGACGCTCCATGAGGCTGTTCATAAAAGGACAAAGATTCCGGGAATTGAACGTGAACTTGACTTCAACGATATAGCAATAATGACAAGAGCCGCCCAGGCAAAGGTGCTTGGGCTCCTTGATACCAAAGGTCATCTTGGCGTCGGCGCAGACGCCGATATTTCTGTATATGACATTAAACCCGACCAGATAGACCCGTCCGTGGAACATGCAAAGATAAAGAGCGCCTTCCAATCTGCGGCTTACACTATAAAAGGCGGCGAGGTAGTCGTGAAAGACGGGCAGATTACAGCTACGCCCATGGGCAGGACATTCTGGGTAGATGCTTCAGTGCCGGAAGAACATACCGACATTATGATGAAGGATATACGTATGAAATTCAAGAACTATTATTCAATAAACCTTGCAAACTATATGGTGCAGGATGCATACGTCACGCATCCGAGAGTGATAAAAGCCGGCGCAATCCCGGTGGAGGTGAGCTAACATGCAGACAGTGACCATAAAACCTAAAAAGGAAATCAGGATTTCAGTCGAGGCTGAGAACATTTCGCCGGATAAATTTGCCGGCAAAACCGAAAAAGAAATACTATCTATGGAAGCATGGATGGGGAACCAGAAGACCACGCTCGGCGAGCTTTTCTCGGTAAAGGTTGAAGGTTCTGGCTCTGCGGCTGACACTAAAATCGTTATGGACGGCGATTTTTCCCGTATAAAGAGAATCGGGGAAGGTATGACTGCCGGACTGATAATGATTAAAGGCAATGTGGATATGCATCTTGGCGCCAAAATGAGCGGCGGTAAAATATCCGTAACCGGGAATGTGGATTCCTGGGCAGGCAGGGAGATGAAAGGCGGAGAGCTCATAATAGAAGGGAACGCCGCTTATTATCTCGGCGCAGGATACCGCGGAGAGACCTGTGGTATGCGCGGCGGAAAGATAACCGTTCTTGGCAATACCCTTGACTTTATGGGAGAGCACATGTGTGGCGGTGAGATTATCGTGAAAGGAAATGCAGGAATATTGCCCGGGCTCAGCAACAACGGAGGGAAAATAGTCATCGAGGGCAATACAAGCCGCCCCGGCAGCGAGATGGCAAAAGGCACAATAATCGTCAATGGAACTGTGGATGAAATGATGCCTGTTTTCAAGGCCGAAGGCACGGAAGCCGTTGACGGCGTCACGTACAGGAAATATACGGGCGATGTAATAGTCAATGGCAAAGGTGTTTTGTACGTGAAATAATCATAAAAAAATGTTCGTATTAATACGAATTATATGCCATGATTTATTTAAATATAATTAAAAATAATAAACAAAAGGTATTTTAAGTATCAGCAACAAACTATTAACTAAATATGATAATGATTACAGCGATTGTAACGATGATGGTTACTGCCATCATTTCTACAGTGGCGCGTTATGTTACATGGCAGATATCAGTTGTAGGTGACCCCTTCTATAAGTTCATAATCTGGCATATACTATTATTTTCAATTGCACTTGCTATATTTCTGGACAGACGGCAAGGGTTCAAAAAAACAATCGGAATTGCGGGGTATATTGCACAAAAATATAATAAGACAAATAGAGAGGGCAAGATAAATGCAACAATGAATGCATACCATGAGCATGCCCAAAAACCCAAGCTCCAAAAAGTATTGCTGCCAATCGCGATAACGCTATTCATAGCATATATTCTTTCAGCTCATTTGTTATTTTTTGCAATCGTCACTTCAGGTTCGATGGAGCCAACCTTTAAAAAAGGCGACCTCGTATTTATGCAGGATATTTTAATACAGCCAAAAGTCGGGGATATAATAATATTCCCTGACCCCCAAAAAAATGTGGTTTCGAATAAACCGGTTACGGTAACGCACAGGATTATTGAGATAAATGGGGATACAATAAGAACAAAAGGTGATAATAATCCTAATACAGATAGCTGGAAAATCAATAAAAAAGATGTAATCGGTAAAGCCTTCATTATAGGTTCAAATCCCGCAGTCTTAAAAGATTTGGGTAGATATTTCTTACTGGATTTCAGGACAGACCAATACACGGAGGAATACCTTGCTATAGCAAAGACTATCCAGAACATGAGAAGCATGGGGCTGATGATATTCTTCGGATGTCTTGTAATGTATTTGTTCCTGTCAATAAGAGATTCACGTCCTTCAAGACATTTTAAAAGCAGGTGAAAAAGATAAATCGATTTTTTTTTCATAAAGTATATAAACTATTCCAATAATTAATTTTAAAAACGATTTTAATCTTGAAGGTCTTGTAATATATAAATTAATAGAAGGCATACAAATTAATAGAAGGGGTCGGATTTGGCGAATTTAGAAAAAATAATTGAACAATTAATAAGTAAACCCGAGTCATATACTATCCAGAGGGACTCGCTTGATACATATATCAAGGAACATCATATGTGTCTCAATCCTTTCGCCGACAAGATTATTGATGATAAGATGTTCATCAATAAAGATGAAATTGTCTGCAACAGGATAATGCGGGCTGCCAGGCACAACCAGTCAAGCCTGATGATATTAATGGGCCCTACAGGTTCAGGGAAGAGCGAAAATGCCGACTTTATCGTAAGAAACCTGCCTCCCGAGTTTATTTTCTGGTATAACCAGATATATGGCCAGAGCTCGATACAGCTTGCTACATCGATAATCGGCGACCTTGACCCCAACTATCTGGCCCAATTATCCACAGCAGACAGGGAAATGATTCTTGACATATATGATGATGTCTTAAAGGCGCTTGTTAAAAATAACAAGAAATTATTCTGCATATTCGACCAGGGGGAGCATTTCTCAAAAGATGCTTTTGAACTTATCACCAATTCCACCAATCCTTATTATGCAGCAAACAGGGCGTTTACGGGTTTGATCCTCGCAGTTCCACGCTTTGAAAAACATATTGAAGAATGGACTGAAAGTCTTGATACAATGTTAAGAAGGGCTCTTATACGCGAATATACCAGGCCATTTACAGTGTCCCAGCGACTTGAATATATAATACGCGCCCTTGTTTCCAGTAAGAAAAAGAGCTATCATGAATTAATGAAAAAACGCGATTTTGACCCTTTCGATGAAGATGCCATTTTATACTTGATTGAAAAGAGTGAAGGACATCCAAGCACTCTTAACAGTCTATGCTATATCTCACTGGAACTTGTGTCTGCAATTTCACCAGACGCAGTAATAACAGAATCTATTGTTCAGGAAGCCTGGACTAAATTCCCGAATAAAACAATCCATCACGACGCTATAAACTGGTATAAAGAGAAAGGTCTATACCAGAAGCAAGACTAAAAGATGCCAGCAATGGAAAAAAATAATGCACGCTATTCAAGCAAAAGAATTAATATCGATTCATTATTAAAAAAGGAAGATGCTTATATCAGTAAGAAACTGGATTTGAACAGCCTGCTTGGGGCACCTGAATCCACCCGTACTCGGGTTTTACAGCCTGTTCATGGACAGGATAAGAAGGTCAGGCACATCTCGCCCGGCGAATATATAGTCGTAATAAGCATGATCCTTACCTCAATATATCTGCTGGTTACATCATTTTTCCCTCTTGTATACAATATTGTCACATCTTTTGAACCTATAAATTTCCTGATGAATTTACTATACTTCATTCTGGGAATCGGGAGCCTCGCTGGCGCTTTTTTAGTACTTAAAAAGGGGACGCATCTTGAACATATAGCAAACGATACTTTTGATGAAGTGGTTTATAAACGCCTTGAGCCCGTACTGCGTGATGTGGCCGATGTTCAGGTAGGATTGACCGATGTTCATTCCCAGCTGGAAATGATGAACCTGAATCTTGAAAAAATAGGAAAGGTCAAAGAAACGGTAACCCGGGAAATCCACCAGGAAGCTGCGCCGGCCCAGACTTCGATGTACATTAAATACATCGTATTAATCAATGTCACGCTTGCCACATTTTTATTCATGCTGCAATACCCGCTGGAATATATTCCCTATGCAGTTACCATAGTGTATATTGTCTGGTGGGCAGTAATTACTGCCGAATTCAAGCTCTGGAATGTGGAATCGGTATGGATGTGGGTTTTTGGTCCGATTTTAGTACTCCCGGTGTATTCGATTATCATGAACGCCTATCTGCGTGATTACCAGATGTTCGGCTCATTGTTCATCGGGCTTGTCATTTATGTTTTCGTATATTATTCATGGTGTTCCAATATGGTACGGGGCGTGCTCCCTCTTGACCTTCATATAGCCCTCGCGGAATTAAAAAAGAAACTTAAAGAAAAACCTGAAGAAGAAACACCTAAACCCAAGATTACAATGCCCCGTATTGAATTGAAAATGCCTTTTAAATTTAATTTATACCATCTTGGAATTTCAATGGTAATAGGGTCAATTATTCTATTCGCTTCTGCCTGGTTCGGTTTTTCTATAGAGCACAATTTAATACCCAATGTCTCGTGGAAAAACTTTGGCTTGAATGAGTTTACGTGGAAACCTCTGTATTCCTATGCCTTAACCCTCTTGGGTATGCTTTTCCTCGGGCTGGGTTTCAGGATATTGTTGAAATTCCGGAGGAGCCAGGATTGAAGAGACTCATTATCTTAATCATTTTTTTATTATTGTGGCCAGCTGTTTGCGCTGCTGAAAAAATAAATGGTCTGGATGTTGAGTGGGAATCCGGGACATCATATACCCTTAGCTGGACGAATCCCACAGTCACCGTAGGAGATTATGTCATACGGGTTTTTGATTTTGACTGGAAGGGAAATGCGGTCATATCAGTTACAAGAAAAGGCGTGACCCAGAACGGAATAATATCCAACCAGGGTGAAAACTTAGTTATGGATTTTACAGGAAATAGCACCACTTTCCAGGGAATCCTGATTGGTATGGGAGATGTTTCAAATTATGTATCCATCCCTGGAACCATCCCAATCAACGTTGGAACATTCCCATGCTGCCCTCAGGCCACTATCAGTATTGCGGTCTCAAAAGATCTTACCCAAAAAAAACCGGTATTGGAGCTTGATATGGAAACGAACTGGGATGGAGGTCTGGGTAGAATATCAGATATGAATTTTGAAATCAAAAATACTGGCGACGCAGATCTTTCCGGGGGCAATGTTACGATAAATTTAGACGGCTTAATACCCGCCAATGATAGGCAATTATCAGATAATGCATTAACATATAACCCCAAAAAAGGTATAGTAACCAAAGGATGGAGCACTCCGCTTTTAAGGAATAATTCGGTCTATTTTAATATATCGGTAAAGTCACCAGTCCCGTCGAATAAAACATCCTTTACGATTTCAGGTCAGAGTTATTTTAAGGATTCAAGCGGTAATCTGTATTCTGCAACGAAGTCTGAAACCGTCTCCCTTACCCCTACTTTCAGTTTAACGAAATCAATAAGCCAGTATTCGATTCTTGGCGATAGGTCGTATGGGGATATCGATAAATTCTTCGCTCTTAGTAATGTGAGTGTTGTAAATTTAAATGTTGCGAACACGCAAAGCTATTCATTAAAATCGGTGACTCTCACGGATACCGTGATGAATGATTTTGATTTAATAAACGATTCCATAGCCCCAACAAAAGATTTTAAATTAATAAATAATAATACATTGCAGTGGGTTTTTGACCTTAATTCAAGTGAATCGAGGGAATTTAAATACCATTTAACCGCCCGGAAAATAGGAAGTTTTACAGCGCCTGGTGCGGTGGCGCAGTGGAATGCATGGGGAGTTACCGGAAAAGCTTCTTCAAACATGCCTGCAACACGGGTATATGGTGTTTATGTGGTAGTGACCAGGAAAACTGATAAAACCAATCCAAAGTTGAACGAAAGCCTGAATGTAACAACTACATTGGAGAATATAGGCGACTTTCCTGCGGGATTTAATGCAACGGATATTCTTCCGAAAAATACCACATTCATTTCAGGAACCACGACCTTCAGCGGTTATTTGTACCCCAAGTCTGAACCTGTTTCTTTCAATTATAATTTGTCCGTTGATAAACCGGGTGATCTGGAATTTCCATCACCTGTAATCACTTTCTGGAAAAAAGATTATGATGGGTCATTTGGTGTAATACCCGGCAATAAAATCACGGTCATCGGCCCCTCTCTCTTAGCAGTGGCTGCCGCGGCTTCAGGCCAGGCCAATATCTCCCAGGCTCCCACAGCCACCCCCATCCCCAAGAGTTTGCTTGATATCATAGATGAGAAGGTTCCCTGGCTTGAGGGCGCTGTCCCGATAATCATGTTAATTGTTGCTATTATTTTAATGCTTATGCTGCATGTTATTAACAGGGAATCATGAAAGCTGAGAATATTATCGGCTTAGCGATTCTGGTGGTATTCGGACTTATTGTGGGCATACTATTCTCTGTTTATTCGCATGATAAGCAACTCAATATTAAATCTGGTAAAACGCCAGGATACCCCAATAACACGCAAATCAATGGCGACAAACAGGTCGAGGGTAACACCCAGGTTTCGAACTTTACAGAGCTGGTTTCAAATGGAAAAAACATTTGCGAAGGATGCCATCTTTCGGGAAAGAAAATCTATCCCCAGGCATACCAGGTAAAACAGCACGTCGAAGGGGGCGCATATTGCCTCGAATGCCATACGATTGACCATAAAGTGCATCCCATGAGCCCGAAAGATAAAAACGTGACCTGTGAAAGCTGTCATGGGGCAGCATCCCCACAGGTGCCAACTTTTCGCAACGGTACAATATCATGCGCAAATTGCCATGATTACCCTGACCCGCTAAAGCCAAGCAATGGTAATCTTATTGTGATACACCGCGAGAGAAATGTGGATTGTATAAAATGCCATCTGGATTCAACTGCCTCTTGTCTTAAGTGCCATAATGAAATTAAAAGCGATGATAAATGGACAAAAAGGCTTAATCATTTCAATACGATTGTGAAGACAGCCCAATGATTTGTTGTTGAGAATTTTGATATTTCCCAAAATGCTTATATATAATGAACATAATTGTACATCAATGTACTAATATGTACAATTTGATATCTATGCACCCGATAATCAATGAAATACTGGAATCAACACAAAAAAGAATTCCGCTTATCACGGATTTTCAAAAAAAGAATATGACAGCGCGGAATTTCCGGGAAAGCATTGAAACTATAAAGATGAAAAACCGGATTCCGGTAATCGCAGAAGTGAAACCTTCATCCCCGACAAGATTTATCAGGAATGTAACCCCGGAAGATGCAGCCGGGATTGCAATGCAGATGGAAGCAGGCGGTGCGGCGGCGATATCCGTGCTGACAGAGCCGCAATTTTTTAAAGGAAGCCTTGAGAACTTAAAAACCGTCAGGACTGCCGTAAAAATCCCTGTGCTGAGGAAGGATTTTATCATAGATAAAGCCCAGATTCAGGAAGTAGAGAGCGATTTGCTCCTGTTGATTGCAGGGATTCTCGGCGATAAACTGGCTGATTTTGTGGATGAGACCCTGTCATCAGGGCGCAAACCACTTGTCGAAGTGCATAATGAAAAAGAACTTGAAAATGCGCTTTCTACAGACGCCGATATCATAGGGATAAACAACAGGGACCTCACCACGATGAAAGTTGACATAACAACAACCGAAAAGCTGGCGCCGCTTATCAACGGCAGGATAATTATCAGTGAAAGCGGGATATCGAGCCGCGAGGATGCCGTCCGTATGATAGACGCCGGAGCCGACGCTATTCTAGTAGGAACATCTATTATGCAGGGAAATATTTACGATAAAACATACGAATTAGTTCATGCACTGGACAGGTAAAAACAGGGAAAAAATATGAAACAGGAATTGAAAAAAACCAAATTCGGCAAATACGGCGGGCAGTTCGTACCTGAGGTATTGATGCCTGCCATCGAGGAATTGACAGAACAATACGAGAAATACAAAGACGACCCTGTTTTTAATGAGGAACTGGATTATTACCTGCGGGATTTTGCAGGACGCCCTTCTCCATTATATTTCGCAAAGCACCTCAGCAGGGAATACGGCGTCAGGATTTACTTAAAGCGCGAAGACCTTATCCACGGCGGCGCGCATAAATTGAATAATACTCTCGGGCAGGCTCTCCTGACCAGATATATGGGGAAAAAAAGGATAATAGCAGAGACTGGAGCTGGCCAGCACGGCACAGCCTGCGCGATGGCTGGCGCAGCTTTCGGCATCAAGACCGAGGTTTACATGGGCGCCAGGGATACGGTGCGCCAGCGCATGAATGTTTACAGGATGGAATTAATGGGAGCAAAGGTCATACCAGTTAAAAGCGGCTCGCAGACCCTGAAAGATGCTATCAATGAAGCGATGCGTGACTGGGCGGCCAATGTCGAGACTACCCATTACATGATTGGCTCCGTGGTCGGCCCGCACCCTTATCCCACGATGGTGCGCGATTTCCAGAGCGTCATAGGAAAAGAAGTCCGCACACAGATTATGGAAAAGGAGGGAAGATTCCCTGATTCCATTGTCGCATGCACTGGCGGAGGCAGCAATGCCATGGGGATTTTTTATCCTTTCATCGAGGATGATGTTGACCTCTTCGCCGTTGAAGCGGGCGGAAGCGGTATGAAAGTTACCGATAAGGAAGCACTCCACTCGGCGACCTTGTGCACGGGTGAAGAGGGTATTCTTCACGGGATGCACACGAAGGTTCTCCAGAATAAGTACGGGCAGATACTCGAATCAAGTTCGATAGCTGCGGGTCTTGATTATGCAGGCGTTGGCCCGGAACTTGCCTATCTGGCGGACATCGGGAGGATTAAACCCCGAAATTCCATGGACAGTGAAGCGCTCGATGCGTTCCATGACCTTTGCAGGCTTGAAGGCATTATACCGGCGCTTGAATCTTCGCATGCCCTGGCATATGTCAAAAAGGCGGCATCGTCGGGGGAACTCGGTGATATTGTTGTAATTAATATTTCAGGAAGAGGCGACAAAGACCTTGAGACCGTGATGGGGATGAAAAAATGAAGATGAGCGATAAGTTCAACGAGCTAAAGAAGAAAAAAGAAGGCGCGTTAATCGCTTACATCTGTGCCGGAGACCCCACGCCTGAAGCTACGAAAGAATACGTAACCGCGCTTGTAAGGGGCGGCGCCGATATTATTGAACTCGGGCTTCCATTCTCAGACCCTACCGCAGACGGACCCACCATCCAGGCCGGGATTGAGCGCGCGCTCAACGGCGGTATGACGCCGGATATTTATTTTAAGACTGTCGGTTCCCTTAAGGTTCATATCCCGCTTGTGGTAATGACTTACTACAACCTTATTTTCAAAAGAGGCCTTGAAAAATTCGTGAAAGACTGCATCGCATCCGGGATTTCAGGTATTATCGTTCCCGACCTTGCAGCTGAAGAATCCGGCGAACTTGCAGGATTCTGCAAACAATACGATGTCGACCTCATTTTCCTTGTGGCTCCCACGACCACGGAGTCGAGGATGAAAAGGATACTGGCAGAAGGGACGGGTTTTATCTATCTCGTTGCGCGCATGGGTGTTACAGGGGCTCGGAAGGATGTCGCAGCTTCCACGCGCGAACTGGTTGAAAGGGTGAAGACCCAAACTCCGAAAGTAGTCGGATTCGGGATATCTAACGGCAAACAGGCTTCGGAAATCATACGCACGGGAGCGGACGGGGTAATCGTAGGGTCTGCATTTGTGGATATTATTGCAGGTGGGAAAGATGTTCCAGGGAGGCTTGAGGCGCTGGCGAGGGAGTTGAAGGATGGGATACGGTCAGCGAGTAAATGATTGAGGCCGAATCAAAAGCAATATTAATCATATCCCGCAACAATAAAAAAACAATGTTTGAAGATATAAAAGAATTCATAAGGGATGCGCTAAGCCCACTTGCAAAAAAGATAACCGAGATAAATCCAAACACATTAACCCTTTTCGGGCTTTTACTGAGCCTCATTGCAGGATTCTTTTTTGCAAAGCGCGAGGTTTTACCCGCAGGAGCTTTTCTTCTTGCCAGCGGATTTTTTGACTCACTCGACGGCCTGGTTGCTCGCGAGAACAAAAGAATTACCCGGTTCGGCGGTTTTCTGGATTCCGTATGCGACAGGTTTGGCGATGCGGCAGTGATTATAGGGGCGATTTACGGCGGCCTTGCTATTATTTCCCCTTTTCCCGACTGGTTTATCGGCGTACTTGCGATATTTGGTTCGCTGATGGTGAGCTACACAAGAGCGAGGGCAGAAGCTGCAGGCGCAAGCGCATCAGTTGGCATCGCGGAACGTCCTGTACGAATGATAATCTTGATTGCAGGCGCTTTTCTTGACATTGTCAACTGGGCGATTCTTTTTGTGGCAATACTTTCCTTCATTACAATCTTCCAGAGAATCGCACATGTCAGAAAGGTACTGAAATAACAACTTTTAAGTCAGATAACGATTATCACTGAGAGGGTATTAAAAATGGCAGGCATTAGAATAGCAATCGCAGGTATTGGTAATTGCGCTTCATCTCTTATCCAGGGTCTTGAATATTATGACCCTGTAAAAAAATCCGATAAACTCGTCCCGGGATTAATGCATAATTCCCTGGGCGGGTATCTCATCTCGGATATAAAACCTGTTGCTGCTTTTGATATCGACATGCGTAAGGTGGGAACGGACTTATCCGAAGCTATTTTTTCAGAACCCAATTGCACTAAAAAGTTTTCCGATGTACCTAATCTGGGTGTTGAAGTAATGAAGGGCGAAGTGCTGGATGGCGTTGCGCCTCACATGAAGGAATACTTCAGGGTGGACAAAAAACAGAAACCTGTTGATGTAGCCTCGGTCCTGAAAAAGACAAAAGCTGACATATTGATCAATTACTTGCCAGTGGGTTCTGAAGAGGCAGTGAAATGGTATGCTTCGCAGGCTCTTGAAGCAGGATGCGCGTTCATAAACTGCATTCCTGTATTTATCGCATCAGATAAGCAGTGGGCTGACAAATTCAAAAAAGCGAAACTCCCGATAATCGGGGACGATATAAAAAGCCTTGTCGGCGCCACGATAGTTCACCGCGCCCTTACCCAGATGATAGTGGACAGGGGTGCAAAAATCGACAGCACGTACCAGTTGAACATAGGCGGAAATACGGATTTCCGGAACATGACCGACCAGTCAAGATTAAAGTCCAAGAAAATCTCAAAAACCGAATCAGTCGCTTCGCAAATTCCGTACGACGCGTATGTTTATGCAGGCCCGAACGGGTGCATCGACTGCCTGAATGATAACAAGATATGCCACCTGAAAATTGATTTTAAGCTCTTCGGGGATGTCCCGGCTTATATTGATTTGAAACTCTCGGTGGAGGACAGCCCGAATAGCGCAGGCGTGGTCGTGGATGCCATCCGTGTCGCGAAAATAGCGCTTGACAGGGGCATCGGAGGACCGATATTACCCGCATCGGCTTATTTCATGAAGCACCCCCCAGAGCAGATGCGTGATAGCGAGGCGCGGGAGCAGCTTGAGGAGTTTATCAAGGAATAAACGTTTTATTTTATTGCCCTATAACCCGCATTTTTGAAACCCTCACCGTCGGCGTAATCACATTCCCCACATTCCGAACATCCATCCCCACGCCGTCGATAGTCCTTAAAAGCTCGAAGATATTCCCGGAAATCATCATAGACTTGATGGGCGAAGCAATCTCGCCATCCTTTACCAAAAACGAATTTCTCGCCTCGACTGAGAAATCACCCGAAATTGGATTGGCTGTATGTGCTCCTATTACAGTATTGACAATAACGCCGTCTTTTGTCTCGCCAATCACATCAAAAGAAGGATGTTCAATTATCAGGTTGCGTATTCCTATCGATGGCGTCGAGGTGTACGAGCCGCGCACCGCATTGCCAGTGCTTTCTCTTTTTTCTTTTCCTGCAGTGTAGCAATCGTAAAGGAAAGACGACAGAATACCTTTATTCACAACAGCGATTTTCCGGGACGGCGTACCCTCGTCGTCGCACGAGGATGTCCCCAGACCACCGGCGAGCGTTCCGTCATCGATAATAGAAAGGTCATCAGCTGCAATGCTGCTATTGATTTTCCCGACCAGCGATGAACGTCCTTTCTGGACATTATCCGCGTTTAATGAAGTTACAAGTGTATTTTCAAGAATATCTGCAAAAGCTAGGGGCTCAAGAAGCACAACAGTATCACGCGTTTCCGTGTTTATTCCGTTTCTTGACCGCGAAGCAAGAGTGGAGGCTTTTTCACCGATTTTATAAAAATCAATGTCAAGCTTCCGGGACATGTCAAATTCAGATGCCGTCGAAAGAGGCGTATCCTGTGTTGCTGTATCCACGGTCGCCTGGATGGCCGTATCCTCTTCCTGAACCTCAATGCCGTTTGAGTTCAAAACAAGTTTAGTTGAACTCCCGCATGAGAAATGCCCCGAAGTGGGCGAAACCGTGGGAACGGATTTTACACCTTCTATCATCATGGAAGCATAATCCATACATGATTCAATTTCAAGAGCCGCAAGCTTCTTATCAAAAATGCCTGCAACTTTTGCAGGTTTGCTTTTTTGCGGAAGACCTGACCACTGCGGGTCGCTGCCCCTGACTTTAGCGGATTTTACCGCGAGATTGCAGGCCTCTTCAATGCGCTGCTCATCATTGGTGCTTGAAAAACCCACCGCGCCTTTGACTATAGCCCTTATCCCGATGCCTGAAACCATGCTCTCTTTGGCGAGGTCGATTACATCCCGGTGTATGTCGATTGAGATAGACTTGCCTTTTACGCAATAAATCTCGGCTTCATCTGCCCCGGCATTTCTTGTGAGCAATAGTGCCTTATGCGCTATTTCAAAAATATCCTTCATGGGAACCATTAATTAAAATTAAAGCATGATAAACTTTGCCCACATTAAATTAAATAAAACTTTTGTGCCTCTAAAATATCATAGCGAACTTATGTGCATACCTATTATAAGCTGCATCTTCGAACAACCCCAAAGCCACGGGAAACAGATTTGCCAATACCAAGATATTCAGGTATCATGAAGTTTATCTGAAATTCGCCCTTAAAACCAATGAGAGGAATGCCTTTTGAATAAACTTTTATGGGTGATACTTTTGTTCTTACTTTAATTTGGTTAAGAACGACGTATCCGAGAGACTTGGAAATTGAGAGAAGGTTTCCTGCAAGGATTTGATGTAAAAGTTTCACTTTGTTCTTTGGATCGAATTTAATATAGGAATCATAATTTATCTCATTCAAAGCTATCCAGGGAACAATAAACATATACTGCATAAAGCTATCAGAACAACCAAATTCCTGGCTTTTTTCAATTATCTGACGTTCTTCAATTTTGTAAGTCATCTTACCAAGGATAATATCTTCGATATCCCAGGAAATTTCTTTTAAAATCTCAGCCCCTTCATCAATTCCAAGTATTACCGGCGTACCTTCAATTATCTTGTATTGCACTTTCGGATATTGGTAAGAGTTCTTACCATTTTCTGCATGCTGGTGCAGAATAGGATAGTCTTTGAACCTGTTTCCGATGAAGCCCCGCAGTTTCTCAGGGCTTTCAGTTACAGGGTCTTTGGTTTTCAGTATTAGGGTTAGGGTCTGGATGTCCATTTTTTTAGTGTTCTACACTGATTCTATATGGCGCCTAAGTCATATATAGTTAAATTATTATATTTCATATTTGTTTTATTTTTATATCTACCTTTCCAAATCCCTTTGACTTGTAACCACCAATGGTTTTTATGCTTGCAAAGCGGTCAATAATAAACTCCTTGATGATCGGATCTATTGACCGTGGATGTCCTGCAAGCCATGCATCTCCTCCAGTATAATCTTTAAGATTTCTCGCTTTTCCAAGTTCTCTATCTCTAACAGTGTCTTTAATTATAACTGTCAAGGTACCCATGAATTTAGCACCGTCAGGCACCAACTGGTATGGTCTATTTGTCCCCTGCTTTACGGTCTGGATTGCCCTATCAATATTTGCCGAATATAGTTCATTAACCGTTGTTTTGGCATACAAAAACGGCACTTTTACAAATCCCTCAAGTCCGTTTGCGCCAAGGAAATAGCAAACCGGACAAATTTCGTGCAATGCTTTGCATTTTCTATCGCAGGGATAGTGACAGCCATCTCCTTTGATATCCCCTCCGGTCGGCTGGAATAAGTTATAGAATCTATATAACCCATTCACCACAAGCTGATTTTCATCAGGAGAAAGCTTTGTTGAAGGTATGCAAGGCTGAAGATTTTTATCCGTCCATTTTTTTTCAGCCCTATTAAAATAGGTATCAATCAGGTATCTCTCAATCTCACAGCGGTAAGCGCCTTTGAGGGTAGAACCCGGAACAACCGCCTTATTGCCCACAAGGGCTATCGGGTTATCTATTCCCGATAAGGGACTTGCTATCCCCCCGATTCGAATAGGTTCTAAAGTTGTCAATTCAATTTCAAATTCTTTCTGTTCAATCATTTTCTCAAACCTCCGTTATACTTATCAAACTTTTTATTATAAACCGTGCAGTTTTTCTGTCTATAGATGGATATTTTTCAATGATTCCAAGTACATGAAGAAGCGTTTCTGCCTGTTGCCTCGTATCCCTTCTGTTCTTTCTCTCCAACAAAAATGTCCTGGTCATGGTTAACCCCTCCCTTTCGAGAATATCCCCAACTGTATTCTGAAACTTATTTGATAAATACCCAATTTTTACATTTTTCTTTATTTCTTCAATGACCTTTGCCGCAATATCTTCCGTTTCTGTATTCATTGTTTTGTCACTCTTTGTTTTTAGTAAAAATCCTGGCGCTTCAACCATGCTGCCTTCAAACAATGAAAGCACATACTTACCTTCTGTTTCGGATGTCGGTTCAAAAAGATATCCGAAATTTGCGTTTTTCACCTTTTTAATTCCAAAAACATCATGCAAAAATCTGGTTGGCTTACCTTCTTCAAGTACATTTTTAATATCCTCTTTTCCAGCTTCAAAATCCGCATCATTAAGCTTAAAAAGTGGCAATCTGGTATTCAATTCACCCTCTCTGGAATCGGCACATGGATCAGTTCCCTTAAAATTCAATTTGCACTCCCCAAAACCTTTGGATTTCAATCCACCCATCCAGAAACTTATCTCTCCTTTCTGGGACCATATCTCTTTCACATCTTCATTTTCTTTAAGATACACCTCGCCTTCCACATTGTAAAGATATTCGGTATATATAGGAATAATACTTGTTTCAATTGACCTGTTTCGTGGAGAATAAGTGAGTGTCTTAATGTGATTCTCCCTGAACTCAGTCTCATCCTTAAAAAGAAAATGTCCACATGCATGGATTTGCTTTGACTTACCGGCATTTTTACTGTTTCCAAATTTCGCCTGAAGCGCACCTGTAATCTGGCTATAAGGAATTGTTGTAATAACAGGGCGATACTGTCCCTTTTTAAACCTTTCTCCCAGGATGAGCAGATCAGAACTAAAACCAAACTTAAGGATGTTCATTCTTCATCCCCCATGATTTTTGCATATGTCAAAATTGTTTTAAAATCAATCTTTTTATCCTGCGCTCTGATTGGCTCAAAAGCATTGTAAACTCTATAATCTCCTCTATCATAAACAAGAACCTTTGCCAATTTCTCTGAGGTCTCCGATATCTTGGCAAGCTTATGAAGCTGCTTGGAGGCAGGTATTTTGAAATCTTTTATTAAGACTTTGAGCTGGTTTAAAGTGAGGTGCATCCCACCCCTTCCAATCAAAATAACATTCACATCATTTTTTGGGTTCTCAAGGATTTTCCAGTGCCTAAAAAAGGCAAATTTTACATTGGATACTGAAATTGAGAGGGTAACTGGAGATTTTTGTTCCTTTAGCTCGGGGAAGCACTCCATAAATATGTTACTATATATTTCCAGGATATCTTTTATCTGGCTTATTTTTTCGAGTTTGATACAAAGAAAATCATTAAGGATAGGCTGGAAGTTCTCGGTTTTAAAATATTCTTCTAAATTTTTGTTGAAATTTTTGAGGAATAAATCATAATCTTTCTGGAATTCAGCAAGAACGGAAAAGCGTAGTTCAATTTTTTCAGAGATTGCACCTTTAAGGGTATTTTGGATATATTTGTCAAGTAGTGTTTGTAATGTTTCTGCCAGAGATTCAATATCCAGATTAATTTTGATCCAAGCAATTTTGGAATTAGGTTCTTCTTTATACCATTGTTCAATTTTAGGAGCAGGTGGCTCTTTTCTAAAATCTCTAATAGAATAGCAACTTTCACAGAGGTGTTCCGTTATTCCGCTTTCTTCATCGTTCCAATCTTTTTCTGCTGGATGCATTTGACAGATTTCACAAAGCTTATTGATTGTGATTGATAGATTACCATAATAATTGCTTATAGGAAAACGGCTCTCAAACTCCAAACGGTCTTTATCTAACTCTTTTAATTTGTTTGTTTTTAAGTTGATATCCGGTATTTTTTCAAGGTTTACCCGTTGTTTTTTGATGCTATTTTCAAAACGTTGAGATTCTTGTTCTTTAATTATTTTCGGTGTAAGATTTGCATATTCCAGGATCGTATTTGCTCCTTCGATATTAACAATGAAACCTCTTTCTATAAAGGGTTTAACAAGTTGTGTAATTGATTCATCTGGAGGGAGTAACGCCAAGAATTGAGTAGAAGTATTAAGGATAATATTATCATTTTGTGAAAATTTAGATATTTCATTATTTAAAATTTGAAAAATATGTAAATCCTTAACTCTAACAGGATAATGTGGAAATTTAATCTGAACCCTTATGATATTTAAATTCCACTTTTTTCTGGCGTCATTTGGACTGTTCGCAGTTTTACCTCCAAAGGAGAGAGTACCTTTAGAGACTTCTTTGGTATTTGCTTCGAAGAATCTAAACAGCTTTCCAACAAGGTTTGAATGAGTAAAAAGACTGGTAATATTCTTAGGTGGTTCAAAATCTTCTGGTCTCTCCAGCATATTTTTATTAAAATTCTGGAAATATTGCTCTTTATCTTGAACAACATTTGTAAAAGCAACCAATGATTTAAAATCATTCTCAGAAGAAAATAGTTTAATTTCTTCGTTGTAAGGCTTCCACAACTTTAAGAGAGTCCTGTTTTCAAATTTAATATCAATTTTTCCAATCTCTTTATTTGTCAAAGTTCTTGAAATAGATGATGCCATATAATCAGCTAAACATTGCAAAAAAACTGGATACTCTTTCTTCTTTTCTGCATATTCTGAGATCAAATCCTTTGTTGATTTATCTGGAGGATCATGGTGATATCTAATATTTTTGTATGTAAGGGTTTCAGTAAAATTTACTCCAAATAACCTCAGATAGTGTAATTCTTCACCTGTTTCCTTATTTATGCATAAAAAATTGTGGTTCCAATCTATTTTTTCAATAGGAATACCAAGTTTTTGCGAAATAAATTGCCTAATCCAATAACTATCCACAAGCTTCCCAATATCATGAAGTTCTGGAATAATTTTATCCTCAGACATTTACTCACCCTTTAAGGAAAAATTGCTACAATTAATGACTTAACTCGTACTTATTCTATATAACAGTTCTCATAAATTAATGTTTCAGTTTGTCTTTTTAAAAACTAGTTTTTTCTGAGAACCAATTGAATAAAGCGATTGTAGATTACAATTTACATAATAATGTTTCAATCCTTGTTTTAGTGGATGTGCCTCTTGAATTAAAAATCTATTCATGGATGGTGAAGAAGGGTTAATGTTTCAATCCTTGTTTTAGTGGATGTGCCTCTTGAATGCTGAATGGAAACGGCTGGGGTATCGCAAAAGCGGGAGTAGAGTTTCAATCCTTGTTTTAGTGGATGTGCCTCTTGAATGCAACAGCTTATAGCAGAATATGACAATAAACATAAGTTTCAATCCTTGTTTTAGTGGATGTGCCTCTTGAATATAACTGTATGTCCTCGATGTCATTCGTGGGCGAGGAGTTTCAATCCTTGTTTTAGTGGATGTGCCTCTTGAATATTATCAAGAGTTCCTGAAAACGCAAAATATCTGGAAGTTTCAATCCTTGTTTTAGTGGATGTGCCTCTTGAATGTCAGGGAACGGGAAGAACGAAAACGGGAAGTTCTGGTTTCAATCCTTGTTTTAGTGGATGTGCCTCTTGAATGAGAAAGAGATTGATGATGATATTTTCGCTATTGGTTTCAATCCTTGTTTTAGTGGATGTGCCTCTTGAATTCTTGATTGCCCGGATGGATCTATTAATTGAACAGAAGTTTCAATCCTTGTTTTAGTGGATGTGCCTCTTGAATTGCAAAAATCTGGTTTGAATTATTCGGCATTACTACGGTTTCAATCCTTGTTTTAGTGGATGTGCCTCTTGAATGAAGAGTTTTGTACAATGCAGCAAGGGCGTAATGAAGTTTCAATCCTTGTTTTAGTGGATGTGCCTCTTGAATCTTTCAGTTCATCTGTTTTTTCAACTGCTTTGATGTTAGTTTCAATCCTTGTTTTAGTGGATGTGCCTCTTGAATCCCTCTTCACGGAAGGAAAGGCAGGAGAACTACAGTTTCAATCCTTGTTTTAGTGGATGTGCCTCTTGAATAGTTGAAAAACCCGTGCCCGCTTGCGAGAATGTCAGTTTCAATCCTTGTTTTAGTGGATGTGCCTCTTGAATATGACAGCTCCAACAATTCCGGATATCTTTGTATGTTTCAATCCTTGTTTTAGTGGATGTGCCTCTTGAATAATTATCGAAAAAACCTTATACGCCGACGAAACAGGTTTCAATCCTTGTTTTAGTGGATGTGCCTCTTGAATTATGCTCTGGTGATATCATGGTCTCGAGAGCATATGGTTTCAATCCTTGTTTTAGTGGATGTGCCTCTTGAATGTCTTTCTGTATTCCATCAAGTCCACGATCCTGAGTTTCAATCCTTGTTTTAGTGGATGTGCCTCTTGAATCTGATCCGTTTTTTTTATTCCCTGGAAGAACACCAGGGTTTCAATCCTTGTTTTAGTGGATGTGCCTCTTGAATTTTCTATGGTGTGTGCGGTCAGGCCCCTGACCTGACAAGTTTCAATCCTTGTTTTAGTGGATGTGCCTCTTGAATCGGGTATGCGGTTTCATAATCACGCCTGAACCTTAGTTTCAATCCTTGTTTTAGTGGATGTGCCTCTTGAATGCCTCGAATCCGCGCAAGGCGTCGGATATCGTGGGTTTCAATCCTTGTTTTAGTGGATGTGCCTCTTGAATTCTTTTTCAGCAACAGGAGGAACACATGCCACAGAGTTTCAATCCTTGTTTTAGTGGATGTGCCTCTTGAATCCGCCCATATAGCGCAAAACAACCCGCCCATCTGGGTTTCAATCCTTGTTTTAGTGGATGTGCCTCTTGAATTCAAGCGTCTGCCGCTCACGGACTATGAGAAGGCAGTTTCAATCCTTGTTTTAGTGGATGTGCCTCTTGAATTATATTGCTTTTTTGGTGCGACCACAAGAGATATAGTTTCAATCCTTGTTTTAGTGGATGTGCCTCTTGAATAATATTTTAGAAAAGCATGTCGGCAGGCATATCAAGTTTCAATCCTTGTTTTAGTGGATGTGCCTCTTGAATACAATCAAGAAGTCATGTACATTCTCAGTCTACTAGGTTTCAATCCTTGTTTTAGTGGATGTGCCTCTTGAATGAAAAGCAGGAGGAGTGGAAGCCTATATATATATAAGTTTCAATCCTTGTTTTAGTGGATGTGCCTCTTGAATCCGAGCGCAGCGGAAATTATCTCATTTGAAATAATAGTTTCAATCCTTGTTTTAGTGGATGTGCCTCTTGAATAATCAGGTGCAGGAGCGCCGTAATCGAATCCTTCATGTTTCAATCCTTGTTTTAGTGGATGTGCCTCTTGAATTACACCTTTTTCCCCTTTTGAATTGGTACATTTTTGTTTCAATCCTTGTTTTAGTGGATGTGCCTCTTGAATAGGCTCGATGATAAGAACTCTCCATGCGAAAGCTGGTTTCAATCCTAGTTTTCGTGGATGTGCCTCTTGAATATCCAAAGTCCGAACATAACTTTCCAAGCTTACAGTTTAAATCCTTGTTTTAGTGGATGTGCCTCTTGAATATAGCGGGTATATTTATATAGTGTCTAACCAATGTTGTTTCAATCCTTGTTTTAGTGGATGTGCCTCTTGAATGTCCGAAGCGGATCAAGCGCGTGGACTGTGGCTTCAGTTTCAATCCTTGTTTTAGTGGATGTGCCTCTTGAATTTTCTCAATGGAAGTGCGTACAAGAACAATGTGACGTTTCAATCCTTGTTTTAGTGGATGTGCCTCTTGAATCCTTGAGGGTGAGTAGCGAGGCTACCGCATATTATAGTTTCAATCCTTGTTTTAGTGGATGTGCCTCTTGAATTCAGGTACATCCCGCCGAAGCTGCACCTGTTCCGCGGTTTCAATCCTTGTTTTAGTGGATGTGCCTCTTGAATCTCCGGCTGCCGGGCAAAGCGGCCATTGTTCAAAGTTTCAATCCTTGTTTTAGTGGATGTGCCTCTTGAATCTGGTTCATGAAGGGATACCCGATTTCAAGGAGCTTAGTTTCAATCCTTGTTTTAGTGGATGTGCCTCTTGAATGTACATTTATGAATTGGAAGTAATCGTTAAACTTGTTTCAATCCTTGTTTTAGTGGATGTGCCTCTTGAATACGGCGGAGATAGCGTCTTCGGAGTACAGTACGAGGTTTCAATCCTTGTTTTAGTGGATGTGCCTCTTGAATCCCATATGATTTTTTCAGACAGTTTCAGCGCAGGTGTTTCAATCCTTGTTTTAGTGGATGTGCCTCTTGAATTCCTCAATCGAGGAAGTCAGCCGGGCAGAAATGAGTTTCAATCCTTGTTTTAGTGGATGTGCCTCTTGAATGAAGCGGATCAAGCGCGTGGACTGCGGTTTCGTGAAGTTTCAATCCTTGTTTTAGTGGATGTGCCTCTTGAATGCCCGGCAGCGCGGGAGCCGCAAGCGCGAACAACAGTTTCAATCCTTGTTTTAGTGGATGTGCCTCTTGAATTTTGTCGTGAAGAAATGGCGGAAGCAATGTGGAGGTTTCAATCCTTGTTTTAGTGGATGTGCCTCTTGAATTACGCTCATAAATCCTCAGGAGGGATTGATTCAAAGTTTCAATCCTTGTTTTAGTGGATGTGCCTCTTGAATGAAGAGGCGACCGCGCGGTTGAAGGAGTTCATGAAGTTTCAATCCTTGTTTTAGTGGATGTGCCTCTTGAATACAAGGAATATCAATGTTGATTCCACAGAGAAAAAAAGTTTCAATCCTTGTTTTAGTGGATGTGCCTCTTGAATCAGGACGGGGTTTGTAGTGTGCAGGCCCTCGAATACCAGGGTTTCAATCCTTGTTTTAGTGGATGTGCCTCTTGAATGCGCTGAACGCATACAAGGGAAACGGCTTTCTGGAGTTTCAATCCTTGTTTTAGTGGATGTGCCTCTTGAATTTTTGGTACCATTCCTTATCCTAGGAACGAGAAAGTTTCAATCCTTGTTTTAGTGGATGTGCCTCTTGAATCATCTGCGATATGGTTGTTTGGTAATCAGACAAATGGTTTCAATCCTTGTTTTAGTGGATGTGCCTCTTGAATTGTGATCTCGCTTCCGGAACTCGCCTCATCACCGAGTTTCAATCCTTGTTTTAGTGGATGTGCCTCTTGAATTCCAGGTTCCTATAGGATCGGTGTAGAGAATATTAGTTTCAATCCTTGTTTTAGTGGATGTGCCTCTTGAATAGCACGAATTTTCGGCTATTTGGGTCAAAATACGTGTTATTATGGCTTATTTCTTGTGCTCAAAATTCTTGGTGCAAAATTATAGAATGGTTTATAAAGACAAGAAAATCAGGTGCAGATGTTGCTATAACAGCAATCAATGCACTTATTCTTATATTTGGACTTGCCCGGATAAAAGCCTTTGTCAATAATTCCAAGGATTTCATCAATGATCTCAAGCCCCTTCTTGAAGTCTTTTTCTGTAAAAATGATCTCTTCGATATGATTATTGCTTCTTGTAAAACAAATGAACCCTTTTTTCACATCGATCTTGTAATTCTCTTTGATCATCATTGCATGAAGCACAAGCTGGAATTTATAAGTCTGGAAGATCACATCCTTGAACTCAGCATACTTATATTCAAAAGGTGCCGCGGTTCCATCCTCCAGGAAAAGAACCTCGTCCACGATCCCTTTGATATTGTGGTTCTTCGAGGCTATGAAAACGTTTATTTCTTTTCTCACAACACCAAGCTTCTTTCTCAGGTATTCAGTATTAGTAATTCGCTTTTCATCATGCACTTCCCTGCCTTTTATGACCTTGAACCTTGATTCCTCATGCTGCGGGATGGCAAGACAGTGCATGAAATAAATAAAACGCGGACAGAAGAGGTATTCAAGCACATCTGAAATAGTTATTATAGTATCTCCAGCCGCCATAGTCCTCAAAAGAATTTTGTCAATACTTCATCGCTCACAAGCTTCTTATCAAAAGCCTGACCAAGAAGCTTGACCTTCCTGAAAGATTCATCATCCATGGGGAAAACATAAACCGAATCCACATCAGGGTCGATCTCATCTTCACATTCAAGAGCCAGGGAATCTCTTTCGTTCGCATTAAGAGTGCCAAGAAAGACGCTTTTTTGCACTCTGTACAGCCCTTTATCAAGACAAATACGCGCCACATTCTTGCGTGTGGTATTATCCGTAATATCATAAACCACCCATACCATTGTCATCTCATATCCTCCTTTTATTTTATCAGGCTGTTCGCGATGCTGTGGCATTCCATCTGTATAGTGTTCCTTATCTTGACATTGCGCCCGTTATAATCGATATCTTTATCAAGCGTTTCATTGACCGCTGTTATCAAAACCGCTTTCCCGTCCTTATTCATGTACAGACCACCGGGGATTTTATCAAAAAGCCCCTCATGTACCTGTTTTTTCGAAAAGAGGTTAATGACCGTCCTGTCGATATGTATCCTGAAAATCTCAATAAGGTCGAAAACAAAGGATTTCTTGTTGTAATTATCAGTATGCAGAAATCCCATGTATGGGTCAAGCCCCGCGATGATGCAGGCTTTTTCAACCTGTGAGTAGAGGATGCCGTATCCGTAGTTGAGGAGGCAGTTGAAGGCATCCTGCGCCGGGTCGCGGCTTCTTCCATTGAACTTCCAGGTATCTGGCATGATGCTGTTCAGAGCCTCAAAATACGTCAGGGACGCCATGCCCTCTGTCCCCATAATCGAGCCGCGCTTCTCATTGAGCGAGCCTTTCATGCTCAAGATGTCTTCTTTCAATTGTCCGATCTTTGCAATGTTCGGCGAAAGTGTATCATAATCATCGGGGCGGTTCTTCTTCAGGTCCTTGATAAAATCAAGCTGGTTCTCGATCTTCTGCGCTATCCAGCTGCGCGCAAGGTTGAATCCCAGAGCAGAGGCTTCAGCTTCAAGCTGGCGGCGCCGTATAAGAGTTGTGCTTCCCAGCTTGGAATGCCACACTCTCCCGTAAGGGTCGCCAAAGTGGTTCAGAAAAACTATGTCGATATTGTTCTCAACCGCGAACTCGATAGCGTCCGTAGTGATGGTTGCGGAGGTGGTGATAAGGATGCTGTCCACTTTGTCTGCTGAAACCTCAAAGGTCTTGTCGTCGTTCTTTACGAGGAAGCAGTTCTTTTCTTTTTTGAGATACGCGCCGCGCGTGTTTATTACAAGCTGCATGTTTATTCCCCCTGAACGCTTTGCGATTTTTGCACCGCAGAGAACGCAAAGGACGCAAAGATTATGCTTTATATTGTCATGTTGTTTTCGTTTCTTAATATATTAACCGCAGATAAACGCAAAACTTTATGAAAGTTTTATCAAACGAGGGGTATGCTTCGCATACCCCAACACTGCGTAAACCGAAGTTTCGGTTTATGAACGCAGATGCCTGATTGCATAAGGCTCCTCTTTTGCCAGACCTTTAACAGCCCCGAAGCCTCTTGAAACTGATTTCCCGATGCCAAGATAATCAGGTATGAGGAAGTTGGTACAGAATCCTCCGATGAAGGTCATCACGTTTACGTCTTTTAACCTGCTTTTCCTGATATTTACATCAACATCGCATTTTATCTTTTCGGGTACCTGATAATCTAAAGATTTTGACACGGAAAGAAGGTTCCCAATGAGCGTTTTTCTAAGGAATTCATTTCTATCCTCATGACTCTTAAGACCATAGTACTTCATGTAATTCTCCTGGTTGAGCGCAAGCCATGGCGTGGCGAACTCGTAGGAATGTATCTTTTCCGAAATCCCAAACTCCTGGTTCCTGACAGAGATGCCCTTCTCTACGATCTCATAAACCTCCTCGCCAAGTTTTATTTCATCGTATTTATCATAAACCAGTTTTAAAACGTCGGCGCCGTCATTGATTCCGATGACCATGGGCGCGCCGTCTATCATCTTGTACTGCACGAGGGGATAGCGATAGATGAGCCTGTCGGCGCTGTGCTGGTGGAGGAGGGAGTATTCGTTGAATTGGGTGGCGAAGAAGCCGCGAAGCTCTGCTGAGGTGCCCTGGATGGGGCGGGTGGAAGCGAGGGTGAGGGTGAAGGTTTTGAGGTTCATATTTTTATGCACTATGTTTTATCACTTTGGTCTGCTACTGCATTGCGGCGCTGGGGTTGCGACCCCAGACCCCGGTGAGGCGCCGCCGATGGCGGGGTTTTCTGTAAGCAGATTGTTACATGTTAACCAGTTTTGAAATTCTAGCGCTGCTATTTTTGATGCTTATTAATTTGTGAACATTTTCACTTATGAGGTCTTCAATCTTTAATTTCTATGTACTTGTCAATGGTCTCTATGAATTCATAAAAATCCTTCAATTCTATATTTAGATAAGAATATGCCCTTGAATCATCTATATGTCCATATTGATGCACAAGCAAATTTCGAAATCCAACAAGTTCTTCAAGCCTGGTGGAAAGTGACCCTGTTATCACTCCATTTTCAGCAAGTTTCCTGATACTATCTTTACTATCGGTCGGTATTCCAAATCCTTTTTCAGATATGATCAAATTACAGATGTCAAGTAAATTTTCACTTGCCAGTTGGAAAGCGCGTTCACACGCTCTTTTCCTCAGACCGCTGTTCAGGTATTCCTCTTTTTCTTCTGGAAGGTATTCCTCAAGTTCTCTCAGGTATTTCTCCAGTTCATCCATCTTTTCTAATATTCTATCTTTATCCAAGAATATCATCCCAATCTGGCTCTAACACGTTCCATAACATGCTTATGATAGTCCTTAGTGAGCCTTTTATATCGTTCATATTCTATATCATTTATCTTTGAAAGTGTTAATATGTAATACATGTCCTGCGTGTAAAGCACCCTGCCTTCGAGAAATACCCTTTTGCGTATATAAACAGGCAGTTCATCAATGAATGAAATATCGATATTCTCAGGAACTGAATTGTTAATGGATATCCTCTCTTTCAGGGGAATTTCAATATCATGTTTTGGTATGATACATATATCTATGTCGCTCTTTTCTTTTTCAGTTCCTCTGGCTTTTGAACCAAAAAGGATGATGGAATGAACAAGCCTGGACCTCTTGAGTTTTGAGATTGCCTCGTTTATGTCTTCGTTTGATATATTTTGGTCGTTCCTTTTTGTCACAGGGACAATTTGATTTTTCATTATCATTCTCTCTGCTGTATAATTATTTAAAGACTGGCTCTTCTACATCTATTTTTTTCATGCACTATAGTTATCATTTTTGTTAACTTTGGTGTATGTAATTATTGCATGTCTCAGGAAATCCGGCGCCGCCGCAAAGTCCCTGCGCGCCGTCTGTGATGCCGCGCCGCGCATGGGTGTGGAGGATGGGGGGGGCGGGGATGCAGGCGGAGGCGAGGGTGAGGTTGAGGTTCATGGTCCTAGTTTTAACAAATTAAATTTCCGCAGCCAGCTTTTTCTCTTTTAAATCCTGTTTTGCGATCGTAATAAGATTCCAATTCGTAATTATTGATAAAATTAAGTTCTCCGTCTTTAAAATCAGCGGCGTAATTCTTTGGGATACTGATCACATAATCATAAAATTGCTTTTTTATTTTTAAAAATTCTTTCCTTCGTTCAAGAGGATCTTTAATATCTCGGATTTCACAATATTTCTGTTTTACTTTTTTGGCATTATCATCATATACGTTTAACGTACCGTTCTCAACTTTCACAACGAATTCATTAGCTTTACTCCCATTGATAGTTAGTGTTACTTTGGTTTTTTCAAAGTTAAGTGTTAGCGAAACATAATTATTTTCACTATACAATTTTATGGTTTTATTATCTTCAATTTTTTCTATTTTTGCTGTGTTTACACAGTCAATACCAAAATCCCGATTTAAGAGTTCTATGAGTTTTCCGTTGTGGTTTCCCGGAATTTCATCCCAGCTAAACAAAAACTCATCATCTAACTCAACAAAAATGTCTATTTTATAAAAGTTGTCATCATCTATTAATTTGAAATCTGATATTGGTTTTCTCTTATTTCTATCAGGAGTTTTATCATAAAAATATAAATCGTAAAGTGATTCAATAAGTTTTACTTCTGTTCCAGACTTTTCTTTTGCAGATTCAAAATACTTATTTATCAGCTCTAAAAAATCTATTTCGTAGAACTGAGAAGTGGTATTATCTTCATTATTAAATAAGTTATTAACTAAATGCAATAAAACAGGATCGTATATCTTTGTATATGAGGTTCCATTTTTCAAATTCACTAAATGCATTTCTGCTTTATCAAATCGTTTATTTCTATTGCATCTTCCTGCGATCTGTATTATAGAATCTAACGGACCTCTATCACGATATACACAATCACAGTCAATATCTACTCCCGCTTCAATTAGTTGTGTTGAAACAATTATGACCTTTTGATTGTTTTTTATCGCTTTTCTTGCGTATTCTATTCTTTGCCTTCTTTCTCTTGGAGTAATATTTGTTGATAAATAGCATTTTTTGAAAGGCAAACCTGATTTTTGGATTTTATCAGTTATTAAATTATAAAACTCTAATGATGAACCAATTGTATTAAAAACAAACAGATATGAGTTTTTAGACCAATCATTCAACTCGTTACAGAATTCTATTACTTTTTTCTCGTTGGAATCTATCTTCAAAATTACACGGTTTAAATCTTCCGTCTTAAAGTAACTTTCATAATTATCTACAAGTTCTTTGTACTCTCCCTCCTCAAAAATCAATGGCTTAGTAGCGGTCATTAAAATAATTGTACAATTAAAATATTCAGTCATCCCAATTAAAACTCTTCTCACTAAATTCCAGTATTCTATAGGAATATTCTGTGCTTCATCTAAAATAATTATTGAATTTACAATGTTGTGAAACTTTTTTAAGCTCCTATTCTTGTATCCTATCAAGCTATAAAATAATTGAATAAAAGTCGTAACGATAACTTCAGATTCCCAAGATTCAATTAAGGCGAGGCTTTCATCCAAATCTTCTTCCTTATCCATATTTTGCGTTTTATAAAAGATTTCTGAAAGATGATGATGCTTTAAAAGATATGGACTCTCATTATTTTTGAAATCGCTAATTTGACTTAAAACTTTATCGAACACATCATAGTTTTGGTCTATAATACTTGTAAAAGGTAGTGAGTAGATAATCCTTGGTTCAAATTTTAAATTGAGATCATTTTTTAAGATTTTCCTTAGCTTCAAAGCAGCAGCGAAAGAAGTTAAGGTTTTACCTGTTCCCGTCGGCGCTGTCAGCGTAAAGATTTTCTGGCTTGCATTTTTAGGATCAGATATATTCGTTATTACTGAGGCTTGAATTTGAGCTCTAATGATGTTAATATTGCTTTTGTTTTCTTCTTTGATTTCAGGTTTGTTTAAATGTATTTCAACGAGATTATCTAAGAGTTCTTTTCTTTCTATTTTTCTGACACTGCCGGCGTGTTTTTTATCTGAATCTATCAAAATAGAATAAAAAAGCTGAACAAGAAAATAATATATTAGGTTTTTATTATCCGTCTCCTCAAAGGAGTGAAAGATTTTAACTAATTCTTTAATTTGTGGTTTAATATCATCTGAATATTTTATTTCACCTTTGTATTTCTCGATATTAGAAAATATTTTTTTAGCGGATAGATTGATTTTCTTAATTAATAACTCGTATTCATTAATTATTGAATCATAATTAATCCAAATATCCATTAATTGTCTGGATATATTTTTAAATCCGCCATCAAATAATTTTTCTGAATCTATATCATTATTAATATCGTCCAAATCCAGATGGTGGCGCTTAACAACAAAATAAGCAATCAATGGAAGAAATTTATAAGGTATTTCATTTTCAAGTTTTTCTGTTTTTATATATTCATTCACCGCTTCAAATACAAACAATGCAGAAATTAGCCCATGATTTGTTACAGGATCGTTTTTATCACTTAGTCCTTTCAGCTTTTCCTGGAAAAATGTTGTATATTTTCCAAAATCATGCGAAATACCTATGATATAAGATACATCTGCAAAAGCATTTATATTAAATCCATCAAAATTTTTTAATTCAATTATTTCTTTACTTCTATCTCCCACAGACTGCAAGTGATCTTTTAAAAGAATCTTTTTGGGGTCTAAGTGAGAATAAAACTCCATATTTCCCTACATGAACATTATGTTTTCAATCAGATTGCGCTCTCTTTCAGAATACTTTACGGAAAAACAAGATGCGTCTTCTTTCAATTTTACTTTCATAACGTCACCTTTAACTTCCATTACATATTCTTCAGGCGGTAAGGGAGTTCTATCACTTAAAAAACCTGTAGGCATTTTTTCTGTATTATATTGTAGATTATTATCATCAAAATCAAGTTCCACTTCCCTTAACTTACAGACACTATTCAACTCAACCTTTCGATTTTGATTTCTTGATACAGTACCCTCATCAATGTAATCTATGGATGCTAAAAATTCAGTTAAGCCCATATAAGGAGGATATACAAATCTCTGCCCCTCTAATCGTTTTTTCAATTCATCATATTTATCTTTAAGTTCCACATGATAAAAAAAATATATCCTGTATGTTAACTCTTCACAACTATTTTCTGGAAGCAGAATCTCCAAGGGGATTTGAGTAGGTGCCCCCCTTGTTCCGGTTACTAATGCCTCAAAAGAGTATTTACTATGTTTATCTGTTTTTGTTTTAATATAATTAACACTCTGCATCAATTTCCTAACTCTTTTTAGCATTGAAACTGCAACGAAACATTTATCACTGCCAAATTTTTCATAGTATGTTTCTTCTTTATTTTTTGTGTGTCTTTCACTCGGCAGTCCCAAAAGCCCTGCAATTAATCCAACAACAACCGTTCTTGGTGGAAATAAATAACTTAAAGAGGATGAGTTAGTATAATATTTCCTAAAGTGAGCCATTGGTCCCCTAATGTCAAAAATTAATACTTTCTCTGGATTGAAGTCATTAATGGACATTTTCAGCTTTTTGTTGATTTTTTGGTTTCCAGATTCTGGCTCGGCAGTTGTACGATTTGTATCTCTGCATTTTTTAGCTTTAACTTCCCATTCTCGTTATTCCAGCCATGAACTCTTAAATCAGCGTTTTTCCAGAAATGGATTTTAGAGATTTTATCCTTACATTCATCTAACTTTTCACACAGTTTGCTTAGGTCTAATTTATATTCATCTGGTGAGCGTAATTTTGCGGTCTCATCAAAAAGCATTTCTTTACCTTGCTCGTCTATTATCTTTACATACCTTCTTAAATCACCAAAGAAAAAATCTGAAGAATTATATTGTATTCGGATATACAATAAGGGGTGTTGCTCAAACTTACTCCTTGAGGTCGCTTCCAACGGTATCGCATGGATCATTGCATCATCAAATAACTCGATATCCTTGTTTGTAAGGTTCGTAAAATATGCTCTTTTTGCACTGATTATACCATGAAACGCAATTAAAGAGTAATCAACACGATAATCTTTGCCCATTGCGCCAGAACCTTTTTCTGATTCTTCCTCTTCGGTTGTTTTTCCAGTTTGAAAATGAGATGTTATACCATTTGATTCCATAGGTCCTGTTACCTTGTTTAAAGAATGACCCCAATTAAACTGGATAGGTCCTGTAAATGTAACATTTCCTTTTCTGTCTTTAAACATTACATCTGGAATAATAGCACCAAACATTCGTACATCAATAGCTTTATCCAAGAACCCATTAATTTGGTTGTCATCAATTTCTATTTTATCCTTGTCTTTTACATTCAATATCATAGCCAAACTTTTTTTAGCGTTTACAACAGCCCCTCCACTTTTAGAGACAAATATTATTGTCGTTTCATCTTTTTTATAATCTCCCAAATAATCTCTGATATATCTTTTCAGCCGTACATCTGATACCAGGTTTATGTTCCTATGATAATCCATTCTCGGCTTATTTTCATCATCGGGGTCCCCATTAGGATTGCACATCCGAGCATCATAAATAAACAATATTTCACTGTTATTTTTGGGTTTAACGCCACCGCTCTCTATTTCAGTTTTATCCGTCATTTTACTTTACCTCCTTATCTTTATTTGGTATCTCAATCTTCTCTAAAATTTTTCTGCCCTCGGAATATTTACCTTCCTGTCCAAGCTCATTTGCCTCTTTAAATATTGCCTCCTCTTTCTCTATATTTTTACCATCTTCTTTTGCTTTTTCGATATACACAGATATATTTTTCAACTTTTCAAAATATTTATCTTTACTTCTCTTTCTCACTAAATAGTTTGAGAATGCAAAGCCGGACAGAATATAAAATAAGTTCTCCTGATTGGAAAGTTTCCATTGCGTTTTATTACGATCCATCAAAGTCATGTGAGCTGAGTAGATATCTTTGTTAAATTGCCATTTATCATACTGCCTCAATTTTTCAACAACTTGACCTGATAACCATCCTAACTTTTCCAGCCCCATCCCTTGAAAGTTAATCTTATTCAAAATAGGCATCTTTTTATGCCCTGCATAACTTTGAGCGCTTCCTATCTCTCCTATAAGATAACCAAGTACAAACAAAGATTTCTTACGATCGTCATTGTATATCTCGATACCCTTCCAATAGTCCAAAATCTCCTTCGGAAGTAGCTCCTCTACTTCTATACCAATCATATTGCTTGTCTCAATCATATCTATGCCTCCTAATGCATTTAATTTTTTGAAGAAGAATAATAAAAAGTTCAATTGAAGTAATTTATTTGTAAAATCTGGTTGATTCATTTTATTTTTACTATCCCAAATATTATAGCCATTTCGTTCGAATTTAATTATTCTAATCACTTCTGTAAATTGATTAATTAAAAAAGAATACTCAACTTTATTATCTGAAAACACAGCGTCTATAATATCAAGATATCTTGAATATCCAGAATAACTGCCCCTCTCTCCTTTTTTTATGGGAATACAACCCCAAATCCCCTCCAAATTCACTTTCAGATTTTTATTGCTATCATAATCACTATTCACCAAATTAATGATATCTTCTTCTTTTCTCCTAATAAAATCCAATCTGATTGGTGGTACGTCTTTGATTAGCTTTAAAATCTTAAAATCGCTTTGTGCGCTGGGGCGATAAAACAAATAATTAATCACAAAATTGTTCTTTTTAACTCCGTATTCACTGTATTTCTCTAATTCATTTTTAAATTTTTTAAGATTTCTTAAGTTAATAATGGAATTAGTAGATGCTTTAACATACTTTGAAAAATCCTCTATGTTCACGTTATTGACCTTATAAATAAGATGTGGAATTATGTAGGCGACCATGCCAATTTGTGTTTTTAGATTATTATCAATAAAATTTTCTCCAATCATAAGATATTGATAACACTCTCTACAGATATTGTAATTCTTTGTAAATTTTCCATCAAGATTTGATGAAAAGCCGATTTTATCTCTTACATAAAACGCAAAATCAAGATTTGTTGAATCACTCGTTGTTTCTTTATCATTCTCCCCGCATAATAAGCAAGTAGCCTTATTCTGATAAAATTGCTCAGAGTTATCAAAGAGAGAAGAGATTTTTTCATTGAAGAGTATTTTTTTATATTCATTTGTTTTACAAACAAGCTGATCATTTATCTTAATTGTATAAAGGGATATTTCGTCGGTGTTTAAATTTATTGAAGTAACTATATTTTTCTCGATAGCTGCAATCAATTCTTTAATCGATTTTTCAATCTCTTTTTTGGTATTTGCTGCAAATAGTTTAGTCTCAATTTCTTTTAAATTATCTAACTTTTGAACAGAAAATCCAAAACATTGTGGTTTAATATAAAATTTTGATATTGTTTTTTGCTTTTCAGTATAATCCTTTTCACTAAAAAATTCACTAAGCACAGCTTCGATATCATTCTTAAGCTTTCCATCTACTCTTTCTTTTAGTAGTGGTAGAGATTTGGTTAGTATATTGTCTATTCCATCGCTGGTTATGTTTAATTGAGGCTTATTACCTTTAAAATTTCCAACCCACAAATATTCTTTTCCAGATTCCAAGCCACCAGCGTTTATTTCTTCAAAATCAATTTCAATTTTTTTATTGTTTGTATTGAAGTTAAGGATAAGGGCATGTTGCTTGAATGGTTTATCTTTATCTTTTTTATTTGGCTTTGTCTCTTGTAGTTTCTGACAAATACCATCAAGAAAAGTCTCTGGAGTTAAATTACCTTCAACTGCATACTCTCCGATTCTCTTTATCGCCTCAATCACTTGCCATCACCCTCCAGCCCGCGCTCTCCCGCCCCCTCATCCTCATACTCCTCCCGCGCCCCATCGGCGGGCTTACCACCATAAGTTTCGATACCTGTATTCAAGCTATTATCACCAGCCACCTGTTTTTAATGCATTTAATTTCTGCAAATTCATCCGTTTTTTATGCGGTTGATTATTTTGTAAAC
>JBGQBI010000004.1:0-328470 GCA_041494705.1 Candidatus Methanoperedens sp.
GTTCTCTGTAAGCCGAAACTTCGGCTTGCGCAGTACCCACGTATGGCAAAGCCATACGTGTATGCGGTGTAAACTGCCGCAACAGTTTTTGATAAACCTTTCCAAAGGTTTTCCTCTGTGCACTCTGTGGTTTTTTAAACCGGAAGATAATAAAAATTCTCTCGTTTATCAGGAAATCTATATACGGCGCACAGGAAATAATGTCTTGATAACACATTAAGAGAACATCATGAACTTTGAAGAAGTCATAGCCCTTCGAAAAGCTTTTAATTCAGTGAGGGAAAGGCAGGTTCTAAACCCGCCCAATGACTTTTCTGAGAAAAAATCGAAGCTCATCTCTACAAGGAAATCCTGTGTCGGGAACAACGAGCTTCTTGCGGCTGCAATTGAGCGCCTTAAAAAAAACGGTATTAAAGTCCATCTTGTGAAGGAAAAGCAGGAAGCTATCGATATTATCCTTGGCGAGCTGGGGAGTGAAAAACTTGTTGTTAAATCCAAATCCAATGTTACAAAGGAAATAGGATTGACAAAAGCCCTTGAGGAAAAAGGTTTAACAGTAGTAGAAACCGACATTGGGGACAGGATTTTACAAGTATTGGACGCAAAACCATCTCATCCCACAGGCCCCGTAACCCACCTCTCAGCAAAAGAAATCGCAAAGGGACTGTCAAAATACTATAATATTCCCATAAAAGACGACCCTGAGGAAATTGTAAAAATAGTGAAAGCGGATGTGGTTTCCAGCCTGAATAAGGCAAAAATCGGCATCACGGGTGCAAATGCCATAACCGCAGAAGAAGGCTCGATTGTGATGGCGCATAATGAAGGGAATATCTACGAGGTCATGCGCAAGGAAAAACATATTGTCGTAACTTCAATAGACAAGATATATCCCGATATCGAATCAGCCATGAACATGCTTAAAATCCTTAGCTACAATGCCACAGGCTCGATAATTCCTTCTTTTGTGGAAGTGATAAGCGGCGTGAGCAAGACCGCGGATGTGGAGAAGAAATTTATCAAAGGGGTTCACAGTCCTTCAGAAATTGTATTGATATTGCTTGATAACAAAAGAAGTGATATGGCAAAGACCGAATTCAAGGAACTCCTTTACTGCATCGGGTGCGGGAATTGCCTTATCCATTGCCCCATGTATAACACAATCGGAAATGAATTCGCAAGCGATAGCAATCTTGGGGGCAAAGGGATTGCGTATCAATCACTTTACAGCGATGAGAAAAACGAGAAACTTGAGTTTTGTCTCACATGCGGCAGGTGCAAAGAGAACTGCCCTGTGGAACTGGATATACCTGCTATGATTAAAAAAATCAGAAGTGATGGGATTTCTTCTGAGATTTATTATTTTTTGAAAGCGCATGTGGTGTGGGGATATTATAATCTGAGTTTGACAGTTCATAAATCTCGTTCAGAACTTCAGGGCTGAAATCAGAGTAACGCCTCGATAAAACTAATGATGTACTCTACAAAGGTTATTTTTCAAACGGATAGTCTAGTCAGATGGATGCCGTCCCCAAGCTCTGAGAACACGAGCTATGGCTTCCATAGTTCGAAGTCGAATCTCAGTCCTTTTGTAAAGCTCCAGAAGATCGCCTGAAGTTAGCGGAGCAATTTCTTGCTTCTTTCCCTTGTACCGAGTCCAAAATTCAACATGATGCTCGTCCACAAACTTAAAATGACCGTGAGCAATTGCATTTCGATATAGTCTGGTATCCGACTTTAATTCTTCTGGTGTTTCTATGCCATACTTGACGGTAAGTAAAAATTCCCTTCCAGTTTTTATTAATTCCTCGTTTAGACCTTTTCCCCAATAACCAACCCATTCTTTGGCAAAATCATCTAGAACCTGCCAACGTACTATATGACCGAACATTAAGAGCAACGGAATACTCTTAGTATACTTAGACTGAGCCGTATTCTGTATTTGACCATGTATTGTAGATAGACTTCCATTTAATACATCAATATGGTTGTTAACTGCAGGAGCATTAAGTGCCCTTTTTTGAAGCTCAGCCCGTGTAGCTTTAGAGTCGCCAAGTGCTGTCATCAAAATTTTTTCCATTGTTTCAAATGTATCCTTACAAGTCTTACTATGTTTTTCAGCTTCATTCTCAAGAGTATCGAGGAACACTTGCATTTTAGACCATGAAATACCCTTGCGACTCTCTACATCTTTTTCCATTTCTTCAACGATTTCAGCCGTTGATTTAAGACCAAGAGCTTCAAGAACTTCTCTTGCATTTTTCAAATCGTCTATGCGAACACGTCCTATATTACCAACCCCTTTTTAGACTTGTGAGACACATCATTAGTACCAGTCGCTTTCTATTAATATTTCATTTATATTAATATACCGACCTCTAGGGAATAATCGCTATAATGCCGTGCCAGGTACTTTTCTCTTGTCCCCATTTGAAAAACAGTATGCACCGATCGGGATTTGAACCCGAGTTATTAGCTTGGAAGGCTAAAGTCATAGCCACTAGACCATCGGTGCAATGAAGTTTCCCTAAGTGATTAAAAGCATTTAACGGTTTCGTTATACAAACAATTAAGTTATTTTTGTGCATTCAAGAAAGATGTGTTATACCATCTGCCTTTCGGGAAAACAGAAGTTTCAATCGACATACCTTCAAAGTACAACGTCAAACTCATAAAACCAAATAATTCCGAATCAGCCAGGGATGAAATAAAAGAAATAAAACGCGCGCTGAAAGCACCCATAAACAGCAGGCGCCTCGTTGAGATTGCACGGGAAGGCAGGAAAGCCGTAATAATCGTCAGCGATACGACCCGCCCCACTCCTACCCGCAAGCTCCTGCCACCCCTGATTTCTGAATTGAAAGCCGGGGGAATCGAAGATGTGACTATTGTTTTCGGGCTTGGAATCCACAGGAAACAGACAGGGGATGAGAAAAAAGCAATATTGGGCGAATTGTATGGCAAAGTAAACGCAATAGAGCATGATGTCAACGATTGCGTTAATCTTGGGACTACAAAAAGAGGCACGCCAGTTGAAATATTCAGGCTGGTTGCAGATGCCGATATCGTGATATGCACAGGGACTATCGAGTTCCATTATTACGCAGGTTATTCAGGTGGCGCCAAGTCCATACTTCCGGCTGTTTCTTCAAAGAGGAGCATCGATGCGAACCATGCGCTGATGCTTGACCCGAAATCTTCGGCAGGGCGGCTTGACAGTCCGGTAAGGGATGACCTTGAAGAGGCTGCACGGCTGCTGGGTATCGATTTTATCCTGAATGTCGTATTGAACGACAGGAAAGAGATTATCTTTGCAGTTGCGGGTGATTACATAGAAGCGCACAGGAAAGGTGCCGCGTTTCTTGATAAGCTTTCAAGAATCGAGGTTGAACCTTCGGATATTGCAATAGTTTCGCCTGGCGGCTGGCCCAGGGACATCGATATATTCCAGTCCCATAAGGCGCTTGAGCATGTCAAAAATGCGGTGAAGGATGGTGGTTCGATTATCCTTGTCGCAGAGTGCAGGGAAGGGTACGGGAACAAAGTGTTTGAGAAATGGCTGGAATACGACCGCGATGAGGTTATAAAGAAATTCAAATCCGGGTTCGTGATGGGCGGGCACAAGGCTGCGCTTATTGCGGCGCTTTCAAAGAGAGTGGATTTGTATCTTGTGTCTTCGCTGCCCGATGAGATGGCAAGGAGAGCATATTTTATTCCTGCGACTTTAGAAGAGGCGCTGGAAGCGGCGCTTGCCAAACACGGGGAGAGGGCAAAGATAATTGTGATGCCTTACGGCGGGTCGACGCTGGCTTTTTGATATGTGTTATTTCACCGCAGAGGCGCTAAGGTCGCAAAGGAGTCTGGCAGCATTGTATTCCTCTCGCTCTACGGCACTGTCGCTTGGTGTCCTTTGCGTCTTAGCGGTGATTTAAATTGATGGGCCCGACCGGATTTGAACCGGTGACCTCCCGGTTATGAGCCGGGCGCTCTAACCGGACTAAGCTACGGGCCCAAAAAACTAAACTTGTCCGGGACTTGAACGCCGCCAACAGGGCTCGAACCTGTGACATCCTGGTTAACAGCCAGGCACTCTACCAGCTGAGTTATGGCGGCACATCAAAGCGAATCTCTAAAGGCATACTCTGATTTAAGCCTTTTGTTAATGCTTACGGTTAATACTTCGCTTCAATTCCTGCCATGTTTTTCCCGGAACCTTTACACTAACAATCAACCCCATTATCTCCTTTATTTCATTTTCTTTCAGTATCGTACCCCGCGTGTTAAAATTAGGGACTGTAAAATAGTTTGGTTTTTGACGAAAAATATTAGCCACGGAGGCGCAGAGAACACAGAGAAATAATGACTCTGTGACCTCCGTGTCTCGGTGGCTATTTTGCTTTTTGATTTATAGTTGAGAACCTAATTTTCAATACTTATTTTAGGAATACTTTGCGTTCTTGGCGTGCTTTGCGGTGTTTGGTTTTACTCACCGCAGAGGGCGCAAAGGTCGCAAAGATAAGTTTAAAACGTTTAGTTTTTAACTATAACAACACCAAAGGATTTTACACTCACTAAACTTAAAAAAATAAGCCAAGGTCCGGAGTCGAACCGGATTGGAATCGCTCTGCAGGCGATTGCGTAGCCGTTCCGCCACCTTGGCAGCCACGGCTACATACACATGATAGATAATAAGGTTTTTTATACATCCATTCCTGCAATATTCGTTCTTGCTTAATATATATTGTAATTTAATTATAATATTTCTCAACCGTAATATATATATAGAATTACAAACAGTGATAACTCCTCGTACAAGCGTGTTTTTGTACAGATTACAAAGTAAAATTTTAACGGAGGCTTATTATGGCAGGACAATTAGGAGGACAGCCCATCTTTATTTTAAGAGAAGGCAGTCAAAGAACAAAAGGAAGAGAAGCACAGAATAATAATATCATGGCTGCAAAAGCCGTAGCGGCAGCAGTCAGGACTACCCTTGGACCAAAGGGCATGGATAAAATGCTCGTGGATTCGCTTGGGGATATCGTAATCACAAACGACGGGGCAACCATTCTTAAGGAAATGGATATCGAGCACCCGGCAGCAAAGATGATTGTCGAGGTCGCAAAGACCCAGGATGACGAGGTCGGGGACGGCACAACCACGGCAGCAGTTCTTGCAGGCGAATTCCTGAAGAATGCGGAAGACCTCCTGGAGCAGGGAGTACATCCCACAGTTATCGCAAGCGGATACAGGCTTGCATCGATAAAAGCAAAAGAAATCCTCCAGACTCTTGCAAAAAGAGTAACGGTGGATGACAAGGATTTATTATTGAAAATCGCAGCAACAGCAATAACAGGAAAGGGCGCCGAAGCATCCAAGGATGTTTTCGCAAACCTGGCTGTAAATGCTGTCCTTGCAGTAGTCGATACTGAAAATGGCAAAAAGACCGTGGATGTCGAGGATATAAAAGTCGAAAAGAAAGTTGGCGGCAGCGTTGAAGATTCACTGTTGATTGAGGGCATGGTAATAGATAAGGAAAGAGTCCATACCAACATGCCAAAGAAGGTCACAAATGCAAAGATTCTTCTCCTCAATGAAGCACTTGAGATCAAAAAGACAGAAGTGGATGCTGAAATCTCGATAAAATCACCTGACCAGCTCCAGCTTTTCCTTGACCAGGAAGAACAGATGATACATGACATGGTCAACAAAGTGATCAACTGCGGTGCAAATGTTGTCTTTGTGCAGAAAGGAATAGATGATATTGCACAGCACTATCTTGCAAAAGCCGGCATTTATGCGGCAAGGCGTGTCAAGAAGAGCGATATGGACAAGCTTGCACGCGCAACCGGTGCAAAGGTACTTACAAGCCTCAAGGAAATCAACGAATCCGATGTCGGGAAAGCGGGTCTCGTTGAAGAGAAAAAGATTGGCGATGAGGCAATGACCTATGTCACGGAATGCCATAATCCAAAAGCTGTCTCGATAATCCTCCGCGGAGGAACAGAGCATGTTGTGGATGAGGCAGAACGCGCGCTACATGATGCGCTGCGCGTTGTCGGCGTTGCAATCGAAGATGAGACTCTTGTAGCTGGCGGGGGCTCGCCGGAAGTCGAATTGGCTATGCGCTTGCGCGAATACTCAAGCACCTTGAAAGGAAGAGAACAATTAGCAGTTGCAAAGTTTGCCGAGGCCATGGAAATCATTCCCAGAACCTTAGCCGAGAATGCAGGTCTTGACCCAATCAACATGCTTGTTGAGATGAGAAGCCAGCATGAGAAAGGCAACAAGACCGCGGGACTGAACGTGTTCAGCGGCAAGGTCGTGGACATGTGGAAGGAAGGCGTAGTTGAGCCTCTCCGCGTGAAGACCCAGGCCATCAGCTCAGGCACCGAAGCAGCCACCATGATCCTGCGCATCGACGATGTGCTCTCAAGCAAATCAACGCCAGGCGGAGGAATGCCACCCGGAGGCATGGGTGGTGGAATGGGCGGAATGGAAGGAATGGATTAAGCGGCTAAAACCGCTTATTTTTTCTTTTTCAAGGGGTTTTGATGGATATTCTTGATACTTCAAAACATACAAAAGAAGAATCCGCCAGGATTCTCTCAAAAGAACTTGAAGAACATCCTGTTTTAATACTGACAGGTCCGCAGGGAGGAGGAAAGACCACTCTTGCGATTAAACTCCTTTCTGAGAATGTTGGGGCTTACTTTGAAGGCCGGGCGCGTGCAGCCCAGCCTGTTGTTCTTATCAGGAAAGATTTTGTTGAAAAAATGAAAGGAGAGCTTTACGAAAAAAGAAAGCTTCCTATCTTTGAAGGCGATGAGCCCGTTTTTGTTGATGTTTCTGTTTACGACCAGGTCAAACTGCTTGTCGAGAATATCTTTGATGTGATGGAACTCGGGGAACCGGAATTCATCAGGCAGATTAGCTTATTGACAAAGAAAATGGGTTTTGTTTCCAAGGCGATTGAACTTGTGGCAAGTGATGAGGAGCTTGTCAAGAGAAGGCTTGCAAGACATCTTGACGCAAAGGAACGTCTTTCCACACTCATCGAAAAAGAGAAAAAGTATGGTATAGAATCAAACCTCTGGAGCATCCAGGGGGCGAGGGTCACTGATATCATTAACCGTGATGGGGTTATGGATTATGATGAAGACCAGATATCAAGGACTATCAAGGATTTTGACAGGATTATCCCGACTAAAGGCATGACAATTGAGGATTGCCTGCAAAAGATGATAGAAATTTCAAATAATGAGAATAATGAGAGCGGTTTTCTTGTCGAGCACACGGATGAAGGTGATAAGATAATAAGCGACCTCGTAGTGGGAAAAGGTATGAATTCTCTTATCGGCGTAACGCTTCTTGAAATATATGTGGGTTTTCGCCAGAACAGGTCACTTTATCGTGCTTATAAACATGCCAGGGAAGGAAAACTTGAGATAATTCATTCATACACTCCAACACTCCAGGAAATGGAGTACATGGCAAATCCATGGATGCCGCCTATTAGTTCTGAAATTCCAATATTGTCCTCGGCTGATGTTGCAGCAGCGGAGCGGTTTGATATCACGGTGTCTGTGGTTGAGCCGGACGGCAAAGTGGAGTCGTCAAGTAAAAAGAGAAAAAAAGAACTGCAAGAGATTGTTTCCGGGATAATCGCGACAAAAGAATAAGATTTCAGGGGTGCATCTGGAACGGTACAGGTGTCAGGCAGAGAATCCCAAGAATAAATGCAATTACTCCCAGGGCTAGCCTTCCTTTCCCGAGTGGGATTTCATCATTAAGGGGTTTGGGGTGTCCTGCGGCTGCGAAAAACGACAGGAAAATACCCCATAATACCCATAAAAACCCATCGCGGTTCTGGAAATAAGTCAGGTAGAATCCAAGTGAAATAAGTATAAACGGTATAATATTTGATACATACGAGGCTTTTTCACCGACCATGGCGCGAAGTACATGCCCGCCGTCAAGCTGCCCTGCCGGTATTAGATTCAAAGCGGTCACGAACATCCCTACCCATCCTGCAAATGCAATCGGATGCAACGTCGTTGCATTGGCTGTCGGGATGAAGCGCGTTATGAATTCAAAAAGCAGCGGGATACCCAATTGAACCTGCAATGAGCCAGGATTTTGAGTGACCGGAGGCTGGAGAAGGCCTATTATGGTGACCACTACCGATACAAAAAGCCCGATTAAGGGGCCGGAAACCCCGACATCGAACAGGGCTTTGCGGTTTGGGATCGGTCCGCTGTGCTTGATTACAGCGCCCATCGTGCCTATCATGTTCGGGAACGGGATAAAATAAGGCAATGATGTGCGCATGCCATGCTTTTTCGCCGTTATGTAGTGTCCCGCCTCATGCGCCCCCAGTATGGTCATTATTGCAACAGTGAAAGGGATGCCTTTCAATACATCCCAGGGATTGTTTATCGGATCGGCTGCAAAAAGGAACGACCCCACGACCATTGTAGTAAGAACAGTAGCAAGAGCCAGTACGACATTTATCCATTTCCGCTCCCGGGCGGGTGTAAAAGGCGAGGCTATGAGGATGTGCTCGCCCAGCTCATACTTAAAGGTGAACTGGTAACCCTTTTCGGAAAAAGCCTGCCATAACTTTTGATAGATTATTCTCAGGTCTTCCTTCGGGATTCCAAAGAAATAGATATTGCCGTTCTCATGCTGGATATCATATATGGAGAAAAACTGGCTGATTTTTCCAGCCAGTTCTTCATCTGCCTGTGACTTATGAAAGAGATTATTCATTTCTTGTTTTCAAATTGATATTTATTATATAATTACTTCTCAAACGGGATAAATTTTGTCCCATAATATATCATTCCCCTGTCGCTTTCTTCACCGAGTTTCCTGAATGCGGATTTTACCTTCATGCCAATATGAACCTCTGAAGGATCGCATATCACCTGTGAAGTAAGCCTGGGGCCTTCATCCAATTTTATTATGGCAAGTATGTATGGTGTAAGCATCGCATAATCTTTTGCCGCACTGTGCACTATCGTAAATGTCACTACCTCTCCCATACCTTTGAACTTGAACGGGACTATCACTCCGTTCCTCCTGCATTTGGGACACATGTTCCTTGGCGGATAATAAAACCCGCCGCATTTTTCGCAGTGCGTTCCGATGAGATTGTACAGGTTTTTTAGCCTTCTCCAGAATCTTGGAACCGACATTATCTATCCCTCCCGAATATATGGACTACAGCAGTGCCGCCCGACCCTCCCACATTATGGGTCAGGCCTATCTCGGCGCCGTCTATCTGTCGCTTGCCCGCTTCGCCTCTTAGCTGGAGTGTAATTTCCACGGCCTGTTTAACTCCGGTCGCCCCGACGGGATGACCGCATGCTTTTAATCCGCCCGATGGATTTATGGGAATCTTTCCCCCGATGGCGGTCAAACCTGATTCGGCAGCCTTCCCCCCTTCGCCTTTCTTCACAAAACCAAGGTCTTCAATAGCGCAAATCTCAGCTATTGTGAAACAATCATGCACTTCTGCAAAGTCGATGTCTTTCGGAGTGGTTTTTGCCATCTTGTAAGCCCAGTTCGCCGCGGCTACTGTCGCATCAATTGTGGTAATATCAGGTCTGTCATGAAGCGAGATGGTACCGCTTGCCTGCGCAGATGCCTTCACATATATCGGCGTATCCGTGAACTTATGGGCTATCTCAGCCGGGGCAAGAACCACGGCAGACCCACCATCCGTAATCGGCGAACAATCAAAGACCCGCAACGGGTCTGCCACCATGACAGAATTCAGGACTGTTTCTATCGATATTTCGTTCTGGAACTGGGCTTTCGGGTTCATGGTGCCGTTGTGATGATTCTTGACCGCAACTGCGGCGAGTTGTTCCTGTTTTGTCCCGTATTTATGCATGTGCAGCCTGGCTATCATGGCATAAAGACCCGGGAATGTAGCGCCCATTATCCCTTCCCATTCCCTGTCGGCTGCGGCTGCAAGAGCGTCCGTGGTTGTTTCGACACCCACATCGGTCATTTTCTCGGCTCCTCCCGCAATTACAATATCATGGTAACCTGATGCCACTGCGATAATCCCCTGGCGAAGCGCAAGACCGCCCGAGGCGCAGGCCGCTTCCACGCGCGTTGAGGGAATATGCAGGCTTGCCAGCCCCGAATAATCGGCAATCAGCGCCCCAAGATGTTCCTGCTCTATAAACCTGCCGCCGCTCATGTTACCTACATAGAGGGCATCGATTTTCCCGCCCTGGACATTGGCATCTTCTATTGCGCTCACCCCGGCTTCTACAAAAATTTCCCTGAATGATTTATCCCATAATTCGCCGAATTCCGTGCATCCGACTCCGATAATTGCTACATCTCTCATGTAATCACCTTATAATTTGATTTTCCCTTTATGTCTCGCATAGGTCGCATAATTTATATACACAGGATTTGCCAGTAATTTTTCAACACTGGGCGCACCATTGCGTATTTCTTCAATTTTATCAGTCACTTCAAAGCTGAAAGCGTCGCTTCCTGCGCCTGAACCGAACGATGTCATGAATATACGGTCTTCCGGTTTGGCAATATCAAGGGTTGCAGCCAGCCCCATCATGCATGAGCCGGAATACGTATTCCCGAGGCGCGGTACCACAAGACCGGGTTTAATCTGCTCATTTGTGAAACCAAGCATTTTCGCCACTCGTGCCGGGAATTTTCCGTTTGGCTGGTGGAATACGGCATAATCGTAGTCAGTGGGTTTTGTGCCCATCCTTTCCATAAGACCCTGGGCTGCAGACGTGACATGTTTAAAATACCCGGGCTCGCCCGTGAACCGCCCGCCGTGCTCAGGATACGGCATTCCCTCCCTCCTCCAGAAATCAGGAGTGTCTGTGGTGAACGAATATGTTGATTCGATTTTTGCAACCTGGTTCTTTTTTCCTATGATATATGCAACTCCGCCCGCTGCTGCCGTATATTCAAGCGCGTCGCCTGGCGCTCCCTGCGAAACATCAGAGCCAATCGCCATGCCGAGTTCAATCATATCCGAATCTACCATGCCCATACACGTCTGGATGGCAGCCGTACCTGCCTTGCAGGCAAACTCAAAATCCGCCACTGTCAGGTTGGGTGTTGCTCCCACTGCCTCAGCCACAACCGTGCTTGATGGTTTTACGGCATAAGGGTGGCTTTCCGACCCCGTGTAAATAGCCTCGATTTTTTCGGGATTTATCCCGGCGCGATTGATCGCATAACGTGCGGCCTCCACCGCGATTGTTATCGTATCCTCATCCATGTCGGGGACTGATTTTTCATAAACCATAAGCCCGTCAATGATACTGTTTGCATTTGCACCCCATACTTTAGCTATTTCCTCAACCTTGATCCTGTAACGGGGTATGTAAACACCATATGAAACAATTCCAACACTCATTTTTCCACCTCAATTTGTATTTTAAAATAGGATATTAATGTTTTAAATCGTGCGATTGAAGCGCACGAATCAGGTCTGTCATTGGCATGACAGTAGCGATGAGCGGTATGTGTTCGATTTCTGCTATTTTTGCTGCTATCTTGTCGACCTGCGATGCCGAGATGCCGTGGATTACAACCAGAGCGGGTTTCAAATTGGTTACTCTCAGGGCTACCATTGGCGATCTGCCGGTTGAAACCTCGGTATATATCATTGCCCTTTCTGAACTCCAGCCATACAGCTTTTGAAACTCGTTGTAAGAAAGCTGAAGAATTGCCCGTAAGCTGTTGATAATGGTGTATCCGTACAACGGTTTTATAAATTCGCTGCCAGGGCTGTACACCACTTCCCCGTTCACCAGTTTTGTTATTTCCTCCACGGTGATAGGCGAAAGGTACTCATGAATATCATAAATCGCGTCTGCGCTGAAACCTCCTCGCAACATCCCTTCGTAGGAACGGATTTTCGCTCCACCCTTTGCGGCGTCCATTTCGATGATCGCCTCAACAATCTTGCTCACTATGAAAATACCAGGCGATTTTCGCCTGCCGCTTTCGTAATCACTTATCACGGAAGGAGATACTTTCAGGAAAGAGGCAAGGTCGGTTTGTGAAATCTCAAAATTAGCGCGCCATTTTTTTAATGTTTCTCCGGGATTATCTGATAGTGTAATCTCACCTGCCATTTTTTCTGCAAGTTTATTTCGCAAATCCTGGTCAGAACCATTGAGGGAGGGATTATTGATACCAGAAGTAAGAGAGACAGGCGACGAAGCAACAGCTGCTTTTTCGGTCATGTTAAAGCGAGGTAACGATTTGAAGGCATATAAAACTAACGAAGGGTACTTCGTCAAATAACGAAGTAGACTTTTTTAAATTCAAACCACTTCCCTCGGGTCAGTAATCTCCCCTCTCAGCGCGCTTGCCGCCGCCGTTTCGGGCGATGAGAGATAAATAAGTCCTCCTGCGCCCATCCTGCCCTTGAAATTCCTGTTCGAGGTGGAAAGGCATGTCTCGCCCTCGCATATCACACCCATGTGCGCCCCAAGGCAGGGACCGCAGCCCGGCGGGGCAATAATAACGCCAGCTTTCAAAAGCGCGGCTATTATGCCTGATTCCGTGGCTTTAATCAGCACAGAACGTGAAGCAGGCAGCACAATTGTCCTGACTTTTACCTTCTTGCCGCGCAGGATATTTGCAACAACCTCCAGATCCTCATAACGCCCATTAGTGCATGAGCCTATGAAAACCTGGTCAATCGGTGTGCCAACAACAGCTCCGATGCCTGATACATTATCAACTTCATGCGGCTTTGAAACCTGCGGCTCGATGTCACCAGCATCGAAATCATATTCCTCGCAGTATTCCGCATCCTTATCCGCATACACCGGCGTGTATTTTTCCCTGGCTCTTCCCTTCAGGTATTCGAAGGTTTTGTCATCTGGCGGTACGATGCCCGCTTTGGCTCCCATCTCGATAGCCATGTTGCACAGCGTCATGCGCTCTGCCATTGATAGTTCGCTTATAGTCTCGCCGTAATATTCAATTGCTTTGTAATTTGCCCCGTCTGCGCCCATATTTTTTATGATGTAAAGGGTCAGGTCTTTTGCAGATACGCCTCTTGCGAGTTTTCCTTTCACGGTTATCTTTATGGTTTTCGGGATGCGAAGCCACAGTTTCCCGGTTGCGAAAATCTCAGCCATATCAGTTGCGCCTACTCCGGTCGCGAACGCCCCGAAGGCGCCGTAAGTGCATGAGTGCGAATCCGCTCCGATTATGAGTTTTCCTGGCATGGCAAACCCCTGCTCAGGCAATACCTGGTGGCATATCCCTTCCCCGACATCGAAGAAATTGGTAATTCCCTGCTCTTTTATCCAGTTCCTGATATTTTGCTGTAATTTTGCCGCAGTTTCGTTGTTGGCAGGCGCAATATGGTCAAACGGTATTATTATCCGCGCCGGGTCCCAGACCTTCATTGCGCCCATCTCCCGAAATGCCCGGACGGCGAGCACGCTTGTCCCGTCGTGCGCCATTGCATAATCGATATTTGCCACGACAAAATCATCCGCTGATGCAGGTTTGCCGCATGCGCGGCTGAGTATTTTTTCACTTATTGTCGCCATCTTTAGGATTATAGGGTTTTTAAAAATAAAAAGGTATTTGCACATGTTTGAACTAGGTCATGACCAAGTTTTATTATTAATTAACCCTTCCATAAACCCATGAAAATACTGGTCGCAGAATATGCCGTGGGAGTAGGCGTGGATGAATTCATGCTCGAAGGAAAAGCCATGCTCGGCACACTTGTACGAAGTTTTGTTTCATGTGGTCATGAAGTCTGCTATCCCACATCCGGCGTGCGGCTTGATGCCGGGGAGGCTGTCATTTCGGGGGGGTTTGAAGATACACTTGAAAAATTATCCATGAAGTGCGATGCTGCTCTTGTTATAGCGCCTGATGAGATGCTCGGTGACATGACAGCGATAATCGAAGAAAACACGGTAAATCTTGGATGTCCGTCCGGTTCTGTGCGCATGTGCGCCGACAAACTTGAATGCACGCGCGCCCTTCTGCGGGCAAAAATACCCGTGCCTGAAACCATAGGAAGCGGGGAATATGAGGGTGATTTCGTTATAAAGCCCAGGTCTGGCTGCGCTTCCGAAGGAATATATAGAAGCAGGAGCGGCAGGTTAAAAGACGGTTTTATCGCCACAAGGTTTGTTGATGGTGAACATCTTAGCGCAAGCATAATAACAGGCAAGACACAGCTTCCTCTCACTGTCAACAGGCAGTTGATTGAAATAGGCGGGAACATTTCATATAAAGGCGGCACTGTGCCGTATTACTGCGACAGGAATAACGAGATTATCGAGGTCGCCAAAAAAACAACAAAAGTCCTGGGATGCCGCGGCTATACCGGGGTTGATATCGTGCTTGGGGATAAGCCGTATGTCGTTGATGTGAACCCAAGACCCACGACTTCCATCATCGCAATTGCAAGAGTGCTGAATGTCGAGATATCTGACTTGATTTTAAAATCAAGCTTTGGTGAACTTCCGGGAGAAGTAAGCGTAAATGGCAGTTTCACTTTTAAAAAAGATAGTTTATAGCATGGTTTTAAATTTACATAATTTTTTGCATGTCATTTAAGCAATTTTCGGACGGGATAACAGGATTGACAGGATAAATATACAAAATCCAGTTCATCCTGTTAATCCTGTCAGATTTTTCAGTTTTTTACGTTATTTTGAACTTGACCATAGCCGGTCTTTAGCGCACCCCATAAATAAAATGCCCCCAGCACTGTATTAAACCAGTATGATACCAGCCGATACAGCAATGTTGCAAGCAATGCCATTTCAAGAGGGACACCGCCGATATTAAAAAGAACCGCCATAGTTCCGTCCACTATCCCAAGACCCCCGGGCAGGAAAAGAGGGAGCCATCCGCTTATCATCGCGATGGTGTAGGTTATGATAAGTATGCTGATATGGATATTCGTTTCACCTATTGAAAGAAATATTATATATATTGCCAGAATATCAAATATCCATCCGAAATATGAGAACAATATAGCTTTTCCAAGCCCGTATTTGTTATGGCTGATGTTCTTAAGACCACCATGGAAAGAATCAATCGATTCCTCTACGGCTGCGGTATACGCCTTGTGGTCGAAACCCTTTTTCATCAATCCTATGAATGGAGCAAAAAAACGGATGGCTGATTGGACAAATGAAGAGAGTTTGTCCTTCCTCAGATAGAAATAGATGATAAGGCCGAACGCGAAAACAGCAAGCCCGATAGAGAACAGCATTGCGACTATTTGCCATGTTGCAAGCTGGAAATTCCTGGGTTTTGAAAATAAGAGCCACATACCTATCATCCCGATTGTAAAAAAAGGGAACATGTTAAGCATCCTCTGCGACACCACGCCTGCAAAACATTCAGCTTTGCTGATGCCGGTCTCCTTCCCGAGAAGCATCGCTTTTACCGGTTCTCCTCCAGTCCCGAATGTCGGGGTTATATTGTTGATAAATGTCCCTGCCATAAAGAACTTGAATAATTTATGCAGGCTGATATCCGCAGGGGTCAGTACCTTCCATGTGACCGTGTATGAGATAAGATTCAATAAGTTGAGAAAAACTGCAAGCAGGATGAGTGGTTTGTTGACGTTTCCCATTAAAACCAGGAATTTCCCGAACCCTATCTCGTGCGTGAAAACAGCAAAAACGACCGCTCCGATTATAACCACATACCAGATATTTCTTGCTCTAAAACGTTCCATGAAATCTCTCGATACTTGCGCTGACAATAAATATAATTGCTGGTTGTTTAAAAATGGTTAAAAGACCGCAAGACTTTTTAATTTCTTCTGGGTAAATGAATCCAGGTACGGATAATCGACCACAGAGCACACAGAGAGCACAGAGAGTTGCCGTTTTTCTCAGTGTCCTCTGTGCTCTCTGTGGTTTATCAAATCGGAAAATAAATAAAAAGTCTCAAGACAGCAGCCAAATTATTTAAATAGCTATAAGTAATCTAATTAATGCCTCTGAATTTCAAGTTCTAGAGGCAGAAGGGTACAAATGGCAAATTCAATGAGTGAAGATGCATTATTTAAAGCATTATTAAAGAACAAACCACCACAGCAGCAAATAAAAAAGCCTCCAGCCGCACCACAACCCGTGCCAAAAAAAGAGACTTTCCAGGCTGCAGCACCGCCTGCTGAAATTCACGAAATGGAAACACCGGTTATTGAAACACAGCCTGTTAAATCTCACGATACCGACCAGGTTGTAGAGTCTATTAAAAACCTGACATCAAGCGTGAATATGATGTACGGGCTGATGAAGACCGTAATCACCCCGGTGCTCGTGCTGATTCTGATTATCGGGGTTGCTATACTCGTGAGAAGGTAAGAAAATAAGGAAATTCATATACCAGAATATTGGGATGCCATCAAAAGCGACATCTTGATCTGCTCATTGGCATCTTTTATTACTATATCCCCATGACCCGGGTACATGACGCTGACATCAAGTTGTGTGAGCTTTTTTATGGATTCAATCAACTTTGATGCGTTTCCTCCATAAAGGTCGGTGCGCCCGAAACTCCCATCCTGGAACACCGTGTCACCTGAAAAAAGGCTTTTTGAGCCCGCATCGTAGAGGCAGATGCCGCCGGGTGTATGGCCGGGCGTATGGATGACCAGAAGCCCTCCGAGAAGCTCTCCGCCCTTTAAGAGAATATCCGGAAAAACCCCCGGGGCTTTCATCCCGAATAACTCTGAGGCGCTTGCGCGTGCATTCTGGAGGAGAGGCGCATCGTCTTTGTGGATTGCTATCCTGGCCCCGGTGGCTTCCGCAACAACTCCGGCACCGCCTGAATGGTCATAGTGGCAGTGGGTGAGTATGATGGTTTCAAGGTCATCGGGATGTATATATTTCCTTAATTCCGAGATGATCAATTCTCCGTCCATTCCCGCATCGACGAGGATAGTTCCATCCACAAGGTATGCATTTGCATCATCGAAAGAACCTGCCAGTTTAGTAACCTGCATATAAATCCTCCTATACTCCGGATTCATTTAAAAGTTTCCTAAATCTAATTAAGTATCCACATACAATTGAGTATCAACCATGCCCGACCTCGTAATCAAGAACGCCCGGATTTTCATCAGCGATACCATCCAGCCTGCGGAAATAGCTGTGGACAGCGGGAAAATAACAAAAATCGGGAAAATAGTGGGCACTGAAGAAGTCAACCAGGTAATCGACGCAAAAGGCGCGCTTGTACTGCCTGGCGCAATTGATGTTCATGTTCATTTCCGCGACCCCGGTATGACAAAAAAAGAAAACTGGTACACAGGCTCATGCGCTGCGGCAGCGGGCGGAGTCACCACCGTAATCGACCATCCCAACACGATTCCCCCCACGATAGACGCCGATTCTTTTAAGAAAAAGAAAAAAGAAGCGAAAAAATCCATAATCGATTACGGGATCAATGCCGGCGTCACTGCCAATCTGGAATCCCTTAAATGTCTCTGGGAACTCGGAGCCACAGCCTTCGGCGAGATATTCATGGCAGAATCGACTGGTTCCCTCAATGTGAACGACAGGATACTGAAAGAAGCCCTCCCGCTTATTGGAAAACTGGACGCGGTTGCATGTATCCATGCAGAGGATGAGGAGACAAGAAAGAAATATGTTCATTTACTGAAGGGGAACCTCGCTCCTGAATCATACTCAAAATCGCGCCCCCCGTTATCTGAAAAAATAGCAGTGGAAAAAGCGATAAAGCTTGGCGGGGATACAAAGCTTCATTTCTGCCACATAAGCGCCCATGAAAGCCTTGAAACCATAAGAAAAGCAAAAGCTGAAAATAGAAACATAACGTGCGAAGTGGCGCCGCATCATCTGTTCCTGACCGCAAAGGATTACAGGCGCCTGGGGACGCTTGGGAAAATGAACCCGCCGCTTCGTGATTACCAGTCTCAGCAAAGCCTCTGGAAAGGTTTAAACGACGGCGCTATCGATATTATCGCCTCAGACCATGCGCCGCATCTTGAGGCTGAGAAAATGACAGATATCTGGTCTGCGCCTGCCGGCGTGCCGGGCGTTGAAACCATGATGCCCCTTCTGTTGATGGCGGTCAAACGTAATCTCCTCACCCTTAAACGATTGATTGAGGTCACAAGCCAAAATCCGGCACGGATTTTTAATCTCGGGAAAGGGGTTCTTGCCCCAGGCTATGACGCCGACTTTTTGATTGTGGGCGAAATGCGGGAAATCCGAGCGGAAAAACTGCACAGCAAGGCAGGATGGACCCCCTTTGGCGGTATGGATGGAATATTTCCGAAAATGACCCTTTCAAGGGGAGAAGTGGTTTCGGAAGATGGTGAGATTATCGGAAAAAGAGGACGCGGCAGGTTCATTCCTGGACCTGGGTTAGTTACCAAAAGTGAATCTGATGAGTGAAAAAGATAATATACTGTAAACCATAATATTAGATTGGATATAATTGCAACCAGAAAATAATTCAAGGGAGGGCTTTAAAGGTTTAAGAAGATAGCCCTTGTCACCGACGACTTCCCGGTATACCACTCAATTATCGAGGAGGCGCGTGGCCGTAAACTGGATTTGCTTGTTCTCAATCCCGGACATCCCATTCCGGCGCATGTTGGCGTAGTCATTACCACGGAAAACGAATCTGAAAAAATTATTTTTGACCGCGATAAGATGATATTCGCAGACGGCAAACCTCATGCCGCTCTTGATAAAGCCCATTACATGTTATTCGGTGAGGATATTGAACAGGTAATAATAGGGATTGACCCGGGGAAATATCCTGGTGTTGCAGTGCTGGGAAACAATAAAACAGTTTCTGTGCATCATGTTTCCGTGGGTGAAGTCTGCCCTCTCGTAAAACGGATTATGCGGGAATACGAGAATAAAAAAATCATTATCAGGATAGGACACGGGGCAAGACTTATACGGTCGCAATTGATTAACGGGCTCCTTGACCTTGGCCTTGAGGTGGAAATGGTTGATGAGACAGGAACGACGCCGCATCTTGGAAAAGGCGTGCACGGCCAGGTAATCTCAGATATCATAGCAGCAATAAATATCGCCAGGCTTCCCGGGAAAAATGTAGGGAAACAGTATATAGAGCCTTCTTTGGGCGAAGTCAGGGTTATCCAGGAATCAAGCCGGGAATACTCAAATGGGCGCCTGACAATTCCACGGGTTCTGGCCAGAAGGGTTGCAAAAGGGGAATTGACGCTGGATGAAGCCATGGAAAGGCATAACAATGATTAGTTTTTTAAAAAGCATAGAATAAGGTCATACCAAGTGTTTTTTGCCGGGAAGCCGTTTCCTTGTTGATTTTGTGGAAATCCACGCACCAGTAACTGCTATTAAAACTGCAATCCCGACCGTGCTGATTAAGAACTCTCGCCCGTTATTGAATATTGGCCAACCAAGAGCTGCACTTATGACCAGGATATAAGTGCTGCCTGCCCAGAACAAAATTCCTCCCGCGAGTATAAAAAAAGGATGCGACCAGTACCTTCCGATTTTTTCTTTTGCAAGATAGCGGTCAATTATATTCCCTGTGTTGATCAGGACTCCGGCAAGGACGTACCAACCTATCGAAGCGTTGATAAAACCCATAAGAAGAATCAAATAACCGACCATTATTTCCTGGTTATAATAATCCCAAACTTGAATTCCGCCACGTACGGTCCCGATAAGAGACAATATTATGGCTGCAAGATACATTACAAACGTAATTTTTCCGCCGTGGAGAGAGTTCATCATAGACGCCCTGAAACCATCAACGATATCATCAAGACCGGTGCCGCGGTAGAGCATATAAATCCCGATTGCAGCAGTTATAGCCATAACCGCAACCTCGGGACGGTTATAAATCAATGAAATAGCATAAATGAGAAATACGAGGCCAATAGGCACGAAAAATGTATGCGAGATTTTGGGGTCGTTAAACGCTTTTTTGATTATATAGTATGTGCTTTCAAGGTTTTCATGCTGTTTTACGATTATCCTGTGAACAGCATCGACTTTTATTCTTGACTGGATGATGGGGAGCACGGATTCATCTTCTGCGCCGTCTGAGACAAGGATGGCGTTTTCGGGTTTTAATTGCAAAAGAATCCTATCAAGCTGCTCTGAGATTTTCCTGTCAGAAACAACCCCGACTTTTTTGTCCCCTGCTATTGAAACTATCTCAATACCATTATCTTCCAAATCATTATTTTCCAAAATCAATCTGTCAAATAAATTTATTCCGCCGAAGATGGTATTGGTATCAGAATCTTCGGGGTCTATGGAAGCCAGTTTTACGGCAGCATCAATGTTGGCGGCGCGGCCTATTATCGGGCTTGGAACGCCCGCCTTCTCCCCGAGATCGTTATCCCTGTCAATACATATGATAAGTGTATGCATTTATAAACTGTAATATCCATGTTTATATAAATAACATTCGCACCTATTTTATAAAAAATCTCCACCACTCGATGGCTTCCATTGACATGTAAACGATTGCGATGCTTTTGATTATTTTTGCTATTGATATTACTATCAGGAACTTTTTTGATTCATAGTTCTCAATCCCTGCAACCATGGGAGCAAGGTCGCCAACAATCGGAATCCATGGTGAGACTAAAAGTATCACGCCGCCATATTTACGAAAATACATCTGCATCTCTTCTTCTTTTTTCTTGTTATGGAACGGTATTATCCTGCGCAGCTCATATTTCCCAACAAGGTAGCCAATTGATGCGCCGATTATAGACCCTGTTATTAGCAATATCAGGACTATTTCCGGGTTTTCTCCCATGCGAAGCAATGCAAATACTATTGGTTCTGTCGGTATCGGGATAATAGATGAAATGAGACCGATTAGGAAAAGACCTGGTAAGCCATAAACTATGAATAATTTAGATAATACCATTTATGAAGTTTAATTTGTTTTTTATACTATAAATAAATCATCAAAGTTTTATTTAGTACTCTCTTTTGCAGCCTGACCCGTTTTTTCCTCTTCAAGTTTCTTCTGCCATTCAATGAAATTGCAGTGAGGGCATCCGATTTCCCAGGGGCGCTTTCCTTTATTCAGAATCTTGATAAGATATAGCCCGTGTTCTTTGCATTGCTTATCAGTCACCACAATCTGTCCGTTTCTGGGCAGGGGAAGTGTAAAATCACATTTTGGATAACCTGAGCATCCAATGAATCGCGAGCCTTTTTTGGATTTCCGGATTAAGAGGTCGGATGAGCATTTCTGGCATATTCCTATTATCCTGTCCTCATACAACCCGTTCCTTAAAGACTCTGAAATGAGTTCTTTATTTTTGGACATGTCCTTGAACACTTCATCAAGCATGTCCCTGGATTCTTTAATCACGTAATCCTCTGTGATTTTCCCATCTGATATTTCATCCATATCATGTTCGAGTTTACTCGTCATTTCGGGTTTTGTGATGGTTTCAGCATACTTCTCAAGCGCTTCTATGACAGCAAAGGCTGTTTTTGTGGGCTGGAGGGGATTGCCGTGAACATAGGCTCTTCCGTAAAGTTTGGATATTATTTCATGGCGTGTGGATTTTGTCCCGAGCCCAAGGTCTTCCATAATCTTAATCAGATGACCCTGCCCGTATCTTGAGGGGGGCTGCGTCTCTTTTCCAGCAAGGTTTACCTCCTTTACGTTCAGGGATTGTCCTTCCGCAAGCTGCGGCAGTATCCTGTCTTCAGGCACATTATACGAATAATACCATCTCCATCCCGGTTCCACCAATCTTGCGCCGTTTGCCCCGAACTCCTCGCCGCTTATGTCCACGGTCACAGCCATGGTTTCCCACAGCGTCTCTTGCGCAAATGTTGCAAAAAAACGCCTGACTACGAGTTCGTATATCTTCCATTCGTCCTCGTTTAGCTCGCTCCTCTTAACAGGCGTAGCAGGATGGATAGGCGGATGGTCGGTGGTTTCTTTTTTGCCCTTAGTGGGCGTGAGATTTCCTGCAAGGAGCTTCTGTGCATATTCGCGAAATTCCGTGTTCAGGAACGATTCAATGATGCCCTTGGTGTCAAGGGTTTCAGGATAAACGGTATTATCTGTACGCGGGTATGAGATAAACCCGTTGACATACAAATATTCAGCTATTCTCATGGCGTTTGCGGGAGAGACGCCGATTGCACTTGCAGCCCTCAGGAATTCTGTTGTGTTAAAAGGCGTGGGTGATTTTTCACTTCGTTTCCCAACAACAATGCTTTTTACTGTCCCAACTTTGCCCAGTTTTGCCAGGATTGCTTCAGCTTCAGCTTTGTCTAAAAATCTTCCCTTTTTGTGCTGGGCTTCAAATTCCCCGCCGTTCACCAGCGTCGCATATAGTTCCCAGTAGGGCACAGATACGAAAGCTTCCCGTTCTTTTTCCCGGTTCACTATAATGGCAAGCGTTGGCGACTGCACCCTGCCCACGGAAAGGAACTTATCACCGAGGCGCCCTGAACTTAACGAGACAAACCTTGTGAGAACCGAACCCCACACAAGGTCTATGACCTGCCTTGATTCTCCTGCCGCGGCAAGATTGAAATCGACTTTTGTAGGAGTTGCAAAGGCTTTTGTTATCTCTGCCGGCGTTATGGTGCTGTAATGCACGCGGTCAGCGGGAATATCAGGGTTTACTTTTTTAATTACATTCAGCGCTTCCACGCCGATTAGTTCGCCTTCCCTGTCGTAGTCAGTGGCAACGGTGAGATGTTTAGCAACTTTTCCGAGTTTTCGAAGCGCTGTGACTATATTCGCATGAGTGGGAGTTGTCAAAACATCAGCCTGTATGAGTTCTTTCAAGTCGGTCTTCTGCCAGTTGTTATATTCTTTCGGGAAATCCACTTCCACAATATGCCCAGAAAGACCGATGACGGTCTTGCCGTCAAATTTATACGTATCGACACCGTTCACCCGTTCTTTTTCCGGCTTCTTTTCAGCAAGTATAGCCGCTATTCTTTTTGCAGTGTCGTGTTTCTCTGTTATTATTAAATGCATCGTACCTCGGAATCGTGTGGATTAGAATATACCTTGCTTAAATAGGTTTCCCAAACCATAGATTTTTTGCCGTAACGGTAATGTCATAAAAAAAGCGAGATAAGGCATTTTGAAGAGCCGCCTTATACCAAGAAATTTTACAAAGCAAAGAATTTTGAATTAATACTGTCATTGAGTAGAATTAAGGAGATAGTAAATTTGAAAATCCTGTCTAATATGTAAGCTAAAAAGCTTCTCTGGATTTTCAAAATGGAGGAAATGATTATGCAATCGATGATGTATTTGATGTTTGGTTCTTTCAAGGAAATGAACCGCGCCCTTGAAAGAGTAAGAAAAGTTCTTGAATCAGTAGAGTGAGAAAAATGGTGCTGCCTTCCGCTGAAAAAGAACACATAAAAAAACACTTTGAAGAGATGGCTGGCGATGTGGAGCTTATCGTTTTCACGCAGGAGCTTGAGTGCCAGTTCTGCAAGGAAACGCGGGAGCTTGTGCTTGAGCTTGCGGCCCTGTCGCCAAAAATAAAAACAAAAATCTATGATTTCGTTTTAAATAGTGATGAAGACATAAAATACAATATTAAAAAAATCCCTGCCATCGCTATTGTGGGAAGCTCGGATTACGGCATAAGGTATTACGGCGTTCCCGCAGGGTATGAATTATCAGTTCTTGTTGCTGGTATAATAGAAGTTTCAAAAGGCGTCTCATCTTTACCCGATACCATCAAAAAAAGAATGGCTGAGATAAAAAAGCCGGTTCATATACAGGTATTTGTATCGCCCACATGCCCTTATTGCCCGGCAGCGGCAAGGACAGCGTACCAGTTCGCCATCGAAAATGAGTTCATAAGGGCCGATGTTATCGAAATGACCGAATTCCCGCAACTTGTCCAGAGGTATGGAATTATGAGTACTCCGCACGTCGTAATCAACGAGGATACGTCCTTCGTAGGGGCCCAGCCTCCAGAGATTTTTCTTGAGCAGATAGGCATTGCTCTGCGCCGGGACTTCAATCCGATGTATTCATGAAGAAATTTTTTTGGCCTGGATAATGAACTCATCCGCAAAAAGATTCTTCCACAGCACCGCAAGCCCGTACCAGAGGAAATTTAATCTCTCCTTGAAAAGATAGATGCTCGGGGTAACATCCAGCCATACAATCCTGTATCCGGATTCCAGCGCAAGCCTTTTTGCAGAATTGAGATTGTAAAACCGCAGATGCGTCTTGTCAAACACACCGCTTTTTTCATATTCGAATTTCCCCAGAAAAATAGTCATTCTTGAGTGCCAGTTGACTATGTTCGGAACAGAATAAATTACGGAACCGTCAACTCTCAGGTATTTTTTAAGTTTCATTAAAATTTCAGATGGTTCTCTAAAATGTTCAAGGACATTTCCAAGAATGATATAATCGAAAAAACCACACTCATAAGGCAATTCTGCGGTTTCGATATCCACATTCAAGACTTCCACGCATTTGTTCTTTGATATGAATGCAAGGTTATGCTGTTTCTCAATACAATATACCCGGCATTTTTTCCTGATTGATAGAAGGTTGGCAAGAATACCTGACCCGGAGCCTATTTCCAGGACTTTTGAACCGCCGGGGATTCGCTCATATATTTTCAAGCGCGAGGTATAAGTATCGATGTACATAGGTGGATCATATTAATTTTATATTATTCATTAGCATAATTTTTAACTATTAACCCATAAAACAATCTAACGGCTATAGATATAACCCTATTCCCGATTCAGGAAAAAATCGAACGAGATACAAAAACCATTTTGAAATTATCACTCATCTTTTCTGAATTTAACAGATTTGAAATGCGGTCCTCTCCAGTATACCATTTTCTCGATATTGATCTGCACAATCACATCGTTTTCACCGAGCGGTTTGTTCTCTATTACTTTCTGGTATTTGCTTTTAAATTCCATATAGATGTCATAGTATAATTGCAGCGTCTCTTCGGAAAGGAAATAAATCGGCGCTTTTTCAGTAATCGTGGCCGTGCCCTGCGCCATTACGCCTTCGTTGTTGAACGGGTTTACCGAGTCCCTGATATCGACTGTTATGCTGACGTTCGGATTTTCCGATATATTTTTGATCTTTTTTGATTTATCATTGGTGATGAAGAATATTTTCTGGGAATGTTCGTCATATACAAAAAATACTGGTGTCAGATGCGGCTGGTCATTCCTGTCGCTTGTACAGACATAACCGAAATAATTCCCGTATAATATATTTCGCATCTCAACAGGGATTTTCATGGTTACACCGGCACACTTATCTGTTTTGCCCCTCTCCAGTAAATTATTTTGGCAGGTTTCACTTCCACCAGTATCCTGGAAATGATAGGCGTCAACTGCCATGCTTTTGGCAATTCGGAAGTTGAATATTTCCTTGTATATTCAGGGTATTTTTTCATGAAAAGACGGAGCGTGGAAAGCATATTAATGAACCGCAGCGGGACATCAAGGACCCCGTAGATTTTGGTTTCACCCATGAATAAGACAGCCTTGTTTTCGTATATGTTGCTCATATCCCTTTTATCTATCAAGAATGCGACTTTTTTGTTTTGTTTCAATGTTTTCAATTTTTTTGCTTCTTTTGATGTATTGAAAAAAATCTTCTGCCCGTCAAAAACATAAACCACGGGCGTGACATGGGTAATTCCCCTGAGGGATGTCCCGATATAAGCGAAACTTGATTCGTTTACAAGATTATAAATATCGGGCGGGAGCCATGGCACTTTTGATACGATATATGCCGAAATCACAGAAATCAGTGTTATGAAAACCATGAAAATTATTATACTCGCGATGAGAAAATTATCGGTCTGGAAAAGGGGTATCAGGAGAAGTGAGATTATCCCGAAGAATGCATTATTAATATCCAGCCTTCGCAGTGAACGGAGTTCAGTGTAAGGAGTATGTTCAAGCTCTGTCCTTTTCTCAGCGATTTTCTTGAGCCCAAGCGACCTCCAGAGCGCAAGGACGGATGTCCATATCCCGAGCCCCATCCTGTAGCATATATCCCAGATGAGCAGGCTTACAAATAGCAATAATAAAATATGCGGGCTTTTACCAAGCCAGTTTTCCAATAAATCCGGGCCGAAATAGAAAAGGTACAGCATAAACGGGATGAAAATGGCGATGCCGGGTATCGCTTCGTAATGATTCCTGTGGAAAAGTATTCCTTTATACCGCTCAAGCAAATCATTCTCATCTTTGCTTAACGGCGCCCTGAATTTGCGCAAAGTAGGTCCGAGCTGCAAGATGAGAAGGCTCCACGATACTGCTACAAGGATGGCAAGCGAGCCATAGAGCAGGGAAACCGTTTTCAGGTTAAAGATAAATCCGAGTGCCAGACCAATAACCAGAAGAAAGAACAATTGCAGGAGGATACTGTACTTGTACGAAACCAGTGAAAAAGGAGGTATCCTGCCTACGATTTCTTCGTATATCCATTTCATCTCCTTTTTTGTATTACCCATACGAGAACTTAAAATGTAAGGCATGAATAATAAACTTCTCCTATAAATCGCTATCAGAGAACAAATCGATAATGTTATTTATGACCAATACAATTGTTAGCTCCGGTGAAGGTATGAAAAATATTAAATTAATCTCGATTATCCTTATCATATTATCATTGGCTTTTTTAGGGTGCGTTAAGGCGCCTGTAGCCACACCAACCCCGACAGCCACGCCAACTGCAACCGAGACCGTAAAACCAACGGTGGTCACGACAACACCCGCTCCCACATCCACGCCGGTACCCCGGATACCTTTAATTTACAAGTCGTTTGTAGACCAGGATTATGGATTCAAAAGGGTAGTTGAAATCAATTATCGGCCATTTGTGTATCAGAATCTTACACTCAACATCTCTGCCGGAGATACCGTCATATGGGTAAACGATGCAAATCCGGATGAAAAGCTCACGATTGCCAGTGAACAGGGTTTATGGAATTATACAAGCGCTATTTTGAGATGGAACTATCAAGATTTCAATTATACATTCACCCAGCCGGGCACTTATGGTGTGTATATTAAAGAATATCCTCGCAAACAGCACCAGATAATCATCGTGAATCCATAAAACTGCAATTAAAAATCAGTCACGAAGAATCATTAAGATTAAATCGTAAAGTTTATACATTAGAAGATAGGAAGAGAACTTCCTTACAAAACCATTTTAGTATTGAATATAAGTCAAAAGAACTAGAATTACTGCATCGGCAGTAAACAGTATCAACAGTTAGGAGGCGGTTTTATACACAAGGAAGAATTGATTCAGCTACATACACTGATGGTGCAAATGAAGAAGTTTTTTGAGGAAAACGGAAAAGGCGAATTTTCCCATTACCAGTCTCTCCAGATAAGCCCCATACATGTGCATCGCAGCAAAGCCGAACACAAACACGCAATATTCATCCTCGGTAAAGAAATTGCATCAATAATGGCACACGATGAATTCTCAGGAGCCGGAAGGACTTCGGTACGGATGCAGGAACTGGCGACCCGTGCCGGGGAAGAAATGTTGCACTAAAAACGTCTTTTTTCTTTTTTCCCAGAACATTTCGAAGCATATATTAGGTACTACAGTAAAAAGTGATTTGTTTGATGACCCTTTTTAAAATGAGGAATTCTTTTGGGTTCATCAAAGCGAGGGATATTCAATGGAACTCAATGGAGTAGAGATAGAAGATACATTCGCGGAAGCATTTCCGATAAAAATAGCAAGAGTATTGATTACAGGAGCCTCCAAGAAATGGGCTCTGGTTGCAGCACAGGAGGCAACTGGTTTTGGGACTTCTGTTATAATGTGCCCGGCAGAGGCAGGCGTTGAAAAAGTAGTTAACGGTGATGAGACCCCTGACGGAAGACCTGGCGCGTACATCCAGATTTGTACGTTTGGTTTCAAGGCACTGGAAGAACAGTTGTTAAAACGCCTCGGGCAGTGTGTCCTGACAGCGCCAACCGCAGCTATGTGGAACGGGCTTCCCGGAACTGAGAAACAATTCGATACGGGATTTAAGCTCAAGTTCTTCGGAGACGGGTTTGAATCCGAGACAAATATCGGTGGAAGAAAAGCGTATAAGATACCAATGATGCAGGGGGATTTCGTTGCCGAGCATAACATTGGTGCGCAGGACGGCATTGCGGGTGGGAATTTCTTCATAATGGCAGATAACCAGATGGCTGCGCTTGCAGCGGCCGAGAATGCTGTGGAATCAATAGCCCAGCAGGACGGGACAATCACTCCTTTCCCTGGCGGAATAGTGGCAAGCGGCTCGAAAGTGGGCTTTACAAATTATAAATTCATGAAGGCAACCACTAACGAGAAGTACTGCCCTTCAATCAAAGCCAAAATCAAAGATACGAAAGTGCCCGCAGATGTGAATGCCATATACGAAATCGTGATTAACGGCTTGAGTGTGGAAGCTATCAGCAAATCCATGAAAGCCGGAATAGAAGCGGCAGTGAAAATCCCGGGTGTTAAAAAGATAAGCGCTGGTAACTATGGCGGCACCCTTGGGCCATACAAGTTCAACCTTAAAGAGCTTTTTTAAAAAAATAGGGGTTAATCCCCTTTTTATTTTTATTGTATTCTTTGACTGCCAAATTTGAAAAAAGTCTTATATCAAAAAAGATATTCATTTAGTGGTGAGTTATTTTGAAAGACATAGTTGAAGTAATCAAAACAAGACGCTGTGTACGTGAATATAAGGAAGACCAGATTCCCGACGAGGAGATTAAATTCCTCATCGATTGCGCAAGATATGCCCCGTCCGGTTTCAATATGCAGCCGTGGAGTTTTTTGGTGATAAAAAATAAAGATGTAATGCGGAAAATCTCAGAGCACGGTAAGAAATCCATGATTCCCTTACTTGAGCCTGTCAAAAATACATCAAAGAAAGCCGCGGATTTCCTTGTCTATCTCAAGACAAAGGGCACGGATATGTTCTATAACGCACCTTTGCTTATCATTATTCTCGCGAATAAAAATGCAATGACAGCCGACTGGGACTGTGCGATGGCAGCACAGAACATGATGCTTGCGGCGCATTCAAAAGGCATCGGAAGCTGCTGGATAGGAGGCGTGCTTCCTGCGCTCATGGATGAAGGGTTTTTGAAAGAATTTGGCGCGCCCGATGGCTATAAAGCCGTGGCGCCGTTGATATTCGGGTATCCGAAGGGTAAGACCGAGGCGCCGGGGAGAAGCGAGCCTGAAATTATCTGGATAAAGTAAAGCTTTCACCGCAAAGGCGCTAAGTACGCGAACTGTTCACAAGAATATGTTTGGAAAATCTCAACCATAAAAGTAATGAGTGATAAACCATGGAGAAAATCACATTCAGGACAAAAGACGGCGTTCTGATAGCAGGGAATTATTTCAAACCGCAAAAAGAGAATTCACCGGTTTTTCTCCTGCTGCATATGATGCCTGCGGCCAAAGAAAGCTGGAACACCTTTGCGCTGCGTCTTTCGGAACATGGTTTTGCCTGTCTTGCAATCGATTTGCGGGGGCATGGCGAGAGTGTCGATAAAAACGGGAAAAGAATTGACTACAAAGAATTCAGCGACGCCGAACACAGGGGTTCCATGAATGATATAGAGTCGGCAAAAGAATTCCTTGCAGGGCAAAAAGACGTGGATATTTCAAGATTCGCAATTGCAGGCGCAAGCGTCGGGGCAAACCTTGCTCTCTGGCAGGCGTCTATGGATAAGGATGTCAGGCTCCTTGTGCTTTTATCAGCAGGTCTTAACTACAGGGGAATACAGGCGCCGGAACTTGCTCCAAAATATTCTGGTCCTGTCTATATTCTTGCAAGCGAGGGCGATACCTATGCCGCAGCGAGCAGCAGGCAATTATATGACATATTTCCCGGTGATAAAAGACTTAATATAATAAATGGCAAATTGCATGGTACAAACATGTTCGACGCAATGCCAGAACTTATTGAAGAAATGCTTGAATGGATAACTGCAAGGATGAAATAATACTGCTGTTTTAAAAGCGACACCTCGCTTTACCCGGTGTCCACGTAAACCGATACCCCGGTTTACGTGGTGTTCAGGTATGCTTTGCATACCTGTCGTTTGATAAACCTTTCTTAAAGGTTTACGTATGGCAAAGCCATACGTGTTGTCTTTAATAAACTTTTCTAAAAGTTTAGCGACACCTCGCTTTATGCGGTCTGGGGGTATGGCGCATACCCTATCGTTTATTTTATATTCACATGCTCAATATAAGTATAACAACATTACTATCATAAAGTCTATATATAATAATTATCAATAAAGTTATAAACTTATAATGAGTATATTTGTAAAAAACAGCAAAAACGGGCAAGCTTCCGTATTAACCAGGTCGAAGGATAAAACATGACAGTTCGGGTATATACCATAGCCTCAGGAAAAGGCGGAACCGGCAAAACCACCACGACTTTGAACCTTGGCACTGCTCTTGCAATGCTTGGTAAAAAAACGGTAATCATAGACGCTGACATAGGTATGGCAAATCTCGGGCTAATGCTCGGGCTTGAAAAAAACAAGGTAACGCTGCATGAAGTATTAAGCGGCGAAGCGGAAATAAAAGATGCTACTTATTCCGGCCCTTCCGGTCTTCTGGTAGTGCCGAGCGGTTTGACTTTAAAAGGATTCCAGAAAGCGAACCCTGACAGGTTAAAAAAGGTTGTTTCAAGCCTTACGGACGGAATGGATTATGTATTGATAGACGCTCCCGCAGGTATAAGCAAGGATGGTTTAATCCCGCTTACCATTGCTGACAGGATTCTTCTTGTGGTCAATCCCGAACTTTCCTCGATGGCGGATGCCTTAAAGATAAAAACACTGGCTGAACTTCTTGGCAAGTCTGTCGAAGGTGTAATCCTGAACCGCGCCGAGCTTGATAAAACTGAAATCAGCCGCAATAAGGTTAGCGAACTTTTAGGTCTGGGAGTCCTTGAAATGATACCTGAGGATGTAAATGTCAGGCGTTCTGCAGCATTCAAGACGCCTGTTGTGGTGAGGAACCCCAAATCTCCGGCATCGATTGCCTTTAAAAGGCTTGCGGCAAAGATATCCGGTGAGACATTCACGGAATCGGGGGATAAAGGCAAAAAAGAAGGTTTTGTTGACCGCCTTACAAAGACAATCTTCGGAGGGAAATAGAAGATACTATGAATGAACTACGCGAAAAAGTGCGCGGATTCATAGCTGAATTTGCAAACCCGGATGAAAAGGATATCCAGAAATTCATAAGCGATTTAGCTTTGCAAAACCCATCTCTTGATTCTGAAAATTTTAAGAAGAACCTGGCAAAGCTTGTTAAAAATGCAAAGGAACTGGCGGCTTATGAAAAGGAATATTCTTTATTGGATGCGAAATCGCCCGGGAATACGGAACTTGCAGAGGTTTTAAAAGAAGCAAGGACGGGGCAGGAAAACCTGGAAGATATTTCAGATGAATTGAAAACCGCAAAAAAAATCTTAAAATCGGGAGGCTCAGGGAAAACCAGGAAAAAACCAGCCGGAGAGGGCAAGGAAAAATCCACAACAGAAAAGGGCGGCGCGGTATTAACCGGACAAGAGAAAGAACCGCTAGAATTAGAAGAGCCTGCCGGGAAAATTGAGCCGGGTGAAGAGGGAGACAAAACTGTAAAAAAGAAGGGCAAAAGAAAAGAGATAAAACAGGAAGCAAAACCGGAAAAAGAGAGGCTGCCGGAAGAAGTGGAAAGCCTGATGCACCACCTTGATTCTGATGCGACAAAGGATATTATCAAAGAAAAGATGACACCGGAAAAGCATGCCGCTTTTGAACATCTTGAAGAAAAATTACTGTCAGATGTCGAAACCGGCATAAAGAAGCTGAAAGATGTCCCGTTTGAAAAATCGCATGAATCTATATTAGACCGGTTAAAATCCTATTTAACAAAAGAAGCGGAAGAAATAGAGGCATACCAGCAGTCGCTGCACGGTGAGCTTGTCACTTTTGAAGGCATGGAAGGATACAAGGAAATTGAACGTTACTGGGTGAATGAACCATATTCCTTTGTGGTAATCCTGTTCAATCCTGAAAAAAATTCATATCTGTATTATGTGGCAGAGCCGAAACTCTCCGATTTCGAAGACCTGCTTCTCAGGGAAATCAAAGACCGGCTCAAGGACGTCCTTCTTTTTGAAGATGTAAAGACTGACGGGGATAAGGAAAAAATCCTGACGGACAAAGTCAGAAAGGTAATAAAAGATTATGCAATCGATATAACCCCTTTAACCCTTGAAAAAATACTGTATTATACGCGAAGGGACTTCATTAAATTCGGTAAGATTGACCCGCTTATGCATGACAACGGGATAGAAGATATTTCCGCTAACGGCTATGATATTCCGATTTACCTTTATCATAAGAAATACACCAATCTGCCCACAAACATATTTTTTACAGAAAGCGACCTGGATTCTTATGTGATAAGGCTTGCCCAGAGATGCGGTAAACATGTCTCGGTAGCGGAACCGATGGTGGATGCCACCATGCCGGACGGTTCCCGTATCCAGATGACACTCGGCACGGAAGTGACAACCCACGGAGCGACATTTACAATCAGGAAGTTCAGCGAAGTCCCGTTAACACCTGTTGACCTGATTAACTGGAATACGTTCTCGGCAGATGAAATGGCATACCTCTGGCTGTGTATCGAGAACAATAAGAGCCTGATTTTTGCAGGGGGCACGGCTTCTGGTAAGACATCATCTCTTAATGCGGTTTCCATGTTCATTCCCTGGCAGGCAAAAATAATCTCGCTTGAGGATACGCGGGAATTAAAACTGCCGCATCCGAACTGGATCCCGGGGATAACCAGGGACTCTTTCACGGCTGACGGCAGGGGAAGTATTGATATGTACGACCTCCTCCGGGCAGCGCTTCGACAGAGACCTGAATACCTGCTGGTGGGCGAAGTCAGGGGCAAGGAAGCATTGACGCTCTTCCAGGCGATGAGCACCGGGCATACCACGTTTTCGACGATGCACGCGGATTCGGTATCGAGCGCCATACATCGTCTTGAGAATCCCCCAATCAGCGTGCCGAGGTCGATGATTCAGGCTCTTAATATAATAAGCATCCAGGCGCAAACCTTCGTGAAAGGAAAAAGAGCACGCCGCAATATGAAGCTGGTTGAGATTACAGATATAGACCCAACGACCAGGAACATAAGGACGAACGATATTTTTGCGTGGGATGCCCTGACAGATAAATTCCACAGGGTTGGGGAGTCAAAAGCGCTGAACGAAGTAATGATAAGACGCGGATGGAATATCGGGGATTTGAAAAGAGAGCTGAGCAACAGGCAGAAAATTCTTGAGTTCATGGTAAATAACAAAATATCCGATTTCAATGCGATCGCTACCATCATTCATGATTACCAGGTTACTCCTGATAAAGTTTTAAAGAAGTTGAACATCCCCGGATGAGCGCAATGGCAAGTAAAATCGAATTTTATTTCCGGAAATTAAAGACGCTGCCATTTGTCCTGCTCGGCAAAAGGATGAAAGAAAAGAAAGACCAGTTCAGGGACCTGCGAATGGCGATGAGACAGGCGCGCATCCCCATGTCGTATGAAATGTATATTTCAAACTCATTGTTCTATTCAGTGCTGGCAGGTATTGCCGGCGCGTTCCTGGGATTAATAACAACGTATATCCTGTTCACGTTTGTCAGGCTTCCGGAAAGGCTTACGCATCTTACTTTTTCGCCAAAGACGGCATGGCTTCTCCAGTACAGGAACATCGCGATTGCGATTTTCATAGTTGGTTTTCTTGCCATCCTTTTTAGCGGGATAACGTATGCACTGTTTCTTGCCTATCCCGGATTCAAGGCCGGGGAAAGGAAAGGTGCAATCGACAGGAACCTACCCTTTGCCGTCACCTTCATGTATGCGCTGAGCAGGGGAGGCATGAACGTTATTGAAATATTACGTTCCTTGAGCAAAAGCACGGATACGTACGGCGAAGTGGCAAGGGAAGTGGACGTCGTTGTGAGGGATATGGATTATTTCGGAAACGATTTGAGAACCGCGCTTCACAACATCTGTGAGATTACGCCGTCTGAGAATTTCAGGGATTTAATGTATAATCTGCTGACGGTCATAGACAGCGGCGGAAATATCTCCACATACTTCCGTGATAAATCAGAGCAATATCTAAACAGGGCCAAGATTGACCAGAAAGGATTCCTTGAAACGCTTGGATTAATTGCAGAATCCTATGTCACGGCATTCGTGGCAGGACCCCTTTTTATTATAATTCTCGGCGTGATGATGTCGGTAATGGGTTCAGGCAGCCAGGTAATGATATATGCAATAATTTATGCGGTGATACCGATAGGTTCGTTGATGTTCGTGGTGATGGTTGATATTATTACGCCCGGGGCTACCGGAGAAGCGCCGCTTCTCCCCACTCAAAGTTTTGTCGGTGAAATTGTAGTGCCTGAAACGGATGAAAAGACCGTATTTTCCAAATTCGTCAAGTCAAGAAACTCTCTCAGGATAAGAGAGATGCTTCACGACCCCTTAAAACCGCTAAAAGAAAAGCCTCTGTACTCTTTAATAATAACAGGACCGATTGCTCTTATATTTATGTTAATCTCGGTTTTTAATGCGATGAAAGCGCCGGATTTTGTGGATTATATAGACGACAGGATAGTTTTCACCGTCTATATCCTGGTTATCCCGCTTATGATTTTCCATGAATACAAAAAGCGAAGGGAAGATAGGATTCAGTCGCAGATACCTGATTTCTTAAAAAAACTTGCCAGTACCAATGAAACCGGCATGACGCTTCGGGATTCCATCAAATTGATGACGCACTCGGATATCGGCTTAAGCAAGGAGATTAAGAAAATCTGGAATGATATTGAATGGGGACTTGCGATAAATGAAGCGCTCATAAGGTTTGCCAACCGCGTTAGGACGCATCTTGTATCACGCTCGGTCACTTTATTGACAAAAGCCAACGAGTCAAGCGGGGATATAGGCGAGGTGCTGAATGTCGCTGCAAGGGATGTTGCTGCGGAACAGGAATTGAGGAACGAGCGCAGGACTAATATGTTTATTTACGTTGTGATTATTTACATATCGTTCCTTGTATTCGTGGGTATTATATATATAATTTCTACGACGTTCCTTTCAGAAATGGTAAAGGCCGGGGAGAAAATGTCAACAAGCGGCGGCGGGGCAGTACCTCTCAGCCTCAGCCGGGAGAAATTGAATGTATATAACCGCATTTTTTTCCATGGCGCCCTGATTCAGGGTTTTTGCTCGGGGCTGATTGCAGGAGTGATGGGAGAAGGCAATGCCCTATCGGGATTAAAGCATTCCGTGATAATGATAACTATCGGTTATCTCCTGTTCACGATGTTTGTGCTTTAGAAAGAGGTAAGAATAAGCCATTGGAATGCCCAGTCAGGTAATATGGGACCTTTTAAACTCGTTTCCGGTTTTGAACCGAAAGGAGACCAATCGAAAGCGATAGAGAAACTTGTTTTCGGTATAGAGCAGGGTATGAAGCACCAGACCCTGCTCGGAGTGACAGGGTCAGGGAAAACATTCACGGTTGCGAATGTGATAAATAAAATCCAGAGACCAACCCTTGTCATTTCCCACAACAAGACCCTTGCAGCGCAGCTTTATTCCGAGTTCAGGGCTTTTTTTCCTGAAAATGCTGTTGAATATTTTGTGAGCTACTACGATTACTACCAGCCCGAGGCGTATATTCCGCAAACTGACACCTATATCGAGAAGGACGCATCAATCAACGAGGAGATAAACAGGATGCGCCTGTCTGCCACACGTTCTCTGCTTGAGCGCAGGGATGTTATTGTGGTGGCAAGCGTATCATGCATCTACGGAATCGGGTCACCGCAGGAATGGAAGGAAATGTCCATCTTGCTTAAGAAAGGCGAGAATATTGAGCGGCGGGTTTTACTTTCAAGATTTGTGGATATGCAGTATGAACGCAACGACCTTGATTTCAGCACCGGGAAATTCCGGGCGCGGGGAGACACAATCGAGGTATTCCCGTCATATGCTTCAAACGGTATCAGGATAGAACTTTTCGGAGATGAAATCGATAAAATTTCCGAATTTGACGTCCTGACCGGAAAAACATTGAGGGAGAACGATGCAGTGGTGATATATCCGGCAAAACATTTCGTGATGCCGCAGGAAAAGATAGACGCTGCCATCGAGTCAATCGAAGCTGAACTCAGGGACAGGCTCCATGAGTTAAAATCCATGGGGAAAATTCTTGAAGCCGCCCGCCTTGAGCAGCGAACGAAATTCGATATCGAGATGATGCATGAAATCGGGTACTGCCAGGGAATAGAGAACTACAGCCGCCACATGGACGGCCGGAGGACCGGCGAGCCGCCGTACACGTTACTCGATTATTTCCCGAAAGATTATCTCATCGTTATCGATGAATCGCATGTCACGCTCCCGCAGCTTCGGGGAATGCACGCCGGCGACCATGCAAGGAAAGAATCGCTTGTGGATTATGGTTTCAGGATGCCTTCGGCTTATGATAACCGCCCGCTGACTTTTAATGAGTTCAGTTCCAGGGTGAACCAGGTATTGTATGTATCCGCCACACCCGCTGATTATGAAATAGCAAATAGCGCGCAGGTCGTTGAACAGATTATCAGACCTACGGGACTTGTGGACCCGGAGATTGTGGTGAAACCAGTGCAGGGGCAGATAGACGATTTGATGGCAGAAATCCATGCAAAGACCGCGAAAAAATACAGGGTACTTGTCACTACGCTTACAAAAAGGATGGCAGAAGACCTGACAGAATACCTCCTGGGCGCAGGAATCAAGGCGAGGTACATGCATTCCGAGATAGAGACGCTTGAGCGCATTGAGATTATAAGGGGGCTTCGCCTTGGCGAGTTCGATGTGCTTGTGGGCATTAACCTCCTGCGCGAGGGGCTTGACCTGCCCGAGGTTGCGCTTGTGGCAATCCTTGATGCTGACAAAGAAGGCTTCCTGCGCTCTGACCGCTCGCTCTTGCAGACAATAGGAAGAACTTCAAGGAATGTTGATGGGAAAGTTGTGATGTATGCAGACAGGATGACGGGTTCGATGCAGAGGGCGATAGATGAGACAAACCGCAGGCGGGAGAGGCAGATAGAGTATAATAAAGAGCATAATATCACCCCGCAGACCATCAGGAAGGCCGTGGAGCCGAGGGCGATAACTGAGGAAGCAGCGCCGTCAAAAGAGGAGATATTCAATTATATTGTGGAACTTGAAGCTGAAATGCACAGGGCAGCGAAGAACCTTGAGTTTGAGAAGGCGGCGGAGATAAGGGATAAGATAGGGAAGTTGAGGAAGGAGATGTGAGTTGGCAAGCGGCTTTTGTTGGTTTTTGTTATTTTTTTGTTACAAAAATTTAAATAGTATGTTCTTTAAATAATGCTTCGATGGTGAAAGCTTCTCTTAAAAAGGTTTTTATTAAGAATTTCAAAAGCCTTCGTGATTGTGAAATCGACATTGGGAAATTGAACGTTGTCGTGGGGGCTAACGCCTCCGGGAAATCAAATCTGGTGGAAGTGTTCAGGCTTTTGAAAAAGATTTATGTTGATAAAGACCCTTTTCCGTTTCTAGAGTGGTGGGGTTATGACAATGTAGTATGGCAAAGAAAAGAAGAACTGCCGATAATTATAGGGCTGCTTTTTGATATTGAAGGTTATGATGTCTATTTTGAGACAAACTTTACTGGAACGGCGGGAAAATTTCAGATTTTGCGAGAAGTATTGGATATTAGAAGATATGTTAAGTTTGAGAAAGAGGGCGAAAAGCTTGCCATTAAACATGATGCAAATTTTATAGATATTATTATTAAAAATCTTCATCAATATGAATCAACGTATGATAAAACCACACTAAAAAAAGAGATGAGAAAATTAACAAAAGAGACGAAAATCGAAGTAGATTTTGAACAAAGATTATTCGAAAATGTGAATATTCGTGAAGTAGTTTATGGAATCGGCGAGGGTTGGCTCACTGAAAAAAAGACCAAAAATAGATACAGATTATCTCCTGTCTGGGATAGAATAAAAATTTCTAATGAAAAAATTATAATTTTATGTCCAACTTTCAATTACAAGGTGGAGGCTTATAGTGCAGAATTACCACTATATAAAATTTCAGTAGATACAATCCTCTCAACTCTCAACAAACTATTGATTTTGTATCCACTCAATATTCGTTCGATGAAAAACCCCCAACCTTTTCGAAGAGAAGAAATTCTCAAAGAAGATGGAAGTAATCTCGCAAGCGTATATCACACCATTTACCTCAAAAAAGGTAAAATCCCGGAAGAAATATACAATCCCCTTTCAATGGTTTTTCCAAAAATAGATGTGCGCCCGCATCTTACTGATGATGGCAGGGTCATGATAAAGTTCTTTGAGGATGGTCTTGAACTTTTACCACCCAACACTTCTGATGGTTTCTATAAAATTTTAACTGTACTTATAGCGATTTATTTAAAACCGCCCTTGCTCATAATCGATGAAATTGAGAATTCTCTTCATCCTTCCACGTTGGAGCTCATTTTAGATACCATCGGAATAGGTGACACGCAGGCAATAATCACCACGCATTCACCGGTTGTAGTCGATATGACAGAACTAAGTAATATTATTCTGGTCGAAAAAGAACACGGAGAATCTAAATTTAAACGTATAAAAGACCCCGAAAAAATAAAGGACTTCCTGATAGAAAAGGGCATAACTTTTAGCGAGGGCTGGATTTACGGAGACCTATTTACCGAAAAACAAGCATGAACATTAAAATAATCTCCGAAGACGATTACGGCGCCGAATTCTTAAAGAACGTAATCGCACAGCTTAAAACTAAAAAGCTGGTTGGAAACGTAACCGTAAAAGGCTCAAAGCCCATGCGCCCTTTATGTAATTTCAAACTCGACAGGATTTTGAAGAGTTTCGATACCTCATGTGATAAGATAATAATCATGCTTGATTCTGACGGTCCTGAAAAAACTGAAAACCGGCGCACAAATATTGAACGTCATGTGCCGGATGACTTGGAAACTCCAGTCGAAATTGTCCTGACAGATTATGAAATTGAAGAGTGGATATGTATCAGTAAAAATCTAAACTGGAAGAACTCAAAGCCTTCTGAAAAGCTAAAAATTGAATTTGGGTATGTAAAAAGCAGTCTTCCAAAGTACGCCAACGAATTGGATTTTGATGAACTTCAAAAGAAATGCAAATCCTTTAAGGCTTTTCTTGATGCTTTGATGCCATTGAAGAAATAAACCAATTCCTCATCTCAAATCAACCCCTCAAGCACCCTCCTCCCTGCCCTGACATCCTCAATTGAAAACACTTCAAGATTATAGACACCATCAAAATCAAGCTCTTTGAGGACGGAAAAATCTATACCACCTGTTCCCGGCGCCCCATGAAAGTCCCCCCAGTACTTCTCAGTCAGCATGCCGCCGTTATCGTGGACATGAACATGAACCACATATTCCTTGATTTCACGCGCAAAATCCCGCAGTTTCGACGCATCCCCTCCGCATGTCAGGTTTGCATGGCCTATATCGAATGTTGCTCTCATGTTCGGTGAGCCTATTTGCTCTATGGCATTTATGAGTTCAGATGCCAGGCAGCACAGGTTCTCCGGGTCTGTCCCTTCCTTGTTCTCAAGTCCGAGCATCACATTCCTATCTTCCGCAAACCGTGCAATCCGGGATAATCCTGATACCATACTGTCAAAAGACTTATTCCTGTCCATATCCATCCTGCCCGGGTGGATAACCACAACACTTGAACCAAGTTCCTCAGCCATCGTTATACTTTCCTTGAGGAGTCTTTCCTGGGTATCATTTAACCTCGCAGTATCAACAACCAGTTCATTAGGATAATTGGGAGCGTCGCTGAAATATGGGGCATGGATAGATGTGGATAACTCGCATGTTGAAAGGAAATCCCGGATTTTTCCAACCCTGCTTTTTATTAGTTTTGTTCCTTCATATACACCGAGTTTTGGAATGTATAACTCAATTGATTCAACAACATGTTCCAATTCAGGAAAACTCCCTGCAAAAGATGATGCTCCGATTATCATTCCCTGTACGAGGCAATATCTGTATATTATGATTTCGATGCGCAATTGCACTGTTTTTGTTATCGCAGCAAATTCTTGTGTATCCTTTGAAAGTTTGCAGGATATTATAGAATAATTAAAATTGGACTCATAATAATCATAAAGGCAAGCGTTATATAATATCATGATTAATACTTTGATTTGCTATACGCTGGATACTATAGTAGGAGTTAAAAACGTGAAACCCATATCAGGCTGCGCTGTCGGTAAAGGATTATTTGCTTCATTTGCCGGTTATGAGATGACCGATACACTGCCATTGCGCCTTGTGACCGAATGTAAGCGAAAACTCACAAAGGATTGCAGTATTGATATTTGCCCGAGATTCAGAAGCGGGATATCGGGTTCGCACAGGATATCCTGGAGAAATGAAGGCGCTAAACTTTGATGATTTGATTTAAACACGAATATTGCGGTCATTTAGCCTGCCTTTTTTATCTACTGTTTTTATCAGGGAATCATCATCTTAAACAATAATGATATTTTTTTATATAATCAGGATGTTTCTGGAACTGGAGCAATACTGATGGCTACAAAACAGGGCATTCACAAATCCAGGGGAGGTCTCATAAGAGCATTCGCTGTCGCAGAAAACGGAATAATCAAGGATATAACTATTTCAGGGGATTTTTTTATGTTCCCCGAAGAAGCGCTCTTCATAATACTGGAAAAATTAAAAGGTACGCCTGCAAACCATGCAGCCCTCCTGAAAAATATAGAAGAAATATATAAAAAGGAAAATATCCAATCCCCGGGAACGTCGCCTTCTGATTTTGCTGAATCCATAATGAAAGCTTTGGAGGGATAGGTATGGAAGAATGGCGCTTCATTGACTTCGGACTGGTTGATATACGGGACATGATGGCAATGGATGAAGCCATATTGAAAGGGGATGGAGGGAACACTTTCTTTTTCTGGACGCCAAAAAAATCCATAATTCTTGGGTTTTTCCAGAAGGCGGATGTTGAATTAAACCTCGCCCGCTGCATGGATTATACCATCACCCGGCGAATAAGCGGAGGCGGGATAGCCTTCTCGGATGACAGGTGCAGGCAGATAAATTATGGCGTTGTCGGAACGATAGACAATGAATTGTTCCCCCTCGATATCATCGAATCCTATAAACAGATATGCGGCGTCCTCATTGACACACTTGTTCATTACGGCCTGAATGCGACGTTTAGGCCCATTAATGATGTCGTTGTGGACAATAAAAAAATATCAGGTAACGCACAGACACGGTGGGAAGGAAAACTGCTCCAGAACGGCACCCTGCTCCTTGATTTTGATATTGAGGAGATGCTTCGGATATCCAACATCCCGGAGGAAAAATTTCTTGACAAGAAAATAGCATCCATCAGGGAAGGACTTACATGGCTTGACCGGGAACTCGGGGAAGAGCGCGATATGGAGGAAGTAAAGGGCATAATAAAACAAAAATTTGAAGACAGATTCCATATCGGGTTAAAACCCGGGACTCTTAGCAAAAAAGAAAAGATGCTTACAAAGACACTCTTGCCGAAATATTACTCACATGAATGGACATACCGCTGATTATGATGTGATCGTGGCAGGCGCAGGTCCTGCCGGGTCGATAACCGCAAAAACGGTTGCAAATGAAGGATATCGGGTTCTTGTGCTTGAAAAAAATACAGCGTGCAGGTCGCCGTGTGCCGGTTATATCAGCCGTACAATCAATATAGATGTGCCCGGTGAGTCGGTTATCCAGTCAAAAATAACCAGGATGCGCACGTATTTTCCTGATTTATCCTTTCATGATTTCCAGTTGAACGGGTTTGTGGTGGACAGGCCGTTATTTGATATGGAGCTTGCCAGGAAAGCCGTGGAATCGGGCGCGGAAATTAAATGGAATTCACCACTTGTCGGGATGGGAGCGGAAGGTGTCAGATTCCGCGATAGCAAATCTTCCGGGAAAATAATCGTTGGCTCAGACGGTGTTTTTTCAAAAACAGCCGCGCTTTTAGGCTTAGGAAAACAGCGATTTGCAGCCTGCGCCCAGTATCACATGAAAGGAATACATACATTATCGCAAACATGTGAGATTTTTTTTGATGCATTTTACGCGCCCGGAGGATATATCTGGGTATACCCAACAGGTGCGGACTCAGCGAAAGTGGGTCTTGGGATAACAAAAGGCAAAATCTCACCCCGCGAGCATCTTGATGCTTTTATCTCCAAATCCCATACTTCGGGACGGTTTTGTGGTGAAAAAATGGAATATATAACAGGCGCCCTGCCGGTAGGCGGGCTTCGTGAAAAACTCGTTTTTAATAACGTTCTTCTCGTAGGTGACAGCGCAGGAATGGCAGACCCCGTTACAGGCGCCGGTATCAACAATGCAATGCTGGCAGGCGAGATTGCAGGGAAAACAATAATCAAAGCGCTTGAAAAAGGCGATTTGGCAATCCTCCTGGAGTACGAAAAACAAATCAAAAAACTTCTTGGAAAACCGCTTGCAAGAGCGCTTGAAAAAAGAAAACAAATGGATGCCTGCTGCAATAACGAGCAATTACAGGAGCATCTGCCTGAATTGTGGGTGACTTTTAAGAAGTACTGGCTATGAGGATGGCGTTAATGCTGCCGTCCTGTCCAGGCCTGTTCGTCACGCGGGCGCTTCCAATCTCGGTTTTGATTATTGAGCCTTTTGTCACGATATTTCGCCTGACATAGTGAATATTTGCCGGGTTTCCCGTGACGGTCTCGACCTTAACCTTCTTTGAGGTCTTTGTTTTCGGGTCTGTTACTATTGCGGTATTATCCCTCAAGAGCCGGACTTTTTCCTGACCGCCAAGTGTTTTCACGGTCTTCCTTATGGTTTCCCCAAGATGGGTATTTGCGGTTTCCCCGCCGAGTTCGAATTTTCTCTTGCCTCTTGACTGAATCAGCCTTCCGCCTGTGTATTTGCGAATTGATCTTCCCTGGAATTTCATAATTATCCTCTTTGAACTTAAATTATAGAATAATGATTTTCCTTCATAATGCAGTTATGTAATAAAAACCTTCCCTTAATCAAACCAGAGAAAGGCTTATTATGAATGGAATTCGACTGTTAATAAAGAATAAAAGGGCGTGAATAAGTGTTCAGGAGATTTTTGGAATCTTATATAAATGTTTGCAATAATATCGTAACGGAATCCGCTAATTCCGTTTTGATGTTTGAAGCAGGGGAGCAGGCCGCGCTTGATATTAAAACCTCAAAAATCGAAGATATCCATCCCGAATTTGAAAAAGAGGGGCTTACAACATCCATAGAAATCACAGAAAAAAGGGTTATATTTCATGTTAAAGGATTATCTTTCAGAAATAATAAATGTGAATATTGCGATATTTTTAGAGGATTCTTCGGAGGACTGGCAAAAAAACATATTGACCCCAGGTTTTATTGCAAAAAAGGCGCAGAATGTGTGATTGAGGGAGGAGACCAGTGTATTTTTGTCGCGGAGCTGATAGAATGAAAAAATTTGACACACGACCTTCAAGCCAGAATAGAATTTTTTGGAATTTTGGATAGGAATTAGGTTAATCTCTCTAAAAGGTGTCCAATGCCAAAAGATTTGAAAGTAACCCTCAGCGACATAGAATATGAGATTCTTAAAAAGGTGAAAATAGTCGAGGGGGAAGATGGCGAGAAACTCAGGAACCTTTTAAGGCTGTATGTTTCCACGATACCTGAATTAAAATCATCCGAATACGCTTTAAGAAGGGTTGAAAACAAGGACAAAATAGAAAAAATCTTAAGGGACGTCTGGGCTGCGTATGAAATCACGGATTACCCGACAGAAAAATGGAGTGAAGATAAAATCAACAAGTTACACAGCGACCTTGTTGAAATCAATGTTCTTGTTAAAACAGGTGAAAAACAGTATATACCTTCCAATAAATTCAGGAGCCTTTTCAAAATGCTGCTCCATGATATTACAAATGAATCCAGGGATATGGATGAATATTCTGCAGCATGTATGGCTACAATCCAGTTATTGGCGGAGTTCGGCGCAGGAACCTTAAGCAAAGAAACAATAAGGGATGCGACGATTTTAATAAACGAAGGCTGGATGTTCGTTTACGCAACAGCCATGAAGAAGGCACGGGAGTTCATGAAAACCAAAAAAATGTTCCCGGAAGCGCAAATGCCTGTTCCTGAAGTATCATAGGAAATCCATAAACCTTTTTAACTATCACGTTTTCTAAATAACACACATGATTCTCGGCATCGACATCGGCGGCGCAAATACCAAAATAGCCTCGGAAGATGGCAAAATTGTAGAACTGCATTATATTCCCCTGTGGAAGAACACAAAACTTCCAGAAGTGCTTCTTGATATTGCATGCCGCCTGAAACCTGAAAAAGCGGGCGTCGTGATAACAGGTGAACTCGCGGACTGCTTTCCTGATAAGGAAGCCGGGCTTTCATCCATAATCGATGCTGTAAATAATGCTTTTTCCGATGCTTATTTCCTTGACAGCGACGGGATTTTCACAAAAGAAAAAAAACGAAGCATTGCAGCCGCCAACTGGATGGCATCGGCGCTCCTTGTGGGAAGTGAATATGAGGACTGCATATTCGTGGACATCGGGTCAACGACAGCGGATATAATCCCTATCAGCAATGGCATACCCCAGGCAGCCAGGACTGATTTTGAACGACTGAAAAACAGAGAGCTTGTTTATTCAGGGGTTTTGCGTACAAATATTGCAGCGCTCCTCAAAAGCGTAAATTTAAACGGAGCAGCATGTGGCATCTCGTCAGAACTCTTCGCGATAAGCGCTGATGTGTATATGGTTCTTGGATTGATTTCCACTGACCAGTATACCTGCGATACGCCAGACGGGGCGGGAAAAACGATAGTGGATGCAAAAAGAAGGCTTGCGCGCGTTGTTTGCGCCGACCTGACGGAGATAGGGGAGAGCGACCTTCTTTCGATAGCAAAGCAGGTTATGGAAAAGCAAGTCCGGGATATAAAAGAAGCTTTGCTCATTGTCGCAAAAAGGCGGCGCATCAGCAAAGTCGTGGCATGCGGGCTGGGCGAATTCCTGGCTGAAAAAGCAGCGCAGGAGTGCGGCTTTGAGATAATACTTTTATCAGAAAAATATGGAGCGGAACTATCAAAAGTATTCCCCGCGCATGCAGTGGCGCGGCTGCTGGACAGGTATCGTTGAAGCAATCAAAGCCAGCACCTGCTATTTTAAAAATTCCCGGATTTTATCAAGGTCATCCTTTTTCAATACGAATTCCTGGTTGAATCCGCCCAGCACTGAATAATCCGCATGAAAATCATTTGCATCAGACGGTGAATCAAAAACATATATCGTGGCATCATAGAATTGGGCAGATGTGTATTCCTGGCCGTTAATCAAAAATTTCTGGTTATCATCAGTCACAATTTTTGGTATTGTTGCCTCAAGGTAATAATAATCTATACCTCTGAGGTTCCAGTGCCTGTATTTGCTGGAATTACCGACATCGCTTACCTTCAGGGCCAACCATGCATGCTGCCTCTGGTAGGAAATAATAATCTTTGGCGCCACGTGGTAATTGGTCCTAATGTAACTCCAGAAATATGTTGACATCCTTGAACAGTCAAGCTCATCCGCCTGGTAAAGATTGAACCATTTTTTATCATAAAAGGAAGAGAGGTTAAGAGCTATCTTGTCAATCAGCAAATCACTTTGGTTTGTAATGCTTCCTGTCTGGTTTGTGCCGGGGACCGGATTATTTTCAGTTTGATTTACAGTCTGGTTGTTAATGCCTGAATTGTTTGTCATCCCGGGTCTTTCGGGTAAAGAGGCGCTCGTGCCGGATGGTGTAGTCCGGTTAGAATCTATGCACCCTGAAATAAATATAAAGAGAATTATCAGAATGAATTTTTTATCCATTTTTGATTACTTCATTTCTCTATTGTTTCAGCCTCGGCAGGACTTTCCTTTTAACCCACCTTGCCAGCAATACTATTAATGCAATAAATACCACTATCGGCAGAATGTACCCTATGAAAACGATTAACCCGTTTACACTCCCGATAAATCCCGTTGCAGCCTCCCTGAGCGCGTCAGTTATTCCCCATCCTTCGCCTGCTATTGGCGCCGGCTCCATGACATTTACTGTAATAGTGGACATTTCAACGCTCTGGTTCAGGTAGTTCATTCTTCCTGTAAGGCTCTCTATTTCCCCGCGCACCCGCTCAAGCTCACGCTCAACTTCAAGAACATCCTTAACTGTGGATGCATTTTTCAGAATTTCCTGGAACCTTACCTCCTGCTTTTTCAGGTTATCAAGGCGGGCGCCAACGTCTATGAATTCTTCTGTTACATCCTGACCGGAAATCTGCCTGGACTTTTCGGTTCCCAATGCTTCTATTTGCGCGACAGTTGAGTAAAAATTCTTCTGGGGAACCCTTATAGTCATCTGGCCGTTTTTGCTCCCCCCTGAAGCGTCGGTTGATGAACCTGATATAAAACCCTGGCTTTCCTCTACTATTTTCGCTATATCATTAAAAGCCTTTTCTGCGCTTTTTACCTCCAGTGTGAGGCTTGCGGTTGAGATAATCTTCCTATCGATGACATTAACGGCATTTCCTGTTTGGCTTGTTGTCTGTTCCTTTAATGGATAGTCGAATGATTTTGAAGGTGCTAAATTATTCTGGGGTTCTTTGGAGCCCAGACAGCCCGCTGTTATTACAAGAAGTAAAACCGCAAATAATAGTAAGGTTTTATTTTTCATTATAATCTAATATAACCATGACAATATATAATGCTTACTTCATCTTGAAAAAATCGAGATTAATATTCACATATCAGGGATGTACATTGCGCTAATCAGTTTTAATTCTTTTCTTTATTTCAGCCAGCGCAGCCGCGGGCTCTTTTTTCTCCCATGCGCGCCTTACCTTTTTATTATCCAGGAGCGAAGACAACTTTTTAAGCCGTTCATCAACCAGCTTCTTGAAATCAGGATTTACGTCAGGCCTTATAAGCTCAGGCTCAATCTTCTTTTCCGCTTTCTCCACATGCAGCGTGCGTGAAACGTCAGGTCTTTTTCGCTCTTTTGTGGTCAGGCAGATTATCGCCTTTTTCCAGTCCTCTGCCCACGGTGTATCCATTATTTCAGTGTGTTTTGCTTTTGTCCTTTTTACCCCGATAGCTTTTACATGGCACGCTTTCTCGCATGCGCCGCAATAGGTGCAGAAATCCCGCACAACATCTATTTTCTTATCCGCCGGTATTATCCATGCTTTGGATGGGCAGACATTGAAACATCCATGGCAGCCAATTGGGTCGCAGCCTTTGAGTTTTGCATCAATGAGTGAAATCTCGCCCTCAAACGGTTTTGTAACCTCTGCGGCATCGTACGGACAGACCGCCTCGCACCAGCCGCAGCGTGTGCATTTGTCATCATCCACTTTGATGCTTCCCACAAGCTTCGGAGCAATCTTTTTTATTTCCTCTGCATCAAAATCGCCCTTCACTTTTATCGCATCCTCAGGGCAGAATGGAACACAAATACCGCAGTAATCGCATTTTGTCTTATCAACGAGCAGGTCATCAAAAGGCATAAGGTCATCCGCCTTTGGTTTTTTCTCCACAAGTATAAACGCCGGGCAAAGCTCTGTGCAGGCGCCGCAAAGTGTGCATTTCTCCATATCCACGGTGATTTCACCCGTCTTACCTGCCTTAAACGGTGCCAGAATCTCCTTTCTTGGGAAAGTAAGCTCAACGCTGATAGCTTCTTCTGGACATGACTTTTTACATATCAGGCAGGGAAGGCATTTATCGTTAAAAACCACGCCTGAATCAAGATGCGGGAACTCCTGCAATTCAAGGATATCCTTATCGTTCACAGTCATCCTGATAGACTTAACAGGGCAGAATGCCGCGCACATGCCGCAAAATGAACATTTTGTATGGTCGATGATAACAGGCGGCGCGTCCAATCCTGTGGCTATCTCGATTAAGGGTCCTGGCTCGATTGCCTTTTTCGGGCATATTTCGATGCATATACCGCAGCCGTTGCAGCGTTTATAGTCGTAATCAAGTAGCTTTTTTGACTTCCCGGTTTTCTGGGTGTACAGGAAATGCGTGCCTTTGACCTCGCTGTCCACGACAACTTCAAGTTTTTCTTCGCTCACCCTATCACCGCTTAAGCTCGTTACCGATTGGACCGATATCCTTTAGCTGTCCGACAAAGTCCTTTACTATACCTGCAAACTTTTCCCCTTCGCTTGCGGCTATCCACTCAACCCTGAGACGGCGCTCATCAAAACCAAGGTCAACCAGTAATTTTGAAAGCACATTCATCCTCTGGGAAGCGCAGTAATTGCCAATCGTGTAATGGCATTCCCCGAACCTGCACCCTGCCACAAGAACACCGTCCGCTCCCCTGCGCAGCGCTTCAAGCACAAAGGAAGGATTTACCCTGCCGACACACAGGACGCGGATGTTTCGCAGGTTCGTGGGATACTGAAACCGCATGGAACCTGCAAGGTCAGCTGCGGCATAACTGCACCAGTGGCACAGGAAACCGATAACGAGCGGAAATTCATTTATCTCGCGTGTCGCTTCCTTGATTTGCGCCATAATCTGGTCATCCGTATAACTTCTAAGCTGTACTGCTCCGGAGGGACAAGCCGCGCTACACGAGCCACATCCTCTGCATGCCACTTCATCGACAACAGCCTTTCCTTTTATTACCTTTATTCGTCCCAGTTCGCAAACGCTTTCGCAAATCCGGCACCCGTCGCAGAGCTCAGGTAGTACGTAAGCGCTCATTGGCTCAATCTCGATCTCACCCTTGTGCAGCAGACTCTCAGCTTTTGCAGCCGCAGCGCTTCCCTGTTCGATGGATACCTGAATTTCCTTGGGACCCCCGGCACATCCTGCGATAAAGACGCCTTTTGTGTGCGTATCGACTGGCCGCATCTTGGGATGTGCGCTCTGGAAGAAGCGGTCAGGACGCGTGGAGAGATTCAGCATCTTACCTATCGGTTCAGAATCCTTATTCGCCTCCATTCCGATTGCAAGCACTACAACGTCATATACTTCCTGGCATTTCTCGCCCGAAAGCGTATCCTCGTAATGGATTATTGTTCTGCCATCCGATTCCTCAACCTCTGCCACGCGCCCGCGTATGAATGATACGCCCATCTCCTGCGCGCGCTTATAATATTCTTCGTACATCTCACCGCCCGCCCTTATATCGATGTAGTGAACCGTGACTTTTGCATCAGGATATTTTTCGGCTATCTTCATCGCATTCTTTATCGAAGCCATGCAGCATACCTTCGAACAATAAGGGTTGCCCACCTGTTCATCTCTGGAGCCCACACACATGATGAATGCTGCGCTTTTTACGTCTTTTCCTGTAGACGGCGACACAGCCCTGCCGTGGGTGGGACCTGCCGCACTCAGCATCCGTTCAAGCTCAAGGTTGGTTATTACGTTTTTGTATCTCCCGTATCCGTATTCTTCCTTTCGTTTGGCGTCAAACGGCTGGTAACCTGTTGCAACGATTATTGCCCCGGCATTGAACTCAAACTCCTCTGCCTTCTGGTTAAAATCAACTGCCTCTGCCGGGCATGCAAGCCTGCACAGGTCGCAGCCCACGCAATGCTCATCGATACACGCAACAAGAGGCACAGCCTGCGCAAAAGGTATATATACGGATTTTCTTGCGCCTATGCCGTAATCGAACTGGTTTGGCACGTCGATGGGACATACGCGGGCACATATATCTATGCAGCCTTTGCATTTTTTCTCATCGATATAGCGGGGTTTTTTGATTCCTGTTATCTTGAAATTTCCAGCCCTTCCTTCAATTTTTGTTATTTCAGAATAGGTGTAGAGAGTGATATTGGGATGGTTCTGCACATCAGACATCTTCGGGGCAAGAACGCAAAGCGAGCAATCATTTGTCGGGAAAACCTCGTTCATCAAAGCCATTTTCCCGCCTATTGTCGGTTCCTTTTCTACAAGGCGCACTTTTACTCCGATATTGGCAAGGGAAAGCGCCGCCTCTATCCCGGCTACACCTGCACCGATTACAAGAATATCCTTGTTTGCAGGCACGGTTTTCTTAGCCAGCGGGGAAAGCAGCGCAACTCTTGCCACGCCCATGGCTACGAGGTCTTTTGCCTTCTGCGTTGCCAAATTTCCCCTGCCGGAATGCACCCAGGAACCCTGCTCGCGGATATTTACCATCTCAAAAAGATGGGGGTTGAGGCCTGCCTGCTCAAGCACGCGCCTGAACGTGACCTCATGGAGGCGCGGCGAGCACGCAGCTACAACGATGCGGTCAAGTTTGTACTCGGCTATGTCTTTCTTAACCTGTTCCTGCCCCGCATCGCCGCATGCAAAAGGTATGTCGCGCGCTACGGCAACATCTTTTAATTGCCCGGCGTGTTTCCTGACATCTTCAACATCTATAGTCCCTGCTATATTCGACCCGCAATGGCAGACGTATACACCTATTGGCATTGGCTCTCCAGATTCTTAATGATTATTAATGATATATATGCTTTTTGTTCAGATGAATTCTTTATGTTATCAGGGTTATTCATTCTTTCGGACTTGTTATAAAACCCCCCTGAAATAATGGCCGGTTGTATATTCCCCGGAGCAGCCTTTTTCTATCTTCTTTCCGGCAATACAGTAATCTATCGCTTCCCTGTATGCCCTCGTTATTTCTCCGGTCTTATCTTTATCATAGGTTTTTGCTTCAATCCGAAGACAGCCAACACCCGCTTTTACGATATCGGGCACATATTCAAGCATGCAAAGCTCGCGGGAATTCATCACATAAGTGCGGTTTTGCGTGTCTGTTTTGACGGGGAATGAAAAGCCTTTTTCATCTTTTAATAAAAAGTCAGAATCCCTGCCGCTTGAAAAAAGACCGCTCACAAGACCGTGCTCGGAAACCATTAAAGGGAAAAACCCATGCACGATGCACTCAGTCTGACCGAAAGACGTCAGGTTTTTTATTTTCTTCAGGGTAAGTTCCGGCGATAATGTTACCCTCTTGCTGTAATTCAAGAGGTAATCCATTGTCAACCTGTTGAAAACATTGAAAGGATAATCGATAACTATTGGCTTATTCGTTTCCTGTTTACGAAGATAGTATAAAACCCCTAAATTTGAAACAAGGTAACCGTCGGGGTCAGGATTATCAAGATACTTGACTTCTTTGGCTATCCGTGGTGTACTTATAAAAACGCTTGTTCCCTTTTCCCTTCCATATTCGATGGCATAGCTGTAATCCTCTTTTTCAAGCGTTTTCCCAAATGTTTCCCCGCCTATATAAACAACATCGGCGCCACTATCAACAGCAGCCTCAAGACATTCGATAGAGCCTGTATTAACACTGAGAATAGGTTTAAATTCAAGCTCTCTTTTTTCAATAGCGATTACAGGTTTGTTACACTGGCGTTTCCATTTGTTTGCGCGTATTTTCTCAAGATGCAAAATCGCATCCCTACGAATCGAATTAAGTAGAGAGACCGGGATGAAAATGTTATCATCAATGTCAAATGTAATTTCCTGCGCTTCATAAAAAGTGCTCCCAAGCTTCATTAATTGTTCAGCAACAGATTGCCTGGAAATTGGCTTTTTTTCTGCCCCGCTTACGATTCCTCCATGAACAGCAATTTCATTTTCTCCATCGTTGAGACGAAGTTCTAGGAGCTCCCCAATTCTTGCTTTTATTGCTATTTTTATCGGGATTTTTTTGATATTTCCTGTCTCAAGCGCAGCCATAAGCCCGCTGTCATATGTCTTGAAAACGGCATCGCCTTTTACGACATCGCCATCAAAGGGTATCCTGACCGTATAACCGGGGTTTGCTGCCGTGACCATTCGATTTTCGATAAATATTTTCCTGGCAATAACCCCGGCTTCCCCTATGCCGATGCCGTCCCCTGTTCTCAGAGGAGCTTTAAGCTTTATCGATACAAGTTTTTCCAAAGGCTCATAATCAACTACAGTGCCAAGCTCTGTACCGATATTATACGGGTATTTGCGGCTCATTAATTCGCTTCCGGGATTCCCAAAAAAATAACCGGTTGTAAACCCACGATTGAACAATTGCAGCAATGTATGCTTTTCGTCCTCTGTTACCCGAAAATCCGACGGGGATTCAAAATACCGGTCGATAAGTTCCCGGTAAACCCGCACAACGCCTGCCACGTATTCATGCCGCTTCATCCGTCCTTCGATCTTGAATGAGTCAATGCCAGAATCTATAAGCGCGCCGATATGTTCACTCATATTGAGGTCTTTCGGGCTGAGGAGATAACCTTCAATTCCGTTCATCCTGTACCTTTTCCGGCACGGCTGGGCGCAGTATCCGCGATTCCCGCTTCTTCCTCCTATCATACTGCTCAAAAGGCATTGGCCTGAATATGAAAAACACAGGGCGCCGTGTATAAAAGTTTCAACCTCTATGCCGGTCCGGGATTTTATCCTGCGGATTTCGTCAAGAGTGAGTTCACGCGCCAGCACCACGCGCTTTACTCCCATTTCCTGAAGAAACTTTACGCCCTCCATGTTATGAATTGTCATCTGGGTGCTGGCATGGACAGGAAGTTCAGGGAGCTGTTCCCGCAGCAGCCGCAGTATGCCGATGTCCTGCACTATCACGGCATCCGCACCACAATTGCAGAGGATTTGCAGGTAATCGCAGGCTTCTTCAAGCTCGGAATCCTTGACGAGCGTGTTCACGGTTACATAAGCCTTAACGCCTCGGACATGCGCATAATCGATAGCCCATTCAAGTTCATCGCGGTTGAAGTTGGAAGCATATTGCCGTGCGCTGAAAACTTTTCCACCGAAATACACAGCATCGGCTCCATTTTCGATGGCTGCGATGAGAGCTTCCTTGCTGCCGACCGGTGCAAGAAGTTCGGGGATGTGCACGAGGGATTATATAATGGGCAGGGTTTAAAAAGATAGTTGTAATAGCAAGTGTATTATCCCGAAATTTTTTTTCTTAATAAAATAGGTTTTTTATAATCATAACCTTTTTATAGTAATGTTGCTTACAAATAATCAGGGCAATTTCCCGGGGAAGTATCGAGCATTTATTGATGGCACATGAAATGTTAGACTACAAAAGTGCCCTCAAAACGTAATGCAGGTTACTGCTCATGGGCATTGCACGGGATAAAAAGCACAAGTGTGGAAACGGGAACATCCATGAGGAGGAATGAATATGGAACAATTAGATAGGGCGATCAGCATTCTGAAAAATCCGCTGACCGAATTGACAAAGGTAAAGTCTGAAGAGATAAGCAAAAACGATATAATACAGCAGTACATAGCAATCCTTGCCCTGATACCTGCGATAGCCTATATTATTGGTATGGGCATTATTGGAGCCAGTGCAGGATTGGGTGGAAGCTTTAAGTATCCGATTGGAACTGCTGTGACTGGCGGTATATTGATGTACATACTGAGTATTGTAGACGTGTACGTAATAGGCATCGTGATTAATGCCCTTGCCCCGAGTTTTGCCTCGAAGCAGGATGAGAATCAGGCAATGAAGCTTGCGGCATACTCAGCTACAGCCGGGCTGGTTGGAGGAATATTCTACATCATACCGGTACTTAGCGTCATTGTTTTACTGTTTGCACTTTACGGGTTGTACATTCTCTATCTTGGCATTCCAGTGCTCATGGAAACGCCTAAGGAACAGGCATTGGGCTATACAATCGTGGTTATAATTGTAACATTGGTGGTTTATTTGGTCGTCGGAGCAATAACAGCACAGGTAATGTGGTCGATGAGTCCGGTTCCAGGTATGATGGAGATTCCTTACAGATAATGATGAAGCGAATATAAAACCGAACAGAGTAAGCACCTAAACAATTCGTCCCTTTTCTTTTTTGGGGACAAACTTTTTTTTCCCCAGGAAAATCATTGCAGAGAAATTGCAGATTATTAGGGCCTCTTCAAGTTCTGAATAGTGCCTCCTTGCTGCCGACTGGTGCAAGAAGTTCGGGGATGTGCATGAGGGATTATAATAATGGGTGGGGTTTAAAAAGGTACTTGCGGTTCCAAAGTGCACTGGAAAATTATAAGTCCCTTTGATACAAATCATTAAAGAATAGGGGGTAATCACATGGAAAACTTTGAGCAACATAACCAAGAAGGGTATATTCACGAAACTGAGGAGGGGTTAAAATGCTTTTAGGGTTGGAGAATAAAGTCGCTCTGGTAACGGGTGGAGGTTCCGGGATAGGCAGGGCTTGCGCGCTGGCATTTGCCAGGGAAGGGGCAAAGGTAGTCGTAGCAGATGTTCAGGTGAGAGGCGGAGAGGAAACGGTGCAGATGATAAAGGAGGCAGGCGGTGAATCTATCTTCGTGAAGACAGACGTATCAAAGACTGCCGATGTCGAGGCTTTGGTCAAAAGGGCTGTCGATACCTACGGCAGGCTGGACTGTGCAATCAACAATGCCGGCATCGAGGGAATTATAGCTCAAACGGCAGATGGCACTGAGGAGAACTGGAACCGTGTCATCAATATCAACCTCAAAGGCGTATGGCTGTGCATGAAGTACGAGATTCCCGAAATGCAAAAGCAGGGCGGCGGGGCTATCGTTAATATGGCATCCGTGGCAGGGCTTGTGGGTTTCCAGGGAATGCCCGCTTACTGTGCATCCAAGGGCGGCATAATACAGCTTACAAAAGTTGCGGCGCTTGAGTATGCAAAGGCTGGTATCCGTGTCAATGCCGTCTGTCCTGGCGTAATCCGCACCCCCATGGTAGAACGGGTCACGGGCGGCAATCCTGAGGCTGAAGCGCAGTTTACGGCGATGGAGCCGGTAGGAAGGATGGGCACGCCTGAGGAGATTGCTGAGTCTGTGGTGTGGCTGTGCTCGGATGCCGCTTCATTTGTCACAGGTCATCCCATGGTTGTGGACGGCGGCCTGGTCGCGCAATAGCTGGTTTTATTTCTTCCCCTTCGCCCCGTTCAACTTAAACAATTCAGCCACCGTATCCAGGAACCGCTCATCATCATGCTCCGCCGCATTCCTGAGAATCTTCGTAGGCTCGGCAAGTATCTGGTTGGCAAAAGAATGCGTCATGTCATCCAGCACTTCTCTCTCGATATCCCCGATGGTATGACGCGCTTTGAGTTTATTTACAGCTTCCTCGCGCTCCTTCTCCCGTATTTGTTCAACCATTGAATAAAGAGCCGAGATAATATTATCCGCCTGCTGCCGCTTGTACTGCTTCTTGAGCAGCGCAAGTTCCTCTTCGATAATCAGCTCAACCTTTTTGGCTTCCTCCTTTCGTTTCTCAAGGTTTGCCTCGCTGATGCTTCTTAAGCTGTCGATATTATACAGGCTGACACCCTGGATATCCCCTACACTGCTCTCGATATTTCGCGGGTTCCCTATATCGATAAGCATTATGCCATTTTCCCGTTTTTTAATTAAGCGGGACATTATTTCATGCGTTAAAACAAAGTGGGGGGCTTTGGTGGCGCTTATTACCACATCCGATTTCGGGATGTATTGTTCCATCGAATCATACTTCACAGCCTTGCCCTCTAATTCGCAGGCTAAAGCCTCGGCTTTATCAAAAGTCCTGTTCGCAACGTAAATTACCTTGATATTCTTATTCGCAAGCGCCCTTGCCACAAGCGTGCCCATCTCGCCCGCCCCTATTACCATAACGGTTTTTCCATCCAGCCCGCCAAGCTCTTCCTCCGCAAGTTCCACCGCGGCAGAACCGATGGATACCGACCCTTTATTGATACCGGTTTCACTCCTTACGCGTTTTCCTACCTGTATTGCCTTGTTAAAAGCCGTATCCAGTGTTTTTCCGACAGCTCCGGCTTTTTTTGCCATAAGGAATAATTCTTTGACCTGTCCGAGAATCTGGTCTTCGCCTACTATCATGGATTCCAGGCCGCAGGTCAGGCGCAGCAGATGGCGGAGAGTCTCCTCATGGTCAAGAAAATCAATAATCCGTGATGAGACTTTCATGTGTTTTGCGAATTCAAAAAGCACCTTGCTTCCTTTTGGCGAAACCACATACACTTCAACACGGTTGCACGTTTTCAGGACAGCGCATTCTTCAACGAGTTCATGAGATTTAAGACGGACTAAAAGCTGGTCTATACCGCCGTGCCAGGCACCTTCCATCTCATCAATGGTCGCCTTGGTATGCGTGATTAGCATGCTTGATATTTCAGTCATTAATGTTCCGGTCTATATGTTTTAAAGCTAACATATATGCTTTGTCATAAGATTCGCCAAGAGCCGTCCAAACTTCATTATCATTGATTATACTCCATAAAATCTTTTTCCGCTTTTTCTGGTCTTCCACTCGTGTTTTAAGTAATTCGCGAATCTCGTTCTGAAGCCTTGACATCTCTGCAAATCCGGGTGTTATGACCTCTTCTATCCTTTCACGTATATACTTTGAAAGCGCAGGGCTCTGTCCGAGAGTCGATATCCCGATTACAATATCGCCCCGCTTTATTACGGATGGGACAATGACATCCCCCAGGCCGTCCACACGGTCAATAAGTATCCCTCTTTCACCTGCAAATCCTGCTATCTTTTCATTCAATGCGGCATCGTTTGTAGCAGGAATCACAATAAATGCATTTTTAAGATATTCGGCTATTCCCGTTTCAGAAAGGTCAGCCTTTATCAGGTTTATTTTTCCTTTTTCGCAAAGCTCTTCCAGGCGGGGTGTGAACTCCCTGCTCACAACAATTACGTGTGCATGCTCGCAAAAAAGCACTGCTTTTCGCTCTCCAACATCGCCGCCTCCGAAAATTACCACTTCTTTTCCACTCAAATCAAGCATCAGGGGTAAAAAATCTTTCATAGCCTTACACCGGTTTTCTTAAATTCCCGTTCACTGAAAAGAATGCTGTAATCCTTAATGCCTGTAGCAATGGATATTTCCCTGGCGATTTTTTCGCATTCATCGCGCGAATAGGCATGTATCATGGTAAAAAGGTTGTATCTCCAGTCAGGAAAGCGCGGGCGTTCATAACAATGGGTCACTTCAGGAAAACCAGCCATAATAGCTCCGACCGTTTCCACTTTCTCATCCGGGACATTCCATGTGCACATGGCATTTGCGGTTATCCCGATAGCCCGGTGACCGATAGATGCGCCAAAACGCCGTATGACCCCGTCTTTTAAAAGGTTATCCAGCCTTCTCAAAACCTCCTCTTCGGGGAGCGCCAGTTCTCTGGCTATTTGTTTGAACGGTTCGGATACTATTGGTATCCCGTCTTGCGTTGACTTTAATAATTTTTTATCAATTTCGTCCATGTTAGCCGATAAATTTATTTAACCAATGTGCATATTATTACTTAATAAGTTCGGTAAGGATAGGAATAAACGATATTAGATATTCCTATAAATAAATTAATATGATATACCTCAAAAACGCCCTGGAAATGATTGATGAAGTAGTAGTTATCCCTTTGGCCATAATTACTTTCTTTTTATTAATATACATAGTCGTATATCTTTATAAAAAAGACACTGATGTAATAAGATCCAGGATTTTTTTGAAATATGACGAGTTTAAAAAAGCATTTTTATTGCTGGCTGTTTTTGCTTTTATCTTGGTCTTACACGTATCATTGATTTTTGTTCCGCATTTCTATTCATTCGAGGATTCTCCTTTAATCGAGGATTTCCAGAGGTTTTTCGGATTGATTCTGGTTCTGGTAATGATAACTTTTGTGTATATAATTTTTAGAAATATACGAAACGGCAAATAGATGTATTCCTTTCGCAACTTTTTAATAGATTATCTTTTCAAATTGATATTGACAGTTTTCCAGTCGCTTCCGACGCCATGAAGCGCTTCAATAGAACCTTTGACCATTCCGAACAGGATTTTCTTTACAAAGCCGTTCATCGGGATATTCTTCCCGTCCACTTCTAAAACAATATCTGTATCATCCATACAAGAACCTCGTCTCAATATAGGCTAAATGCCCATAATAGTTTTACTGTTTGTTCAATTATTTTAGAAGATTTTATGTCTATAAAAATTATTGAAGGATTCATGCAGGAAAATAAAATCAGAATCCTTGATATGCAAAAAGAGGATAGACCGCGCGAAAGACTCGTAAAGAAAGGACCTGCATCATTGAGCGATTCGGAACTCCTGGCAATCATCCTGAGGACTGGCTCAAGAAAGGAGAATGTGTTAAACCTGTCCCACAGGATATTAAACCAGTATAATTTCAAACAACTATCCCGGATTAACCTTACCCAGTTGATGAAAGTGCACGGCATAAAAGAAGGTAAGGCAGCGCAGATTTCAGCCTGTTTTGAGATTGCGCGAAGGCTTGAATCCTGCACTGAAGAGATAAAACCAAAAATCAACTCGCCTGAAGACGTTTACAGGCTGATATACCCGAGATTGCGTGAAGAGAAAAAAGAAATGTTCATCGAACTCTGTCTTGACACCAAGAACCAGGTGATAAAGGAGGAAACTATCTCAATCGGTTCCCTGAATGCCAATGTCGTACACCCAAGAGAGGTGTTTAAGATGGCGCTTGCCGAATCGGCCGCCCATATCATCGTGGCTCATAATCATCCCTCAGGCGACCCAACACCAAGCAGGGAAGATATTGAAATAACCAAAAAATTAGTGGAAACCGGAAGCATAATGGGAATAACTGTCCTTGACCATGTAATTATCGGTGATGGGAGGCATTTTAGCATGAAAGAGGCAGGGCACATCTGATTTTGGGAGTTGTCATGTCTTATTCTGCGCTCATCCTTGCGGGGGGAAGAGGAAGCCGGCTGGGGTATCGGGAAAAAGCCCTCATGGATATTAATGGCAAACCTCTTCTGTCTTTTGTTATCGAAAGCCTCGAAAAAGTGGTCGATAACATTATCATTTCTGTTCGTGATAAGGCACAGGGCGAATTGCTGGAATCCCGCTTCCCGGGATTTGCTTTTGCATACGATATGCATAAAAACACAGGACCGCTTGCCGGCATACTTTCAGGGCTTCTGGCATGTAGGGATGAATTCTGCTTTATTGCGGCCTGCGATATGCCTTTTATAAATGATAAAGTAGTTAAGACGCTTTTTCTGAAAAGTGAATTTCACGATGCTGCAATCCCGCGATGGGATGATGGTTTTCTTGAACCGTTGCATGCTGTTTACAGGTGCAAACCTATGATACATGAGACAAAAAAAGCAATCGAACGCGGTGAAACCATTATTCTTGCTCCCGTTTTTAAATTAAAAGTCAATTATGTGGATATCAATGAAATTAAGAAAGTTGACCCTGAATTAAAAACGTTTATGAATATCAATACACCTGAAGATATGCAGAAGATAATCAAAAATGCAAAATTCAAATCATTTTAATATGTATACTAAAAAATATCATGCACTGGAGCTAACCGGCGACGAAACCCATGAAAAAAATTATGTAGTGGCTGTGGAAGATACGATTGAGCTGTTTGTAAACAATGTCCAAATTGCAGCAATATTAGCTACCCCTGAAATGCAAAAGGAGCTTGCTTATGGTTATCTTATCTGTGAGGGGATTGTGAAAGCTCCGGATGATATTCAGGGCATCCGTATCGAGGGGAAAACAATACATATCGAGGTAGAACCCACCGAACATCTTGAATTGTGGCGTGAATTGCGCTCCTCCGGATGCGTGGGTGTCAGATGGGAAGAAAACGAATCGGTATCGGTAAACTCAGATACGATTTTCAGCCCGGAGACTATTAAAAAAAGCCTTGTGTTCCTTGAATCGGAAGTATATACCAGGACGCGCGGTACGCATGCAGCATGCCTTGTAAATACAGGGGGTGAATGCGTGGCAAAAGCGATAGACGTTGGAAGGCATAATGCCTTTGATAAGGTTGTAGGGCGCGCCTATCTTGAGGGAATTGATGTAAGCAAGCATTTCATTTTATCTACGGGGCGACAATCAGCCGGCATGGTATTGAAAGCCGCCCGCGCCGGAATTCCTCTTGTAGCAACGAAAACCGCGCCGCTTAACACCGGCATTGATGCCGCCCAAAGGACAAGGGTCTGCCTTGTTTGTTTTGTGTCGCATGATAAAATGTCTGTCTTTGCGCATCCTGAGAGGCTCAAGTGATTCCTGTCATTTGTATTGTGGGGAAAAGCAAAAGCGAAAAAACGAAATTGATGGAAGTATTGATAAAAGAACTGAAGAACCTCGGTCTTCGAGTCGGCGCTATAAAATATCATAAACATGGCGATTTTGATATGGATATCGAAGGTAAGGATAGCTGGAAATATGCAAAAGCAGGTGCAGATGCGGTCGCTATTTCCTCATCGGTGAAGTTTGCATTTATCAAAAAGGCTGAAAAAGGAATGGAAATTGATGAAATTTGTGATAAATATTTCCCTGATATCGATATTGTGCTTGCCGATGGTTTCACATTATCCGATAAGCCCCGCATCATTGTTGCGGATAGTGATGAGGAGGTTTCTATTTTCAAAAGGGGCTGCCCTGTGATAGCGGTTGCGGGTAAATCAGGGCTTCATGATATAGAACCAATAATGAATAAAATAATTGAGTTTTTGAAAAACCACAGAGAACGCAGAGGACACAGAGAAAAATAACAACGCTCTGTGCTCTGGTATGAAAAAGTGTAAAAACCACAAAGCTGAACACAGATGGCACGGATTCGACGGATTCCCACGGATTTTTTATCCGTGCCAATCCGTACCATCAGCGTAAATCCGTGTTCTACGCCAACCATTGTTTAGGCTTTTTCATGTTCATTTGTGAACCGCGTTCATAGCTGACTCTGTGTCCTCCGTGGTTAATTATCTGACTGGGATTGATAATCCAGAATAAAATAATATGAAATCAACTTATCTATTCAATAGCGGGATAAGAAATATTTGCTAATATTCATTTATCGTATGGTTACGCCGTTTCATTGGAACGTAGATTACGCCGTCCTCGCCGTCTATTTTAGAAGCAATGCCATTGCCTTCGCAGTAGGCGACATATGCGGAAAGTATGGCATCCAGTTCGTCATCAAACAAAAGCCTGTCACTCGTAATTGCATCCAGCCCATCTATAAAACCTGAAAGTGCATCCTGTATTACCTTTCTGCCTTCCTTTGATTTTTTCTTCTCATCTATGCCAATATTCAGAATTTTCCTGGCTGCATAGGGGTAAACTTCTATTACCCTGGCATCGAGTTCGGCTTCAGCCCATTTCTTAAGTTCAATCCCCTTATCCACCCATCTGCTTACCCATTGCGCGCCAGAGGGATAGCACGGGATTCCATGTTTGCGAAGCCGCCTTTCGCATTCCCTCATTGTCCCGTGCTCAGGTCTTGAAAGAGGCGCATCTATGCCGATAATCCTTGAACTTGAATTTTCAGATAAACCGGTTAAGTAATCGCGGATTTTCTTATCGTCTGATATCGTATGCTCAGGTAGAGCTTCTATCCGGGGTTTTCCATTTTTTTCAATAAGGTAAGCAAGACCCGTACTTTTTCGGAGCATGCTGGTCCCAAGGTCAACGCCTATGAATACTGTTCTTTTATTGCTCATTCCTGACCCTTCTAAAACAGAATTTATTTACCTGATGTTAAACTTCACTCCAATCTTAAACAGCCTCCTTGTAGGCAAATTCATGACCTCACACCCCGTTTTCTCAGAAATCTCCCCCAGAATCTCCTGCATTCTCTCCTCATTCTCAGCCGAAAGCGTGAACCAGATATTGTAATTAGCAGGTCTCAAATAATTATGCGAAACCTCATCATATTCATTAATAATACCAGCCACCCCCTCAACCCGCTCCTCCGGCACCTTCATAGCCACAAGCGTGCTCACGCCGCCTGTTTTCTTGGTGCTGATTATCGGACCTATGCGCCTTATTGCCCCTTCTGACTGAAGCCGCCTGATTCGCATTATAACCTCTTCCTCTTTTAATCCCAGGCTTTTTCCAAGCACCTCAAACGGCCTGTGCTCAAGCGGGAAATCAATCTGAACAGCGTTCAAAATCTTTTTATCAATATCGTCCAGTGAAATCATTTTCTCACCGGCACATACACGCAATACGGCTCTTCATCCAGGTAATCGCCTGTTGCCGCATACGCCCTCGCACGGCACCCGCCGCACACGGTGCGGTACTCGCAGTCCCCGCATTTGCCCTTAAGCTTTCCCGGGTCGCGAAGGTCGTTGAAGACTTTAGATTTCTCCCATATCGACTTAAAGGGCTTCCGCCTGATGTTGCCCGCCAGCGCAGGAAGGTATCCGCATGGATAGACATCGCCTTTACTTGAGACAAAGCAGAATGCGGAGCCACCAAGGCAGCCTTTCGTCATGGCTTCAAACCCGTGGGTTTCGGGTGTAATCCTTATTCCCTCGGCTTTTGCACGCTGTCGCATTATCCTGAAATAATGCGGGGCGCACGTGGCTTTTAACTGAATCCTCTTATCCTTGCTCCTGTCATAGAACCAGTTAAGCACGCGCTCATATTCCTCAGGCGGGATTTCCTCGGATTCTATTTCCTCACCCCTTCCTGTGGGAACAAGCAGGAATATGTGAAGCGCAGACGCTTTTAATTCAAGCGCAAATTCATAAATGCGCGGAATTTCAAGAAGGTTCCTTTTCGTTATTGTGGTGTTTATCTGGAAACTCAAGCCCTCTTTCTTTAAAATATCAATCCCGCGGAGCGCAGCCTCAAATGCCCCGGGCTCTCCCCTGAACGTATCATGCGTCTCTTTTGTGGCGCCGTCGATGCTGATGCTCACCCGCTGTATGCCCGATTCTTTTAATTTCCTGGCTATCTCTGGTGTTAGAAGAGTCCCGTTGGTGGCAAGCACCGCGCGCAGGCCGCGTCCTGTGGCATACCGTGCAATATCATAAACATCAGCGCGAAGAAGCGGCTCACCTCCGGTCAGGATTATAATAGGTTTGTACTCCACCAGTTCATCCACAAAATGTTTTGCCTCAGCCGTGGATAATTCATCTGGTGCTGGCTCTTTAATCGCCGATGCCCGGCAGTGTATGCAGGCAAGATTGCAGGCGTTTGTCAATTCCCATGCAATAAGCCTTGGAGGTTTGACTGTATGTTCTATCAATAAATCACGCATTATCTTTTGTTACCTTAACCTTTATGTAATCAGCGAATAAAATGGCTATCATGAGTTACTTGGATGCAGCTTTTTCCGCCGTATGGATTGTTTTCATAGCTTATATTTTAAACCTGATTCGAATACGGCGTGGATTAAACAAAGAACTTAAAACCCTTGAAAGCCTGAGATAATGACCATCGGGAATATTTTAAATTACAGAACAATTGCAGTAGTGGGTATTTCTGATGACCCGGAGCGTCCGAGCCATTTTGTGGCAAGTTTCCTTGAATCGCACGGTTATAAAATCATCCCCGTAAACCCGAAATTGACTGAGTGGGAAGGGAAAAAATGCTATCCTGACCTCATATCCATACCTGAAAAGGTTGATGTGGTGGATATTTTCAGGCGATCTGAAGCTGTTCCTCCCATTGTGGATGAGGCAATTAAAATAAAAGCAAAAGCTGTGTGGATGCAGGAGGGTATCGTGAATGAAGAGGCTGCTGCAAAAGCACGGGATGCGGGGATTGAAGTTGTTATGGACAGGTGCATGAAGAAAGAATATATCAGGTTACTCGGAAGCTAAAGCAACTTCAAATGCCCTGTAATCTTATCCAGTTCCCCGACTTCAGCAGGCCCAATCCCCAGCACTGTAATCGTTCCGGGCGGCACCTCCGTAAGTCCGGCATCGGTTATCAACATGGAAGGCAAACCCTGTCTTCTTGCAAGCTCCTTCAATTCAAAAAGGTCTTTCAAACCTGGAACTCTCAATACCACTTTCTTCTGCCCGCCCTCTTTCCACGCCTCTCTGGCCTCCTTTCGTGCACATTCATACGAAGAGAGTGCTGCATGCGCCACCTGGACTGCAAGCTTCCCTTTTGACAATTTCAGGTCATCACGCACAATGATGCATTGCTTGTACTCTGTCATAGCGTCCTGTCACTTAACAAGCATCCCTTTCTCGTCAAACTTCAACGTGTCTTTTCGCTCAAACCATTCTTTTCCAAGCTGGATGGATTCTTCCCTGTTAAAATCCCCGACTGCAATAATTTCACTATTGGTAACAACGGCTTCAAATGGAATAGACATGAAAGCTTCCGGATTTTTTACGATAAATCCTTTTTCGGTAACTGCAATGCTTTCACCAATATCTATACCGTTTTGTTTGACAAATTTGCCCGTATATCCAAGGGCTCTGGATTTATTATCTTCTTTTTCCGAAGCCCCTGTATTTTTCTTTAGAAAATTAGAAATTTTATTGATGATTGACATGAATATCATTTATTGTTCATTCTAAAATATATACTATTTGAATAAAGTAAAGTTAATAATCATTCATGAGTCCCCGGGATTGTCCCAAGCGCTTCATCGATTTCCCCTGCCAGGTTAAAAGGTATTCCTACCACAAGCTCATCATCCGGATATTTGCTGTGTTTCCTTGAACCCTTGCACCCGAGCGATATCCCGAGCTTTCCCTGCAATGGATAAGTTGTACAGTCGCTGCATATCGAGGCAATCCCGCCTGTCCTGAATTCAACCGGTTTCCCGCTATGGTAAGCATGCGCCTGGACAATACGCATCGCACGCTCAGGTTTCAGGAAAAGGAGGAGGATATCAAAATCCCCGCCTGAATAAGGGCTGATCCTTATTGATTTTCCTTTTTTCGTGAGCCTGTAAAGATTGGCGACTGCGTTCTTTGCTGCATTTTTATCCCGGTATCTCCTTGAATTATAATAATAATCAAGGGGTGTGATTTCCGTATTGCCAAGCACGTACTCTCCTACTTTGCAGCCCTGGTTTTTTATCAGGAATGACTCGCCGAACCTGGCTTTCTGGACAAGCTCACAATACAGCTCGTGCGTTTGTTCACCCTCTTCATCGGTGAAAAGCACGCTTACCGGCTTGCCTTTATCCATTAACGAAGGAATGCGGCGCAGCATGGGTATTAGTGGGCTAATGTTGTTGTGCCATCTATATATCCTGTTTTCCGCGCAGTCACACTTATGGTTCCAGAAGCCGCCGCATTGAGCTGCAATGTCGCCTGGCCATTTGAATTTGTAATCCCGTCCGCGGTAATGCCTCCGCCCGACACGCTCACAGTTGCACCGCTCACGGCAGAACCGCCGCTTGTTACCGTAAAGGTCACATACGCAGCTACGCCGTTTGTGATATTTGAAGGACTTGCACTCACGCCGAGAGTTGGCTGCCCGAGGGCTGTAAGCGTGGCGCTAGTACCTGAGAAACCATTCTTGGTCGCAGATGCGGTAATTGTGCCCGTGCCTGTCGAATTGACCTGGAGTATGACCTGACCGTTCTGGTTTGTAATCCCGCTTCCGCTTGCTGCTCCTGTAAGAGTGACTGTGGATTCGCTTACCACGTTACTCCCGCTCGTTACCGTGAACATAACATAGGTTGGGATTCCCGCTGTAACAGATGTCGGGCTTGCAGCAAGCGATAATGATTGTGTGCCTGTCGAAGTTATTGCGACCGAGCCGCCCGCATAACCTGCTTTACTTGCAGAGGCTGTTATTGTGCCTGTTGAACCCGGCGTGAAGGATATAATGGCTTTGCCGTCCTGATTCGTTATTCCGGTTCCCGACACTGGGCCGCTCAGAGTGACCACAGCGTCATTCACAGCAGAGCCGCCTGCTGTAACCGTTAAGGTAACAAACACCGGGACATTGACCGTGACTGAACTGTGGCTTGAAGAAACACTCAATGTTTGCTGGCTTGCGGATGTTATGGTTGTTGAATCGTCAGCATATCCTGTTTTTTTGGCAACCGCGGTAATCGAACCGGCATTTGGGGGATTCAATTGAAGAATTATCTGGCCGTTGGAATTTGTAACTCCGTCCATGGCAATCCCGGCTCCGGAAAGATTCAGGGCTGCGCCTTCAACAGGTTTTCCGAGACCGTTCACCGAAAATGTAACAAAAGAAGCTGTACCCGAGGTTATTGAGCCAGGAGTTGCGCTGATAATAAGACCGGGTGTAGCCAGAAGACTTGAAGTCGCATTTTTGTAACCTGTTTTTTCTGCAATAACATTGACACTTCCATTTGTGGTGGCATTTATTGAAATTTCAAGCCTGCCGTTTGTATCCGTGGTTCCTCGCCCGGATGCAGCGCCATCAAGTGTTATATTGGCATTTCCAATAGCTTCACCGTTGCTGAAAGTGATAAAGGTGACATTGGAAATCCTTCCCACGCCCACGTTGCCGGGGAAACCAATGATATACATCCGGGAAGTATCCGTCCAGCCATTGATAAAACTGTCCAGGCCAAATCCCGCAATTATTCCTCCGACCAATACAATTAAAATAATATATTTCGTTTTCCTGTCATCATCGTATCCTCTAATATCCATCCCTCCGGGAATTATATTTTAAATGCAATGAGGATACATATAAAGATTCCCGGCAGGCTTTCCATTAAATCTATATATATAGAAAAGAATAATTTGTTATTAAGATTCCGAGGTGGATTAATGGATATAAAACATATTTCCCTTGCCGGCGTTATGACCCTGTCTTCGATAGTATTGACTTATAAATGGCTTACGCGTCTTGGCAATTCGGACCCGGTTATCATCATTTCCGCTATGCTTTTGATTGGTTCACTTGCGGTCATGATACTATTGATTGACCAGAGGCTTCGGGGCATTGAAGAAACGCTTGATGCAAAAGAGCGTTCTATCAGGATAAATATCAAAGGCGTTGAAGAGCATCTTGATAAAAAGATGGATACTATTGTTAAAAGCACCAGTAATACCATCGGTGAATTTTCTAAGAAGATGTATCGCTAAGCGCATCCTTTATTATAGAAATTATTTGTTCCATTACTTTTGCGGCTTCACCGGTGTTTTTTATTTTCCTGATGTCCACGCGCCCGCTTTGATACAGCATCACGCTTCTCCCTTCAAATTCAAAACGTGCAACTCCAAGTTTTACTGAGCATTTTAATTCCTTTGCGCCTGTTTGCCTTAAAATATCACACAATTTCTCAATATTCACCTTTTTCCCGAGATGACATTCTGCAATATATCGGGTGGGGTCGTCTATGCACGGGCGGGAAAGCCTGATTTCCATGAAGAATGTTAATAGTGGAAAGGAATATAAGAACTCTGCCGTGAGAGGGTGAGAAGGATCTTTCGGCTCATCTCTTTTTTTATCAGCCGAAGACTTGACAGTACCCAATTTAGCAAAGTTTAAATATCGTAATGATTATTAAAAATATTGGGGAAACATGATTGTATTTTTTAAAGACATCATGTAGAGGTGACATAACATGGTTAAAATAATGCATGCACAAACAGTTCTTACACAAGAGGATATCGAAGCCCTGAAACAAAAGACGGGTGAAAGCAACGCCAAGGATGCAATTGCCAAAGCTGTTGCACATTATCTTGAGTGCGAATACACCGGGGTTGAGGATATGTGGGTAAAGAAACTTGAAAAAGTAGTGAAGCGCAAGCAGAAGGAATGAGCTAATATCAATTATTACAACCGCATCCGCCCGATAATAATAAAATCAACTCTTGAATCGGCTACACCGTATATCATTTCTTTTCTCACACTGTTGGCAAGCCTCACTGCACGCGAAAGCTGCTGCAGTGAAAAAACATGGGTCTCATCTATCGCATGAACGAGGTAATCCGAATGGGGCAGGCTGGATATTTCTTCAAAGCTCTTATAAACACGAAAATGCGTGCCAAATTTAAATCCTGTCTTGGGAACAAGGCCGTTATTCCGCAGCGTCTTGTAAACAGCAAGTTTTATCATGAAATCTGATTCAATATTAGATGCAAGTCTTGAAAACTCATCAAAATCCAGCTTTTTATGATTCCTTTGTTCAATGTTCAGAATCCCTTTACCCAGAAGATAACACGATTCAACCAGTGACAACTGCAGGTGTCCTTCATCCATTGGTTTGCCAAAAAACCCCTCATTATGAAGGACTGATGAAGCCTCCGGGTCCCATACCATTACCCTGTCTTCAAGAAGGCTTGCGGTAGATGCCAGCCTGTCCAGTTTTAATTCATAAGAACCCGAGGGAATTGTTTTTTTCACTTCGTAATAGGTAATATCGCTTTCTTCATCCACTATTGCCAGAACCAGTCGTTTCTTCAGGTTTTCAACAGTGTCGAGGTGTGTTCTCAGGTCAGAAAGCAAAAGCGGTATCCTCTCGGATGTCACAAAAACAAAAAATTCTGCCGGCGTCTTGCCCGGATGCCCTCCGCGCGGATAAACCCGGAAACCCGTGACTGCAGGCTGGATAAAGTATCCGCGTTCTCTCAGGTCCTTATAAGTAATATACAATAATTCAAAATTTTTTACTAACAATGATGCTTTAAGGAAAAATTGATTAAAATCAAGTTCTTTTCCCCGGAATTCAACTTTTATTTTTCCAACATAAATAAGATAAGCGCTCTCGATTAGGGAAACTTCAAGCCTGTCATCTCTTGGACGGCCGTAAAAACTTGTGTTAAATAATTCCTCTATCGCCTGTTTATCGAGTATTACCGCATTTTCGGTTAATTTTCCTGATATTGTCATATCAATCCATTAATATTAGAATTCCATTTGGCCGCCGACTGAAAGATTGAACTTTTCAATTGTTCCGGCTTTCATTTCAATAACATACTTGACGTTCTTCATGGTTTTAAATCCGAGCCACGGTTTTAAACTGGAAAGCCCTTTAATTCTTTTTTCTTCGTTCAAAAATATAACGTCAATGGGAAAAAACACGAAAATCATGTGAATACTGACAGAGGACGGCTTTTCCAGGATAAATATCATCGAATAATCGGATGGTATGTTTTTGCGAAACATAAGACCGAACGCCTTGTTCAATATAGTCCGGGAAAGTTCGACGGTTCTTGCTATCTCTATACCATTATATTTTAATACGGGAAGCATCAAGTAGCTATATAATAGTCATGTATAATATAAGAACGGAGGTATTAATCCAATAAATGAGTTCAGAAATGTGCACTGTATGCGGTTTGCCTAAAGAGCTTTGCATATGCGAAGAAGTGGCAAAAGAACAGCAGAGAATTATAGTAAAGGTAGATACGAGAAAATATAAAAAAGAAGTAACGGTGATAGAGGGTCTTAATCCAACCGAGATTAACCTGCAGGAACTGACAAGCTACCTGAAATCTAAATTCGCATGCGGTGGTACGATAAAAGATAATGTTATCGAACTTCAGGGAAACCATAAAAGCCGTATGAAAGATGTCCTTATTAAAAAAGGTTTTTCACCAGAACAAATCAAAATTTAAGTTCCTTTGGGGAAGGGGATTTTACAAATATTGAGGGTAATTCGTGATGCAATAGTCGTATTTTTAATATAAAATTATTACATCCGAAACAAAAAAGTTATCAGGAAGTAAAGAACTTCCTGAGATGGTTTTTACTGTGGTTTTTCAAGTAGTTTTGTTTTGCTTAACAGCCTGCCGTCCTTTGCATGTGGCTTTCGCAGGACTGAATCGTTTGCCTTCTCCATTTCGCGCGCTTCATCCGCAAGTTTTGCAGCTGCACGCATGGCTTCGTGGCCTGCTGCCGCCGCTATGGCAATCTGGTCAACCTCTTTTAATACAAAGCATGCCGGGAAATCGATTTCTGCGACCTTGGTGGCAATGTGTAATGCAGCTAACGCCTTTGCTTTTGCGTACGGATTTGTGAACCCCGCGCTATCGACGCATTTCTCAGGTTTTGCAAGAATCTTCGGAAGAGCTGGGGGTTTTGTGCCTGCTGCGACCTGGTCGATGACTTTATCGATTTCTGTCTGGACAAGCCTGATGGCACCGCATACGGATAATACCTTTAATGCATCGCTATTGAAAGACGCCATCTCAACACAGTCAAGGAATTCTCTTTTTGCACCAATCAAGGGGTCAACCGGCAGAATGATATAGCCAAAGCCTGCCTGTTCCAATTTTTCCCTGTCCTCTTTCTTGGTGGGGCCGTCTGAAACCACGATAGTTGGTGTGTCTTTCCAGACATCGCGCGCTGCCGTCGGACCCGGAGCGCTTGAGTTGGGGCTTATCATAACTACAAAATCGGGCTTCCAGTCCAAGAAGTATTTAGTATCCTCAGCCTCGTCCTTTCCCATCTTTGCCCCTGTTCCGAATACCCGTACTGCAATTCCCTCTCGCGCCGCAATCTCATCAAGTAATAAATCAATTACCTGTGAGGTACCAAGATTTCCAAGTTTAATAAATCCTACTTTAACGACCATATTGATCACAGGACGAGATTCGTTTGGTTTATTTATAAGGTTTTTGAAATTGTTCTGCAATTCTGGAAGATATATAAAAATTAATAAACCCATGCGTGATTAAGTAAAACAACAAACTTATACGAACTCACAACGAACTTTTTATGATAAAACCAAACTCAATCCTGGAAATCAGTTGCGGTGGGCACTCGAAACTGTACGAGACAAAAGGTAAGGAATGGGCGCTGTTTGTTGGTATCGATATAAACATGGACCTTTGCAGGCAGGCTAAGAAACAGGGATTTGAAGTGGTTTGCTGCGATGCCTTCAACCTGCCATTCAAGCCCAAATCTTTCCAGGACGTGTATATCCAGTGCTTTACCGCGCTTCTTGAAAAAGACGCCCTCTCAGATGCATTCCAGAAGAGCGATTATGATGAGTTCTGCGAGTTCATGGGACGCGAGATAGATTATGCATGGCAGGTGATAGACCCGTTCTATGAGTTGCTGCTTGAATGCAAGCAGGCGAGCGAGCATATAATATGCCTGCCGTCGTGCAATATTGAGATGAATAAGTACTTAGTGAATGCTGTAAAGAATCTGCCAAGTGTCACGGTTGAGGTGGGTTTTTCCAGGAACTGGGGGGGAAAGAAGAAATCTTGTGTGATGTACTTAGATATTGACTGCACAATATACGTGTGATTAACAAACATTTTTAGATATAAAAGATAATCTGGATATCCATGGTCAGTCCTCCCTGGCACCCCCTCTACACCCTCACTCCAGCCATCGCCCGCGCGCTCATGGACATCGAAGCAGCACGCGCCGTGGTCGGGCAGACGCCCCTGCCGCCGGCAGCAGAGGCTGAACTGCGCCGCCGTGCCCGCATACGTTCCACGCATTATTCAACCCGCATCGAAGGCAACCGCCTCACGCTGGCAGAGGCTGAACAGGTCATCGAGGGGAAACAGGCGCATTTCCACGGACGGGAAAGAGATGTCAGCGAAGTGAAGAACTACTGGAATGCACTGCTGCGCGTTGAGGAATGGGCTGCGAAAAAAATGCCGCTCACAGAAGAGCTTATCCGAAGGCTTCATGCGCTCATAAAAGAGGGGGCGCGTGCTAAACCCACGCCTTACCGTGATGGTCAGAACGTCATCCGCGATTCAGCATCAGGTGCAATAATCTATCTGCCGCCCGAAGCCAGAGATGTTCCCGCGCTCATGGCAGCGCTTGTCGAGTGGGTGCAGAAGGCAGAAAAGGAGGGCTTTCCCGTGCCGCTCATCGCCGGTCTTGTGCATTACCAGTTCGTTACCATTCATCCTTACTATGACGGCAACGGCAGGACGGCGCGCCTGCTTGCGACCTTTATCCTGCACCGCGGCGGCTATGGATTAAATGGATTTTTCTCGCTGGAAGAACACCATGCGAGCGACCTGGAAGGCTATTACCGCTCCCTTGCTGTACATCCGCACCACAACTATTACGAGGGACGTGCAGAAGCTGACCTGACGCCGTGGCTTGAATACTTCGCCAAAACCTTGGCTGAAGCGTTTACCGCTGCAAAAGATGAGGCGCTGCATTATGCTGAGCGGGGTGTGCCAGTAGAACCCGAAGAACTGCGCCGTCTTGACCACAGGGCTCGGACAGTTCTTGCGCTGTTCGCCAAAGCAGAACAGGTTACTACATCACAGGTCGCCGCTACTCTGGGACTTTCAGAGCGTATGACCCGTTTGTTGCTCAATACCTGGGTCAAAGATGGCTGGCTGGTCATAGCAAATCCATCTAACAGGAAACGTGCATACGGTTTATCGGTAATTTATCGGCAATATATTGATAGTTTTTCGGCAATGCATGAGGATGAACGTGAGACGTGAATTATAGATTACAAACATTTTTAGCAACCAAAAATAATCTAGAGGTTGATGGTTCGAGTCCTTGCAACGGGTACGTTCGATATACTTCACCCAGGGCATCTGCTGTATCTTTCCGAAGCAAAAGCACTTGGTGACGAACTGTATGTAATCGTGGCGCGGGATTCGATGATAAAACACAAACCAAAACCCATAATCCCGGAAGAGCAGAGGCTCGCTATGGTTGCAGCGCTTCGCATGGTGGATAAGGCGATGCTCGGGAGCGAGACCGATATGTTCGAGCCGCTTCGCGAGATAAGACCCGATATCATAGCGCTTGGAAAAAACCAGTTTTTCAATGAAAAGGAGCTGCAAGCACAATTAAAAAGCCACGGCATAAATGCAAAGGTGGTAAGAATCCAGCCGTTTGAGCAGTGCGAGCTGTGCAGCAGCGGGGCGATTATCAGGAAGATACTGGAGCGGAACGGCAGGTAATTATTCCAGCACAGCTTCCATTCTCCGCAGAGCCTCTTTGATGCGCTCCTGCGACGTGGCATACGATATCCTGATAAAATCATTGCCTGAAGAGCCGAAAGCCGAGCCGGGCGTAGTTGCGATGAAAGCTTTATTGAGAAGAAGTTCTGCTATTGCCTCGCCGCTTCCGTACTCGCTCACATCTGCAAAAGCGTAAAAAGCGCCATCGGGTTTTGCACATTTGATGCCGAGTTTATTCAATCCCCTGACCAGCAGGTCTCTTCTTGTCCTGAATTCCCTGACCATTACTGTCACGGGGGTCTGGTCGCCCTGAAGCGCCGCCAGGCCTGCATACTGCACAAAGGAAGTCGCCTGGCTCACCGAGTGCGAGTGAAGTTTTAGCATCTGTTCGTAAATTTCTTTGGGTGCGCTTACATAACCGAGGCGCCATCCGGTCATCGCGTATGCCTTTGAGAAACCATTAACGGTTATGGTTAAATTCTGCATCCCGTCCATTGAGCCGATGCTTATGTGCTCTTTGTCATAGATTATTTTTTCATAAATCTCATCAGATAATACAAAGATATTCTTATCAATCGCAATATCGGCTATCTCTTTTAGCGTTTCCCTGCCATAGACGCCGCCTGTGGGATTGCAGGGGCTGTTGATAACGATGAGTTTTGTTTTTTTAGTTATGTATTCTTCAATATCGTAAGGTAAGAAACCGTGATCGCGCCTTGTGGGCGCCCAGATTGTCCTTGCGCCTGCAAGTTTCACGCACGGGTCGTATGATACCCAGGCAGGGTCAAATATAATTGCTTCATCGCCTTCCCGCAGTACCGATAGTATGACTTCAAAGATTGCCTGTTTTGCACCCGGGGTAACTATAATATTTCCAGGCTTTGTCTCGATTTTGTTATCCTTTTTTAATTTCTCGGCAATAGCCCGCCGCAGTTCCGGTATTCCCGGTGAAGGAGTATAATGCGTCTCGCCGCGTTCAAGAGAAGCTTTGGCAGCTTCGATGATATGCGAAGGTGTTGTAAAATCCGGTTCTCCAAGGCTGAAGCTTATTATGTCTTTGCCCTGGCTTTTTAATTCACTTGCAAGATTTGATATCCGCAGTGTTGCAGATTCTGTGATGTTCTGCAGTCGTTTTGCTGTCATAAAGTGTAGCTCACTGACTAATTTCTTAATATTTAAGCCATTCTAAAGAAGAGCGATTCAACGATTTCCTTCATTCACAAAATCATTCTCAAGCCTGAACGAATAGAAAAAGATCGCTCCACCTTCAGGTACATCCTTCCACAGGTTTTTATCCACGCAGTCATCGCCCAGCTCTTTGACAAGCCCTTCATAGGTGACGGCGGCAATTTTGTCGATATTAACAGCGATGCTCTCAAGCCGCCCGCTGTTCATATTTCGTACCCTGTATACCCCCTTATTGAAGAATTTTGGAGAAATCAACGTGCTTTTGCCGTGTTCTTTAGCTTCATTTATTTTGAACTCATCCATGTCAAGAATATGCCCGATTCTTTCAATATCCAGTTTAAATGAAGTTGTGGAATTCAAGACAATCACTCAATGATTATGTACATGCGTGTATTTAATGTTTAGTCCCCATTTTAAATACGGGGTCTCATTCGGGTCTTAATCTGACAGCAGTATCTCGATTTCCATCAATTCTTCTGCGATTATAGCGGTTTCAAACACTTTTTTGGCATCATCCAGTAAAGGTGCTGCGCTCTCTGAATACCTTGAACTGACATGGGTTAAAATCAATTGTTTAACCTTGGCCTTTTTGGCAAGCCGGGCGGCTTCACCTGCGGTTGAGTGTTTTGTTTCAATTGCCCAGTCCTTAAGCTCATCAGCAAGCGTGCCATCATGGATAAGTAAATCAGCTTTCGCACTTACTTTTTCGATGGATTCGCATGGCCGGGTATCCCCGGTATAAACTATTTTCCTGCCGGGCCGGCTTTTTCCAATAACCTCAGACGGTAAAATTGTTCTTCCCTCTATGATGACAGGTTCGCCCTTCTGGAGTTTTGAGAAAAGTGGACCAACGGGAACCCCAAGTTTGATAGCCTTTTCCCTGTTAAACCTCCCGATTCGGCTTTTCTCTTCAATAACATAACCGAGGCTTGGAATACCGTGGTCTGTGCCAACCGCTTTGATGAAATAATCCCCTTTATCTATTATTTCCCCCTCCTCCAGCTCATGTGCATTTATTACAAATCCCAGCTTGAAATAACCAAGCTGCACCAGGAGGTTTACGAATTGTTTTGTCCATTCCGGGCCGTATATTTCAAGAGGCTCGGTTCTTCCGTTAAATGACATTGTCTGGATGAGCCCGGGGATTCCGAGGAAATGGTCAGCATGGAAATGGGTGATGAAGATGGAATTTATTTTCATTCCGGTCTTTGCACGCATCATTTGCTGCTGGGTGCCCTCGCCGCAGTCAAAGAGCAAAAGCTCACCTTCCCGGTTGACCAATATCGCGGAGGGGTTGCGATTTGGTGTGGGCAGGGTTCCGCCTGTGCCAAGAAATGTTACCCGAAGCATAAGGGGCTAATTTGTGGCTTGGGATTTAAATAATCCGCTTATTGCAAAAATATAAAAAATATCCCGCCTCCCAGACTCGAACCGGGGACTTCGCGGTGCCTGCGCGGTAATGTGTGCATAAACACGACGCTGGGGTATGCTTCGCATACCCCGCATTTGATAAACCTTTCTAAAGGTTTGCACATGAACCAAACTACAGCCGCGCACTCTAGCCACTGAGTTAAGGCGGGATTGCCTTTGAATAAGCACAAATATACTTAACCCTTTCTTTCTTTTAGGCGATAAATTAAAGTCCACACACTGATATTTAGGAACAACCCTGAGGGCGCGTGGCCTAGTCTGGATATAGCGGCAGCCTCCTAAGCTGTAGATCGGGGGTTCGAATCCCTCCGCGCCCGTAAAAACAATATCATGGTGGCTTTCTATTTTATTCTGGATAGATGGTCATAGGAAATTAACCACAGAGAACACAGAGCGCACAGAGAGTTGTTGCTTTTCTCCGTGTAAACCTTTATCAAAGGTTTATCAAACGAAGGGATATAGGGTGCTCCCTATATCCCAACACTGCGCAAGCCGAAGTCTCGGCTTCTCTGCGCCCTCTGTGGTTTTTGAAACCAGAATATAGTAAAAGTCTCATATCATGATTGGCGGGAAGCCAGATGAGCCGCAATCTCGTTTACCGCATCGGTCAGGTTTTTCCGGTTATCGAATTCATCGACTAACCTAAGCAGCGCATTTTTTTCGAAGTTTTCCAAATCTTCTGCGAATTTGGATATGTTCGGTACAGCGCGGGTAATATTGTCCACGATTGTTATCGATGCGCATTGCGCTGTCCTTGAAAGAGGGTTCAGGTCGATGGCAATTACGGTTTTACCCATATCCACAAGGGCTTTGCACCTGTCCCCGTCCTCAAGAGGGACAAGCACAACATCCGCGCTGAAGATTCCGTCGCTATCCACTTTTCCGCGTTCATGAGAAATCCCGGGTATCTGCGCATCGCTTTTTGTGCATAAATTTTTTGCGCCGAGTGAGCGAAGATGCTGTATTATCTTGTTCACTCTTTCTTCTGTCCTGTGGAATAGATTGACCTCAAGCTGGGCATTGACAAGCCCGCTTAGCTTTATGATTTCACCGGGAACAAGGGCTGCAACATTCCCATTGACCGAGATGGCAGGCTTTTTTGCAAGGAGCAGCGCCGCTGCCGCCACTTTTTCAGCCTTCAATGCGCTTTCCGTGGTCTTTTCCCCGATTAAATAATCAAATGCCTCGCCGCGCCCCTGTGCAATCAGCCCGTGTATGCTCGTTATGCCTTTTTCAACGCCTTCTACTGTCAATTCGCGCGTCATCAGGGATTCATATCTGGGATGGTTTTTTGGTATCATAACAAATGCGCTCCTGCATTCGTTATCCTGCTTTCATGTACTTCCCCGAATTCCGAAAGCGCGCCATTGTCGTTTATGGCAAAAACCGTATTCCCCAGCATTGCCTGGCTCGCAAGACCGCCGGCAGCTTCGACAGCCTCGATTGCATCCATAACCCTCGGGCTCATGAGTTCGATTTCTTTTGCGAATGCAGAGGACTGGCGGAAAAAGTCAGGAAGCGTGGGTTTTTTCAGGAGTTCCTTGAGCCTTAAGCGCCCTGCTTTATTGATGCTCCTTTTTTTCAGGTCATCGGATAGAACCGATTTTGTGGAAATCCCGCCAAAGCTCACCCAGGAAATCGTTTCATCCCTGCACGGAAGCTTGTCGATAGCTACGGTAAAAGGCGCGCCTGCCTTTTTCCTGATGACGATGCCGCCGAATGTCTGCCCCGTGACATCGCCAAGCCCTGTCCTGTTCGTGACTTCTGCGATATGCGCAGCCTCTGCTATTTCCCTGAAGGTCAAATTCAGGGAAAGCGCTTCGTTCACCGCAAGCGCGGCGCTCAATGCACCGGCGCCGCTTGCCCCGAACCCCGCGCCGACGGGCACGCGGAGAGTGGTTTCTACAAGGACAGGCTGCGAGGTCAGGAGCTTGATGGCTGTTAGCGTTGTTGGGGCGTCTGTAACGGCGCCGTTTATTTTCACGGTTGTTTCTTTTGCGGCGCTTACTTTTGTTACCGCGCCGTCCTCAAGGCAGATGCCGGCGCCCATCGAGCCTGAAAGTGCGGGGTCTTTCTTTATGTCGATTATGAAAATGCCTGAGATGTGGGCGGGGGCGAATGCCTGGGAGAGAATTTTTTGATGCATTGGAATGGATTTTATGTACTTGTTAAGCTAAATTGTTTACTGGAACGTTTGGGTCTTTCGGGAAACTATAAATTAAGTAAAAACCAACTGGAAAGGGGGAATTTTGGGTTGATAATATATCCAAGTATAAGATTTAAAATAAACCTCGAATGATGCCCAAATCGTCCGTAGAAATTTTTTGTCCTGCTTGATGGTTAAATGAACTTAGGGCTTTGCGTATTTTTTCTAAACGAATCGGATTCTTCAATTTTTTAATTTTTTCGAATGAATACGCGGTTACAATTGATTTGCCTTCAGTGTAAGTCATATATTCTTTAACAGTAAAAGCGGATTGCCGGCTATATTTTTTCCAAATTTCTGATGGATGACCCGTCGTTATTTTCATGATTTCCGTGTACCCGCTGATTGCTTGTATGGGAGATGTAACATAAAATAAAAGGACTTGATTTTTTTCAACACCCGAGAAAACCCGCCCTCCTTTGATAAAGACTCTATCCTTCTTTTGAACTAAATGTTCGAAATATTCAGGTTTTACTACCACAATTAGACCAGCGGTATCTTTTGATGAGGTTGGCAGTGTAAGTCCAGTTAGTTCTTCTAATTTGATTCGGTCTATTAATGTTATTCCATTCTTGCCGGAGTAATTAATCGCCGCCTCACTAAAATAAGGTGCAAAATATATCAGATTACCTTTAACCAATACTTCTTTCAACGAAACTTTTAAATCATCAATATCGAGTTCATGGTCTAGATCATCACAAACCAGCATTGTTGCCATGAACTTCACATCATTAATTTTTTTATCATAATACGAATATTTCTCATCGACTAAAGTATATCCAAATATTCGAGCCATAACCCATTGAGAAATTGCTATCCAATCATAGTGTCCAATATATTTTATTGGCAATTTTTTTACTAATAGATAACTTTCCTTGCCCTGTCCATAAAAATCTCCACGATTTTGGAATTCGTAATCTTTTTTTATAAAAAATTTTAAAGTCTCTTTCTCGTCAATTGACATATCAACATGAATTTGAGTGCAACCTCTTTCAATGCAATAATTTTCAATGGAATCTAAGAGCATCGACCCAATCCCACGACTTCTAAAATCCTTTCGTAAAAAAAAGTTTTTAAGTTCGACCGTCTTGCTAGCTGTTATCCTTATAATTCCGTCACCAACAATATCTTTTGCGCTCGTAAAGAACCCGAAGGCAATTTTATCTCCAGATTCAACCTCTTGAATTGTATTTGAAACCCATTTTTTATAATTAGGATATTCTAAATCTTGACTTCGTAAAAGAGATTCTAATTTTTCAATCTCATTACTTGAGATAATTCTATCTGGATAACCTTCTTCCGTCATACTTAATCTTTTTTGAGCTGAATCTTAAATAAAATTAGTTTCTCATATTTTTTTACATAATCTTGAACAAAATCGATAACTTTTGGATCATTTTGGACCGAAGGAGGAATTGTTTTGTCATAAATCTCCTTGGGGATTTCATTAAGAGATTTTATAATTAATCGATCTGTAATAATACCCCAGATTGGATTGTCTTTATAGCCTCGTCTTAGTTCGACCGTTCGACCTTTTTTCACATTTTTTGAATTAAACACCCCATTAAATCCACGCATTTCCCACTCCTTTTCGCCGCTTAAAAATAATTGATACCATCGTTCATCTAAAGGGATAAATAATCGATTATCGGTTTTGATGCGATCCATCCTTTCAGAAATTTTAAAACCTGGGTATTTATCAAGTGTTATTTGTCCGGCCACATTTATACTACAGGAGGGCATGATAGTTAAATTTTTCCTAAAATGTATCGATTGGTTCTAAATAATTCGATGAGTCAATGAAGGCTAAAATCAGATGACCTTCCAGCATATTATGAGAGCAAAAGCCGAGTTAAACCACCAAAATAAATGGGAGTTTAATAGATTTAAAATAGTTAATCGTCACTTCTCACGGATTAAACAACCCTATCGTCTTCCCCAGCACATCAATGAACTTCCGTGCCTCTTCCTCTGTATTATACAAATAAAGCGAAGCCCTCACCGCAGCCTCACACTTTCGGTAATTGAACCACGAATGCACGCAGAATGCCCCCGAGCGCACCTCGATGTTCTCGGTCTCGTCAAGCACGAGCGCTATATCATGGGCATCCCCACCCTTTGGAAGCTCAACCGTGAAAGCGATGATGCCGGCGCGGAGTTCGGGCTTCTGCGGGCCTATGATTTTCAGCCCAGGCATGTCCTTTATCCCATTGGTAATAATCGTATTCAGCCGCTTTTCATGTTCCTCAATATTCGATAGCCCGATATTGTTTAGGTAATCAACGGCTGCGCCAGAGCCTATCATACCTGCATAGTTCTGCAAGCCCGCCTCGAATTTCTCAGGCGGAGGCAGGAATTTTGCACCATCGTAGGTGGTATCGCTAACCGTATCACCGCCAACGATGAAAGGCGCCAACTCTTCGAGCAAGTCATGTTTCCCGTAGAGCACGCCCATACCCGTCGGCCCCGCCATCTTGTGCACCGAAAGCGCGAATAAATCAACATCCAGTGCCTTCACATCCACAGGTTTGTGCGGTGCGCTCTGGGCGCCGTCCAGCATTACAAGCGCTCCATGGTCGTGGGCGATTTTGATAATCTCCTTTGCCGGTATGGTATAGCCGTCAAGGTTCGCGGTATGAACCATGCTCACGAGCCGCACGTTCTTGTTTTTGCTCATTATTTCCTCGAACTGGGGAAGGTTGAAGGTATTATCGGGATTTGAGTAAACAATCATGTGCTTAATCCCGCGCTTGTGAGCCTGTATCTGCCAGGGTATGAGGTTTGAATTGTGTTCCCTGTCAGTGGTGAGAACTATATCGCCTTTTTTGAGTTCAAGCGAATTCGCAACGAGATTTAACCCCTCGGTGGTATTCCGCGTGAAGATAATTTCCTCGGGACATGATGCGCCCAGGAATTTCTGGAATTTCTTCCGTGCCTCTGTCACTTTCTCGTCCACCTTCTTTGCCATCTTGTGAATCGAACGACCGCCGCATACGGGATATTCATTATAATATTCGTTCATTGCATCCATGACCTGCTTTGGTTTCAATGTCATGCAGGCATTGTCGAAATAGATGGGGTACTTGCCGTTCCATCTTTTCCAGAGCGATGGGAAGTCAAGGCGGATTTTTTGGATGTCCATTATGGTTACAAAAGCAGTTGAGATGTGATATAAATTTTGGTTAATGAGAACCTTTCGCCAATTTCATATAATTTCATATATCTAGAGACTAATTATAACAGGGATTATTATGGCAAACGTAGCAATCATAGGCAGCGAAAAATCAGGCAGGACAAGTCTTGCAGCACAACTCGGGAAGAAAGGCACCGAGTCGGATATCACGCTTTATAATTTCGTAAAAGGCGACAGGATATATTCATTCGTGGATGCGAATGGGTATCCGGCATCATTAAAAACACTTATCCAGTCAATAAATCTCTCGGATATCGCCCTTGTCTGCGTCCCCTCAAGCGGTCTTAATGCGCAGGTCGGTGAATGTATCATTGCGCTTGATTTGCTCGGGAATAAACGCGGGCTTTTTGTCATCACAATGTCGGATAAATCAAATCCCACGGCTATTGCTGAACTATCCGAAAAAATAAAAGCCATCGCCAAAGGGACGAACCTTGAGAAATGGGAATCGATTGCAATTTCAACCACAACCTTTGAAGGACTGGAAAACCTCAAGGAAAAGCTCTTTGCACTCGGGGAAGAAGCGAGGGCTGCAAACGCCCTGAATAACGCCCTCCCCCAGCGCGTCATGGTGGACCATTTCTTTAATGTCACAGGCATGGGATGCGTGGTGCTTGGGGTTGTGACACAGGGAACTCTCAAAGTACATGATAGCCTGACCACTTTCCCGATTAACATACCCACAGAGATACGCTCAATCCAGAGTAATGACGTGGACATGAAAACCGCGCCAGCAGGTACAAGAGTGGGACTTGCGCTAAAAGGAATACAGTCAAAAGACTTCGATAGGGGGTACATAATTTCACAGAAAGAAGAGGTAGCAACAAAATTCAACCTCAAATGCCGCCTCACTAAATTCACTCCGGGTCTGGGTGTGGGCGATGCGGTTCACCTGTTCGCGGGGTTGCAGGACATGCCGGCGACCATCAACAGTATGGCAATAGGCGGAAAGGACGTGACACAGGCGCCTCCGGGTTCTGAGTGTAATGTCACCATGACGACACAGAAAGATATCGCATACAGCAGAAGTGACAGGTTTTTGATTGTCCAGCTCAATAATCCAAAGCAGAGGCTTGTCGCGGGCTGCGAGGTCGTTTAGGCCAATGTCTTATTACGAATTATGCAATGAAGTGGCGGCAGCTATCCAGCAGGCGGTTTCAGGACTGATTGGAAAACCTGAAGCTGGTGTTCCGCTTCGCATCGGAGCCGATGGAACCCCGACTGAAAAGATAGATGAAGTGGCTGAAAACGCAGCCCTGTCCGTGCTTGAGAAAGACGGCAGGTCAATGCGGTTTGTGAGCGAGGAACTGGGTGAAAAGAGAATCGGCAAAAACCCCGAATTCACGTTCGTGCTTGACCCGATAGACGGCACCTTCAATGCGGTGAACAACATTCCATTTTTCTGCGTGCCTGTAGCCATCGGCGGCTCTGACCTTTCAGACATCAGGTACGGGTATGTGAAGAATCTCGTTAGCGGTGATATCTATACAGCGGAGAAAGGAAAAGGCGCGTTTCTGAACAAAAGGAAAATACACGTATCCAGTGTTTCGGAACTGTCCGGGTTAAGTGTAATATCATACAGCCACAGCCCTCATGTTGTGGCTATAAATAACCATAAAGTAAGGAGAGTAAGGGTATTCGGGTGTGCCGCACTTGAATTATGTTATATCGCATCTGGCATATTCGATGCCTTTATCGATATGCGCAGCATGCTTCGTGTTACTGATATAGCGGCTTCGAAATTGATTGTGGAGGAAGCGGGCGGAGTGGTCACGGATGGAAACGGTAAACCGCTCTCTACGGAGCTTGACGTGACAAAAAGGGTGAATATGGTAGCCAGTAACGGCATGGTTCATGATAAATTACTTGAACTTGTATAGACGAATTATGAATAAAGAGATATGCAGGAGGACGGGATGAGAAAAATTGGGGTGATTTCAAGATGCGACAGGGACGATGTGCTCGCCATGGTTAAAGATATCGTGCATCATCTTAAATCAAAAGCTGTTGTGCTGATAGACCCAAGGACAGCCGAAATGCTCCATCAAAAAGGCACGCCGATGAACGAGATGAAAAAAGCAGGCGCGGAATTTATAGTTTCCATAGGCGGCGACGGGACTGTGCTTCGCGGTATCCAGAAAATGGATGACCCGCTGCCAGTGCTTGGTATCAATATGGGCACTATCGGTTTTCTTGTGGATGTGAATCCTGAAAATGCGCTGGAAGTTATTGATAAAGTGTTATCGGGTTTTGAGGTCGAGGAACGCGCGCGCCTTTCAATCGCAGTAAATGATGAAAACCTGCCTCCTGCTACCAATGAAATGGTAATTCTCACTGCAAGTCCGGCCAAGATGCTTGCGTATCGGATTTTCGTGGATAAAAGCCCGCTTGAGGAATTGCGGGCTGACGGCGTTGTTTTTGCCACATCAACAGGTTCAACCGCATACGCAATGAGCGCAGGGGGTCCGATAGTTGACCCGAGGGTGGACGGAACCGTAATCGTGCCTCTCGCGCCTTTTAAATTATCATCAAGACCATGGGTTGTCCCGGCACAAAGTGAGATAAGGGTGGAATTAACGATACCGAAAAAGGAGGCAGTTCTCGTAATAGACGGGCAGTATACAAGGAAGATAAAAGAGGATGATACCATCCTTATCACAAAGGCAGATAAACCCGCGAGGTTTGTGAAAACGAGAGAGGGCGGGTTTTATGAGAAGGTCAGGAGCAAGCTGGCTTAATGGTCAGTAGATTGGCCGGAAGTATATATAGAAGCTTTTTATTTTCCCATGAAGTTTCTCACTTCTGCTAATATCGATTCTGCATAACTTATGCATGTATTTGCCCCCTCTCTTGTGTAGTATTCGAAGGGTAAACCTGATATAAAGCGTCTGGATAGTAAACAACGGCGGATAAGCTCGCGAACTCATAATGGTAATAGTTAGTTTTAAAATGTATTGGGATGGTTATGATATAGGAGACATATATGAAAGCTATAATTCTCGCTGCAGGCGAGGGACTAAGATGCCGCCCCCTCACCATGACACGCCCAAAGGTTATGCTCCCGGTTGCCAATAAGCCGATACTGGAATATATTATCCGTGCACTGGTGCAAAATGAAATAAAAGATATAATCCTTGTTGTCGGATATAAAAAAGAGCGTATAATGGACTACTTCGGCGATGGAATTGAGTTCGGCGCGAATATCAATTATGTTGAACAGGAAGTCCAGCTCGGAACGGCTCATGCCATAAAGCTCGCCAAACCTTTTGTTGATGAAAAGTTCCTTGTGCTTAACGGAGATAACCTGATTGATACAGATACAATTGTCGATCTGCTCAAAGGCGCATCCGGAGACATGACACTTCTTACCGTAGTACGCGAACAGACAACAGGATATGGCGTTGTATTACAGGATAAAGGACGAATTTCACAAATTATCGAAAAACCCAGAGAGAAGATAAGCCATCTTGTAAATACAGGAATATACATGTTCCCGCTCTCGATATTTAATGAAATAGATAAGACCCCAATATCAGAAACCGGAGAATATGCCATTACAGACACTATCCAGAGGATAATAGACCAGGGCGGCAAAGTTACGCATGTCACCACACATTCCACATGGATCGACGCTGTTCACTCATGGGATTTACTAAAAGCAAATGCGATATTGCTTGGCAAATTCGAAGACAGGGGGAATAAAGGGGTAGTCGAAAAAGGCGCAATAATAGTGGGAGACGTGGCAGTTGGCAAAAATTCAATTATCAGGTCGGGTTCGTATATCGTGGGCCCGGTTGTAATAGGCAAGAACTGCGATATAGGTCCCAGCGCAACGATATTACCCTCGACAGCCATAGGGGATAATTGCAGGGTTGGTTCGTTCACTGAACTTGAGAACAGTATCATCATGTACGATGTGCGTATCGGGGCGGGTTCTTTCGTATCAAATTCGATTATAGGCGCCCACAATAATATAGGCCCTCATTTTTGTACCGGCGTGGGGAAGGATTTGATGATTGAAATGAAAGGCATATTGCACCATGCGGATGAACTCGGAACCGTAATAGGCGACAGTAATATTATTGGTCTTTCGGTTTTGGTGGAGGCAGGCAAAATGATCGCAACAGGCTGCTCTGTCGAATCAGGGGTTAAAATCGCAAGGGATATTCCGCAGGATTCAACTGTTTTATGAGGTAAAAATGTGCGGTATAGTGGGATACGTCGGGAAGAAGGAGGCCACTCCTATCCTTCTTGATGCATTAAAGAGGCTTGAATACAGGGGATATGATTCTGCCGGGATTGCGGTATTAACGGATAAAGGTTTATCGGTCTATAAAACCGAAGGAAAAATTTCAGACCTTGAATTAAAACTTCCCGATATAAAGGGGTCATGCGGCATCGGGCATACGCGCTGGGCAACACAGGGGGCGCCAACAACGATAAATGCACATCCCCATATTTCAGGAAATATTGCGGTTGTGCATAACGGTATCATCGAGAACTACCAGGAATTGTACGATGAACTAAATAGGGAGGGTTATGAATTTGTCTCAGAAACCGATACCGAGGTCCTGGCGCATCTGGCCCACAGGTACTATAAAGGCAACCTTGTCGCCGCGGTCATAGAGGGTCTTAAGAAAGTAAAAGGTTCTTATGCCGCCGCATTTATATGTGAGGATTCAGAGCAGGTGGTAGCTGCCAGGAAAGACAGCCCACTTGTTGCAGGTATAGGAAACGAAGAGAATTTTATTGCATCTGACGTCACAGCGCTCTTGAAATATACGCGTAATGTGGCCTACATGCATGATTTTGAGATTGTGTCGTTATCCAGGGAAAAGATAGAATTTTTCAATTTTGAAGGAAAGCCTGTTAAAAAGAAAACAGAGTCAATAGAGTGGAACATTGAAGCTGCTGAGAAATCAGGGTATCCGCATTTCATGCTAAAGGAGATACACGAGCAGGCAGTATCAGTACATGATACGTTAATGGGACGGGTATCCGAGTTAGCAGCGGAAGTCATTCTTTCGGAAATCACATTAACCAGGGAAGAAACCCAAAAGCTTGAGCGGATTGTTATTATCGCCTGCGGGACATCCTATAATGCAGGACTTCTCGGGAAGTACCTGTTCGAGGGACTTGCGGGCATCCATACGGACGTGGAGATAAGTTCGGAGTTCCGGTATGCGAATCCTGTGCTGGTTGAGCCCACGCTTGTTATTTCAATATCCCAGTCAGGTGAGACCGCTGATACAATCGCCGCTACCAGGGAAGCAAAGACCTACGGATGCAAGACCCTTGCAATCACGAACGTTGTAGGAACTACACTTTCCCGCGAGGTGGAAAACATCATGTATACGCGGGCTGGCCCTGAGATAGGGGTTGCTGCCACCAAGACTTTCACCTCCCAGCTTATTGCACTGTATTTGCTGGCTATTCATTTTGCGAAGACAAAGAAAAGAATGGACGTGGACAGGTCAAAACGCCTGCTTGTATCGCTAAAGCAGTTGCCCGGAATGATACAGCAGATTCTTAACAACAAGGAAACAATCATGAAACAGGCAAAGCGATTTTCAAACGCCAGGGATTATTTCTTTTTGGGGAGGGCGCTAAACTTCCCGATTGCCCTTGAGGGCGCCCTGAAACTCAAGGAGATTTCTTATATACATGCCGAAGGCTACGCGGCAGGCGAGTTAAAACATGGTCCCCTTGCCCTTATCTCAAAAGATACTCCAGTGGTTGCCCTGGCTACAAAGGGTTTAACTTACGATAAGATGCTCAATAATATCAAAGAAGTAAAAGCGCGGGGTTCGCCGGTCCTGGCTATTGCAAGCATGGATGATACTGAGATCGCAAAATATGTTGACGCGGTAATAAGAGTGCCTGTGACTGACGAATTGCTATACCCGGTACTATCCTCAGTCGTGGTTCAGCTTCTGGCTTATTACACTGCGGATGCTCTGGGGTGCCCGATAGATAAGCCACGGAACCTGGCAAAAAGCGTAACGGTGGAATGATTATGGCATTATTTGGCTCATCAGGAATAAGGGGTCTTGCAAACAGGGAAATAACTCCCGGACTTGCGCTCAAGGTTGGACTTGCTGTAGGTTCCATGCATGATTCGGCAGTTATCGGGCGCGACCCAAGGACTTCGGGAGAAATGATAGAATATGCCATTATTTCCGGGCTGTTATCGGCGGGATGCAATGTCACCCGCATCGGGATGGTGTCCACCCCAACCCTTGCTTTTGCGGCAAGGAATTATGATTGCGGCGTAATGGTGACGGCATCGCATAATCCGCCAGAATATGGCGGCATAAAGCTCTGGAACCGGGATGGGATGGCATTTGATTCAAAGCAGCAGGATGAAATCGAATCGGTAATACAAAATAAGGCATGGAAGATGGCAGAATGGAACAGCATCGGCAGGGTGAATGAAGCCGATGTAATCGAAGAACATGCGGAAATGATTCTCGGGAAAGTAGGCCGCACATCATTGAAAGTGGTAGTTGATTGCGGATGCGGGGCTGCATCCACGATTACCCCGTACGTTTTAAGGCGCATGGGCTGCCATGTAATAACCCTTAATTCGCAACCAGACGGCTTTTTTCCTGCAAGGAATCCCGAGCCAATTGAGAAGAATCTTGAAATGTTGAAAAAAGCTACGCTTGCATTCGGGGCTGACCTGGGAATAGCTCACGACGGGGATGCCGACAGGATGATGGCAGTTGACGGTCTAGGCAGGTTTGTGGAGGGCGATAAGCTCCTGGCTTTCTTTGGGCTCCGTGAAACCAAAAAGAGCATCGTTGTGCCGGTTGACACCTCGATAATGGTAGATGATGTCCTGAAAGGCAGGACGGTTTACAGGACGCGCGTTGGGGATGTGTATGTGGCTGAAGAATTGAAAAAGAGAAATGCAGATTTTGGCGGTGAACCTTCAGGAAGCTGGATTTTTCCGGGGATTTCACTATGCCCTGATGGAATATACGCCGCAGCCCGGCTTGTAGAAATAGTAGAAAACGAGGGAAGGCTCGATTCGCTGGTAGATGAACTGCCGGCATATCCCATGATACGGGGAACAATTGCATGCAGTAACGACAAGAAAGAGGCTGCAATGGGAAAAATCGGTAATGGGTTAAAGGAGATGGGTGAAGTGAGCAGCATCGATGGTATAAGAGTCGATACAAAAGAAGGGTGGATACTTGTGCGCCCGAGCGGGACTGAGCCAAAAATCCGTATCACTGCCGAAGCACGGAATAATGTAGAAAACCTGTATGCGAGAGCCGAAAAAATAGTTAAAGAGGCGCTTTTAGGTTCATGAAAGCTATAATTCTTGCAGCCGGACAGGGAACGAGGATGGGACCGCTTACCCGCAACAGACCCAAGGTCATGCTGCCCGTAGCCAACATGCCTCTGCTTTCCCATGTAATACTCTCTGCGCGTGATGCGGGAATCAGGGAATTTGTGCTTGTGGTTGGATTCGGGCAGGAAATTATTAAACGCTATTTCGGGGACGGCTCTTCAATGAATGTCAGCATTGAATATGCGCACCAGAAAGAACAGCTTGGTACAGCGGATGCCGTACGTTCGGCAAAAGGATTTGTAAAAGACCGGTTTTTAATGCTGAACGGTGACATAATTGTGAGCCCTTTGCATATCAGGAACATGGTCAAACAAAGCCGGGATGTTGTGATGACGGCAAGACGCGTTGATAACCCATCTGAATTCGGTGTCCTTGAGGTAGAGGATGACAGGGTTTTGCGTATTATAGAGAAACCGAAAAAACCCCCAACAAATCTTGCCAATGCCGGGATATACATTTTCCCGTTGGCGATATTCGATGCAATTAACAAAACGGCGCTCTCCGCTAGGTCGGAATACGAAATAACCGAATCGCTGCAATTGCTGATTGATGAGGGCATGGATGTCGGTTTTTTGACTCTTTCGGGGAACTGGCTTGATATAGGGAGACCCTGGGACCTTCTTGATGCCAATGAATATTTCCTGTCCGGTTTACAGCCTGAGATAAAAGGAGAAATCGAGCCGCTCGCCACATTGAAAGGCAATGTTTCGGTCGGGGAAGGCACGATTGTTAGGAACGGCGCATACATTGTAGGTCCTGTGATAATCGGCAAGAACTGTGATATCGGACCTAACTGTTATATTCGCCCCGGCACCAGCATCGGCGATGATGTGCGTATCGGCAATGCGGTGGAGATCAAGAACAGCATCATTATGAATGGGACGCATATAGGACATTTGAGTTACGTGGGGGACAGCATCATAGGGGAAAGATGTAATTTCGGGGCGGGAACAAAGGTTGCAAACCTGAGGCACGACGACAGGACAATCCGCGTGCGTCTGAAGGGCAAACTCACGGACTCTGGCAGGAGAAAGCTTGGCACTATCATGGGGGATGATGTGCACACGGGTATCAACAGCATGATTAATGTGGGTGCAGTGGTTGAAAGTGGGGCGATGATAGCGCCCGGGGAATTCGTGAAATAGAACAGATAAAATAGAAAATACAGAAAAAATTTTTAAGACACTTTCTCAGCAAAAGCCAGAGTACCTGTAATTTTCTTGATTTTTATTTTTACGGTATCTCCCTTAACTGTATTGGGCACATAAATCGTATATTTATCTTTTTTAGCGATGCCGTCGCCTTTACTTCCTACGGCATCGATCTTGACATCGTAAGTTTCGCCTTCGGTCAATGCTTCTTCTTTTGCTATGGTGGTCGCCCGGCGCTTTGTTACCGGTCTGTGCGCTCCGCAGGCATCGCACCGCAGGGTCAGGATTCTCTCGCTTTTCATCAGATGCGTATCCGGGCGTCCGCATTCCGAGCATGTCACATATTCCTTGACATATGCATTGATAAGTTCGGTAACGATTCCCGAAGTAAGTTTCCTCTGGAATATTGCCCTTGGACCATCGATTTTACCAGCCGTTCCAAGTTCCCGCAAAAGGAATTTGAATAAATGCTCCTGCTCACGGTTCAGTTTGTCAGCTATACCGGCAAAATTTTCAAGTACTGTCGTCTTTCCTTCGGTGAGCAGCTTGGGCTCAGGGACGACGAATCGCTCCCCCGAACCTTTGATTTCAGGCAGTTGTTTCAATGCCCTGTCAAGGTTTGCAAGATAATCATTCAAAAAGTGATACCTCGCTTTATATGCCTGTCGTTTGATGATTCATAGTTAAGTTGCAATTAATTCCTGGCCTTTTTCTACGACCAGACCGATGGGAGTTGGAAGCTTATATCCTGCCGAAACGAGTGATTTTTTTGCCTGTTTGAAACCTGCCGGGTTAATATACACCGTCATGAGTTTCTGGCCGGCCCTTACCCTGGCAGCCGTACCAACAGGTTTCCCGAATGCCAGGCGCATTCCCTGTGAAACACGGTCGGCGCCTGCTCCTGTCGCCTGTTTGTTCTCCCTTAAGACTTCATGCGGGTGGACCCTGATTTTTAAATGATAATTGGGCTGCCCGAGAACCTCAAGTAAAATCCTGTTCGCTGCGATACGGGCTGATTCGAGAGCGCTGTGCCGTATATTGCATGCTTCTTTTGCTACGAGGGACATATGCACCGGGAAATCATCTTTCAGGTTTCCCATGTCATAAGTTACGATTTTGCTTCCCGGAACACCGCCCATGTATTCGCGTCTTGTAAATGAGCGCTGGGTGATTTTAGTGTACATTCTTCCTGGTTTTCTTGCCATTTGAGTAATCCTCCGATAATTGGGATGTGCGTATTAAAAACATATCACACGATTTGGTTTCCAGATGACTTTGAGGTTTATAAGCTTTATTGAAATGGCCACCTGTCAAAAATTCCGGCGAAACATTTTCAGGATACTACAGGCTGCAAGCCTTATAACAATTCTTTTATAGATTGCAGGATATCAAAGAAGCCGATGAGTCACGACTACAGGGCGCTCGGATTAAAAGCCGGACTTGAAATCCACCAGCAGCTTGACACAAAAGAAAAACTCTTCTGCGGCTGTCCCACCCTTCTTCGTGATACCAAAGAATCCAATTTTGAATTCATGAGATACCTGCGCCCCACACAGAGCGAGATGGGAGTGGTTGATAAAGCTGCGCTTGAGGAAATAAAACTCATAAAAAGATTCATCTATAAGGCTTATGATACGACCTGCCTGGTCGAAAATGATGAAGAGCCGCCGCGTGAATTGAACCAGGAAGCAGTGGAGCTTGCTCTCATGATTGCACGCATGCTGAACATGAATATCGTTGACGAGCTATATACCATGCGAAAAATAGTGATTGACGGCTCGAATACATCAGGTTTCCAGAGGACAGGGCTTGTTGCTACTGGCGGTTACCTTGATTCAAAAACGGGTCGCGTGGGAGTGGATGTGCTTTGCCTTGAGGAAGAAGCCGCGCAGAAAGTGGAAGATAAAGGCGATTCGGTGATTTATTCTCTTGACAGGCTAGGTATTCCGCTTGTTGAGATTGGGACAGCGCCCGATATCGTATCGCCTGCGCATGCACGAGAAGTCGCCGAGCAGATTGGTATGATACTGCGCTCAACCGGCAGGGTAAAGCGCGGACTTGGCACTATCAGGCAGGATGTCAACGTTTCAATTGCAGAAGGGGCAAGAGTCGAGATAAAAGGAGTGCAGGAACTGTCCCTGATAGAAACCATTGTGGAGCAGGAAGTAGCAAGACAGGAAGCTTTGATAGGAATCAAAAAGCAACTTAATAAATTAAATGCATCTGTTTCTGATAGAATCGTGGATGTAACATCTGTTTTTGCAAATACCACCTCCAAAGTAATTTTAAAGGCATTAAATACAGGGGTTGTTTATGCTGTGAACCTGCCCGGATTCGCGGGCTTTGCGGGAAAAGAGCTCCAGCCCGGGAGGCGCCTGGGGACTGAATTTTCCGACCGCGCTAAGAAATCAGGTGTTGGAGGCATATTCCATACAGACGAACTGCCGAATTATGGCATCACACAGGACGAGATCGATGCGCTCCGGAAAGCAGTGGGCGCACAGGATAAGGACTGTGTGGTCATGGTTGCAGATACAAAAGAAAAGGCAAAAGGAGCGCTTGAAGCGGTGATTATCAGGGCAAAAGAGGCGCTCAGGATAGTGCCGGAGGAAACAAGACGGGCGCTCCCTGACGGGAATTCGGCTTACATGAGACCACTCCCGGGTGCGGCGCGTATGTACCCTGAGACCGATGTTCCGCCTGTGGCGATAACCGAGGAAAGAATCAACAATATCAAATTGCCTGAACTTATCGGCGAACGCAAGGAGAGGTATATGCAGCAATTTACCCTAAACGAAGAGCTTGCAAACCAGATTGCAAAATCAGGAAACTTTGTGCTTTTTGATAGGATTATGCGGCAAATACCACAAGCCAATGCAACTATAGTCGTGCGAACCCTTGAAACCGTTTTAAATGAACTTGAAAAAGAAGGTATATTGGTAAATAAAATTACTGAAGAACATCTGATGCAGTTTTTCAAACTCCAGTCCGAAGGAAAGATACCAAATGAAGCTATTGGCAATGTACTGAAAACGATTGCCAGCAAAACTGAATTAACAGTTGATAATGCGGTTCAATCTCTTGGTATAGGCGGCGTGGGCGCGGGTGAACTGGAGATTGCTATAGATAAGCTGATCGACTCCAAAATGGATTTTATCAAAGAAAAAGAATTGAATTCTGTGGGTCCGTTGATGGGAATTGTAATGAAAGATTTCAGGGGCAAGGTCAGCGGCGAAGAAGTGAGCAGGATACTGAAAGAAAAAATATCAAAGAAAATAGGATAATCAAAGAATTTGCTGTTTTTCCAATTTCTTTAAAAAAAGTTTAAATTAAACAAGATCGAGGGTTAAGGCATTGCCATCAAGAACATCTTTTTCCTTTACATCGATTTGCTTTGAAACATTGCCCACAGTCAGAGTATAAGGACCTGTTGGTTTTGTATCGAACTGCGTCTCTCCGGGGATTTGGCCGAGCGTCGAATATGGAACCGTAAAGGCATAGGTTCCGTTCGAGGAGGTTGTCTGCGAATATGATACGGTTCTTCCGATATTTGTTTTGATGGTATTTGTCAGCGTGATTGTGGTATTTTGCGGTGAATGCCCTGTGATTTTTGCGCCTTTTACATATTCGAAAACCTTAACAAGCCCTGAATTCTCTACTGGAATATGCCCTCCGTATAATGTATTATAAATATATTTGAACTGCTGTTCCATATATCCTCCTTCTGTGTTTGGATTTGGAGGAGACTCGTGCACCAGTCTATAGTACTTTAAATTATTACCGTCAAAAATATGGAGCTTTGCCTCCATATTATCGTAATACTTCGAGGAAGGTACAACCTGAGGTCCCTGGCTCGTCTGGATCTGCACGCGATATCCATAGTCTTCATTCCAGGTTCCAAATACATCCATTATGCCATATGCCATGTAACCATCGCTCACAATATAGCGTGCTCCTGGTTTCCCGTTGACTCCTAAGGCATTAAGTACCCCATTCGCTTCGTCCTCGCTTTTGGCAGTTAAAAATGAAGATGCACCGGGTGCATGCTGGCTACCGCCACCGATGCCGCCCTGGAACGGATTTGCATTAGGTATCCTGTGCGCCCAGTATGTGATTGTGTGACCGTAGTCCCACCAACTCATTACGCCGTATGCAGTTTCAGGATATGGGTAGGTGCCGTTGGGTTTTTTGTAAATAGCGTAATAGTCTAACCCAGGGTCAGGCGTGTTATAGCGCATCCAACTAAGAGTTTCAAACCACTCGTTGTATCCCCCGCCTGAGGGCTCACTTCCCCCTAACCATTGTGCTGATAGCGTTGTCGTTTTATAAGGAGAAGCATCAGGTGGCAGAAATAGAGTCACTGCTATCACAAGAATTAAAGAAAGAACATGCTGAATCCTTGTTTTTTTCACACATTCAATAATATCAAACGAGTCAAATTTCTTCCAGTCACCAAAATCCAGAATTTTGGAACCTAAGAAGCCTATTAGTATCGCAACATTTACTGCATAGTAATATGCAAATCGGTTCTGGGCGAGCGTTATGGCAAGAACAAAAACGCTCCAGACAACTATTAATGTGTATTCGGCGTTCGATTTCCTGATTATATAATAACAGAGAGCAAGAATTGCAATGTAAGCAAGATAATAATTATATCCGAAATTTCCCATTATCATCTCAGGAGTGATCGGCGTAGCTTCTGATATTGTCAGGTTCCCGCCTGTATTTCCGTTGAATATATAACCCAAAGCGCCTATTGTAGCGTCATAAAGGTCTGGTATTAATATTTTTATAGCTATCAGCCCAATCAATATAGAGCCGAATATAAACAATAAATAATGCAATCCACGGTATTCCCGTTTATTCATTTCCCTGGAAACAAGACTTAGAAATGCAAAAATCAGCGCTGCCCCACCTGTTACTGTCAGATGCAAAAGAGAATAATGCCCGGAATCAAATCCATTACTTAGCTCAACATACGGTATTACCATTATCATCGCCACTACATAGGCTATTATACCCACAATGCCCAGATATTCCGTAGATTTACCTCTAAAATGATCTATAACATACTGGATAACAACAAAAATGGCAAAAACAACAGCAAAGAAAACGCCATCAGTCCAATTAAGAAGATATGCTCCGAAGGAGATACCTGCAAAAAGAGAATATATTAAAGGGGTTTTTAATGCCGCCCAATCCTTATTCAGCCAGTGGTCAAAAGTAATGTTTTCCGCTTTTTTAATGGCTATAACGAAAAACATCATCGTTAGGGTTAACCAGAAAACCTCAGCTACGTGGTTATCCGTGAATCCAAGCACTGACCTTGAAAGCCACTGGCCAGGCAATATTGCTATTAAGAAAGCTCCAAGCAGTCCTGATTTCTCATCCAGCAATTCTTTGCCTATAAAGTAAACAGGGAATACTACCAGAGCCCCCAGAACTGCAGGATAGAAGGCACCCACTGCATCAATAGTGGACTGAGTCGGCATACCACCATTAGTAATTAAGCCTGCAATCAGGGCAAAAAAGGCATTTATCTGGTCAAATAAAGGACCCCAATGCAAATAATATCCATATGGATAATTAGTGAACGCATCATAGAAAATACGGTGAGGAAAAAAGTGAATGGTGTTTTCCACGAGCCTCATATGGAAGACAGAGTCGTCTGCTGCAAAAGCTACAAAATTATCACGGAATACATTTTTGATGGGGATTATCCCCCTGATATAGAATGAAAGCAGGAATATTGCAAAGAGTATAATATACGAAAGAGATTTTACTGTGAAAAACCTGTCAGTTTTACTCAGTTTTGTCTCTTCTTTCCTTTTCTCAGGTTTTTCCTTATACTTTTTATTCGCCTTTACTTTTGCCAAAGTACACCTCATTAACTCGGTTATAAGTGGGACTCGCAGCTAATAAAGATTATGGAAACGAATGTATAGGTTATTCAGTATAACTTATGACGCTCGCAAAAAACCAAAAGATAACCTTTTAAAACAAATAAAGCCTACAAGTGAATATTTAAATGAACCTCATAATACCAATAACACTATTCATTTTAATAGCGATACCTTATTCCATCTACATCGGATTGATTCTTAAATACGGTAATAATGGATTTCCTGTTAAAAAATCTGGAAATAAGCCGACAATTTCAATGATTATCCCGACCTATAATGAAGAACTACTCATAGGGAAAAAGCTTGATAATATCTTCAAACTGGATTATCCCCAGGGACTTATCGAGGTTGTAATAATTGATTCTTCAACCGATAGGACACCGGAAATAATAAAGGAATATCAAAAAAGATACAATTGCATAAATTTAATAACAGAAAAAAGGCAGGGCCTTGCAACCGCCCTGAACACAGCTTATGCAGCAGCTCGTAATGAAATTGTTATCAAAACAGACTGCGACAGCATGCTGGAAAAAGATGTGTTACAGAAAGTTGCGTCTGATTTTTCAGACCCGCAAATCGGCGGTGTAACCGGTAAACAGGTAGTGATTAATGAATCTAAAGTTGAGGTAGGTTACAGATCGCTGCAATCAAAAGTACAGATTGCGGAATCATGGATTGATTCAACCATAATCTTTCATGGGCCGTTCTCAGCATACAGAAAAGGCCTGGTTAAAACCATCGACCCCGATTCAGTGGCAGATGACAGCGAACTGGCAATAAAGGTTCGAAAGCAGGGATATAGGACAATCATCGACCCCGATATTATATTTTATGAAGCGAGCCAGAGTGCTTTTTTTAAACGAAGAATGCAGAAAGACAGGCGCGGGCGGGGGCTTATCAGGCTTTTGCTGCGTCATAAAGATGTGCTGTTTAATCCGGAATACGGAAATTACGGGAAGCTCGTGTTTCCGATGAACTACTTTATGATGATACTTTCGCCGTATCTGATATTATTATTGTTTTTACTCTGTTTCATTATTTTATACCAATATAGTCTGATGGTTGCGGCGTCTGCCTTTATCTTACTGTTTATTTTCATCTATCTGGGCCAGGCAAATAAGCTTTACATTTTTGAACCTGTCTACTCCTTCCTTGACACACAGATCTCTTTGCTTGTAGGTGGAATGAGCCTGATTTTCGGTAAAGAATCGGGAGGCACCTGGGAGGTTGACCAGGAACTCAGGGGTGCTTACCTGAAACATGAGTAAGATCGCAATGGTATGCCACAGGTATTATCCTGATATCGGTGGAGTGGAGACACATGTGCAGCAAATAAGCGAACGGTTAACGAAGCGCGGTTTTGATGTTGAAGTGATATGCACTGACCCAACCGGGAAATATCCGCAACAAGAATTTTATAATGGGGTTAAAATAACCCGCTTTAGATCACTTGCCCCGAAAAATGCCTATTTCTTTGCGCCGCAAGTATATTTTTATTTAAAAGACCGTGATTTTGACATAGTGCATGCACACAATTACCACGCATTCCCTGCTCTTTTTGCATCCATCGCAGCAAAGAGAAGATTCGTTTTCACGCCACATTATCACGGCGGAAGCCACTCTATACTGAGAAACCTGCTTCACAAACCTTATCAGTGGATTGGCAGCTTCATTTTTAAAAAAGCGGAGAAGGTGGTATGTGTATCAAAATATGAGATGAAGCTTATCGAAAATGATTTCCAGGTTCCACGATCAAAGCTTGTCCATATCCCCAATGGATTAAACCTGGAAGAGTTTAAAGCTATAAAAGAACTGGAAAAAGAATCAAAAATTGTTCTATATGCAGGCCGGTTGGAATCCTACAAGGGGATACGGTATCTAATAGAAGCGCTGCCCCTGCTCGATGGCTACAGACTCAAGGTAATCGGAAAAGGAAGCTATGATAAGAAACTGCATGAATTAGCCCAAAAGCTGAATGTAAGCGACAGGATTGACTGGTTAAAAGATATTGAAAGGGAAGAGTTACTATCCCACTTTAAATCCGCCGATGTTTTTGTTAACCTCTCTACATTCGAGGCATACGGCATTACAGTGGCTGAGGCTCTAGCATGCGGTACTCCATGCATAGTGGCAACGGGAGGAGCGCTGGAAGAATTCGTTGGCGATGGATGCGTGGGTTTGAGTTATCCGATAGATATAAACGCACTTGCTCACACTATTGAGAGCAGAAAAAGAATCGTTCCAAGGAAAATGCCGGACTGGGATGATATTACATCCGAATTGATCCGATTATACTCAAGATGAATTTACTCTTCAACACGTACCGCGGAAGAGTATTTTTGCGTTTTTCAATATCGACAGGGGTTCTTTTTTCAGCCTTAAGAAAGTTTCTGAAGCTAACAGGGAAGAAGGATTATGTATTACCAGTTCCAATGCCGCAAGCAGCATCGCATTTTTCCTCCAGGCTAAAAGTTTTTCGGGGTCATAATCTTCTGTACGCAGTAGCGGTTTCTGCATAGCCATCAGATAATCAACAGGCTCGGGCTCTTCTTTTATTAAATATCCTTTTGCTCTGGCATCCCTGTACATCTCGGTTCCAATCAGAGGGACGGCAATATTAAAATATGGTCTCACCCCTTTTCGGGCAAGTTTCCTGGAAAAATTTATGGTTTTTGTTACAGTTTTTTCTGTTTCTCCAGGAATTCCTAATATAAAGAAGGCACTTAGATCAATTCTTTTATCTCTTATCATTTTTACAGCATCTTCTAATTTTCTAAGGTCCATGTTTTTTCTGATAGTATTATATAGGAAATCCTGGTCACCGGATTCTACTGCTATGGTTAGACCCGAACATCCGGATTTTTTCATCGAATCGACAAGGTTCTCGGTAAGTCGGTCTGCTCTGATTCCGTTGGGTGTTTCCCATGTAATATCAATGCCTCTGTCTATTATTCCATTGAATATTGCTTCGGCTCTTGCAGGGTCAAATGTAAGATTATCATCTTCAAAGAAAATGTGTTTAACACCATACTTTTTAACAAGGTATTCAAGTTCATTAAGAACGTTGTCAGGCGACCTTGAGCGCCACTTCCTTCCTGATACCAGATTAACTGAACAAAAGTTACACATGAAAGGGCATCCCCTGCTGGTTATTACGGACATCCATTTTTTACTGGTCACTGACCTTGGAGACATACCCGCCTTTCCACTATTGAAATACTCATCCATAGGAAGGAGATCATATGCCGGCAGGGGCAATGAATCCAGATCCATAATTGGTGGCCGCTGTCCTGTGAAAGCTATCTTATCTTCAACCCGGTAATGGATTCCTTTTACACCCGCAATATCGATGCGACCTTCAAAGCAGCGCATCAGGTCAAGCATCGTATATTCTCCTTCTCCCTGAGCTACGAAATCTATGTTCAAATCCCTTAAAACCATGCCAGGCGCAGCAGAGGTATGAGCGCCTCCTGCTATCACAGGCATATCAGGCAATTCATTTTTAACCGCGCTTGCCACTTCATGGAGATTGTTTGATTGGGAGGTGAACATGCAAGAAATACCCACGGCATCTGGTGAAAAGCCTGATACGATAGCAGTGATCTGCTGAAGCGGCAGACCAACCCTGATGATGCCATTCTCCCCTAAATGCCTGACACGCCAGCCCTCTGCTAAAGCGTCAATAATTTTTACCTCAATCCCATGCATTTGCAGATATGAAGCAATATACGCCAGTCCCAGAGGAAAGGGAACGCGAATACTATCTTCATAACCTTTTACTGTAGTCCACGGGGGATTGATAAGGCAAAGCTTCATTTTTCCTTCTTTGATTCTCAAAGATATTAGGTCTTTCCTAAGTAAAGCATAAGTAATACTAAATCAAAAGAGCATCGATGAATTCAGGCGATTCTAACATAGGAAAAAATACGCCAAAAACCTCAATACCATATTTGCAGCTAATATTGGACAGAGCACAAAAAAATAAATATCTTATTGGGGTAATTTTATTATTTCTAATAAGTGCGCTTTCTGATTATATCTGGCTGAAACTTGACTCTATGCCGCCGGGGTGGGACGAGTCGGACCACCTTACGAAGAGTCTTCAATATTATAACATTCTAACAAACCCTGGATCGGGTGCGATTTCAAATCTTATACAGGTTGATAATTACTACCCTCCTTTTTATCACCTTTCAACAGTGCTGTCATATTTCTTGTTTGGAACATCCATGGCTGCAGCTGTTTCAATAAATATATTCTATTTTGGTATTCTGTTGTTTTCAGTATATGGCATAGGCAAATATCTTTATAACAAGGAAACCGGTCTCCTGGCTGCTGTTTTTATTTCTCTTTATCCCAGCATGGTTGGAATGCGTCGGTATTATCTGATAGAGATAGCACTTATCGCTACTGTAGCCCTCTGCATTTATTTGCTCCTCCTGTCTGACCATTTCAGGAACAGAAAATATTCTATCGGGTTTGGGATTGCATTTGCAGTCAGCATTCTCACCAAATGGACGGCATTATTTTTCATAATAGGGCCGCTGGGCGTTGTACTATATGAGTCTTTTATCAAAAATAGATCTTTTTTCAAAAAATCCACAAAAAAAATCTGCACTTATTGCGGAAAAGAAGTTACCAATAAAGAAATTATCTATAGTAAAGAATCTTTTTGCTCATCAAACTGCAAAACTTTATGGAAAAAAGGACAAAAAAAGAACGTTACCGGAATAGGTTCAACCCCGGCAACCAATTTTATTTTGATGGGGGCTGCCGCTCTTTTTTTTTCGTTGATATGGTACGCGCCGCACATAAGCGAAGTCTACCGCACGATTGTATGGGGGAATGAATACTGGGGAACTACAGAGGGCCAACCGGAGGTCTTTACGCTTCAGTCCATGCTATTCTATGTGTTCTCCCTGATAAACTTCCAGGTTTCTTTCATTTTTTTTATCCCGTTTCTGATAGGTTTGGTAATTATCCTGAGGCATCATTTAAAATCGAATTATTTTCTTCTTTCCTGGATTGCACTGCCCTTTATCCTGATGACGTTCTTGCGGCATAAAAATGATAGATATACTATAGCATTCATTGCCGCGGTTGCTATTATCTCTGCATTCTGGATTGCCTCTCTTAAAAGTAAAAAAACAAAAGCAGCGGTTATCTTGGTCATCCTGCTGGCCGGGGGGATACAGCTATTCACCCTTGCCGAAGGTCTTGATGTTTCAAAAGACTTTCATATTGAAACCATGGCCGGTGGGCTTGATCTGTATTCAACCGCGTTATACGGCACACGCCCACCCGCGAGTCAGGACTGGAAGGTAGAGGATGCACTGGACAGCATTATGGCTGATACCAGAACCAATCCCAGAATGTATAACAGAGTAGGCTATATCGGCATAGTACCGGACATGGCTTTTACCAACGGTCTGACCTATGGTTATTATTCTTATATGAAAAAGCTTCCATTTAATGTTTTAAGCGTCCCGTACTTTGAAGCCCTGGAACCCTTTGCACAGAACTTTTTGAACTTTGATTATCTCATTTTTAAATCAGGAGAGACTTCAGGATTTTCAAGAAAGAAGCTGGTGAGTGATATGTACGATTATTTTAAACAGCATAACTCAAGCTACGTTCTTATTAAAGAATACAATCTACCGGATAATTCAACATTAACTGTTTACAGGAACACCTATATTCCCAAATAGGAAACTATTATAGTTCTAAAAATTATTAATGGCTTAGAATATGAAAGTCGCTTTCTTCGCATTTGACATTTTTTCACCATCTGATACTGCCGGATTTGTGCATACCATTGAAATAACAAAAAAGCTGTCCTCACTCGTTGAATTAAAATTATTCGCAGCCCCTTCAATTAAAAGAGCTTTAAACCCTTTCCTGTGGGAAGAAAGAATAGAGGGGCTGAACATAAATTATGCAAGATTTACACTATGGTTCAAACCATACCTTATACCGTTTATCCCTTTTAATTTTTTAAGTTATTATAGGGTATACACGAAGACAAAGCAGTTTCATCCCGACATAATCCATGAACGTTTCCATTCACCAAATCCTTTTGGATACCGTATTTCCAGGAAAATAGATGTGCCAAGAGTACTGGAAGTAAACAGTCCGTATATAGAAGATGAGGCTTATAAAAATCCAATATTTAAAAAAATCGCAGAAAAAGACAGGAGAACGCAATTTGAACATGCAGACGCTATTATAACCCAGACCGAGACTTTGAAAAAGATTATCTCGAATGTTACCGACGTTCCAATTTATGTAGTGCCAAATGGTGTAAATACAACGAAATTCAAGCCGGGTGATTCTTCTGAGCTTAGAAATAAACTCGGCATACCTGAAGATGCTGTGGTGATAACATTCAGCGGTTCCTTTAGAAAGTGGCATGGAGTCCATCTTATTCCAAAAATAGCCGAAAAACTGATGAAGTCGTATGATGATTTATATTTCTTAATGATAGGTTCCGGACAGTTATTTGAAAAAATTAAAAATTCCGGAATGAAGAATACATTTTTTCTCGGTTCTGTAAATTATAATAAGCTTCCGGCTTATTTGAATATTTCAGATATTTGCATAGCTCCGTTTGATGCTTCCGAGTTCAAATACTTTGAAAAACTCGGGTTTTGGTGGAATCCGCTAAAACTTTTTGAATACCTGAGTATGGGAAAACCCGTAGTGTCTTTTGATTTTGATGAAGTAAAAAAGATAGTAGCAGATGGAGGGCTTCTTGCAAATCCAGGTGATTTGAACGATTTCGTAGAAAAGCTTGAGTATTTAGTGAATAACAGAAAGGAAAGGCAGAGACTCGGAAATAATGCAAGAGAATTGGCATTAAAGGAATACGACTGGAAAAAACGCGCAGAAGAGACGGTTAAAATTTATCAGAAGGTGTTGTAACTGGAAAAAGAATCACTTGGGAAAATAATTTTTAAATCAAGTTCTATAGTATTCTTTGCTTTGATCATAACACGCCTTTTCGGGTTTTTATTTAATTCCCTGCTAACAAAAAATATATCGCAGGAAGAATACGGTAATTATACTTTTGCCTGGTCTATCGCTCAATTGGGAGTAGGGTTCTTGCTTATGGGAATCCCTTCAGCAACTGCATATTACATCGCTTTTAATCGGGGGAAAGGAGATTTTGAAAAAATAAAGGCATATACAAAAACAGGTTTTATGATGGTCATCATTCTTGTTTTATTTTCTGTGCTGGGATTTATCGCAGTAAACCGACTTTTTCCAGATATATTTTCCATGAACAAGCAACTTCTTTTATTCATGCTTTTAATGTTTGCAATCCACGGGACAGGCTTCTTTTTCAGCCTGGTAATTAGCGGTCATCGAAAACCTGAGATAGGGGCCATATTTGCCGCCACAACGCCTATTGTTTCATATTTTTCTGTAATAGTCCTTTCTTATCTTGGATATGGTTTTTACGAAATTCTTATCGGCATTGCAGCATCCCTGAGTATTCAATATTTCTTATGCGCATTATATGTGCTGAAAAACTGGGGATTTGACGGGAAGTTCCAGCCAAGGTTGATGAAAGGCCTGATAAAATTTGGTGTTCCTTTGATTTTCATGGATGTTTCTAATGGATTATTGTGGTCAGCAGGAATTTATGCTATAAAGTTTTATGACAGTTTCGCAAACGTTGGGATCTTCTCAGCAGCAAGCATGATCACGGGCGTGATGTTGATATTTCCACAGGCTTTGCTATCCATATTTTCACCTGTGGTGAGTGAGTTATTTGGGAAAGGAGATAAAGAAAAAATAGAGCACATTTCCTCGTATATCATTGAACGGCTTTTGATGCTATCTTTTCCATTGATTGCCATATTGCTGCTGTTCCCGGAAGGAATACTCAAAATAGTGTTCACACAGGATTATTCTTCAGGAGCCTTGGCTATGCAGATCCTTTCACTCTCTGCATTTTTAACTGGTATTTACCTTTTTTTTGTTACTGTGATAAACTCATCCGGGCACCCACAGCAGAATTCCAAACTCATGCTCATAGGGGCGATCTCAAATGTCATTTTCAGTATTATCTTTGTTAAATACTATGGAATTGCCGGTGCGAGTATGGCCTCACTTGTATCATCAGCTATCATTCTGGCGATATCTTTCAAATGGGCAAGACATATTGTAAAAATAATAATATACAAAGATAGGATCTTAAAAATCATGATTGCACTTGCATCGGTCCTGCCTTTAATATATATTGTGAAAATAATTTATACAAATTTGTTTTTGGCATTTGTACTATCATTAGTGATTCTTTTAATAGGTTATTTTATCATTCTGATGTTGTTGAAAACATTCAGGGAAGACGATATAGCCCTGGTTAGAACTGTTTTTGGAGAAACAAAGTTAAGCGCTGCTATAATAAAAATATTGCAAAAATGCATTTCGTAAACTCATTGTTTGAAACCGTATATGGTTATTTCAGTCCCTGCACCGCTGAAATTCAAGAGCATAAAGCGTACAATTCCTTCTCCGATAATTGGAATCTTTGAAATGACTTTGACCAATGCCCTTACAGGCTTCTGGGAAATTGTCTCAAAACCGCACTCAAAGCCTCGTGGAATGACCTTAATATTTACAATTCCGGCGCGAAGAAAAGCGCCCGTATATTGATAATAAGGGTAAGCATGCTCATTTGCCCCGAAAATTACAGCAGGGTGATTTTTTCTGAATGTTTCGTCACTTGTGAAAAAAGGACGGATGTGCTCCCCTCCTGCGATTACAAGCCCGCCTTTTTTTGCGCATCTTGCCATCTCAGCAACCATCCTGTCCAGGTCGCTTGCATGATGCAGTGCCTGGTGACAGAAAACCACATCAAAGACACCTTCTTTGAGAGGTGAGCGCTCGCAGTCTCCCAAGACGGCCTGGAAGGGCATTTTATCTCTATTTTTTTTAAATATACCAAGACCGCACAGGTCGCTTGAGTTCATTTCGAGGGCAATAACATTGTAGCCCCTCTTTGCGAAAATATAAGAGGTCCAGCAGGTGCCGGATGCGAAATCGAGTAGTTTGCCGGATTTTGATTTTAGTATATTATACAGAAAATTAAAATAAGTAGATTGCTGCCCATTGTTCACTCGTTCAAGAAAGCTCTCGTAAGAGCCATCCCAGCCTGATTCCTCTGCGAATGTGTGGTAGCCTGATATCTCAGATTTTTTCAAATTGTGCATGGTGGTTAGGTAGAAATCAATATCCAAGAAATATTCAAAAATATCTTCTATTGCAAGTAGGGATTACTATTCAAATAATTTCTTGTTTTCATTAACCCATTCGATCAGCTTACTTACTCCTTCCCTTGGACTCAGCTTGGGCGTCCATCCCAATTCTTTTTGCGCCTTCCTTATATCAGAAATATACACTTTCTGGTCGCTAGGTCTCCAGTTTGCATATGAGACTTTTGAGCGTTTGCCTGTGATAACCTCAAGGTAGTCTAACAACTCAATCAATGACATGGTATTCTCTGCGCCACCGCCCATATTATATACGCCGTGGTGCAGTCTGTCTTTTTTCTGTACAAAAGCATCAAAAGCAGCCACAAGGTCTGTAACGTAGAGCATGTCCCTCACTTGTTTACCATCTCCGTATATTGTGATGGGTTTTCCAAGCATAGTTGCTATAGTAAACCATGCTACCCAGCCCTGGTCCTCCACACCGAACTGCCTTGTACCGTAAATGCAGCTCATCCTGAACACTGCGGCATCTATCTCATTACGCCGTGCATAATCCTGAACATATACATCTGCTGCGAATTTGCTGGCTCCATAGGGTGTGTGCTCGCAAAGGTCTGTGGAGAAAGTCTCATGGATTCCATTTTGGAAGTTCTTATCAGCGAATCCATATCTGGTCTTTTTTTCTTCCACCTTTATCTTATTCACATTATCCCCATACACTTTGTTAGTGGAACAGAACACAACCGATGCGCCTGTTTTTCGTGCGGCCTCGAGCACATTGAATGTACCAAGTGCATTTATCTCAAAGTCTGTCCTGGGATCTAGCACAGATGTTGTGACAGCGGTCTGTGCCGCTGTATGAATAATTACATCGACTCCATTTGCGGCTTTCTCAAGATTTTCCGGATTACGGATATCATTTTTTATGAGGGTTATATTAAAATTGTCTTTCAGATAGTTCCAGTTGTGCATGGCATTTGACGTACTATAGTTGAGCAGTTTTGCCCGTGATACGTTATCATAAACAACTACCTCATCACCGCGCTTAGCATAATATTCGGCTGTGTGCGAACCTATAAAACCTGCACCGCCGGTTACCATTATCTTCATTCATTTCACCATGCTTTAGACATCATTGGAGTATTTTATTGTTTTCTTTTAATCCTTTCTCAAAAAATATTTAGCTCTTTTTTATAGCAATTTACGTCGCTTTAAAGGCCCGCGGAATTTATCAATCAGTATCTTAGAACCTCTTCATAAAGTTTTAACGTGCGGTTGGCTATGTTATCCCATGAACAGATATGTGCGGTCGTCCTTGCAGCTTTACCCAACTTTTTCATGAGCTTTTCATCCTCGGCCAGAATTAGAATTTTGTCTGCAATTTCCTGTGGATTATTCACATCATCTATCAGAAATCCATTTTTACCATTTTCTATTAAGTCTTCTCCTGCGCCGCTTGGACCTACTATGACAGGAAGCTCACATGCCATAGCTTCTACTGTAGGAATCCCAAAACCTTCATACTTTGTTGGAAAAACAAATATATCAGCCAGATTATAGTGTTTTGTTAGTTCCATATTATTAGAATTGGTTTTAGATCCTGTGAAAATAACATTCTTTTCAAGTCCATATTTTTTAACCAATTCTCTATAAAAAGAATCATCTTTTCTAGCACCCTCTACTCTTGCCTTTCCTACTATCAGCAGTTTAATATTTTTATATCCTTCATTACATATTATTCTCATAGACTCTATTAGCTCGACCATTCCTTTTCGGTAGAATTCGGTGGCTACGATTATTAAAACTACATCATCGTCTGAAATATTGTATGTCTTTTTTAAAAATGTATCTGGTAGATTAGGCTTAAATTCATCTAAATCTACACCTAGAGGTATGACTTCAATATCCTCATCAGGAACATTATAATACTTCATCAATTCACGTTTACCAGATGTGGCATCTGCAATTATTTTCCTGTAATTCCTGTATTTAGAATAATTCAATTTCTCAATTGTCAAAAGAAATTTATCCATTAGCCCCAGCGGCCTAAGCTCCCCTATATTCTTCATCGCTTCAAGAGCTCCTCTATGTATGGAATGCGCTGTGACCACGTCAAGCCATGCGCTCTCAAGACCTTCGGTATGGATTATATCGAACCCGCTCCGCATAAGCTTTGAAAGTGCTGACATCTCAAGAAAGTATGCACCTGCCTCAAAAATCAATGGTCCAGGCGGCAGGGGAGTTTTATGAAATATGATGTTTTCATTTCCTACATCTTCCCATTTGGACGAGAAAACATGCACTTCATGCTCATCTGCGAAGTGCTCTGCAAGCTCTGCAACGTACCTGCCTATTCCTCCGTTTTTAGTATAAATTCTCGAACTCATTGCGATCTTCATGCTATTTCTTCCTCGTTACCAAGATATTTCCAATAGTATCGCCTTCTCTATAAAACATTTTGTCAAAAATCGTGAATAACAATTGTAAAAACATGCATATCACATGAGCAGGTGCACGAAGAAGAACAGTGCGTCGATTTCCTTTCTTATCAATCGCCAGGGAGTAAAAAATAAAACTGCTTAATCTCTGTCCTATCAGCGAGAAAAATCCTCCCAGCGGTTTTATGTACATTACCTCAAAATTATTTTTTTCTGCAAGGTATTTTAGACCGTACCTTGTATATCTGTAATAATCATGAGGTGTCTCATGCAGCCCCCAGCTCTGTGGAGTCGTGAGAATCAAGACTCCTTTTTTTTTAAGAACCCTGTTAATTTCATTAAAAGCAAGGGACGGCTCAGGAACATGCTCAAGAACCTCGGTGGCGAGCACCGTATCGAAGACCTCATTTTTAAAAGGCAGAAATGGAAGGATTGAATACACCTCTGCATTCTTTAACTCTTTGTTGGCTGAAACGTTGGAGGGATAATCTATTCCTATATGTTCTTCCACTGCATCAGCAAAAACCTCTCTATATGGTTTCGTGCCGCATCCCACGTCGAGCATGCGTCCTTTTGCATATATTCTGGATTCGTTCAAGGAATCTAAGATTAATTGCCTTATGATTTTATATTGGTTAAGCCATGAAACTGACTTCATATGTTATGTAGAATTTATTAAATCAGAAATATACCTAATTTGTTCTTCTTTTAAATCAGGATGCATGGGCAGAGATAAAATCTCACTGGAATATTTCTCAGTAAAAGGGAGAGAAATGTTTTTAAATTCTCCAAATGCTTCCTGCCGATGGATAGGCACTGGATAATGTATAAGCGTATTAATTCCTGCATTAACAAGCTTCTTCTGCATCTCATCTCTATCGCTGCATCTTATTACATATAAATGATAGACATGCTTTGAATATTCTTTTTCCACTGGTTTCACCACATTTTCCAATAATCTATCGTAAATCCTTGCATTCCTGCGCCGTTTTTGATTCCATTCATCCAGTTTTTTTAGTTTGACATCCAGAATCGCAGCTTGTAGTTCATCCAGCCGGCTGTTAAAGCCCTTAATCAGGCTATGATATTGTTTCTTCATGCCGTAATTCCTGAGCATCCGCAACTTTTCTTCCAGTTCTTTGTTGTTTGTTACCGCCATACCTCCGTCTCCATATCCACCAAGATTCTTGGTTGGGTAGAAGCTGAAGCATCCTACATCACCAAGAGCCCCCACTTTTTTCCCTTTATATTCCGCTCCATGCGCCTGACATGCATCTTCAATCACCTTTAACTCATATTTTTGCGCCATCTCGGTTATAGGCTGCATGTCAGCAGGCTGACCGTATAAATGAACCGGAAGTATCGCTTTTGTCTTTTCGGTTATGTTTTCTTCAATTTTATTAATATCTATGGTATAGGATTCAGGGTCTATATCCACAAAGACCGGTTTTGCGCCTGTATACGTAATGGCAAGAACCGTAGGTGTAGCCGTGTTTGATACGGTGATAACCTCATCGCCCTTCCCTATTCCACATGCAAGCAGTGAAAGATGAATGGCATCTGTTCCGTTTGCCACGCCTATACCATGTTTTGCCTGGCAGTAGGTCGCAAAGTTTTTCTCAAATAATTCTACTTTCTTTCCTAAAATATACCAGCCACTGTCTAAAACTTCTTTTATCACGCTATCGACATCATCTTTTATAGAATGATACTGGCCGCTCAGGTCTGTGAAGGGTATTTTATTACCAATATTCTTTTCTGTGTTTTTCATAAAACTCTACTGTCTTTTTAATTCCTTCTTCAAGTCCTATCTTCGGTTCCCAGCCAAGCGTCTTTTTTATTTTTCCATAATCTGCAGTATAACTACCTATTTCGATCTTTTTCCTCTCATCAGGAAAAGGAACAAGCTCAAAACTTCCTTTCTGTGCAATATTTATTATCAACCTTACAAGATCTTTTAAATTTGAAGGCTCGCCGCCCAGATTAAATACTTCCCCCTCAGAACGTTTGCTATCGCCAGCAAGCAATAATGCCCGGACAACGTCATCCACATAATGGAAATCCCTTATCTGAAGCCCATCGCCAAATATCTTTATCACTTCATTATCCATTGCCTGGCGTATAAACCAGTTCAGGAACCCCTGCCTGCTGTGTTTCATCAGATGCCTTGGTCCATAGGTATTTGTAAGCCGCAGCGACGTTGCCCTTATCCCATACGTCCTATAGTATAATAGATGATACTGTTCAGCAGCATGTTTCGATATGCCGTTTGTATCTACAGGGGTTATAGGGTGCTTTTCATCAACAGGAGTATATACGATTTTTCCGTATTGTGAACGTGTGCCTGAAAAGATTATCTTCGCCCCGCAGTTGTATTTTCTGCAAGCTTCAAGAAGCGTCAATGTTCCAAGACCATTAATTTCAAGGTCTTCAAATGGATTTTCCATGCTTTCCACATGGCTTAATTGCGCCGCTAAATTGAAGATATAGTCCTTATCTTTTACCACCTGGTTTACAGCGGCATTATCTCTCATATCTGCAAAGTTGAGTTTGATTTTATCTTCTATCCCTTTGATGTTGAAAAGATTCCCGCCTCCCTTAGGGTAAAGTGCGTCTATAATCGTAACATCCGAGCCAAGTTTTATCAGTTCATGGGCAAGATTGCTTCCGATAAACCCAAGTCCGCCTGTTATGAGAACTTTTTTTCCCCTGTAAGTATGATCTAAATTAATGGCTTCCACCACCATTCATTCTCTACATACCATCTGATTGTTTCACCAAGTGCTGCCTTAAAATCATGTTTCGGCTTCCAGCCGAGTTTTTTTATCTTTGTTATATCTAACGAATAACGCCTGTCATGACCTTTGCGGTCGGGAACAAATTCTATCAAGCTTTCAGGCTTACGCAGTTCCTTCAAAATCATAGTGGTTATATCAATATTCGTTATCTCGTTTCCCGAGCCGATATTGTATATCTCTCCTTCTTTGCCTTTATGCATCACTAAATCTATTGCATCGCAATTATCCAGCACATACAGCCAGTCCCTTACATTTTTACCGTCGCCGTAAAGGGGTAGCTTTTTATTTCTCAGGGCATTTGTTATAAAAAACGGGATTAGTTTCTCAGGGTACTGATAAGGGCCAAAATTGTTGGAGCTTCTTGTGATTATAACGGGAAGCTGATGCGTAATGAAATAAGAATGCACGAGCATGTCGCCTCCAGCCTTGCTTGCAGAATAAGGGCTTGAAGGTTCGAGACGGTCAGTTTCCTTGAATGAACCAGCATCTATGCTGCCGTATACTTCATCCGTAGATATCTGGACATACTTTTCAACATCATATTTCCTTGCAGCTTCCAGGAGTCTGTAAGTACCGAGTACATCTGTGGTAACAAAATCCCCAGCATCGATTATCGACCTATCCACATGGGTTTCTGCTGCAAAATTAACTATAATGTCAACATCTTTGCAAACATTTTCAACCGTCTCTTTATTGCATATATCCCCTTTTATAAAGCTGTATTTTTTATTTTTTTCCACATCTTTTAAATTTTGAAGATTCCCCGCATAGGTGAGCTTGTCCAGATTTATGACTTCATACTCCGGGTGTTTTTTCAGGATGCTGAGTATGAAATTACTTCCGATAAAACCTGCTCCGCCTGTTATTAATAATTTCATGTTTACCTACAATTGTATCTCTGAATTTTCGCCAATAATAAACCTATATCCTTTTGGAAGGGAATTTTTAGAAACAATACTGGTATACCTTCCGATTAAACTATCCACGATTTTTTCATCAAATTCAATCCGCGTGTCACCGATTATGATTGAAGATTCTACCTCTCCTCCAATAATAGTTGTATTGTCTCCGATGGAAGTATAGGGACCTATATAGCCCGGACCAATTTTGCAGTTCTTACCTATTATTACCGGTCCCCTTACTACAGTCCCATTTTTAATGATGCTATCCTGCCCCAGTTCAATATTACCTATCAGTTTAGCTCCCTCTTCTATTGCTCCTTCTATTTTATGGTTCATATCGCTCAAAATAAGATGGTTGGCATGAAGGATCGCCTCTGCAGTTCCTGTATCATCCCACCAATCTGTTACGATATGGGAAATAACTTTATATTTTTTTGATAAAATTATGCTGCGAATGGCGTCGGTTATTTCATACTCCCCGCGCCAGGATGGTTTGAGCGTCTCTATGACCTTGAAGATATGCGGGGTAAACATATATACCCCAATCAGTGCCAGATCGCTTTTCGGGACTTTTGGCTTCTCCTCCACATCGGTTACTACCCCTTTATCATCCAGTTGCGCTATGCCGTATTTCTGCGGGTCAGGAACACGGGAAAGAAGTATTCCAGCCTCAGCGCCCGAGTTTTTAAATTCATTCACGAAATTGACTATTCCGCTTTTTAATATATTATCTCCGAGATAAACCACAAAAGGTTCCTCGCCCATAAAATCCCTGGCGCAAGAAACAGCATGAGCAATGCCACGCGGTGCATCCTGTTCAATGTATGTGATCCTTGCATCCCACCGTGAGCCATCGCCTACCGTATTCTTTACTATATTTATGCGCTCCTCGGTATATCCCACGATAATACCGATATCTGTTATGCCCGCCTCAATAAGGTCTTCAATGACATAAAATAGCACAGGCTTATTCGCTATAGGGATAAGCTGCTTTGGTCCGGTATGGGTGAGTGGTCGCAGGCGTGTGCCCAGACCGCCTGCAAGAATTAAGCCTTTCATGAAATCCTCATTTTTCAATCATCAATATCGCTTCCATACTAAATAGATTTGGAAAAATCCAGCCCTTCATCAATATATTTATATTCCGGTCTGATGCCACTGCTATCTAAAGAGTAAACATAATCTTCATGTCTGTTGGTCATTTTAGACATATTGGTATTGATTTAACTTCTCCTTATTTCTACGTATTACCTCTTCATACACCTTTATCGTACCCTCTACCATACTCTCTACACTGAACTTCTCCACAATTTTTTTTCGTGCAGCCTTGCCGAGACGCTGTGCAAGTTCCTTATCTGTGAGTACTTTTCGAACAGCCTCTGCCAGCTTTTTAATATCGCCTGTAGGGACAAGGAGACCATCAACACCGTCTTCAATTACCGTGGGAACGCTGCCAATATTTGATACCACAACTGGTTTTTCACATGCCATCGCTTCAAGGATGGTGAGGTCGTAACCGTTCTGGCGGATGGTGGGATTCACGAAAAGGTCGCAGGCGTTGAAGTAATCAGGAAGCGATTCGAAAGAGAGCATGCCAGTAAAGATGACATTGTTTTCAAGGTTTAGTTTTTTGACCCGTTTTCTTAATTCGGGAGCATAGCTTCCATCACCGACGATCATTAATTTTGTGTCAGGAAAGATTTTCAAAATTTCAGGAAAAGCATAAATGATATTTTGTATCCCTTTGTCTTTTTCAAGACGTGCGATAGAAAGGAGAAGATTTTCCCCCGGAGCTATGTTATGTTTCTGACGAATTATTTCATTTTTACGTGGTGAAAAGGGTGTAGGATCGATACCGTTAAATACTTTAAATATTTTGGCTTCATTGATAAAAAATATTTTTTTAATTATCACAGCCTGCTCATTGCTTGTGGATATAACCGCATCAGACAGACGTATGAGCGGCAATCCATATATAAAATATTGATAAATATGATCTAAAATAAACCCTATCGATTTAATATAATGCACAGGAGCTTTGATAGACATAAGACGCAATCTTGTTTTGATCTCATCGTAAGTAGTACCATGCATGGATACGATCGAAGGCAAAGAACATTTTTTATTTAGTCCTTTTTTCAAAAAATAATATCCGCCTGCACTCTGGCTGTGGACGATGTCAAAAGGTTTCAATGAATGCAGCTCCATGAACTTGTCAACACTTTTTTCCCACCACCCGCCTCTAAAATAACTCCCGGTGATCGTCGTTGGCAAATAATGAATTTTCACGCCATTTACTTCTTCATAAATTTTGCCTTTCGGATGCTTTGTAGTGATAACTACCACTGTATGACCTTTTTCTGCTATTTTTTCTGAAAGCATTAGAATATGGTCTTGCATCCCTCCCTTACAATGAGCTGGCATCACGCGGGTGAACATTGCAATATTCATTTTTTTACACCTTTTATGACTATTTCGATTCCGAATGTTTTTGAGATTTTGTTGTTTGTTAATTTATCCAGCGGCATAATGAACATCAAATCGATCAATTTCCCAAAAGGGACTAATAATCGCGATAATCTACAGATCGAATGCGCGGGATTGAAACCAGAATGTTCAATTCCATAAAGATTATTTAATTTAAATGTTTGTATCAATTCAAGTTTTTTAAATGATTTTTCATAACCATAAACATATCTTTTTCCAACTATTTTCTTGTACAGTGTATGTGGAAAACAATACCAATTAGGCACTGCAACTATTACCTGGCCTTTTTTTCTCGTTAAACGTACCATTTCGTTTACAATTGCATTATAATTGATAAAGTGTTCAATCACACCGTCGTTATAAACTACATCGAACGCATCATTTTTAAAAGGCATTCTAAAGGCATCTCCCTGAACAAGATATAGATTTTCTATACCCCTGCATTGCATTCCTTTTCTGGTAAGTTTCAAGGCATTTCGAGAGATATCCATTCCAATTATCATTGAATTTTTATATTCTCTTGCAAGAGCTATACAATACCTACCGGTGCCTGACCCGGCCTCAATAATTTTTTTATCTTTGGATGTAATCCATTGGGATATACAGGGAAATGCTTTTTTTGCGAACGAATCGAAAGCAGTTTCTTTGACAGCATTTTTTTCCATCAATCCCCATTGTGCATCCCAAATGTCATCTACTTTCATATTCCTCTAATCAATGTTTTTTATTATTTTGGCAGGCGTTCCGGCTGCTACGGAATATTCCGGGATGTCCATATTCACCAGGCTATTAGCACCAATAACAGAACCTGTTTTGATTGTTACACCCTTCAAAATCGTACAACCTTTTCCAATCCATACATTACTTTCTATCACAACAGATGCAGTTTTTAGTTCCTGTTCCCGTATCAACTTTCCTTTTTTGAAATTATGGTCATGGTCTCTAATAGAGGTATATTCTCCTATCAAGACATCATCACCAATATTAATAGAATTGTAAGAAATAACAATTACCCCATATGCCAGATGCACATTGTTTCCAATGTTTATCCGACCTTTATTTCCTCCTACAAAAGAGTTCCTGCCAAACCAGACATTGTCACCACAATAAATTTTCGTGTCCCCCCCCATCCATTATAACCTTCAAAAAATACATTTTTTCCAAGGCGTGTAAAATGTCTTGAATAATAAATGTTCATTAGATTATTACGCATATAATTATATATATTTTTAATATACAATTTAAGCCCCATTTATTTTAATAAATTGATAATCCTGTCTTTAATAAATTTTTCTTCTTCCTGGTACTTAAAAAAATTAAATTTCCATCTCAATTTAGGTGAAATAGAATAAATCATACCTAAATTCGATTCAGTCAATTTTTTTATGGTTTTTAAATCATAAACCAGATACTTCGAATTTTCAGATAAGAAACGTATGAACTCGGGATCGTCAACCCAGGGAAGATCATCAAGACTATTATATCCGGTATTTTTATTGGCATTAGCCCATTCACGAAGGGATTCAGGCTCATATAATCCTAATTTTTTACATTGTTCATACAATTCTCCTCCCGGATAGGGCCTGAATATAAAATTATCATAATGTCTTGCTGTAGGACATATCTTGTTTATTTGCCTCATAATTATAATATTTGTTTTCATTTCTTCTATAGTTTTCCCCGGTAGTGCTATCATCCATGAATATACAGGAATGATACCTGACTTGGCGCATACTTTTGCAGAATTTAATAAGTCTTCTGTAGTTATATCTTTTTTAAGGCTTTTCAAAACAGCGTTAGAACCGGATTCTGCGCCCATAGTTGCAAATTCAAATCCTACGCTCTTTAATTCTTTAGCGAAATCCACAGTCACATAGTTTTCTTTAAAATAATTAGCTCGGATGTTAGTTCCCCATTTAACATCGATTTTTCTCTCCTTCATTTTTTTAATTATTTCTTCCGCTCTTTTTTTATTTACAAAGAAATTTTCATCCAGAGGCCGGATCATATCCAGCTTATATTTATCAACAATAAATTCAAACTCATCAAGGAACCTGTCCGCATCCTGAGCCCTCCAACCGGATTTGGTAACTTTATTTATACAGAAAGTACACCTGTACGGGCACCCGCGGGAAGACAACATGACCAGTTTTCTAATCTTTTTAGTATCTGAGAATATTATAGGAACAGGTCTTTCCAAATAAAATCTTAAATCTAAAAGATCATGATTGAGAAAGGGAAGTTTATTTATGTCTAAGAAATCCCTTGGTTGAGTTACAAATCCATCATAAGCAATTCCTTTAATCTCTTCAAACTTGGAATTTTTCTTTTCAATTTCATTGATTAACTCTAAAGCTGATGCCTCTCCTTCTCCATAAACCACAAAATCAACCAGAGGGTCATTTGATGTTTGCGCAGGGAATAAAGATGGATGAACCCCACCCCAAATGATCGGAATATCCGGATACTTGCTCTTAATAAATTGGCTAATCGACAGCGCGTTTGAAACTTGTGCCGTCATAACCGATATGCCAACGCAGATAGCGTTACCAAGTTCTTTTTCAAGTATTTTCAGATAGGAGTCATCGCCTACTTCATGGTACGGCACTACATCTAAAATTTTTACAGAATAACCTTTTTCGTGTAGATACGTCCCAATTGCCAAAACTCCCAACGGTTCTCTAATTCTGACATCCTCTAATCTAGTATAATTTAGATTTTGTCTTGCGATTGCAGGATTAATTAGTATTATTTCAGCCATCGTTTCACCCTATCATTTTTCTATAGGACGACCACACAATTTCAAATAAATGCATTTTTTTTAATGCACCTATTAAACTATATTTTAATAATTCTGATATATTTTTAGTATAAAGGGAATAATAAATAAAATAGCAGTTATAATAATAATTGATTTGGGACGTTGTTAGTTGTGGGTAATTCAATATCGATTTTTCATAATATGTATCGATTTTATTTTTTTTATCAAGCACTACCCAGTCATTCTCATAACAGAGTTCTCCCAATTTGGTTCCGCGGAATGGATAGAAAACGGAGACTTGTATAGCATCAGGTTTTATTTGGGAATTGAGAACTATTGTTTGTTTGATATCCGCTGTAGTTTCGAATGGCAATCCAACCATATTAAAAGAATACGTTTCTAAATTATACTTCTTCGCAAGCTTAAAGGCCTCAGTTATTTGGTTGTTCGTATTATGCCTATTTAAAACTTTTGAGCGTATTTCTTCACTTCCGGATTCTATTCCTATCTGCAATCTTTTGCAACCTGCATCAGCGATTTTAGATATTAAATCTTCTTGGCAAGTTTCAGGGCGGGCATTAGCATAAAAAGGCAAACCAATTTCTTTTTTATATTTTTCGGCAAATTCGGTTATCCATTTTTTGTTTAAAAGCATGGTATCGTCATAAAACCCGATGGAGTTGAACTTGTAAATTTTCTGAAGTTCCTTAATTTCCTCTATCACCCTGTCAACCTTACGAAATCTGACATATCTATCCTTCACAGGATACAAGTTTCTCACATGCTCATTTATACAATATGTGCAGTTAAATGGACACCCCCGACTGCACATGATTCCGATCTTTTTAAGTGCGCCAGTCTCACTATTGCCGCTAAACTCATGACCCACGATGGTCTCTTCATCAAAAATCGACCTATCCGGAAAAGGTAAACTATCAATGTCTGGAGGGGAATCAAGCTCATTTCTAATAATTTTATCGTTATCTTTAACCCAAATCCCTTTTATTTCATCAATTTTTTTGTTGTTTTCCATTAAACGTACAAGATTTGTAAGAGTTTCTTCCGCCTCGCCCCTTGCCACATAATCGATGCTGGATAAATTGATAATCTCTTCAGGTGCAAGAGTTGCATAAGGTCCACCAACGATTATTTTTGCATTAGACTCTTGTTTAATTATCTTGCTCAGTTTCTCCACATATTTAGCCCCGAATTCAGTTATAGAAAAACCAACAAGGTCCGGATTAAATTTTTTAAGTTCTATTAAGACTTTCTCAATGTAGTTTTTTTTATCTCTTTTCTTTAGATGAATCAAATTTACTTTATGCCCATCTTCTTTTAGAACCGCTGATAGGCTGGCAACCCCTAGCTGGAAATCCCCCTTTTCACTTTCAAAGTTTGGGTAAATAAACTGGATTCTCATTTTATTCTAACATTGGTTTCATAGATTTTAATGTATCTATCTGCTATTGACTCCCAATCGTACTTTTTCTCTACCAGAAGCCTTCCACATCGCTCCATATTTTCTTTTATCTCATTGTTCTCAAATAACCATACTATCTTTTCGGCCAGTTCATTGATGTTTTCTGGTTTAAAAAGTATTCCATTCTCACCATTACGAATTATTTCTGGAACCCCATCCACATCTGCCGCAATGATCGCTTTTCCAGCAGCCATTGCTTCAAGATTTGTGATCCCGAAGGGTTCTATTCTTGAAGGAAGAACGAAGAACTCACAGCCATTATATAATTTAATCACTTCCTTTCGCTCAACAAAACCAAGCATTTTTACCCGTTCTTTCAGACCGAGTTCGTTTACCAAATGGGCACATATTTGCCATTCTTCACCTGTGCCTGCAATTATCAAATCAAGTTCCAGTTTTTTATCTGCGACTTGTTTAAAGGCTTTTATCAAAATATCAAAGCCTTTCTTATGAACAAAACGTCCGATTGAAAATATGTATGGTCTTGCTTGAAGATATTTTTCTTTTAATTCAAACTCCTGTAAATCAATACCATTAGGTATTGGCTGAGATTTATTTTGGATTTCCGGGGCAATTTGATTTGCATCGTTTAACAGACTTCTTGAACATCCAGTTATAAAGTCAGCGCTATTTAATAAATTTTTCAATACCCCTTTGCATATTTTTGACTCATAAGGAAACTGCTGAACATCATTTCCATGCACACTTACTACTAACGGGTAATTTAACAACTTTTTTGACAGTAGAGTATATGACCCATTCGCATATATAAAATGAGCATTTACTATTTCTGGCTTGACTCTTTTTAGCAACCAGAGTAATTTTATGTTTGCAATTATACCTAGAGTCAAAAAACCAAATATTGATTTAATTCGTAGTGTAGGTAAAATAAAATCCAATCTATATATCTCTATACCGTCAATTAAATCTCGCGAAGCCAGATTGCGAGGTGTTTTCGCAGCAATTACTGTTACTTTGTGACCTCTATTTGTAAATTGTTTTGCTAGATTGTAGACCACCATTTCTACCCCACCTATATTAGGCAAGTATAGATCAGTAATTAATATTATTTTCATGGGATATTTCCTCTTTCTTCAGCGTAGTGGTCGTATTTGCAATTTCGACATTAATATTATGATTGATAGGAATCCTATTCCAGACTTTTTAATTGTATTATCCGCAAGTAAAATATTTATTATGCATTTTAACATATAATATGTGAGATAGGTATAATAACATAGGGGTAATTTTAGTTCCGCAGTGATATATTTGATAAATTTATTAATGTACTGGTTTTATATCAGCATAATCATTTTAATGTCATTTATTCCTGGCTTTGCCATTGCCAGCCGTTTCAAAAATCTAAGCGTTTTAGAGAAATTAAGCGTCAGTTTTGGTTTTTCTTTTGTAATTATTGTATTACTTGTACCTTTTTTTGCATTTAAACTTAATTTTATAGCACAACTCATTTTTATTTACATAATGATTTTTTCAGTATTGTATTTACTAAAAAAGAGATCAGAGTTAAAATTTGAAATAAACTCAAGGATTATAATGTCGGTACTAATTATCGGTCTGATCTTAAACTTCTTTCTCCAGACCCTCTGGGAATACCCTGTCACTGGCGGAGATTGGATTAGCCACACATTATTTATCCCATATGATTTTAATTCAGGTAATTGGACACTACCACATGACCGTACACCTTTTTTTAATCTTCTTATTTTTTCATATCATCATTTATTGGGTACATCTCTCTTCCAATACTGGATTTCACAAATCATCAGCGTGGTTGCAAACAGCATTTTTATTCTTCCAGCCTTTTTGATAGCGAAAAATGTATTTAATGATAAGGTAGCTAAAATATCAGCTGCTTTCATGGTTATAACGCCATGGCTTGTCTGGCAGTCAATTTATACATGGCCAAAAAACTTAGCGATGTATTTCATCCTACTTATGGTGTATTTTATGTTTTTCAAAAAGGAAAACAAACCTCTAAGTTATGGACTTTCCGGTTTATTTGGTGCATTAGCATTTTTAACGCATAACTACACTATATTCTATATTCTCACAGCATTGCTGGCCTTTATTTATATCAAAAAAATTTACCAACACCCTTTAATTATTCTTCAGGAATTGTTTAAAGAAAAATTTATTTATTTTTTTATTGTGATAGTAGTAGCAATAGTGCCGTATATTGTGTGGATGTATGCCTCTTATGGAGAAATAGTTAAAAGTCGTCTTCTTTATTATCCCTTTTCAGTTAACGGTTACGTGCAAGCGTCTTACAGTGATCCTCAGGAAATATTCAATACTTTTTTCAAAACACCGATAAGTTCAATAATAGATATTCGGATTTCAAATGCGATTGTTACATTATTGCCTGTTGTGCTCCCGATTAACCCCATTGCAACACATTTCCCAACATATTATCCAGCTTTATATTATATGCAAGATTATCCGGGTGGGCTTTCTTTTTTGATGTACATACTAGTAGTTATTTGGTTCTCAAGATACCTGTTTAGAAAAACAAATACGAATGCAGTTTTGGTAATTCTTGTTATAGTACCTTTTCTGGTAACCCTCTTCATAGCCGGATGGAAAGACTGGGGATTACTCACTTATGCACTGGGTCCCACAATTCCAATTTTAATAATGCTTGGAACTAATGAATTGTATGGATTTAAGACTTCATGGATTAGAACTGCATATGCGTATTTAATGTTTATAGTATGCCTGATGGAAGGTTTGATTTTCGGAGTGCTTATCAATGATCTTTATTTGGCAACCGGTGGAATAAAGGATGTGATAGATGTTGGCGCTCGCATTCCCGGCTTTCAAATATCTTCTTTCATTTCGGCTCACTTTTTATTGAAGGGAATTGAAGATTTTTCAACGAATGCGGCGATATCCATTTTGATAATTATTGTTACAATATATTATCTGTCAAAAAAAAGCTAACCCTTTATCCAGAAGTCCATCAATTTTGATTCCAGCATAAATTTAAAAAAAAGATTTTTCACTCTGAATCTTGCTATGGGCTTATAAATATCAGAGAGGATTCCTTTCGAAGAATAAACCATCCCTCTACTTCCATGCAGGAAAAGTGAGGAATAAAATAAATACTTCAACATTTTCATCCTCTGGTCGGATATCCATGGTATATTACCATAGTTGGACCCACTCCATCCTTCCAGGGTGGATGGAACTCTATATCCCTCATTTATCGCCTTACCGAAAATTTCTGTACCAGGATATGGTACGTAGTTGCAAAGCGGTGATGAGATTGCATTTGGTGAACCATCTATTAATTCAAAAACTAATTCTACTGTTTTTTTCAGGTCTTCTTCAGTTTCTGTGGGAAAACCTGCCATGAAATTATACTGGCAGACAATATTGAATTTTTTGAGTTTTTTCGCCACCTCTCTGACCTGGGAAATTGTAATATTTTTTCTTACTAGATTCAAAATTCTCTCAGATCCAGATTCAATTCCAAAATGAAGTTTTCTGCATCCACTCTTTTCTATCAAACTTAGAAATTCATCATTCATCTTAATAGCTATTTTTACATTTATTCCCTGACTTTCCCATGTAAGATCCCAACCTTCTTTGATGATACCTTTTGCGATCTCTTCCACTCTTTTTAAATCTATGAAAAAATCATCGTCGACTATATATAAATTCTTAACACCATATTTTTCCACCCCTCTTTTTATCATCGCTAAAGTTTTTTCAGCAGATAAGGCCCGCCACTTTCTCTTGTTATATGCAGGATTGTAGCAATAGGCACAGTTATTCGGGCATCCTCTTGAAGTTTGTATGTTTAGTGTCGGTCTACCTTCAAATAATGGTAAATACTTTTTTACCTCAACCAAATGATAAGGTAGGTCTGGAAGTGTATTCAAATCAACAAAAGGACGTGGATTGTTGTTCTTGATTACACCGTTTGACTTAAACCAAACTCCTTCTATTCCATCTAATGCGATACCTTTATCCAGATGTTTTACAAGTTCATAAAAAGTGATCTCACCTTCGCCTGCAACCACAATATCAACGAATTCGTTTTCGAGAGTTTCAGCAGGCAAAAGACTTGGGTGAATACCTCCCCAAACAACCGGTACTTTCGATTCTTTTTTAACTATTTTGGATGCCTCTAAGCCATGTTTAATCTGCACTCCCGTCATTGACGTCACACCGACACAAATTACATCCTTCTTCAACTCTTCTTTCAGTGTGTTTTTCCATTCCAAATCAGTTCTTTGGTCAATTATTCTTACTTTGTATTCTTTTTCAACTAACGTTGATACACATAACAAAGCAAGCGGTAGAGATGGTGATGTTCTCACTTCGTCCCAATCTCCTACTATCGGCTGAATTAGAATAACATTTCTCATTTGTGTCCTCTATGCTCAATAAATAGAGTATATCGATATATAATTTTCCGGTAGTTAGTTATGTTTTGGTAACCGCTATTTCTGCATGCATTGCGAAAAATTTATTACCTGCAAACTGCCACTAGTGCTACAAGCTTGGGAAAGATCAAATTTCAAGAAAAGATGCGAAAAAAAATCGCATTAAAGGATTTGAATATGAAAAAAACAATTGAATTCCGAAGTAAGCTTTTCATCAAAGGATGCAACAACCTCATAGGACCAAACGATAAGGTGCTCGATGTCGGGTCTGGGAATGGTGTTATGGCGTGGGAATTTAAAAAAAAAATTGGCTGTGATATTATATGTACTGATATTTTAAATTATATACAGGTGAAGTTGCCTTTTATAAAAATGAATGATCCTTGTAAATTACCGTTTCAAGACAACGAGTTTGATCTTGTTATGTTGATTGATATGTTGCATCATACTGATGATTCAACTCAAAAAATGTTAATAACAGAAAGCAAACGTATTGGCAAGTCCATATTAATATTTGAAACTCGACCTACACTGAAAGCAATGATATTAGACCATATATTAAATTTTATTCATGAAAAAAATATGAATATCCCTTTAAATTTCAAAAATGAATTTTATTGGAAAAAAATATTGGATGGTGTTGGATTTAAAAACATCAATTACCTCGAAATAAAAGAACCCCTGTATTATCCATTGTCCCATTTTGGTTATTTTTGTAAAAAGTAGAGAAAATATTCAGAATAATTTACCTCATTTTTGATACAATTAATTTTCGTTCAGAATTAAATTGATATCCCAATCTTTCTCCTAAATTCAAGACATTCTTATTGTTGTATATTGATGTGTACACTTTCTCATATTTAGTTAATTCAGTTCTTGTTGCTATTTCATCAGCGACCAAAAAAAAAGTTTTATTAGTATAATTATTTGTTATTCTATCTAAATAAGGATCAGATAAATCATCTATGGTACTGTACATCTGCCTATCTCCATCAAGCCCTACGCCTGAATACCAGGCTATCTGTGGGCTGTATTTCTCTTGAACTAGCACAAGATATTTGCCTGGATGTTCATCCATATAATTCTTAATAAAAACCCCTGCATCCTTTGTGGCGGTATATCCTGCATCTCCGGTGTAACTTAAAAGAATATACGAGACTGGAAGCGCAGAAATAACGACAACCGACATTAAAAGCACGGTGGCGAATCGCTTATTCAGCTTCCCTGAAATCCTGACAATCCCTGCACCCGCCATTATCGCCACCGGTGCCATCAGCGGCAGCGAATAATACTCATGGCTCGGCGGCGTCCTCACCAGCACAAAAACCCCATATATCAAAAGCCATATGGCGAGTATGTTCTTTACATTCCTCTCTTTTAATATTTGATATGCAGCAGCCGCAATTACCAGAGGTGATATCCCGGCTGCGGTAAACAGGACGACCCTTGACAGGTCTGAGAACGGTTCGCTCCTGTAAGCAAGCTCGCCAAATACGATATTGAAAATAACCGTAAAGTTCCCTGAAACTGCATAATAAGAGAGCCATACCAGGAGCGGTATCATTCCCGCAAAAAAGCACAACATCGCATTAATTATCTGTTTTCTCTTAATTCCTTGAAAATAACTCCATACAAGAACAACTGGCAGCACAGCAAGCGCCGGCTGCTTGGTGAATACAGCAAGCCCCAGTGCAATTCCAAATGGCAGCATGCTTGTATCGTTCTTATATGCGCGCACATACAGCGCAATCGCAAGCGTCATAAGCGCTGTCATCAAAGGATCTGTCTGCGCCCTGCCGAACCAGAGTATGTTCCAGGGAATAAATATGAAGATGATGGCTGCTATTTCTGCAGTTCTCTCATCATACAATTCCTTAGCCAGTATATACACACCTGAAACTGCAATGATCTCTGAGAGGATAGATACAAGGCGTGCGCTTATGTCTGCAATCCCAAAAATCTTAAAGGATGCATATACTGCATACGAAAAAAAAGGGGGAGCTGATGAGAAGGGGTCCCCTCCGGGATATGCCACCTGCTCCCACAATGAACCTGAAAAATAATTTTTTGCTATTAGAGAGTAATATCCTTCATTCCAGCCGTGGTAGAACCCGTAGGATGAAAGAGTAGCAATATATGTGCGCACAACAATGTACGTTATTATAATTGCGAGCAACCATCTTTTTTTCATGTCGCATCATCTGGTTTACGTGAGCTCTTTCTCGCCTCTGCAAAATAACCCCTTGATGCAAATCCCAGATGGATTGTCGAAACCATCCCGAATATAATCGTAACCGATGATCTTACAAAATGGTCAACCAGGGCCAGGGAAAAACCTGTTGATACGGGTATTCCGAACAGGGCTAAGACCCCTGCCATCGTCCCTTCATATATCCCGATACCCCCCGGCGTTATGGGTATGGTCTGTGCAAGGAAAGAAGTGATCCCGGCAACTGCCGCCAGCGAGAACGGGATCTTATATCCTATTGCCATGGCTGCTATGTATATGCCAGATATCTCAAAAATCCAGACCGGAACAGAAATAGCAATAGATAGTATAAGCGCACTCGGATTAGAGTATATCCTGTAAAGCCCTTCCTTCATGGAATTCATAAAACCTGAAATAGCCGGGAACCTCTTACCAAGCTTTCTGGAAATGAACGCGTCGTACCTGTAAGCAAAAAAAAGCATCACTACGAGCAGGAAAGCGATCGCAAGTGCGGCGATAGCGACTATTGACATCGTTCTGCCTCTTGAAACGAACATTGCGCCAGCGCCCAGCATGAGTGCCAGCGTAAACATATCCATTGCTCTTTCAATTACTATTGTGGACAGGCTTATGCCCATGGGGGTCTTCTCTGTGGTCTTGAGGGCCGCGCCCCTTGCGATATCTCCCGCCCTTGCAGGAAGAAGATAGTTCAAAAGAAAGCCGAACATCAGGCTTTTAAAGAGAATATCCCTTGGCACAACATAACCCGACGTCCGAAGAAGCACGCTCCATCTCCATGTGCGCATGAAGAATGCCATTGTGATTGCCGCAAATCCTACAAAAATATAAACCAAGGAGACATTTTTAATCGTTTCATATACCTGGGAGTAGCCGGAATATTTGAAAATCCCAAGCAAAACAAGGATTCCGATTACCAGCGCCCCTAAAAGTTTCCATTTTGAACCAGAAACCACCGAGCTGAACAGGTCTCTGAGGCTTATAATATTCCCGATGATGAACAGTTTCATGAGGCGCTTACCGTATTTAGTGCCATTCTCTGAAAGCTTGAGCTTTGCTACCCCCCGCTTCCTCCCGTACCAGGTAACCGGGACCTCGGCGCTTCTGAAACCCATGATATGCGCTTTAAGAGGTATCTCCACTGTGAGGTCAAAACCATTAGCTTCCAGTTTGTCTATTCCTATACTATCCAGCACCTCTTTTCTGTATGCCTTGAAAGCATTGGTAATATCTTTATGCTTAATCCCGAAAAGCAACCTGACGCTGTTGTTAAAAGTCCGGTTCGCGATCATTTTTACAGGTGGATATCCATCCGTTCCTCCACCTTCTACGAACCTTGAGCCATATGCGATATCATAGCCCTCCTCGATTTTCCGGACAAGCTTTACTATGTCCTTCGGGTCATCCGAGAGGTCCCCCATTACAGGTATTATGATATCCCCGGTAGCATTCCTGAATCCTTCTTTTATTGCATTGCCAAACCCGGGGGTGGAGTGGCTGTGAACAGGTTTAATTCTTGGGTTCAGACTTGCGAGCTTTTCTATTATTTCAGGCGTCCTGTCTGTGCTGTTGTCGTTTACTATTACCAGTTCGTAGTCTCGTGTTTCTTCATGCCTATCAAGAACAGGAAGGAGTTCGTCAAGCAGGTTGGGAAGGTTTTCTTCTTCATTATGGGCAGGGACTACAATTGATATTTTGGACATTTTGTTTTAATAATACAATGTTTTTGATTCTTATTGGATTTGTGAAAAAACGCTGTTCTTATATATTTCAACCAGTATGTCCTTGAGGTTATATTTATAGTTCCATCCCGGATAATGGGATTTGAATTTACTCACATCGCTTATCCACCAGATATGGTCGCCGATACGGTTCGTTTCTGTATAAGAATAATCCATCTTTTTTCCAGTTATCTCCTCACACATTGCTATCGCTTCCAGCATCGAGCAATTCGAATGCCTGCTTCCCCCCATATTATATACTTCTCCTATACGAGGTTTCTGGTAAAAGTGCCAGAAAGCGTTCACAAGATCGAAACTATGGATATTGTCCCTGACCTGTTTCCCTTTATACCCGTATATCGTATAATGTGTGCCAGTGGCAGCGCATTTCATCAGGTATGCCAGGAATCCATGCAGAATAGTTGGTGAATGCCCCGGTCCTGTCAGGCATCCGCCCCTGAAGCAGACGGTTTTCATATTGAAATACTTGCCGTACTCCTGGACAAGCACATCCGCAGCCAGTTTTGAAGCGCCGAACAGGCTGTGTTTTGTTTGGTCAACGCTCATGGACTCATCAATCCCTTTTTCATAATACGGGTGTGATTCATCGATTTCCCACCGTGTTTCAAGTTCAACAAGCGGCAGGCTGTTCGGGGTATCCCCATAGACCTTATTGGTGGAAGTGAATATGAACACGGCATCAGGACAATACTGCCTTGTCATTTCAAGGAGCGTCAGGGTTCCATTTGCATTAACTGTGAAATCAGTAAAGGGATCCTTTGCGGCCCAATCATGGGAAGGCTGTGCAGCAGTATGGATAATTAATTTTATATCTTTATTGTATTTCATAAAGATGGCTTCCATTGCTGCTTTGTCCCGGATGTCCTCACTGTAATGAACATAATTTTTTATTTCAGACTCAAGTTTTTTCCGGCTCCATTCGGTGGATGCCTCTTCACCGAAAAATACTTTTCTCATATCGTTGTCTATTCCAGCGACCTTAAAGCCCTTTTTACTGAAAAACCTGACAGATTCAGCCCCTATCAAACCTGCTGAACCTGTTATCAAAGCAATTTCCATTAAAATTCTCCTCTCATGCAAGAATTGGTTTTAGTAATTCTGAGTTCTCTTTTATCCATATAGATATTTCCCTTATTATCTCATCCACACTAATTTTGGGCTTCCAGCCAGTTTTTTCCGTTATCTTGCTGTTATCCGTCATATAAATTCGGATATCACCCGGTCTGTCTTCATTGATGCTATCTATTTGTATTTTATTTCCTGTATATCTCTGACAGAGAGCGGTAAGCTCTAGCAATGATATTGTCCGTTCAAGCCCTCCACCAACATTGTATATTTCACCGTTATGTGAATCCATATCATTGATTTCAATTTCTAAAAGACTATAGAGGTCTTTAACATGTAGAATATCCCTTACCTGTTTCCCCTTCCCGCCGTAGCCGACATAACTTAAAGACTTCTTATAATGATGTTTTGCAATCCACAGTACAATTACCCCCTGATCTACTTTCCCCATCTGCCACGTCCCTGTGAGAAGCCCGCAACGATTTATGACACCTCTTATCCCATACATTTCTATATATTCCTGGAGGAGCAACTCCGACGCAAGCTTTGTTGCACCATATAATGTTCGAGAACTTTTGAGCGGGAAATCTTCTGTAAAACCTTTTGAGGATACACCCGGAATAGCCTGATTATCAGATAGTTCAAAGCGGGTGGGTTTTTCGATAAAGTTCAAATTATTAATAGTTTTTACAGGATATACTCTGCTGGTGGAGAGGAAAATTATATCAGCCCCGCATTTTCTCGTATATTCGAGACAGTTGATAGTACCAAGGAGGTTAGTGTTCAGGAGATATTCAGGTGATGAGTTATATCCAGCCATCACAGATGGTTCTGCTGAGCATTCGATTACGATGTCAGTTTTTCCGACAGCTTCAAAGTCCTCCTTGTTCCTTATATCGCCATGAATGAATTCAATACCGTTTTCTTTCAATCTTGGAATATTGAGTTCAGAACCTCTCCTTTTAAGATTATCAAAAGCAACTACCTCGACATCTTTCTTATTTCTTTTGAACTCAATGGCAAGATTTGAGCCAACAAACCCTGCACCACCTGTGATTAATATTTTCATTTATTGTCTAAAATAATCTTGAAATACTTTATAGTTTCCTTCAACCCTCGCTCAATCGAAACAAGAGGTTCCCATTTTAATAATTTCCTTGCCTTCGTAATATCTGGCCTCCGTTGCTTCGGGTCATCCACCGGGAGCTCTTTGAATACGATATTTGAGCTGCTTCCTGTCATCTTCAATATTATCTCTGCGAACTCAAGAATCGTATGCTCTTCCGGATTCCCGATATTCACAGGCAGCGAATAATCCGACATCATCAATCGATAAATTCCCTCAACTTCATCACTCACATAGCAGAAACTTCGGGTCTGGGAGCCATCACCGTATACTGTGAGGTCATCACCGCGCAGGGCCTGCCCTATGAAGTTTGGCACCACGCGTCCATCATTCAGACGCATCCTCGGACCATAGGTGTTAAAAATGCGCACTATCCTCGTATCAATTCCATGATACCGGTGATATGCCATTGTGATTGCTTCAGCATATCGCTTCGCCTCATCATAAACACCCCGCGGCCCTATCGGGTTCACATTACCCCAGTATTCCTCGCTCTGCGGATTCACCAGCGGGTCGCCATAAACCTCTGAAGTCGATGCAAGCAGGAAACGCGCTCCTTTTTCCTTGGCAAGACCGAGCATGTTATGCGTGCCAAGAGCCCCGACTTTAAGGGTCTGTATAGGCAACTCAAGGTAATCTATCGGGCTTGCAGGACTGGCAAGATGGAATATGAAATCTATTTTTTCCTCTAAATAAAGAGGCTTGGTAACATCGTGCCTGATATACGAGAACTTCTCATTTTTTATGTGGCTGATATTCTCTGCACTTCCGGTAATCAGGTTATCTACACATATCACTTCATATTCTTTGGACAGCAGCAAATCACACAGATGCGAACCGAGAAATCCTGCGCCGCCTGTCACTAATACTTTCATAAAGCGACACCTCGCTTTATGCGGTGTTCAGGTATGCTTCGCATACCTGTCGTTTGAAAAAACTTTCTTAAATATTTACGTATGGAAACGCCATACGTACTGAATTTCATAAAGTTTTTCATTTTCACCTCAGAACTCTATAGATGATGAATCCCCTATATTAAGGGAATTATGTTTCCCGTGTACACTGGCATCATCTCCAACGATTGACCTCTGTAGATTGACTTTCGAGATATGCGAGCGTGAGCCTATCACGCTGTCCGAGATGATGCTGCTCTCAATATAAGAATCGCTCGCAATGGATGCGTGAGGTCCAACAACCGAATTAATTATCGTTACGTTATCACCTATGGCAACCGGCTGGATTATCACCGAATCTTTTATCTGATGCACATGGTCAATATCCTCCTTCTCATCCAGCAGTACCCGATTTGTCTCAAGCAGGGACTCCGGATGCCCGCAGTCATACCAGCTTGAAACCGGGAAAGTTTTAAGACGGTGTCCTCTGTTCACCATCTCCTGCAGAGCATCAGTAAGCTGGTATTCCCCGCGCGTCCGCATATTTTTCTTAATCATATCATCCAGTATCGACAAAAGAACAGAGGTTTCCTTTATGAAATAAACGCCTGCTATACCCAGGTTGGATTTCGGATGTGCGGGTTTTTCTTCCAGTCTTTTAATATATTTTCCCTCAAGCTCTACAATACCGTATTTCCTCGGGTCATCTACCTCCCGCACTCCAATCGATGCTGCGCACTCGCCGTTGGTCAGATAATGTTTATAAAATTCTGAATAGCCTGCCTTGAAAATCATATCCCCGAGTGCAATCATTATATTAGATTCGCCGATTTCATCCCTGGCGACATAAATCGAATGACCCAGACCGAGCTGTTCATCCTGGTCAACATATCTGATATTGAAAATGCCCGAATAATTCTTATCCACATACGATATAATCTGCTCTTTCTTGTAGCCCACTACCATTATTATCTCTTCAGGCTCGACATCTATCATCCTGTCCAGTATATGCCCGATTATGGGCTTGCCTGCGATATACACCATTGGCTTGGGTTTTGTGAATGTATGCGGAAAAAGGCGTTTTCCTGCCCCTGCTGCTGGAATGATTACCTTGATTTTATTTTTCACGGTCTTTATTCTCCTGATTACCAGCAAAGACCCACATATTCAATATCTTTCCCCGGCTTAACCAGGATGTGCCGTCCGTCTATTACAAGCCTCTTTTCCATAACATCAAATTCCTTATTAAGTGATTTAAATTCATCCCATTCGGTCATTATAAGGCAGGCATCAGCGTCGCGTAATGCATCCGCTGCCGAGCTGTAATATCCAATGCCGCTGAATAGCTTTTTCATGTTCTCGTTTGCCATCGGGTCGTAAGCAGATACCCTGGCTCCTTCATCCAGCAATTCTTTAATTACCGGTATCGACCTTGATTCCCTGATGTCATCGGTGTCATTCTTAAACGCAAGCCCAAGGACTGCGATATTTTTCCCTTCCAGGCTCCCAAGCTTATTTTTTAGCAATAGCACCATCCTTGCCGGTTGTCCCTCGTTAATCGCAATTACTGATTTAAGCAATTGAGGTTCATAGCCAATCTCCTTCGCCTTGCCTATCAGGGCTTTCACATCCTTGGGGAAACATGAGCCTCCAAAGCCGGCTCCTGCATTAAGGAAATGCGGTCCAATCCTGAAATCCTTTCCCACGGCAGACATTACTTCGTAGGTGTCTATATCCAATTTCTTACAGATGTTCCCGACCTCGTTAGCAAACGAAATCTTTGTTGCAAGGAACGAATTGTTAACGTATTTTATCATCTCAGCCGTGCGCGGGTTTGTCCTTGTTACCTCGCATTTAAGACCGTTATAAAGAGTGGCTACAATATCCCCGGACTTCTTATCCATCGACCCTACCACGATTTTGTCGGGATGCATGAAATCATGAACCGCCTTGCCTTCGCGCAGGAACTCCGGGTTCATGGCAATACCGAACTCCCCCTGATGTTTTCCTGAATGTTTCTCTATTATGGGCAGCACTATTTTCTCTGTCGTTTCAGGTACAACAGTGCTTTTTACAACGATAACATGGTAACCTTTCTTTTTTCTTAGCGAGTCACCAATACTTGCGCTTGCTGCCTTGACGATAGCGAGGTCAATGTTGCCTTCGGAGTCGGAAGGCGTTCCCACACAAATAAACGATACATCAGAATTCATTATCGCAAACTCGTAATCTGAAGTGGCGCTGAGTCTCTTGCCGGCATGTTTTTCCAGTAGTTCCTGGAGTCCTTCTTCATAAATCGGCGGAATGCCTGCATTTATCCGGTCAATTTTTGACTTATCTATATCAACACATATCACTTCGTGCCCGAGTTCTGCAAAACATGCTGCGCTGACAGTACCAACGTATCCTGTCCCGATTACTGAAATTTTCATGAGTTTTCCTGTTTTGTATCTTTATTTTAACAATTGCCTATAAGTTTTTGGTTTTGCTCGTAATTTTTTACTGATAATGGTGGCTTTTCGTTCATGGCTTTTTTTATATCCGCAATAGAATGTTGTAATCATTGCGATTTTACAAGTTTTCTTGTATGTTCTGCAACTTCCAGAGGGTCAACGTGCAGCCTTGCCACGCCGCTATCCATAGCAGCCTGCGCCACGGCAGAAGCAACCGACGGCGCAACCTCCGGGTCAAAAATGCCAGGTATAATCATATCCTCAGAAGGCTCAGGCACAAGCGAAGCCAGTGCATTTGCCGCTGCCAGTTTCATTTCCTCATTAATATCCTTCGCCCTTACGTCCAGCGCGCCCCTGAATACGCCGGGAAAACCAAGTGCGTTGTTTATCTGGTTTATGCAGTCTGAACGACCTGTCCCGACAATGCGCGCCCCGGCATGTTTTGCTTTTTCGAGCATGATTTCAGGTATCGGGTTTGCTAGCGGGAAAACAATCGCGTCATCTGCCATCGAACGCACCATATCCTCCGAAACTATACCGGCTACTGACAGACCAATGAAAACATCGGCTCCATTCATGGCATCGGCAAGAGACCCGGATATTCGATTTTTATTGGTAAGCTTTGCAAGCTCTTCTTTGGCAGGGTTTAGGCCGGCTCTGCCTTTATAAATTATGCCTGTGGAATCGCATACAATAATATCCTTCACCCCTTCGTTTATTAATAGCATGGCGCTTGCAGTGCCCGCAGCTCCCGCCCCGCTTATGACTACTTTTACCTCACCGAACTTTTTCCCGACAATCTTTAAGGCATTAATTAACGCAGCAAGCATTACAAGCGCAGCGCCGTGCTGGTCATCATGAAACACCGGGATATCCAGCATTTTTTTTAACCGTGTCTCTATTTCAAAACACCTCGGTGCGCCAATATCCTCAAGATTGATACCACCGAAAACAGGCGCAATATTCTTTACGATATTGATTATCTCATCGGTATCCTTTGTATCAAGACAGATGGGAAAAGCATCAACCCCTCCGAAGACCTTGAAAAGCATGGCTTTTCCCTCCATTACAGGCATGGCAGCCAATGCTCCGAGGTCGCCTAATCCGAGAACGGATGAGCCGTCACTCACCACAGCCACAAAGTTTGCTTTTCCGGTATAGCGGTAAACATCTTCGCTGTTTTTATGAATCCGAAGACATGGCTCTGCAACCCCGGGTGTATATGCAAGGCTCATATCTTCTTTTGTTTTTATTTTGACTTTGCTTTTCAGGGCTATTTTCCCATGATGGGACTCATGGAACCGAAGCGCCTTCTCATATATTGTATCCTTCATCCATTCTCACTCCTCTTGTGCCATTTCCACTGCTTTTTTATGTAACTCCCCTGCCTTATGTATTCCGCCTTTTATGCCCCGAAGAGCCCTGCACGGGTACTGCTGCACAAGAAGCCCCGCTCTTGCCGGCGCATCTTTTGCGCTCGTTCCCACAAGCCCCTTCGCCATGTGCCATGTGCTCCCGCAGGGTGCGCCGCGGAGCACTTCCACCTTTGTTATAAGACCGGCTTTTGTGGTTATTTTAAGCTTCGGTCTTCCGAAACATGAAGCGAATTCGTCAACGACTTCATTACCGCATTGTTCTATATCGCAGCAGATTTCATGAATTTCAACATGCATGTTATATTTTTCAGAAATCTTTTGAAGTTCGGATAACCCGCCTGCCCTTGCCGCGCCGCCTGCGATAATTACAGCGCGGGCGCCGTTCTCTCCTGCAAGGCGCACGATTTCGGGAGTGAGGTCGGGGTGGAGGATGTAGGCTATGACGAGGTCGCTTGAAAAAATGCTTTTATCAAGATTCAGGTTAGCCAAAAAGTCAGATGGAGCCTCTATAAAATCGGGAAGGGACTCAGGGATTTCCTGTGAAGAGACCCTGAATGTGGAGTTGTTTTTGATGTTTTCAATAAGGCGTTTGCCATATTTTCCTCTGGAGATTACCCCGATTGAGATCATTAATTGATAAATTGTCGCTTTAGTATTTTGGTCTTGCGGAATTTAATCAAAACATTCTTATCTTTTTACACTGTAAAAGAAAGTGATGAGCACTCAAATAATCCAGTCATCAAACTCCCTCGAAGGCAAAACCATAGTCCTTGGAATCACAGGAAGCATCGCAGCCGTCCGGTGCGTCGAGCTTGCCCGGGAACTCATGAGACACGGCGCAAACGTGCATGCAGTCATGACACAGGCGGCGCAGAAAATCATTCATCCCGAAGCCATGCGTTACGCCACGGGCAATCCGGTGATTACAGAAATTACAGGCGGCGTTGAGCATGTGGAATTCTGCGGTATCGGGGGCAAAGCCTCTCTTTTGCTGATTGCGCCGTGCACTGCGAACACAATTGGTAAAATCGCGCACGGCATCGATGATACGCCGGTCACGACATTTGCTACGACGGCTTTTGGCTCAGGCATCCCGATAATGATAGTTCCCGCGATGCACGAATCCATGTATGACCATCCGATAGTTATTGAAAATATTGGGAAACTCACAGAACTGGGAGTTGAGTTCATAAATCCCATATTGGAGGAAGGCGCAGCTAAGATAGCCTCAAATGAAGAAATAGTGCTGAGGGCGGAGAGGACGCTTGGCAGGAAAACTCTTGCAGGCAAAAGCATATTGATTACGGGCGGAGCAACAGCCGAAGCCATTGACCCCATCAGGATTTTGACAAACCGCGCCTCCGGGAAGACCGGAATCGAGCTTGCACTTGAGGCTTTCAGGAGGGGCGCTGATGTTACACTTGTTCACAGGGACTGCATCGGGATTCAGGGGATTTGCGAGTTCAATGTCGAGAGCGCACAGGATATGACAGATACGGTGATTGAAGAGCTGGGCAAAGGATACGACCTGTTCATCAGCGCTGCCGCAATCTCTGATTTCACTATAAAACCATCTAAAACCAAGATAAAATCCGATAAGGGTGTAACCCTGTCTCTGAAACCAGCGCCTAAACTCATCAAACAGGTGCGGTTGAAATATCCAGGATTAAAAATCATCGGCTTTAAAGCAGAAACCGGGGTAACGGAAGACGAGCTAATAGAGAGTGCACGCAAATCGATGGAATCGTCCCGGCTTAGCATGGTCGTGGCGAACGATGTATCTTCAGGCGGCATGGGTACAGATACAAATGAGGTTTATCTTATCGATGACGGGATTAAAAAAGTCAGCGGAACCAAACATGAGATAGCAAAAGAGATAATGGATAAAGTCGAGGCACTTCTCTAAAATCCATGAAAAACTTTATGAAAGTTTTATCAAAAGAAGGGGTATGCCACTGCATACCCCTATACCGCATAAAGTGAGGTTTCGCTTTATGAAAATAATCACCATTGACCCGTGTTTCACAAAGGGAGAGGAGGATTTATTCAGCGGAGAGGCCGAACTTGGCAGTATAAAAATAACTCAGTATGCTGTTGAAGAACTTAAAAAACACTTCAATAGCGTGCAGGTAACGCCAGACAACGAGATGCTTATTCTCACCAATTCTCCGGTTGAGAAAATCATTGTTTTCGATACCGGGCGCGCAATAATCAGGCGCATAGCAAGCAAGGAGCTTGCAGTGAGCAGATTTGAGATGCTTGAGAAAGTGCTTGCTGGATGAAATATGGCAACCGATTGCATCTTCTGCAAAATCATCAAAGGCGAATCGCCCGCAAATTTTGTTTATAAAGATGATGACCTGGTGGTATTCCATAACATCAAGCCCTCGGCGCCAGTCCATGTGCTGATAGTCCCGCTTGAGCATATTGAAAGCGTCAATGCGCTTGAAGAGAAGCACAGCCCCATCATCTCGAAAATGGTGCTAAAGGCAAAGGAAATAGCCAGAACACTTGGAATCCAAGACAGCGGCTACAAGCTTGTAATAAACGTAGGCAGCGGCGCAGGGCAGGTAATATTCCATCTGCACATACATCTTATTGGCGGGTGGGCGAGAAGTGAAATTTAATCTAATCGCCGCAAAGCCGCAGAGGGAACAAAAAAATTACTTCTTGAACTCTGTATAGCCGCACTTACCACATGCAAGGCGGTTCTTGTGCTCACCAAGGAATACGCCGGGCCCGCATCTGGGACAAGAGGGTTTTATCCTTTTCGCCTTATTATCGCTTATTTCATAAAATTCATTAATTGCCATTAAAATCACTTCTTTTCAGGTTTTTTCTTTTCTTCTGATTTAGCTTCTGCTTTGGGTTTGGCTTCAGCTTTAGGCTCATGTTTAGCTTCAGCCTTTGGCTCGGCTTTAACTTCAGCTTCTTTAGCCGCAGGTGCAGCCGGAGCTGCCTGGGCAGGAGCTGCTTCGCCTTCTTTTACCTTTGGTGCATCCCTTGCAACAAGATGCTCGTGAGCTAACTGTTTTAAGCGCTCTTCGGTCTGGTAGATACAGGCTGTTCCTGTCAATTCCTGTTTTCCATACATCGTTCCAAGACGCTCTATCACGATTAACTCGGGTTTTGAATTCAGCAGCGCTGCAAGTTTGCCCTTAACCTCAATCCTTGAGGGGGTTATTTTATCCTTAACTTTTATCGATATCTCTCTTCTTTTCAATATGGGATTTGTCTTATCTTTGATAATCTGAACTTCCATTATTAATTCTCCTTACACTTCATTTTATCAAGCAATGATTGTATTTCTTTTTTCTTGTTCTCTGTAACTCGAACCAGTACCGCCCCTTTGTCAGGCAACCCATATATAATTACTGATGAAATCGGCGCCATAGCAATTGACGGCAGGGCTGCAAGATCCTCTTCGCCTTTTATAAATATCTGTACCGGTGTTTTTGATTCCATTGCCCTTGCGATTTCCTGCAACAGTTCCTCCGTTATTGTTCCGGGTGGGTTTTCAACCGTTATTGTTTTAAAATGCGCATGCCTTGTGCCCTTCATGATTTTATCGGAAGCCGGACCGCGTTTTGTCCTGTCGTCCACAAAGGATATATCAGGGACCAGCCCGGCTGTCAGGAGATTGAAAGTGACAATATCCCCTACAGAAATTATTTTAGAATATTTATGTAAATCTTTGATAATCTGCTTTGCATTCTCGATACCGTCTCCGGAATAAAGTTCACCATGGAGTTTTCGAAGTTCTTCTCTTAACTCTTCCGGCAGGCAGTATTTTTTCAAGTTAGCGTACCTTCAATGCATACTTTCCCGGTAAATTAACGCTAAGTCTTTTTGCGATCTGTGATTTTTCCGGGTCGATTATAACCACATAACCGCTCCAATCAGAGGTTAGCGCCGTCGAATTGCAGACCTGGCATATCTGCCCGGTGACTATCCTGTGGCATTGCCTGCAAACGCTTTCTGCCATTATGTTCCCCCGGTTTCATCTGATTTCCCGGTTTTTGGCTCTTCTTTCTTTTTCTTCTTGGGTTTTGCTTTTTCTTCGCCGCCCTCTTTAGGAGTGCGGGCTTCTTCAATCCACTCCAGTTTGCCAAGGGCATGCTGGCGCATGGTGAGACCTATTTTACTGTCCCTGGGTTCACGTTCATTTAAGCTCACGGCAATTATTCTTGCACGAACCTTGTCCCCTTCTGTTATTGCACGGCCCGATTCTCTGGTTATCAGGCGTGAATTTTTCTCATCATAACTGATGAATTCATCTGTCAACTGGCTTACATGCACAAGACCGTCAAGAGGACCTATGCCCACGAAAATCCCGAACTCGACAACTTCAACTACGCTTCCTTCAATGATTTCCTGAAGTTCGGGCATGAAGGTCAGGGCATCAAAGATGGCGTCGTAATAAACACCGCCATCCCCTGCCAGTATATGTCCTTCCCCGACTTCAATCACGTCTTTTACCGCTACTATTGCGCCGATTCTCTTGTCCACAAGCCCTTCAAGTTTTTCGCGCAAAGCGAGTTTAACTGCTTCCTGTACAGGTTCACCAAGTAATTCCGGCGCAATTCTCACCGTATCCGATAATCTCATTTTCTTATACATCTAAATCCTCTTAATAAAAGTTATTGAATACTCAAACGAGTTTTTTCTCGAAGATACACAGTACTGATTCCCTTACTACATAATCTTTTCTTTAATTCTATGTCGTTAGTCAGGACAGCCGCTTTTTCAGTAATAGCCAGTTCCACAATGACATCGTCCGCGAATCCATTCTTTTCTACGACTGTACACCTGCCCAGCAATGACAATGCAATTTTGGCGGCTTTCCTGTCCCTGCCCTTCCCCTCTGCATAAATTTTTTCTAATTCCTTGACAGAAGGTCTTGGAACCATATAAGAATCAAAACCCAATCTTTCAAGCTCCGAAAAAATGTCCAGCCCGAACTGGCCGGGAACCATCATCCCGTTGGTGTCGATTATCACTTTTCTTGTCATTTAAATTCTTTCAACACGCCTGAACCGATAAGCCTCCAGCGCGCTCCCACACGCCTGCTTATTGCAATATGTGCGCCTTTATCTGCGCATATCGGTCTTTTAAGTTTGACCTCGGCGTCAGCCCCCCTTGCACTTATGACGACGCCAATCGTGGTAGCCGTCCCGACATTAAGCATCAGTGGTTCATTTGAACGTATAGGCTCGACCGCTGCTTCATCGCTTATCCCGACAACACGTTCAAGAAGTTTGGTTTCCATCAGGAAGCCCTCAAGAGTCGGGGGCAGCGACCCCGGAATCCCTGCGACCTGCCCGACAAGGGCATCGCTTTTGGTAAGAGTGGGGTCAAGGTTGGTGCCAATGCCTATAAGGCCGCCTGGTACAGCTTCATTTAACTCTTCCTTCCCTGCATGAATAGTGGTTATCACAGTTTTGATGGGGACCCATTTCACAACTCCCCCGCTTTCAACCTTTCTGCCGGGACGCATCTCTATCTCATCACCCGGACGAAAAACACCGCAATTCAAAGAACCGCCGATAGCGCCTCCTACAAGTTTATCAGGAAGTGTACCGGGTTTATTGATATCAAAAGACCGCGCCACATACATCAATGGTGATTTCTTCAGGTCGTGTTTTGGGGTAGGGATGTATTTTTCAATAGCTTCAATGACAAGATCGATATTTGTATTCTGCTGGGCTGAGATTGGTATAACCGGCGCATTCTCTGCCACAGTTCCTTTCACGAATGCCTTGATCTGGTTGTAACTCTCAAGGACTTTCTCCCGCGGAACAATGTCAATCTTATTCTGGATAATCAGTATATTTTTAATCCCCATGATATTCAATGCCATAAGATGTTCTTTTGTCTGCGGCTGCGGGCATTGTTCATTGGCAGCGATAACAAGGAGTGCGCCGTCCATCAATGCTGCTCCCGATAACATGGTAGCCATCAGAGTCTCATGACCCGGGGAATCCACAAACGAAATAGCACGAAGTACCTCTGTTTTTGCTCCGCATTTTTCGCATGTTTCTTTAGTTGTATAACCGTCAGGTGGAGAGCAGTCAGGGCATTTCCTGAGCACAATATCCGCATAGCCGAGCCTTATCGATATTCCCCTTTTTATCTCTTCGCTGTGCCTGTCTGTCCATACGCCCGAAAGTGCCTTGACGAGCGTGGTCTTGCCATGGTCAACATGCCCTACAATGCCGATATTTACAACTGGTTGCAATGAAATCCTCCAATACGGAAACGATGCCTTACATTGGGCTCTTTGTATTTAATGGCTTTTACATAAAAGGTTACGGGACTGAATGGGCTACGCATTAAACGAGGCTGGATTTACTTTTTCTTCTTTTTCCCATATTCCATGAAATCCCTTCCAGCCTCAAGAATCTCATTAATTTTATCTGCTTTGCTCCGTTCGATATATACTACTTTTGCTTTCATTTCCATACTTCCGGTCAGGAGTGAAGAAGAATCTCACCGATATCAAAATACCCCTATTTTCATTTTTCCCCATTTCTTAGTTGGTTTTATCTAAATTGTGAGATATTCTTACTATGCCCCATTATTAATTTCATACATGCAATTATAGTCTTGTTGGTCACAAAGCTGGTAAATAATATTTAATCATTAAAATTAAAAATTTATCTTAATACGCGCTTCATCAGGGTTTGCAAGCAAATATCATATTTATCACATTGCGCACATTCATTCCAGATGAGTTTTTTCTCCTCGTTTGGAAGGCGAAAGAACCCCTTTTTCTCAAAAAAAGCAGGCGAAGTGGTACGAAGATAAACCGCATCTGCAAGCTCAGTAGCGCGGATTAAAATTGCATCTACCAATCTTGAACCTATACCTTTATTGCGATAAGCCGGCAACACGGCTATCGAGCGCAGTTCCACAACATCCCCGATGTCCAGGCAGGCGCATCCCACGGTCTTTTTATCAAGCACTGCCATTATGAATTCAGGAAGGTTTTTCTCTACTTTCTCGGTGTCAAGATAATAAAAAGAGAGAAGCGTTTTTATATCTTTAATATCCGCCTGTGCTGCCTTCCTGAGTTCAATATCCATTTAATTTATTTTTTTCCTTTCTTTTCCGTATCGGATAATTCAATAATCTTTAAGATAATTCTTTATACTATATATTTGTTTATAGAAATTATTTGAGTAAATTATGAAAGTTATTCGCGACCCGATACACGATTACATTGAACTGGACGAGCTTGCACTGGCGCTTATCGATACCCCCGAGGTCCAGAGATTGCGCAGAATACGGCAGCTGGGTTTTTCAAACCTTGTGTATCCCGGGGCAAACCATACCCGGTTTGAACATTCACTGGGCACATATCATCTCGCCAAACACCTGGTAAAATATGTGGATGAACTCAAGCGGGATGAATTGCTCGCTGCTTCCTTACTCCATGATATCGGGCACGGGCCTTTTTCCCATGCGACAGAGGAGCTGATTGTCCGTTATACAAGGAAAAGCCATGATAACGTGGAAGGGTTATTGAGAAAAGGAGTGATTTCCGATGTACTTAAGGATTTTTCCCTGTCACCATCAAATATTGCAGGACATATTAAAGGTGAGACTTATCCGGGTCAGATTATCAACAGTGAAATAGACGTGGACAGGATGGATTATCTTGTGCGAGATGCTCATTATACGGGTGTAGCTTTCGGTCTTATCGACCATGTAAGGTTAATTCACGAACTCGGGTTCAATGAGAATAAACTAGTCCTGAACCCAGGCGGTCTTCAGGCTGCCGAGTCGCTTCTGGTATCGCGGTTTCTGATGCATCCCACAGTTTATTTCCATCATGTCTCCCGGATTGCCGAATCCATGTGCGAACATGCTGCAGAATATATGATTGAGAATGGCCTTTCTCCTGAATCATTCCAGCGAATGGATGATGTCGCTTTCATGAACGAGATGAAAAATGCAGGCGGTTACGCATCCGATATCGCAAAAAGGCTTGATGAAAGAAAATTGTATAAGCGTGCGCTTTATACTGATCTTGATTCGCTGGGCATAGACGCGATAAAACTCAGGAATAATATTAGAAGGGTTGAGATTGAGATAGCAGAGAGCGCCGGGGTAAAGCCTGAATATGTACTTGTGGATATCCCTGAAATGCCGGAGATTGCAGAAATGAAAGCCCAGGTTCTTATTAATGGAAAATTGATACCTATCGATAAAGCCTCAAGCCTTGTTGCGGCACTGGGAAAAGCGCAGCTTGATAACTGGCGCCTTGGTGTTTTCACCCCGCCTGAATACAGGGAAAAAGTGGGCGCTGCTGCAAGGAAATTCTTTGAAGTAAAAAAAGATATGAAACAATTCAAATTGACTGAGCTTTGAGCGCCCTTCGTATCACGTCTTCTTTTTCCGGTCTGAATAATTCTCTTATTCCATAAGATTCATGATACATGTCCAGGCCACGAATTATCACTATCGGCATACCGCCATTCCCTTCTCCCATCAGGATATTTGCAAATCCCGCAATTTCATCCACAATTGCTTCGTTTTTAACCTCAAGCACCCTCCCGAAAAGGTCCCGGGTACCACGCCAGTCCCGTGTTGCTTTTATTCCCGCAATACCGATTGCGGCTCCAGTCTGGCCTATCCTGAAAGCCCTGCCGTTCGTGTCTGTAATAATAACGCTGACTTTTTTACCGGTATATTTTAAAATGGATTCTTTTAGTTTCCGTGCGCTTTCATCCGGGTCTTCGGGAAGTAACAGGATGTTTTTCTCACCTTCGACATTGGAATGGTCGATACCTGCATTAACGCAGATGCTGCCGTTCCTGGTACGGACAAGAAGAAAGGGCGATTCCAGTAATATTTCCTCGCTTTCATCAAGCACAGCCTGCACAAATCCCGGGTCGTTGCCGTTTCTTTTTGCGATAATTTTTGCCCGCTGTGTTACTTTAACGCTATCCAGGGACACAATCCTGCCTTCGGATTTGGATACGACAGTGGAAGAAATAACAACGATATCATGCTCCCTGAGTTCTGTTTGTTCACTCAAAATGAGCGCAATATCGTCACCCTGTTTAATCAGGGGGATATTTTCAACGGCAAATGCAGTTGCATTCAATCGGATTCCTCGCCCCCTTAAAATGCAGGTGGAATAATAATGCTTTCTAAGAAAAAGCTGCAGCCTTCATCCAAGAAGGCTGTGTTTCAGAATCAGCGCGGCAAACAGTATCGCTACGATGTTCATCACTTTTATCAGGGGATTAATCGCCGGGCCTGCCGTATCCTTTGTCGGGTCGCCCACAGTGTCGCCCACAACTGCGGCTGCGTGCGTAGGATTCTTGCTCCCGTCCGGAAGTCTCTTCCCGCCCAGGTTGCCTGACTCGATATATTTCTTGGCATTATCCCATGCCGCGCCTCCGGTTGTCATCATGAGAGCAAGGAGGAGACCCGAGATAATCACGCCGATAAGAAGACCGCCAAGCGCCACCGGGCCGAATATAAAGCCCACGAGCAAAGGTGAGAGCACTGCAAGAAGCCCGGGTACTACCATTTCTTTCTGCGCCGCTATGGTAACGATGTCAACACACTTTCCATAATCGGGCTTCGCTGTTCCTTCCATGATGCCCTTTATTTCCCTGAACTGCCGCCTTATCTCAGTGACTATGGTTGTTGCCGCCCTTCCCACAGCGCCCATCAGGAAGCTTGCGAACAGGAATGGTATCATGCCGCCTATTAGCAATCCCACAAGAACAAGAGGGTTTGAGAGTTCAAGCGATAATACAGGCTTCCCATCAGCCAGCAGGAGCTTGTTTACCTCACTGCTGTATGCAGCAAAGAGAGCAAGAGCGCCGAGCGCCGCCGAGCCTATGGCATAGCCTTTTGTGACCGCTTTTGTGGTGTTTCCCACCGCGTCCAGCGGGTCGGTGATATCCCTGACCTCCTTGGACAGCTCAGCCATCTCCGCTATTCCGCCTGCGTTGTCTGTTATCGGGCCGTATGAGTCTATGGCGATTATAATGCCTGTTACCGACAGCATGGCTGCCGCTGCTATGGCAATCCCGTATAACCCAAGTGCCCCGCCGCCCATGACCGTATATGAAATCAGGATTCCTGCGCAAATGACTATTACAGGTAAAGCAGTGCTCTGAAGCCCTACCGCAAGCCCTGTTATGATGTTTGTTCCGGGTCCTGTTACCGAAGCGTTAGCAATGTCCTTTACCGGACCATGCGTTGTCGCTGTGTAATACTCGGTAATGATTATCATCGCTGCCGTGACGCCAAGACCCACAAGTGCGCTGATGAACATTCCCTTATTCCCACCCATCAACTGCTGTGTGATTATATAGAACAATACTACTGATATCGCTCCCGCCACAATGGCACCCTTATACATCGCCCCCATTATATCGCCTGATTTTCCAAGCTTGACAAAGAACGTCCCGATTATGGATGCAATAATTGCTGCTGCTCCGAGCATCAGGGGATAGGTGACTGCATTTGGATATTTGTCTATTACTGTAACTCCAATCAGCATCGCGCCAAGCGCCGTAACCGCGTATGTTTCGAAAAGGTCAGCCGCCATTCCCGCGCAGTCGCCCACATTATCGCCCACGTTATCGGCTATGACACCGGGATTGCGCGGGTCGTCCTCGGGTATTCCGGCTTCCACTTTCCCAACAAGGTCTGTTCCCACATCGGCTGCTTTGGTATATATCCCGCCTCCAATCCTTGCGAAAAGACTTATGAGCGATGCACCGAATCCGAAACCTATGACCTTATCAACCGCGCCGACATTTCCACCGAATGCGATATAAAGCCCGCTCACGCCAAGGAGCGCAAGGCTTGCCACGGATATACCTGTGACTGCGCCGCCTTTGAACGCCACATTAAGCGCTTGCTGCATACCTTCTTTTGCAGCATTGGCACAGCGAACGTTGCTGCGCACGGATATGTTCATGCCAAGATAACCTGCTGATGCGGACATAAGCGCGCCGAGAATAAATCCAATAGCGGTAGGCACGTTAATTGCCAATGCGAGCAAAACGGCAAGAATGACCGCGATTACAGCCACGGTCTTATACTGCCTGTTCAGGTAAGCCATAGCGCCTTCCTGTATGGCAGAGGCGATTTCTTTCATCCTGTCAGTGCCTGCATCAAGTTTGAGTATATACAAAACAAGATACACGGCAAATAATAAACCGATAACGCCCGCAAGCGGGGCTGAATACAATAACGAATCCATAATTTCCTCCTGATTTCCCGCCAACTTGGCGCTAAGGATATATATTATTTACCTATTACGCTCATAAACAAAATTATGAACTCCAACCTGCATCGCGCAAGAACCATGATAGATGCGCTGGAAACCGACCCCGATACTAAAGCCTCCATGCTCAGGGGTTTCGAGCGCAGGCTTGGGCTTTTTGGCAGTGATATTCTTTTTTTCAATGAGCCTTTTACGCCGGTTTCCCTGACGGGCACACGCTGCGCACTTTCCTGCAAACATTGCAACTCGCATTACCTGCGCCACATGCTTGACGGCTCTGAGGGAAAATTGGAGGCTGAAGCCGAAAAATTAGCCAGTAAGGGCGCGCAAGGGATATTGCTAAGCGGGGGAAGCGCTAAGGATGGAAGTGTTCCTACATATGAGCAATCGGGCGTTATCCAAAAAATCAAAGGCGATAAGAAACTCAAAATCAGCGCGCATACAGGCATTGTGAACGTCTCGCAAGCACAAATACTTTCGGAATATCTTGATATGGCGCTCGTTGATGTTCTTGGCGATGATGAAACAATCCATGATATCCTCGGCATCGAGGTGTGTGTGAAGGATTATGAGGAGTCGCTGCGGCATCTCGCCTCTCTCGGAATTCCGCTTGCCCCGCATATCATTGTAGGGCTGCATAACGGCAGATTAAAAGGCGAATTCAAAGCTCTTGAAATTGTCAAAAAATTCAATCCCGTGACTGTGGTGATTGTTGTATTTATTCCCACAAAAGGAACCGCTATGGTGAGCGTCTCCCCACCAAAAATTGAGGATGTGGTCAAAGTGATTACAACCGCGCGGGAGATGTTTGACGTACCGCTTTCATTAAGCTGCGTGCGCCCGGGAGGACGTTATCGCTCGGAACTTGATAAATACGCAATCCTGGGCGGGATTGACCGGATAGCTGTGCCTTCAAGAAGTGCCCTTGTGACGGCCGGGGAACTCGGATTGAATATCATTGAAATCCCGAAAATGTGCTGTTCTTATAATGTGATATGATGAAAAAGATAGCAAGCCATGACGACATCGATATTTTTGCACCTGACAATTCAAGGTTCTCCTTCCTGAAAAGCCCTTATGCAGCCCATAAAACCAAAAGCGCCGTGGACATATATTATGGGAGTTTTGGCAGCGAAGCGCTTTCGCCGGTTGACGGCGAAATAATCGATGTCAGGAGTTTCGATACACCAACACCTTTTAAGGATATTGATTCCAGGGAACATCTAATCGCCATACGTCAGGGTAAATACGTCATCAAAATAATCCATATAAAACCTGAAGTTTCAATCGGCGAAACCATATCGAAAGGCGACCTGCTCGGTACATTTATTAAAAACGGCTATTTCATTTTCTGGAACGACCCGGTGATGCATGTTGAAGTCAGGAAACCCTGGGATTACCTTCGCGCATCGAATAACCTGAACCTTTTGCCCGATATTGAATGGACGGCGCTCCCGAAAGGCAAAACCCTTGAAGTTGATTGCCAGGTCGAAGAAGTTAATAAGAGATACTCTCTCCTCAGCGCGCCTAACATTTCCTGCGGAGATGTGAGGGGATTTGCAATAGATGGCGGCTTTCTTGACGGTTTTATCAGTTCAAACGGGGACGGCGGCTTTTTTGGTACAGTTAAAAAGCAGGGATTTTTCCATCCAGAAGCATCATCACTTGAAATTTCAAAAGGCGATTCCGAAATAAAATGCTCGGGCATTGCCTTTTGCCTGTCTTTAAAAGAACCGAGAATCAAAGTAATCCCAGGAAAATACGGCGATAAACCCATATCTTTGGGCGATAAAATCCATGTAAAGCTTGCTTTTTATTGACCACCCTTGCGCAGCCTTACCCGCAAAACGTCAGCGGCGCTGCTTAAATCAGCTTCATAAAGGTCTTTTATCTTTGAGTTGTAAAGATAAGCGTAGACTTTCCTTATATCAGCCTCTATCTTTTCCCTGGAAGCTGGATTTTCAGGCGACAGGATCGTATAAAAATCATCCTGGTGTGTTATTACGAAATATCTTAAATCCTCTGCTTTTTTCATTTCAGGCAATAGCCGCAGGGCTCTTATAATCGGGGGGCCTCTGGTTTTGCGCTGCTTCGGGCCGTCATGGAGATACAGGCCGAACAACGAATCCCCTGTTTTTAAAATGGCGGTCAGCGTCATTGCCCCGGCCCCGCTGCATACCTCCACCTTTTCACCGATAACCGAATAACCCATCCCAGCTAATTGTTTCCCGGCGAATTGCAGGAGGGAGAGTTCATATTCCCGCTCAGGAATGCCCCAGTAATCGGTCATAGCAGCAAGCAGGTTTGGATGGATATTTATAGGTATCTTCCAAATGGATTAAAAAAGTATTAGAAAAGTATATGTAACAATCATTATAATTTATATATGGAGGTTTTATCGATGAAAACATTTAAACTCTTATTTGTGAATTTGTTAATTCTTGTGATCCTGGCAAGCCCAGCGCTATCACAAACAAATGACACAACAGCAAACCAAACAACAACAGCGCCCACGGTTGTAGCCACTACCGTTGCGCCTACGGTGGTAGCAACTACTGCTGCCCCCACAGCAACAGCCGCAGCAACGACCGGGAAATTCCGCGTGGGTCCGTCCGTTACGCTAAGACCGGTAACCGAAGTGATAGAAACAAACCAGGATGGAATTGTGGAATTGTTTATGAATAATCCGTCTTTGAACGATGTTACGCTTAATGTAGACGCACGCATCAGTGTACCCAGCGGCATACACGTTTACGGTCAAAGTTTCGGAGAGGCGGCAGGTGCCGGAGTGGTAGCCGGTACGTTCAGTGTTCCACCGGGCACGTCAAGGACTATAATAGTAGTTATAAAAGCAGATAAATCAGCAAGAATCGGCTCTCATACTCTGCAGTTCACAGGATTGTATTGGCCAGACGATAACAAAGACGCTTTCCAGCCCTTGAGTCTTACATACTCTGTAACTGTCAAGGAAGCATCAAAGAATCCGGAGAGTCCGGACATTGCAAATCCCAGTGCTGTTCCAACAGGAGCAGAGACGCCCAAAGTACAAATACCCGGATTCGGCGCTGTACTGGCTATATTTGGTGTATTTGCAATTGCACGCCTGCTTTCAAGGAAAGTATAGAGATATATAGAGACCAAAAATAAATTCGGGCTGAACACGTTATTAGCTTGCTTAATATGGTAGAAAGGAGTCGTGAATAGTTATGAGCGCACGTCTGCTTTCAGGAAAAAAAATAATGAAAAAAATAATTTTATTTTTTTTAATATTCATATTATTGGTTAATAACGCTTCAGCCTATACATTTACCAATATCGGAAGAGATTTTAAGATAGAATACCCGTCAGGCTGGACTTATACCGAAGAACCTGACGGTTCTGACCAGACTTTTACCAGCCAGACCGGGCATGCATGGGTAAGAGTTGCTGTTGTGCCTTCCGATGGGATGATTCTTGATGATATAGTAGGTGAGAGAATAAGGTATCTCAACAGTTTGGGCATTTACCCCTTCAGTGAAAAATACGTAACAATCAACGGCGTGACTGACAAAGTCAAAGAATTGATGTTTTACGAAAATTATCAACAGAAAGAATATAAAGAAAGACAGATTCTCACGCTCTCCGGGAATAAATATTATATTATTACGGCAGGAACGGCAACAAGTGATTATCCGTTTTATTCAGAGGACCTTGACCGGATTATCAATTCATTTAATGTCATACAACCTTCTATAGCCACCACAACCACAGGGGCAATTTCTACACCACCGCCAGCTACACCAACACCAGAGGAAACAGACGAGATATTGTCCTCAGACGTTGCAAGCATCGCTCTTCACAGGGAGAAAACCAAGGTGGATGTTGGAGAGGAGGTTCTATTAAAACTGTCAATAGTCAATTATATTTCAAATCCGTCGCCGATGGAAGTTCAGCTAATTCTGGCACCTCCTTCTGGAATGTCAATTACTTCAACGGAATTTACCCAGAGCACTACCGGGCAATCTACTTCAAATTACACGCTTAACCCCGGTCAAAACAGAGATATTGAAATAAGTTTAAAAGCCAATGAAATAGGCAATTTTAATGTGGAAGGAAGGGTGGTATATTATTTCGGGGAAAATAAAACATCTGCTGTGATAAAAACATTTAAAAAGCCTATAACGGTAAAATCTGCGGGAGTGATACCCGTAGGGACGACTACCAAACCGCCAGAACCATCCGATGGCTCATCTATAATTGTTGGTATTATAGCCATCATTGCGATCATTTTTACTGTTTATGTAATTTTTAATAAGATAGCTAAAGCATTTAAAAATAAATTAACAAAAGGTAAAGCCCCAACAGAAGCCGAAGTTCATGCGGCAGAGGCCGAAATTCCGCAGCCTTCGGGTATTGGGGAAGAGCCGGCAAGAATTGAGCCAAAGATAAAAAAAGAATCGGCGTTTGAAGCTGAAAAAAGAAAACAGCATAGTATTTTGCCGCCGGAAGATCTTGATATCGACACAAGGAATTACCTGGGTTCAGGGGTCAATACCGCCATCTCAACGCTTGGTGCTGAGATAGCAAACGCTGAAAATGATGCGTTGGAGATGCAGGGTGCAATAAAGAAAGACGAGGATGTCCTTGGCAAGCTCGGAACCAGGCTTGTAAATAAAGAGATTTCAGACCAGACTTATAATGATTTGAAAAATAAGTATATGAGAAAGATTTCCGAATTGAAAAGCAAATCCGCGGCTCTTGAAAGCAATGCAGCAAAACTGAAAAAAATCCGTTCTTTCATCCATGAAAAAGGAAAATACTATACGTAGGTTAGAACCGGATGATTAAAATGATGAAACCCGGTTGTTCACAATTTCAAGCTCTGTTAATAGAAGGTGGGAATCCAGCCAATAATGCACATACACCACAATTCAGGTTGGTTATATGAACAATAAACTAAATGTTATCTTAATTGTTTTTTTTATTTTCCTCGTTAACACGGCGCAAGCCCAGGCTATCGAGCATAATTATGTATCTCTTACAGTAACACCGGGAGAGGAAATCAGCAGGACGACCAGTTTTACAGGTGCATACAAGCCCTTATTTGCCGCGGTTGATGCTTCCGGCAGTGCCTCATTGTGGGTCATACCAAGACACATAGATTTCGGTCCAATCAATCCCGGAGATAAAATTGTAAAGGATTATACAATAAGTGTTCCCTCGAATCAAAGACCCGGATACTATGAGTTGATATGGGAATTTAGCTGCAGATATACGGATGGAACCACCTGTACAGTCACAAGCGATACGGTGCTTCAAATTACAGTGCAGGCTGCACCTACGCCAACAACCGCAAATAAATATACATCTCTTACCTTAACACCGGGAGAAGAGCAAAGTGAATATCTGGAATTCAGCGCACCTTACGACAGCATGTACGCCTGGTCGGATGCTTCCGGCGAGGCAGCATCATGGGTAACGCCAACACATGTAGATTTCGGTATAATCGATAAGGGGACATCCAATAAGCGGTACTATACAATAAAAGTCCCGGATAATCAATATCCTGGATACTATGAGATAATCTGGAAATCGGGCTGCAAATACGTTTCGGGGAAAACTTGCTCGGTTACAGGTGAAACTGTGATTCAAATTACCGTAGAGGCAAAACCCATGCCAACATTCACGAGTTACATACCCCGATATACGCCAACGCCGGAAAGTTCAACTGCCCCCATCATTGTCGGATTTATTTTTATATTGGTATTATTTATTATCTGGATATCCATTGTATCCTGGGTTGCCGGGGATGCTAATAAACGGGGAACAAGCGGAACCCTGTGGGGAATTTTAACGTTTTTCCTGGGTTTACTTGGCTTGCTGATATATCTTATAGCCCGGCCAAAAGGAAATCTTGTTTTATGTGGTTATTGCGGGAAAGAAAAATTAGAAAAATTAACCCGATGTCCCCATTGCAAGAATGCCACAACGCCTGCTCCCGGGCCAGCGCCGGTGAGACCCGGACCGATTTCGTACCCTGCTATTCCCCAAAAACCCGAAGTGGCTGTTGACGAATTAAAAGGGCTAAAAGAAAAGCTCAGTAAAATCAATGCACTTCTTGATAAACTGGATGAGATGCTTGCGCAGGGTGAGATAACCGAAACTAAATATAAGGAGTTGGCTGGAAAATACAGAGCCGAGGCTGATAGTCTTAAGAACCGGATAGCAGAAAAAGAGCTTCTGGATGAGGAGTGAAGGAAGCAATAGCCGCACAAAAGAGTAAGTGACAAAACCAAAAACCAGGCGAGACTCCATGAACGAACTAAAAGAACTTAAGGAGAGGTGCAGTAAAATCAACTCGCTCCTTGACAAACTGGATGAAAGGCTTGCGCAGGGCGAGCTTAGCGAGGCTAAATATAAAGAGTTAGCTGGAAAATACAGAGCAGAGGCGGATAGTCTTAAGAATCAGATAGCTGAGAAAGAGCTTTTGCAGGATGTCGGACTTAAAACCGAGGAGAGGGAAGAACCAATAGCCGAATATCCGGAAAAAGAGCCTGAAAAGCCGGTTTTTAAAGAGGGCGCAAAATATTGTTCTAATTGCGGAGCTTTGATAGATGAAAGGGCAGAGATTTGTCCTAAATGCGGTGTAAGAGTTTCAGAGCCTCCCATCAGCAGAATTTCAATAATACCAGAGAAAAAAAATGTTGCTCTTGCAGTCGTGCTGAGCTTTTTTATTCCGGGATTGGGGCAAATGTATTGTGGTAAAGCGGCAAGAGGTGTGGGAATTTTAGTGCTTAGCATTCTGATGTTTTTGATTTTCGGATTTGCCGCAAGTTCGGCAGGCGCAGCATCTTCAGCACCAGCCTTTCCCTTTTTATTGTGGATTCTGGTTTACATATGGAACATTTATGATGCATATAAACTCGCTGGAAAAATAAATCGTGGAGAAGCTTAATCAGGGCTTATTTGCAGCGTTGTGAATCCTGAACAAAATCCGTACCGTGAACTATACGAACTTCGGCCTTGCCGACAATTTCACAGAAAGCGGATGCCTCTTGAACGGGAATCCGAAGACCTCATCCGATATCCTGTCATTCAGTTCCCCAACCGTCATTTTAATATTCGCAGGCTTATTCGGCGATGATTCGCTCCTCACTGTAACTGTAAGATTATCTCCTGCAACCTCTTCGTCCCCCACAACTGCAACATACGGTACCCATTCCTTCCCTGCATCGCGTATCTTCTTGCCCACAGTCTCCTCGCGGTCATCGATGTCCACTCTCCAGTTCAAGCCGCCGGCAACTTTTTCCGCATATTCCAGGTGCTTTTCCGCAACGGGAATTATGCGCACCTGCGTGGGTGAGAGCCACACCGGGAACATGGGAACGATGCCCTTCTCCGAGTTCATGTGCGCTTTTTCAAGCAGGGCGTATATGCACCTCTCGATGGCGCCGCTGGGCGAGCAGTGGAGAATGGTGGGTCTTTTTTCAGCGCCTGTTGAATCGATATACTTTATGCCGTATCGCTCCGCATTCTCAACATCTATCTGCACAGTGGATAAAGCGCTGGCTTTGTCCATGGCGTCAACATAATTGAACTCGAACTTCAACACAAAATAGAAAAACCTCTGGTCCCAGAGCTCTATCAGTACAGGCTTATTGACTGTCTTGACAAGCCCAACTATGAAATCCTTATTCTCCTCATAGAAATCACGCGTGAAGCGGATTGCAACTTCGTAATCGGTCAAATCAATGCCGATTTTTGACAGCACGTTAATGCACATGTTATACTGGTCGTTAAACTGCGCCACTGCCTCGTCCATGTCCCTGCACAGCGAATGCATATCCGGCATCGTGAACGCGCGAAGCCGCCGCAGCCCGACAAGCTCGCCGCTTTGCTCTTTCCTGAAGCTGTAACGTGTGAGTTCCACCATCCGAAGCGGCAGGTTCCTGTATGATATGGTCATGTCGTGGTTCATGAGGAACTGCCCGAAGCATGCCGCAAACCGCAAAAAAAGCTGCTTCTTGTCAGCTTCTATGGAATATTGCCGCGCCGGGAAGCGGTCAAGATATTTCTTCAGCGTGGGGTGGTTCATGTCATACATTATCGGAGTCTCGACTTCCATGGCTCCCATCTTTGCGGTTTCATCCAGCACATAGGTCTCAATAAGGCTTTTCATAAGCCGCCCCTTGGGGTAAAAACGCATATTCCCTGAGTCGGAACCGGGTTCGTAATCAGCAAGCTCAAGCCTCCTCATGAGCTCGACATGTGGAGGTATTTTATCCACTGCGCGGCTCTTGTGAATCTCGTAATTCACGAATTTTTTAAGATTATCATGCCCTGTAAAATCAAAATCCTCAGGTTTCAGGAGTTCGCCTTCGGGTGTTAATATGTGCCAGTAAGATACGGCTTTTGCCTCGGATTTTAATGCCTCGGAGACAACTTCCTCTTTTTCCTTTTCCTTTATGACCGTAACGCATTTTTCCACGCCTCCTGCCCTTATCGTTCTTGAAAGCTCTGAAAGCGGATGCCCTTTGCACTTTATGGTAAAGGATTTATACCAGCCAAAAGGCGCGCGCTTAACTTCGAATGAAGCCTCTTTTAGCAATTCTTCAAGTTTTTTCAGTATTTCAATCGCAGTCTTGGGGGATGAGAGGCTTGAGCTTAGATGGGCGTAAGGGTACAGCATCACGCGGTTTGTCTTTACCTGCTCTGTGACTTTTCTTATTTCCTCTGCGGTCTGCCTGGAGGCATATTCGATATTGTCTTCATCATTTTTCTCAACAGCCACAAAAACCGTAAGGGCTTCTTCCATCCTCCCCTTTTTGAGATTGTCGTCTATTTTTTCAGCGACAGGCGTGCTTCGTTTGGTCTCGTATTCTATGAAATCGGAATGAATGAGTAGTATCTGCATGGTATCACTTTCTCGCATCTACACCGCAATTAAGCTTAAAGTTTTGTCGGTTTTAAAAAACAGTTTTGATTGGTGTTGGCAAGTTGGAACGAACTTAAAAAATGAATGTTACAAAAATTATATGCAGATTTATTCAAAAGTTGTAAAAATCAAAATCTTCGCTACATTAGTTTAAGTATTTCGCTAATTATAAGATAGGTGTGTATTGCTATCATATCTGCATCAAATTTTTCCAAAGTTCTATCATGTTCACCTTTTTGCGTAAGTTCGACTACCTGATGCAAATAATTCTCCAAATATTTAGTTTCAACTATGAAGAATTTTCTTTGGTCTCCGCCAAGCTTCTTATCTGCAAATGCACATAAACGATTAATAAATTGTGGTTCTCCAACACTTAATAGTGAACCATTTTTCATTTTATATTCTTTATCACTAGCTGGAAAAACTTTATCAGCCACAAACTTTAGAATTCGTCTACATGAATGAGCTACTTTTGTCCAGTCTGCTGGGTTGGTGCTAGATAGATTTGTATAAAGAGAATCTACTTCTTTTGAAGTATTTTCGTCCAGTTTAGCCAATTTTTCATCTACGTTATTCCTAATTTCTTCCATCAAATATTCTACAATACCACCATATTGCAATTCTCTAATTATATTATTAAGAAAGAAAAGGCAATTATCTTCTATTCCGGAAATGAGCAAGTTAATCAAAGGGGGGGTCAAAATCGCAATTGTATTATCGCCCACCATTGTTGTTGCTTCCGCATCTTCACGTACTGCCTCTAACATGCTTATTGGTATTGTTATATCCCAGAATCTAGGATTTCTTTGTAATACCCCATTATGTTTATAATGACAGTTCACAATTCTATGCTCAGGGACTTTGGAATCCCAACTTCCATTTAGTTCGGACTTTAACCATTTTTCATCTGCGCTTTTATTTAGATTACTGGCAACTGCCAAGCATGCTCTTATCAGAGAAATTACATTCATCTTGGCATCTAATAGATTCTTTCTTGTCGTATAGGCTATATCTAAAGCTTCTTCCCTGGGCGATGAGAATTTTCTACTTTCTACCATAAATTTTAGTATATTCTTTGAGATGATAAATGTTTAATATTTGTCACAACTCTGTTCAGAGATTGCCACAATCGCGGAGGCAGTCGCAAAGAATTTTTAATTATACAACCCTCACTTTTAATGCCAAATTACATATTCTCATAGTTACAACTCTAAATTATTATGCTAACCGGAAGAGTCCTGCACGAACTGGAATTATTAAAAAGGCACATAATCGTACTCAAAAAAGTGATAGATGTAGGGCCTATCGGAATCATGAAACTCTCCCTGGAAACAGGCATTCCTGAACATCTTGTGAGGTATTCTCTTCGCGTTCTTGAGCAGCAGGGATTAATTACTCCCTCAACGCAGGGCGCCGTAGCTGCAAAATCGGCAGAAGAAGCATATTTGCAGTTCAAATCCGAGCTTGAAAAAATCGGGGAAATGACACAAGAAATCAAACGGATCGGTTTTGGATAACAATGCAAGGGGAAAAGGATACGAAAAAATACGAGTATCTTTACCATATAGCCGATGCCAAATTCAGGGCATACGGCGCCACGATGGAAGAAGCATTTGAGAACGCGGCGCTTGCGATGTTCAATGTGATGGTTGATACCTCGAAAGTTGAAGCAAAAGAACTGAGGAAAATCGAAATAACATCGCCGGATATTAAAATGCTGCTCGCCGAGTGGCTTTCCGAATTATTGTACCTGTTTGAAGTGGATGGCATAGTATTTTGTGAATTCAAGATGGACAGGATTGAAAAGACAGATGAGGGCTTTTCTTTAACCGGAAAGGCATGGGGTGAACCCATCGACCTTTCCCGCCACAGGTTCGATGCCCAGGTCAAAGCCGTGACGCTTCATGAGCTTGAGGTCGAGCAGGATGACAGGGGGGCGTTCTGGGTTCAGGTGGTTGTGGATACATAAGCAGAAAGCACCATGCTTAATAGCTTTGCGAGTATAATATTATAACAAGAATAAGGGAGATTACCATGCCTGAAGAAAGAAAAGATGCTGCAAGCATTGTCACTAAAGTGAATGATTATACATGGGACATACCCATGACTTACAAACCCGGCATGAGAGTGCCCGGGCGCTTATTCGTCTCCCAGAAATTACTTACGAACCTTGAGCATGACACGCTTGAGCAGACAGCCAATGTCGCAACCCTCCCCGGCATCCAGAAATATTCCATGGCAATGCCTGACGCCCATTCAGGCTATGGATTTCCTATTGGCGGAGTGGCGGCTTTTGACAGGAACACAGGCATAATCAGCCCCGGAGGCGTGGGATACGATATAAACTGCGGCGTGCGTATAATCAGGACGAATCTGACTGCGGATGAAGTCCGCCCAAGGATGAAAGAACTTATCGAGCTTCTTTTCCATGAAATCCCCTCAGGCGTGGGCTCAAAAAGCAAGATTCGTGCCTCGGATAGTGAGCTGACAGATGCCTTCCTGCACGGCGCAAAATGGGCTGTAGAAAGCGGATATGGCGTTCCTGAAGATATCGAGCACTGCGAAGAGAACGGTTTTATGAAGATTGCCGACCCTTCCAAAGTGAGTGAAAAAGCGCGAAACCGTGGCAAACCGCAGTTAGGGACCCTTGGCAGCGGAAATCATTTCCTTGAGGTGCAGTACGTGGATGAAGTGTACGATGAAGACGTTGCGAAGGTCTTTGGTCTTCACAAAGGACAGGTCACGGTCATGGTACATTGCGGTTCGCGCGGCGCGGGTCACCAGATTTGCGATGATTACCTGAAGATTCTTGATAAAGCCACACGTAAATACGGCATTGTCCTTCCTGACAGGCAGCTTGCATGCGCGCCTGCGGAATCGCCTGAAGGCCAGAACTATTTTAAAGCCATGGCTGCGGGAGCAAATTATGCCTGGGCGAACAGGCAGGTCATTACCCACTGGGTCAGGGAGGCGTTTACACGCTTTTTCAGGCGCGATATGGACGACCTGGGAATGAACCTCATCTATGATGTGGCGCATAACGTCGCCAAGCTTGAAGAGCATGTTATTGACGGAGAGAAAAAGATGGTGTATGTGCACCGAAAAGGTGCAACGCGGGCTTTCCCGCCCGGGCATCCCGATGTGCCAGCGGTATACAGGAAAGTGGGCCAGCCTGTTCTCATCCCGGGCAGCATGGGCACGCCCTCATTTGTGCTGCACGGCACGCAGAAAGCGATGGAACTCACTTTCGGAAGCGCATGCCACGGCTCTGGCAGGGTATCAAGCCGTGCGGCTGCAAAGCGGGAATTTTATGGAGAGACTATTCAAAAAGAATTGGCTGCTAAAGGTATCACAGTGAGAGCAACGCACCCGTCTATAATAGCTGAAGAAGCTCCGGGAGTCTATAAATCGAGCGATGAAGTAGTGGACGTGGTGCACCAGCTTGGCATTGCCCGGAAAGTCGTGAAGCTTATGCCGATGGGAGTGGCGAAGGGATAGTAAACAGTTATTATAAGGAATGACACAATATAACATAAAAATACAAACCCATGTGAAATTTATGACTGAAAGTCTTGTTCGTGAAAGTATTGATATTCTTGCAACTTCAAGATACTTCGGCAGCAAACGAAAATTGCTTGATGAAGCGGTCAGGACGTTACTGGAAGTGAAGCCCGCTCTGAAAACAGAAATAGCAGTAGAACTTTACAAGAAAAGTACTGTTTCAATGAGCAGGGCATGCGAGATAGCTGGTGTGTCAACTGAGGGATTTAAAGAAATACTTGCAAGCAGGGGCATTGTAAGGATTGTCAAAGCTCCACCCAGGGAAAAAATCAAAAAAGAAGTTAAATTGATATTACAAAAATAAAGATGGCATTTATTTTCGATACAGACATCCTCAGTGCATTCGCAAAAACAGACAGTTTGCCATTGTTAAAGAAACTTTTCTCAAAACATGATGTTTATATAACCCCTGAAATTTATGAAGAACTGGAAATTCCAATAGATTATGGTTATAATTTTCCCTTGAAAATCTTTGAAGAATTCGCGATTTTAACACCGAACGAGAAAGAACAAGAAATATACAGGTTATTCCTGAAAGCCAATCGCTGTATTGGAAGAGGTGAACTGGAAGCAATATCTATTTGCATCAACAGAAAATACTATTTCTCATCAATGGACGAAGCTGCTATGTCGTTTGCAGAAACCAACGATGTAACCACAATAAGTCTGCATTCAATTTTGAGATCATTATGGGAGTCAGCGATTCTAACCAAAAAAGAAGTCCATGAACTTATTTTACGAATCGAACAGAAAGACAATACAAGAATAAAGGATATTCATAAGATTCTACAGTGAAACGATAATATTAGACTTATTTATGCCCTACGCAGCAAAAGACCGACAGGAATTCATCAAACGCTCAAACCTTGAGCTTGGCGCGCGAGTCCTCGATTTCGGAGGAATGCTTGGAGAGGAACTCCCATCTGCGGTTTTCGGGATTACTACAAAAAGACCGATGACAGGCGCCGTTCTCATAAAACCCACACTATTGCCATTTAAAAATTCAGTATTCAAATCGGTTGTTTCATATCATTACTTTGACCTTATCCCATCCGACATTCTGAAGTTTGCTTTTGATGAGGCGGCGAGGGTATTGGACAAGGATTCAAGCTTTTCTTTCATGATAACCCAGTGGGCGGCGCAGAACGATGCGCAGCGCTCAAGCCTTTTTTTCAATGAACTCCTGAAAAGCACAGGCGCTCTTTTCCAGCATGATTTCGAAGAAGTAAGCAGACTGCTCTCGGAATCAGGTTTCAGTGAAATAACAGCAGAAAGCGTAAAACGCGAAATAGTGATACCCGGGGATTTTGCAAGGTCGCACCTGTTGATGCTTGGAAATCTTGTGAAAAAAGAAAAAGAGCAGGGCGGGGAATTAATAAAAACTCTTGCAAGGCAGTATTTTAACAATGTAAAAGTCCACGGCGAAGCCATGCTGCCTGCAATTCACTTTACGGCCCGGAAACTATGAGAAAGAAACATCTTGAGATACTGCTGGAGCAGGTCGAAGGCTTTCGGACCCCAAAACCATCAAAGGAACAGTACTCAACGCCAGCGACAGTAGCTTCGGAGCTGCTGCATTTTGCATTCATGAGGGGCGACCTCACGGATACGGTTTATGACCTCGGGTGCGGCGGGGGAATACTCGCAATCGGGGCAAAACTCCTGGGAGCAGAAAAGGTTATAGGTTTTGATGATGATAAAGAAGTTCTTGAGATTGCACGGGCAAATGCGAAGAGACTTGGCGCAGATGTCGAGTTCGTATGCAGCCGCATCGAAAATATTGACGGGAAAGCGCATACAGTTGTGATGAACCCGCCGTTTGGCGCACAGGTTAAAGGAAGCGACCGCCCCTTTTTGAGGAAAGCCCTCGAAGTAAGCAGCGTGGTTTATTCCATACATAATGCCGGAAGTCTGGAATTCATAAAAAAATTCATTAGCCCATCGGTCATAACAGAGTATCAGTTAATCGATTTTCCTATTAAGAGGACATTCAGGTTTCATACGAAGGAGATAAAGGTCATAAAAGTCGAGATATACAGGATTGAGAAACGAATAGAGGGATAGTTATTAGAATTAAAAGAAAGAAAATGACAAGCAGGAGAAAGCTTGGGAAAAGCGATGCCAAGGAAGCCACAGATATAAAGGAAAGCGAGCTTGAACTGGAGGAAGAAATAGAAGAAATCGAGGAAGGTGGCGAAGAGACAGAACAGCCAGAACAGATGGAACAACCAGAGCAGCCTGAGCAACCTTCAGAAGAGACCGTCAGGGAAGAACCGGAGGAGAAAACAAGAGCCGTTTTACCCGGAGACCTTATCGGGACTTCAGAAGAATATTCGCCGAAAAACGGGACATATGTGGATAAAGGGAATATTTACGCTACAGCCAGCGGAATTGTTAAGGTAAACACGAAGGACAGGTCCATTTCAGTTATTCCCGTTACCAAAACACCACCTCATATCCAGGTGGGCGATATCGTAATTGGCCAGGTTACCGATGTAAAAGATTCAGTTGCACTGGTTGAGATTGCGGGGATAAAAGGAAAGGGAGAGCGGGAGATTGTCAATGCAGACCAGGCAGCCATCCATGTTTCAAACGTAAAGGATGCGTACGTGAAAGAATTATATTATGAATTTGCCCCGTTTGACATCGTTAAAGCCCGGGTCATTGACCTTCGGAATATGCGTCTCACCACGGTAGATAATGAACTCGGGGTCATGAAAGCCTATTGCGGCAATTGCAGGGCAGTGCTGAAAAAAGACAACGGTAAACTTAAATGTCCTAAATGTGAAAGAACAGAGACAAGAAAAATGTCTGTGGATTACGGGACAGGAATTGTTTAGGTGATATTATGGAACTTACAATCCTCAATAAGACGGAAAATGAAATAAATATCAAAGTGACAGGGGAAACGCATACCATGCTCAGTATCTTAAAGACTGCTTTACTGGATAACAAGCATGTCGAGATTGCAACATACGATATAAAGCACCCGACAATCAGCGAACCTGTGCTTTTCGTGAGAACAGATGGCGCAGACCCTATTGATGTAATTAAAAAAGCATCAAAGGATATTGTCAAGGAATGCGACGAATTTATTAAATTATTTACTAAGAAGACGAAGGGTTAATTAAAACTCCATACTCCTCATCGATAAGATCATCCACCATTATTCCGTGCTCAAGCGCAACGAGAATGGCGCTGACCTCTATCAGCACCTGTTTTCCGAGTTCTTCCTGTTTTTTATTTATTAACGCTATTACTTTGCGCTTCTCTATTCCGGTTTTGAGTATGATGCGGTCGATAATCCTGTCAAATATGGTTTTTTTCTCAAAAATCCCGGGTTCGGGCCTGAATCCGGAAGGGATTTCAACCCCGGATATATCAAAAGAAGGGCGGACCAGTTCCCCTTCTCTTTTTAAAAGACCTGATTTTTCTGCATCCTTCAAGACATTTTTCGCCTGTTCCGGATTGAACCACTTCAAATCAATAGAAAGGGCAAGCACGAATTCGCTATCTTTCAACGCGTCTTTTCCCTTTCTTAAAAAAGGCATTGAAACCGTATAGGTAAGGTCAGATGAACCCACTGCCAATCACTCCTTTAGACGGCGTCATCACACATTTGGCGCATTTTTTACTATTTCTTCAACAATTGTATCTGCTATCCTTTCACTTTCGGTCCTGCCGAGACCATCGATATTGTGAACCTTCAGGGTCAGTACGTTATTTTCAAGGTCTGTCCTGACAAGATACGAATCACCCTTGAAGGGGATGCGGTCGAACTTATCATCGAGAAAAGAATACTGGAGGGTCACTTTGAAATCAATTATCCCTTCAGTTTTTACATCTTTAAGCACGGAATCAACTGTGCTGTTGTTGAGAGGATGGAAATCAACGCTCTTATCCGTGATTTCGATGTTTATACTCCTTTTTGCTTTTATTGGGCGGCCTTTCCGGTCCGGGCTGTCAGTTATGAATTGCCCGGATTGTCCGTCCATTCCTGCAATTGTTTTGACAATATAGGGCAGGTTTTCCTTGAAATTATATTTTCTTACAAATTCAGGGTCTGTTGGGAACTGGTGATATGTGCGTCTCATATTTATCTTGTAATCGTCAGGCATTCTTAAAAGCTTATTGCTAGAATTATGGAACTTCCCTATTCCCGTTCCTTTAAATTCGAAATATAAATCCGGCAGGACTCTTCCATTCTCTGGAACTCCCGGATTTTTCCAATAAGTTCGGGGCTCCATCCGATTAAAGCCTTTGAAAGAGCATGGATATTCAGGTCTGAGACCTCTTCCCATTTCCCTGCTTCTTTGATAATTGCATCAAGCTGCTCTCTTTCTTTTTCCTCTTTTGCAGGAAAATGTGGTTTCTCCTCAATCTTTACACGCAATTTCTTATCATTACCTCGGATGATTTCCACTCCTTCCCGTTTTGCATAGGCGACAATCGCTTCCTTCAGCAATTCAAGCTCTGCATCTATATTATCAACCAGCTTTTTTTTCTCCATTGATTTCTCAACATACCGGTTCACAAGCAAAACTCCCGGGTCTTCCAGGTATTTATTAAGAGGCATCTGGCCGGTTTTGACGAGATGCATTCGCTTCGGGCACAGGGACTGGTAATCGCACCAGTCGCAGAGGCCGCTAACTTGCGCCTCGAAATCATTTTCCTCTTCAGCCCGTTCGATAGTCTCTATCAGCTTTACAATCCCCGACTTGAGTTCTAAAAGATCATGCGGCTGCCGTTTTGATTTTATCTCCCTGTCAAATACAAGATAATGCCATACAAGATCGACTTCGTTTACATCCCCGAACATTTCCTGGACGCCAATCTGGTAAAGCGCAAGCTGCCTGTCCGAGTCAAAATGCGACTGCTGCGGCAGGTACTGTGAGGTCTTGTAGTCATGAATTTCATAAACCCCGTCGCGGCTGGATGAGAGCCTGTCGATAAATCCCCTGAGTTTATATCCTTCGATGTCGATTGCTATCATCTGCTCAAGTCCAAGGGTCTTCCCGTCATTGAAAGGCTGGTATCGTGCGTAATACTCACGGATGCATCTGGCGCCTGTGTCTTTATAATTCCGTGGAGTGTAGCCTTCTTTTATAATCCTGATACCCTCGGAATAGTTCTTGAGCCACACGTCATCATAAAAAGAAAGAAGCTCTTCCGGCGTATCTGATTTTGAGAGGCGAAGGTCTTTATAGAGTTTCTCAAGCGTTTCATGGACTCTCGAACCCATGAAGGCTTCAATTGTTTCACTCTCATCGATTTTTATTTTATCCACATATCTCAGGCGGTATTGGAGAGGACATGTCTCGAACGCGGATAAACGGGAATGGGAGTAGATTGTCATTGGCTATGGATTAGATTTGCCGGGTATAAAGGTTTTTGAAAATTACAGCAACCCTATGTTGCTCTTCCTGACCACTTCGTCATAATTCCTGATCCCCAATATTTTCTCTATCATATCAGAATGCTTCCCCTTGATTTTATTGAGCTCGGATGAAGAATAATCCGTAATGCCTTTTGCAAATACCATGCCTTCGCTCTCTATCTCGATGATATCCCCCCTGTCGAATACGCCGTCAACTCCGATAATCCCTGAAGGCAAAAGCCCTTTTTTTTTCCTGACAGCCTCCTGCGCACCTTTATCCACGATGAGCTTGCCGCTTGTCTTTGAAAGTATTATCCAGCGCGTCCTGTTCTTGTATTTCCCGTCCCGGGCAAGGAACAGTGTCCCGATGTCCTCGCCGTCCATGATTTTAATAACCACATCCTGAATGGCGCTGTTTGCTATAACCATGTGGCAGCCTGCAATGGATGTTATCTTGGCAGCCTCAATTTTTGTCCTCATGCCGCCCACGCCTTTCATGCTTGTCGGGCTTCCCCCGTAGCTTTCTATTTCAGGCGTGATTTTTTCTATGGTGCTTATGAGCTTTGCATCCTCATTTTTCTTGGGATTCTTGTCATAAAGCCCGTCAATATCGGATAAAAGGATGAGGAGTTCTGCCTCAACCTTGCTTGCCACCATTGCGGAGAGCTTGTCGTTGTCCCCGAAGGTCGCCTCTATTTCATGCACGCATATAGGGTCGTTTTCATTGATTATGGGAACGACACCCGCATCCAATAGCGCCGAAATGCTGTTTCGAAGGTTAAGATACGTCATCCTGTTCGAGAAGGCTTCGTAGGTCAGCAATATCTGAGCCACCTTCAGGTCATGCTTACTGAACGCCGCCATCCATTCCTGCATCAGGATATTCTGTCCCACGGCTGCTGCTGCCTGCCGAAGCGGGATTTCCCTGGGGCGCTCCTTCATTTTCAGTTCTTCGCACCCTATCCCGATTGCGCCTGAGCTTACTATTATCACGGTTTTCCCGGCATCCCTCAGTCTTGCAACCTGCGCTGCCAGATCCTCTGTCAACCGCCTGTTAAAACTCCCATCCTCGTTGGAAAGGGATGATGTTCCTATTTTCAGGACTATCTTTTTGACATCCTTAAAAAGCTCTCTCCTGTCAATGGTTTTAGTGGATTCCATCTCATCCCTTACCCATTTTGTCAGCAAGGCTTGCATTTAGCTTTTTATGCGTATATTTCCTTGCGTTCTTTCCTACATAATCAGCCACTTTATGCCCTTTTCCCATAAGCACATATTTGTAAATCAAAAGCCCTTCCATCCCGACCGGGCCGCGGGCATGGATTTTATTAGTGCTGATGCCCACTTCTGCGCCTTTACCGTATCGGAACCCGTCTGCAAAGCGCGTGGATGCATTCCACATCACGCTGGATGAGTCCACAAGGTCGATGAACCTGCCGGCATTGCTTTTATCTTCGGTAACAATGGCATCAGTATGATGTGAGCCGTATTTGTTGACATGGTCAATAGCCTCATCCAGCGAATCTACTATTTTTATGGAAAGGATAAGGTCATTGTACTCTGTTCTCCAGTCTTCTTCTGTGGCATGAAGGAGGGCTTTCAAGAATCCCATTTTTTTTAATAACCTGAATGAACGCTCATCGCACCGAAGTTCCACGCCCGCCTCGTTGTATCTCTTTCCCATCTCAGGCAGGAATTTTTCCGCAATATCCCTGTGCACAAGCAGGGTTTCCATGGCATTGCAGACTGCGGGGTACTGGACTTTTGCATCATAGCATACATCGAGCGCCGTATTCATATCAGCCTCGCTGTCAACATACACATGACAGATGCCTGCAGAATGACCAAGCACAGGAATCCGCGTATTGTCCTGGATGTATTTCACGAACTCGTTTGAGCCTCTCGGGATTATGAGGTTTATGTAATCATCAAGCTTCAGCATCTCGTTTACTTCTTCCCGTGTCTCCATGAGCGCGAATGCGCCCGCCGGCATCCCTTCCGTGCCCTCGATGGCGTTCACGAGCACATCGAAGATTGTCCTGTTTGAGTGCGCAGCCTCGCTTCCACCTTTGAAGATGGTAGCATTGCCGCTTTTCAGGCAGAGCGACATAATCTGCGGCACAACGTCGGGACGGGATTCAAAAATGACGCCGATTAATCCGATGGGACAGCTTACCTGAAAAAGTTCAAGACCGCTGTCAAGTTCAAGTGCGGAAAGTGTCTTTCCTACCGGGTCTTCGAATTTGATGACGTCTTTGATGCCTGCTATCATCTCGTCTATCTTGATTTCGTCCACTTTCAGCCTTTTGATAATGGCTTTTGGAAGCTTGCCTGCTTCTACGAGTTTCTCTGCCGCTGCAATGTCTTTTTTGTTGGCTGAGATGATTATCTCCCTGTTTGAGTCAAGAGCCTGTGCCATCGAAGCGAGGACTCTGTTCTTTACGGCGCCGGGCACGCTTGCTAATGGGATGGAGGCGCTTTTTGCGAGGGTGACTTTGGTGATTATATCATTGGACATGATCGATGAAGACTTAAATTTTAATTCTTTTACATCATTTTAGTTTTTATAGATATGGTTTTTCTAATTCAAGCTTCTTTTTTTATTATATATCTAGCTAATGAAAGCACCTTCTCAGCATCTTCTTTCGTGGCTCTGATTGTTCCATGAAGGATTTCATTTCTCTTTTGTTTCATTTTCATAAGAATCTCATAGTCGGCATTTAACAATATCTCTTGAAGATTGATTGATTTGATAATTTTGTCAATGTTCCACTTACTTATTTCTTTTTTGAATCCACCAGAAATGCCTTTCTCTTTTAAAAAATCTTCCCACTTTCCAGTAAGGTACTTTTCAATTATTACCCAGCTCATAAAAAATGATTGAGTATATTCCGATTCAGAGAAGTGTGTATAAGATTCGAGGAAGAATGGAATATAAAAACGAAGCTTAGGGTTATTCCAATATAGTTCGGCGTCTTTGAGCGTTTCACCTAATTCCTTATGGGTGAGTTTTGTTCTCCTTCTAAAAAATGGCTCCGCTGACTTTTGTTCATACTGAATTGAGAATCTTGGAAGCATAGGTATAGACGAACCTCCAAATTTTTTTGAGTTAATGTCGTATTGGAAGTGTCCGAGTTCATGTTCTCGTATCACATACGACAAAGTTCCCCTTAGAAAAAAGGTGGCAACCAAGACATTGAGGATTTCCAGAGCTACTTTGTTTTCTATTTCTTCTACTCCTACAAATCCATCATAGGTTGCGATAACATTTTGGCCATTAAATTTACCTTCAAAGACAACCGTACCGAATTTAATTATGTGTATTTCCTCGAATAATTCCTCTGAAAAGGGGACTTTTGGCGCCTTTCCAATATACACAGGTGGAAATAGAAATGTTCCATGCCACTTATATATGGGTTCGGAATGTTCTTGAATTTTCTGTGGTTCAGTCTTAGCTAATATTTCGACTGTCTTTTGAGCTTGCTCGTTTTGACAAGCATTTTTAGCATTATGAATTATCGAGACGACCATACTTGCTGGGTCAGCCTTAGTAATGTCTCCATAACAAGACCATATAGCAGAATTTTTCAAAAAATATTGTTTGTGAGTAGGGATGTCTAAAAAGATGGGATTGAATACATTTCTTTGAATTTCTCTAAGAATGCTTCTTAGATCCCTATCGAGTAAAGTTCTAACAATTGGTTCGCCTTCGAGAAAAAAAAGAACATATTGTTCATCTGTATCTATTGGAATATCCCAAACAGGGTCAGAAATGATTTTTTCAAATAGCTCGAAGGCTTCGTATGGCTTGATAGGTCCATACGCCCACACTTTTTCATCCTTTATATGGGGAAGATGGAGAATAAAAGTCTTGGTCAGCGGAGGATATTCAAATGTAATAGACAGTATTTGGCACGGTTCCGTCAAATCATCTAAGTTGATGTTTTTCCTTTCGCCTTCAGATAGTTCTTTATATTTCTCACGGAACTCTTGAATGAGATTCTTAAACCAGTCTTCACGGTTCATAATTTCTTCTTAGTTTTACTGTCTTATAGGCAAGTGAACTACGTTGTAGCGTTATATATAGCTCGCTAATTTCTTAGAAGTGTCACGGTGAGAACAAGAAACGCCTGCCAAACCTGCTCTCCAGCCCCGTTTGCGGTATGTTCTGGATAAAAAATAACGCTACCAAAAAATTACTTATTTATAGTCCGAACTCTGGCCTTTAGACTTCTTTGGAGGATAGTGAACAGACCTCAGATGCGCCTCGATAGGCCCTTCCCAGCCTTTTAATTTATCAGGGTCCGCATCAATAAGCCTGAGAAGCTCGTCCTCATCTTTTGCTTCATATCTCTTGGATTTCATAATAATCACTTCGCTTTGTTATAATATAATTATTCGTACCAAACTAGAAATGATACTCCAAAAACATTTGCAATTGGCACGAAAATATGTAGATCTACAGGAAAGAGAGTATAGAACTTACACACATTTCCCAAGTCGTAATCTATTTACCATGCCTTTACAGTTTAGCAACCATGAAAGCGGTACTCGGGCTTGAGGACGGAACATTTGTAAAAGGAGAAGGTCTGGGAGTGGAAGGTATTGTCCGGGGCGAGCTTGTTTTTACAACGCAGTACACAGGTTACGAGGAAGCCCTGACAGACCCATCGTATAAGGGACAGATACTGATGTTCACGTATCCGCTCATCGGCAACTACGGCATAAGCGGCGAAACCTTCCAATCCGATAGGATGCAGGCAGAAGGACTGGTTGTAAGGGAAGCCTGCGACCATCCATCCCATCACAAATCAAAGCGCTCAATTTTTGAGTTCCTGAAGGATGAGGGCAAATCAGGCATCATGGGAATTGATACCCGTATGCTCACGATAAAAACAAGAGAGCACGGCACCATGAAAGCCGCTATAATAGTCGGGGACGATAACGGCGAGGAAGCTGTTAGGCTTGCAAGGGAGCAGCCCGATATAGGAGGTCTTGACCTGATTAGCAGGGTCACATGCAAAGAGCCATACCGGGTAAAAGGGCAGGAAGACGGGGGCAACATCGTGCTCATGGATTTCGGTGCAAAGAGAAACATCGTTAAAAGCCTGAACAACCGGGGAATCAATGTCACTGTTGTTCCTGCAACAACGAAGTTAAAAGATATCATGAATTACGAGCCGGATGCCCTGCTTCTCTCCAATGGCCCTGGAGACCCGCAGCAGGCAATAAACGGCATCTCGGTCGTGAAAGAGCTTGCTGGACAATTGCCCATTTTCGGCATCTGTCTCGGGCACCAGATTATCTCGCTGGCGCTCGGGGGAGAGACTTACAAGATGAAGTTCGGACACCGCGGAGCCAACCAGCCTGTGAAGGACAAAAAGAGGGGTATCGTGTACATCACATCGCAGAACCACGGTTATGCGGTGGATGATAGCAGCATGGATGAAAAAGAGGTATCTATCACTCAATTAAACGCCAATGACGGCACTGTTGAAGGGCTTGAGCATAAAAAGCTTGAGATAATATCGGTGCAGTACCATCCTGAAGCGCACCCGGGACCTCTTGATACCGAGAAGATTTTCTTTGACAGGGTTGCTGAAACGGTGAGAAGGATGAAAGTGCTGGTTAAATAAAGCCTGTTTCTACTGCTTTGAGTTGTTCAGGTCGGTCAGGGATGGGAAGTGATTTGAAAAATACATTTTCACGCAGAATTGCTCGTCTAGTGAGAAAACATTATAAAGGCAAAAACGCTAACAAGTCCGGGTGTAGTTAAGTACGGGGTTAGGGTAAATTGCAATTAAACCCTGCGCATTGGCAGGGTGCTGACTTCGTTTCCTTAAAACAGATGAATTATTGGTCATTTCAAAGGTTCTTTATATCTCGTTCTGAAAAATTCTTCTTCATCCACTAGGTCCTTGAGGATATTTTTCTCGCATACGTCAAGAAAATCTTTAAAACAATCTTTGTCGCTAATTACAATTTTATTATTTTTAACTTCAAACTTTAGATAAGGAACCATTTTTTTTATTTTCGATATTCTATTGATATCAATCTTATCAAAACCACCCTGGAGTGAAAGGCGAGCTATTCTCTTTAAGAATGCAGGTTTATCAAGTATTTGATCACGGAGATCTTCTTGTATTTCAAAATTTTTAAATGATGTAAGCTTTTCAAATACCTTCTTAGATTCATTTATATAAAGATCTAATAAAGAGAAAATCGATTCGAAGCCGTTCCTATTCAAAATATACATAATTTCATGAATATTATCTAATTTGTAATAAACGCAATCAATAAAATCATCAAATTTACATACATCACCATATACACGATTGAATATGCCGTCCTTAAAACTAAATAAAGTATTTTCTGAAGAGATGACACTCCCCTTGGTGTATTTACGGAAATATATGACTTTATTATTTATACTTTTGAATTCAACAGCATAACTATGAAATCCTTCTATTGATCCTCCTTCGAAGGTTTTAATTTGATCTAGGTTTGTATGTTGTTCCATCCGCATGTCAATATATCTAAATGTTGGAATTAGAAGAAGATTTTCAATAACAGCTATGTGTTCGTGTTCGGGCAACAAGTCACTCGCAAAGAAATCTTTAAACTTCAAATCTTGAATTTTAATAGTATTTAGCTGTGATACTATAGTTTTGGTAAATTTGATCTTTACATCGCCTGCAATGCTAACAGAAAATACCCTATTCATTTTTTCTGGCATACGGCTATTGCTTTTTTTGATAAAGTACATCTCTATCTGAACATCTTTTTCTTGAATATGTGCCAACATCAGGTCAATTATAGATTTTGCATCAATCATCTTCATTACACTCCATTATAATATTTTCATGTATAGAGACCGCTTTAATTGAAACCTCAAGTAATAGTTTATTTTGTTTTGTAAGAAGCATGTATTCGTTTTGAAATGGATCTTCTATTTTGAAGAGATTGTAACCGAATAAATTTATCATCGGGTTCACATATATTAAATTTGATTTAAGATACATAAAACAGACTACCATAAGTAATAGAACCAATAAAAATATATCTTTTATATTAGAATAATTAATGTTTAAAAATGGAATAATGTATGTGACCAAATATTCTAAATAAATATGATTTAAATTTTCCTTGTGTTTAATCGTTATGTGTTTGTAGCCGTCATCTTTCTTAGATTCTCGCAATAAATAGTATAAAATAAAATTTGAAAATATTATCACAATAAAAATTAATGAAATTCCAAAAGAAAACGGATTCCATTCGGTTATGACTTCATAATTATCTAATAAAATTCTCAAACCTAATAGTGCAAATAACGGGGAATATGCACTTAAAAAGAGAGTGAACCTAACCCATTTCTTTAATGCCATATTATCAACTTATAAACTGCATGGATATTTTTCACATCTTCCACCTGTCATCCACAGGAAAACACTCTTTAATCCACATAAGCACCTTATTCTCATAGATTATCCTGTATTCCCTTGAAAGCACGGGAACGTTCCCAAAAAAATCCTGCCGCACAATTTCCATTTTCAGTATATTCCGCCTTGTCTCAAGCTTATGCTCCCGCAGAATCCTTCCTATCGGGATATCCGCCCGCATGAGGTCGTCCCTCACTGCCTGCGGCATTCTTTTTACGGGCGCCAGGGATTTTGCCAGAACGTAAATAGTCCCTCCGGCATCCAATGTAACAAGACGGCTGTTGACCTCGTCCCCGACCTCGATATCAAGAAGCTTTGCGATATCAGGCGTTGCTTTTATCACGCTTTGTTCAAGCGTTTTGACTACTACCGTTTTCCCTGTGAGCACCTCAAGAAGCTGCGTGACCGAGCCGTCAGTGCCTGCGCAAATGCGGAGGCATGCGGGAACATCAGGTCTTTTAAGCGCATCCCACAAATTCAGGCTCCCTGCACTTCTTTCTTGGCTTTTGCAAGCCGTTCCTTGGCATTATAACCGGTGGCATCTTCAAGGAAGACCCTGTAGCGCTTGTTGGTATCGAGAATAACATCGTCTTTAACGTCTTTGTTATATTCGGTTTCCACGCACAGCTTTTTATTATCAACCCGGACAGTTAACGTTTTGAAAGCACCGTAATTTATTGTGCATTTCCCGTTCTCTTCCTTTATCTGCGCTGGAAAATTCTTCTCAAGCTCTGCCCTGATTCGCCCTGCATCCTGCGAAAAACCTCGTTTAAATGAATACTCCTGAATAATATCACCTTCATACCACAAGTGTCTGCTTAAGATTAAAAGATTACTAATGAAAATTTAATGATGAGGCGTTTAGCTGATTCCTTTAAACTTGAACTTACGCAGATTTCAACATTTATCTCTTTTTCAACCACCTCCCGGACTGCAGGATTCACCATTATTGGCAGAAGGCGCTGTTAACAGAATCCTTTTTGCTATCAAAAACATTAAGTGCTATAATATAAATATTGAATCCAGAATGAAGGAGAAATTATGGCACTACTATCAACATTAGATATAATCATGCTGGTTGCAAATATTGTTTTTATTATAATCGCAGTTTTCCTGTTTATACGATTAAGAAAAATCGAGAAAAAACCGGAGCCTGAAATAAACCAGCAAACCGAACTTTCAGGAATTACAGACATAACGCCCGTGGAATTTAATCGAGAAAGATTCGGGATAGAGGACAAGGAAATACCGAAGCCCGAAAAAACGAGCGAAGCAGGCGAAGAGGAGAAAATAGAGGCAAGTACAATTGCTGAACTTAAGCTTGAAGATGAACTCCCTGAAGTTGAGGAGAAGGAAGCTCCCATGAAAAAACGGGCTGCTAAAAAGCCGGAAAAGATTGAATTTAAATTTGAAGAAAAAGAACCTGAAAAAGAAGAAGAGAAGACTGAAAAGAAGCCGGAAAAAAAGGAGAGTAAAAAGAAGAAACCCGTTAAAAAAGAACCCGCAGCTAAAAAGGAAACCAAACCGGCGCCCGGGAAAAAAGCAGGTAAAAAGAAAAAAGAGTCCAGCCGCTGAGAATATTTGACCTATTTAGGTCGATAATATTCCCATTTAAGAAGCGCCTGCTGTAATTCCTTGTTTTTCCTGGCATAATCCGAAAGTTCAATCCCTTCCATTGTTGCTTCGATTGCCTGCATCACAGCTTTTGCCCCTGCGCGTGTTCCTTCCGGGTGCCCGTGTATGCCGCCGCTTACGAGAATCGTGCAATCATTTCCGAGAATTCCCATTACAGACGGTATTAAACCAGGATGGAGACCGCCTGAAGAAACAGGCAGCGCCGGTTTTATCTTACCCCAATCCTGTGAAAGGAAAGGCCCTTTTATGTGAGAATCCCGGAGAACATTCGCAATCCCTACTATCTCCTTTTTTGTCCCCACCAGTTTTCCGATTGCAGTCCCTGAATGAATTTCATCAACACCGATTAACCGCATAAGTTTTGCAAGGAAATACATCGTCAGCCCATGTTTTGGATTCCGGTCAAATGCAGCGTGCATGGCCCGGTGGGCATGTATAGCTAGACCCAAATCGCCGCATTCCTCGCGCATGGTCTGGACCGAGGCTGTCCCGCACGTGACCACATCAATCATTGCAAATCTCCATCCGGAATCGTGAAGCAATTTCGCCTTGCGAATCATTTCTTTTGTTTCACCTGTGATATTAAGGAGGGCATCTTTCTGCTCGCCCGTTTCCTTTTCGGCTTTGTCCCGCAATTTTGTCATTCGGGAAAGTCTGTCTTCAAAACGGTTAAAAGAAGTCGAGGTCAAATTTTCATCGTCTTTTACAAGGTCAAACCCGCCCATCCATGTTTCATACGCTACTTTTGCATGTTCAGCCGCACTGAAGCCGATTTTGGGTTTCGGAACTGCGCCTGTTATGGGTCTTTCTTTTACTTTCAAAAGATTCCTGATTCCTGAAATACCGTGATGCGGTCCTTTGAAGGAGCTGATATACTTTGCAGGAAGGGAGGCATCTATTAGTCTTAAGTTGCGCAACGCCTTCATGCCAAAGATGTTACCTGCTATGCCGCTTAAGAGCTGGGGCGCATTTCCCGGTTCCCAGAGGTCAAGCGGATATGCCACTTTTACATATTTCCCATCCTGTTCAAAAGCCCGTGCTTTAATCTTTTCAACTCTTGCCGGCAAATCGTGGAGGGTTGTCCATGTCCCGGCTGAACTTTCAGAGGCAATTCTCCCGATTGCTTCTTTTGCGCTTATCCCTTTTGCGGGTTCAAAATAATATAAACATACAAGGTCATTTCTTGAAGGCTTATAGTTAAAATCCACGAATGTATCGTACCAATCGATTTTCTCAGTCATTTGAACATCATCCGGACTGACATATACCAAAACTAACTATTTATAGTTCATGATTTTTAAACATATAATACCAAACTTTCGGCTTTGAAATCACTGTGAGGCTCGGCGGCGCCGTCTGCGAGCGTGTGGCTGTGCCAGCGTGAGTTTGCAGAGGGGGGCGGCGCGAGACAAAATTTCAAAAAAAATTATCCAATTTACTTAAGTTATAATACGTCAACCGGAGACACTATATCCACATAATTATTTAACCCACGGCTGGTGAGCATCCTATCGTCTGTGGTAACCAGCGGAATTTTGAGTATTTTAGCACAAATCACATGCATCAGGTCGCTTTCGGATATTCTATCGTCGGCTTTCCTGAGTTCTGAATAAACCATCATATCATTATTTGATGGTACAAAATTCTCAAGCTTCGTAGAAATGAGCATATCCACAACAGCATGGAGGATTTCCGGTTTTATCATTTGCCTTATATTATCAGCATATAGAATCGAATTGATCATTTCTCCACTTACAAACGGTGAAATATATCCAATAAATACCTCGTTGTGGATACGACTGATAAAACTCTTACATGCCCTTGTATTTTCGTCCTTAATAACTGCTCCGAGAAAAATACAGCTATCGATAAAAAATCTATTTTTTGGCATGTTTTGCAGGTCTTCTGTGCAGTATATCTAAAGCCGTCTGCCCGGGAAAAGCCTCTTCAAAAAGTTTCTGGTATCTTTTAAGCCTTTCAGGGTCTTCCCAGAGTCCGCCATACTTATGTTCTTCGCACATGCTTATTTTACCTGCTATTTGTTATTATTCCCCTTGAATTACTTAATCATTTGTATTCGAATTGGATGCACTGCCAACCATTTCTACTCCAGTATCCTCAACAAAACCTCCCTCGCCGCCCTCGCATCTGCCCTTCCCTTCGTCTTCTTCATCACAGCTCCCACAAGCGAGTTGAGCGCCTTCTCCTTCCCGGCTTTGAAATCTGCTACAGCCTGCGGATTTTCCTTAATGGCTTCTTCCGCCGCTGTTGAAACGATATCCCCTTCAACTTTAAGCAGCCCCTTCTCCGCAACTATTTCATCAGGCGACCCACCTTTATCAAGAATAGTCCTGATGATATCCACGGCGCCGTCCTCAGTGATTTTCTTGCTCGCGAGAAGCTCAAGTATCGAAAGCATATTATCTTTCTTGAAGGAATCGATAGTGAGGTCGCGGTAATTCAATTCACCTTTCAGCACATCAGATATCCAGACCGCCGCCATCCTAGAATCAGCCTTCTTCGCCACATCTTCATAGAATATCGCAAGCTTCAACTCCGATGTCAGCGCCTTGGCATGGTCATCCGTAATCCCGTACTGCTCTACAAACCTCATTCGTCGTGCATCAGGCAATTCAGGCAATGTCTCCTTTATCGCAGGCGCCCAGCCCGAAATCTTCAAAGGCACAAGGTCAGGCTCAGGGAAATAGCGGTAATCGTGCGCCTCTTCCTTAGAACGCATGGAAAGCGTAATCTCCCTCGCCTCATCAAAATGGCGCGTCTCCAGCACCACAATGCCGCCGCGGCGCAGCACGTTCTTCTGCCGCACAATTTCATAGAGCAGCGCGCGCTCAGCGCCTTTGTGCGATGAGATGTTCTTAATCTCGGCGCGCTGGCCTCCCATTATCGAAATATTGGCGTCCACTCTCAACGCGCCTTCGAGGTTTCCGTCGAATACATCAAGGTATTCAAGGATGTTGCGCAGCTTGTCAAGATACCTCCGCGCCTCTTTCGGGCTTCGCATATCGGGGTCGCTCACAACTTCAAGCAGCGCCATGCCCGAGCGGTTGTAATCGATGAGCGTGTATTTCGATTTGTCGATTGTCCCCTCATGCACGAGCCTGCCCGGGTCTTCTTCCATATGGGCGCGCGTGATACCCACCCTGTGTTCGCCGTCCTCCCCTTCTATCACGATATAGCCCCCGCTTGAAATCGGGAAGTCGTACTGCGTTATCTGGAAGCCTTTCGGAAGGTCTGGGTAATAATAATTCTTCCTGTAAAATTGAGTGTGTTCCTCTATTTTGCAGTTAAGCGCCAGCCCGACTTTAATGGCGGCTTCCACCGCTTTCTTATTAATGACTGGAAGAGCGCCGGGGAGCCCAAGACACACGGGGCATACATGTGAGTTCGGAGGGTCGTTATGATAATCCGTGGTGCATCCGCAGAATACCTTGGTCTTGAGTTTGTTTAACTGGACGTGGACTTCAAGCCCTATCATTACGCCATCAGGATTCTCGTACTTTGATGAACCCTTCGAAAAAGACGGGTTGTTCTTGTTGGGTTCATCAAACATCACAATCCCTCCGGCTCTTGTGTATGGAAATCCGTATTCTCTTCAAACGTGTAAGCTGTGCGCAGGATTGTAGCTTCGTCAAAGTGCTTCCCTATGACCTGCATCCCGATGGGCAGCCCATGTGAAAAACCGCAAGGTACTGAAATGGACGGGACGCCCGCAAGGTTTATGGGAACTGTATCCACATCTGCAAGATACAGGGACAGCGGGTCGTCTATTTTTTCACCCAGTTTGAATGCGGGATACGGCATCGTGGGCGCTATCAGTACATCCGCATCCTTAAATGCCAGTTCAAAATCCCGCTTGATAAGTGTCCGTACCTTCAGCGCCTTTAAGTAATACTTATCGTGATACCCTGCTGAGAGGGCGTAAGTGCCAAGGAGAATCCTCCTTTTAACCTCATCGCCAAAACCTGCTGCCCTCACCTGCGAGAATGTTGTGTGCCAGTCGCTGTCTTCGGTGCGTAAACCGTATCTCATGCCGTCAAACCGCGCAAGGTTGGATGAAGCCTCGCTCATGGCGATTATATAATAAGCGGACAGGGCATATTTTGTATGGGGCATCTTTACCTCGGTTCTGGTCGCGCCCATGTCCTCAAGTTTATGTATTGCATTCCAGACCGCCTTTTCCACATTTTCATCAGTCCCGTCCCCGAAGTATTCTTCAGGCACGCCGATTTTTAATCCTCTGACATCGTTTTTAAGCGCAGATGAATAATTTACTTCTTTATCAACAGATGTGGAATCGCGGGCATCGTATCCTGCAATTACATCAAAAAGCATAGCAACATCGCGAACTGTGGTTGCAAACGGCCCTATCTGCTCAAGCGAGTTGGCATACGATATAAGCCCGTAACGGGATATGACGCCATACGTTGGTTTTAGCCCCACCACGCCGCAGAACGAGGCTGGGCAGCGCACCGAACCGCCTGTGTCAGAACCAAGAGCAAGAGGGACTTCACCGCCTGCCACTGCGGCTGCGCTCCCGCCAGACGAACCGCCCGGAACCCTGTCCAAATCCCAGGGATTTCTCGTAGGGCCGTAGAAACTCGTCTCAGTCGAGGTGCCCATGGCGAACTCATCCATGTTGGTCTTGCCGATAATAATGGCGCCCGCCTCTTTTAGCCTCTCAATCACATGGGCATCGTACGGCGGGACGTATCCGCTAAGAATTTTCGAGGCGCATGTTGTCAGGACGCCTTTTGTGGAAATATTGTCCTTGATTGCAACCGGTATGCCTGCAAGAGGACCATCATGCCCTTCTGAATCGATTTCTTTTGCGCGCGCAAGGGCACTTTCCTTTGCGACGGTGATAAAAGCATTAAGCTTACTGCTGCCAATCCTTTCAAGATATTCCGCAACAATTTCTTCCGATGACCCTGCATGAATCCGCTCTTTCAATTCATTGATTGTTGCCATTCACATCATCCTTGGCGCCTTAAAGAACCCGTCCTGCTTCTTCGGGGCATTTGATAGCGCTTCTTCCTGGGTGAGGGGCTTTGCAGGTGTGTTTATTTCATCCTCCCTGAACACATTGTTCATTGGAAGAATATGATATGTGGGCTCAACGCCTTCCGTATCGACCTCGTCGACTTCCCCGAAATAATCAAGAACCGAATTGAGCTTGGGCGTATATTTTTCCTTATCTTCCTCGCTCAGTTCAAGGCGGGATAACCACGCTATGTGCTCAAGGTCTTTTTTTGCAATCATAATGTTCTCTGCAATCTGAATTAAATGTATTAAGCCTATCGGCTATAAATTAGAGATTTTTTAATTTCTTCTGGGTAAATGAAATCAAGTAAGGATAATCGACCACAGAGCACACAGAGAGCACAGAGAGTTGTCCCTTTTCTCAGTGTCCTCTGTGCTCTCTGTGGTTTTTCAAACCAGAAAATAATAAAAAGTCTTATAAATTAACTACTTATGCTGCTTTTTAATCCTATGGAACAACCACAACCTTCAGCGAGTCCTTCGCTTCCCCCGCTATCCTGAAACCCTTCTGGATGTCCACCAATTTTACCATGTGAGTAATCATATCCTTAACATTTACCTTCCCATCTTTGATTAACTCAAGAGCCTCCTCCAGGTCAACAGGAGCCGCGCCGTAACTTGATACAAGCGTCAGTTCATTCCTCCAGAAAATCTCATTGGGAATCGAAATATTCTTATTCGGGATGGCGAAAAGCATAATTATCCCTTTCCTGTCTATGTACCTGAATGCAGCTTCAAAAGCAGGCATCGCCCCGGTACACATTACAATCCTGTCCGCTTTTATATCCAGCTCTTCATTTGCATTGAATACTTCATCCGCTCCGCATTCCTCTGCCATCTTTAATCTATACTCGTTAATATCTGTCGCAATGACTTTTGCTTTTCTTAATTTAGCTATACGTATATTCAAAAGACCGGAAATCCCCGAGCCCATAACCAATACAGTCTGCCCTTCGCCAACCCCGATTATCCTCTGCGCCCTCACGACACATGCCAGCGGCTCTATCATTGTCCCTTCTTCGTAAGAAACTTTATCAGGCAGTATGTAAGTACCTTCCTCAACGTTTATTTCCGGAACCCTGACGAACTCGCTGAAGCCGCCTGGGTCGTAATTGCCCTTATGCAGCGTCTCACATGCGGTATGATTTCCCGAAAGGCAATATTTGCATTCGTTGCACGGGACATGATGGCTTACGAAAACCCGCTGTCCTATTTTGAATTTATCAGATTTTGATTCGACTATCTCACCGGCCATTTCATGACCAAGCACACGGGGCGCTTTCTTTATCCTGTACCATTCCATAAGGTCTGTCCCGCAGATGCCTGATGCTTTGACTTTGACCAGAATCTCCCCGTTTTTTATTTCAGGTTTCGGCCTGTCCTCTATCCTGATATCGTTATTGTTATAATATACGGCGGTTTTCATTGTTCGCTCTATTTGGATTGTTCGTATATCCCGCAAGCCTCATCCACAGACTTACCTTCATGAACGATCGCCCTTACAGCCTGTATCATACCCACAGGACTATCGCTCTGGAAAATATTCCTGCCCATATCCACCCCGACGGCGCCATCTGAGATTGCATTATAAGCCATTTGCAGGGCTTCCATCTCAGGCAGCTTTTTGCCGCCTGCAATGACAACAGGAACATTACCGCACGCTTCGACCACTTTCCCGAAATCTTCGGTATAATATGTTTTTATCATGTGCGCGCCCATTTCCACGCAAATCCTTGAGGCAAGGCCGAGATACCGGGCATCACGCGCCATTTCCTTTCCGACCGCGGTCACTGCCAGGACCGGGATTCCGTATTTTTCCCCTTCGTCCACGAGTTTTGATAAATTATCTATTGTTTCCTTTTCATATTCCCCGCCGACATATACCGAGCAAGTGATAGCGGAGGCGTTAATCCGTATTGCATCATCTATATTGGTGGTTATGATTTCATTGGATAATTCTTTCAGGATACTCTGCCCGCCCGAGACACGCAAAATTATCGGTATATCCACAGCAGGGTCTATCCAGTTCCTGATTGCGCCCCTGGTTATCATTAACGCATCTGCGTACGGCAGCAGCGGCTCAACTGTTTTGCCAAGGTTCGCAAGGCCCGTGGTCGGTCCCTGGAAGTAACCATGGTCAACCGCCAGCATGACGCAGCGCCCTGTTTTTGGCTTTATTATCCGTGAAATCCTGTTCTTCATTCCCCAGTTCATAATTAATATCCTCCTATAGTTTTTATTCAGGCCTGACCAGCAGGTAACCTTTTTCGATGAGCCAGTGATGGAATTCATAAGTGGTATGCAGGCAATTTTTCATGCATATTTCCCGCAGGTCATTATAATCTGATGATTCCTGTGTCTTTTTATTCATCATCACCTGTATGGGACACTCAATATCGTTGCAGTATTCTCTTCTTTTGTACTCTACAAATCCCTCGATTGGCATAATCTCAAAGCTGATTCTGAGGATTTAAAATTTGCGGAAGGGTTCGGGAGTGGAAAAAGTTCAACCAAAAATTTAATAGCAAAGGTTACCTTTCAATTCGCCGTGCCGTATTTTGACTATGAGCCAGCCTTCAAGGACTGATTCAAGTTCTTTCTGGCACTCAAAAAGCGTCTTCCCAAAAGCGATAACACCCGGACATTGCGGTATAATGCCGGAAAAGCTGCCATCTTCAAGCTTATCGTATTGCGCTTTGCTTAACGCTTTGTTAATATAATCTATAAGCATCAGGATCACCAATTTTGCATTCTGTATTATAACTTATTATCTTGATATACTTTTTTATACATATCGGTCTCCTTAAGCTGAAAGAGAGTAAAAATCATGTTAGGAAAGCGCATGTTGTTGATTATGATGCGCTGCATATTACGGTTCCGCTGATAGCGTAGGGCACAGACTGTCGTGAATCGGCGGGGGCATCCCGGCGCAGGTGCTCGAAGGTTTAGCTTTTCTATCGGTTTTCTGTGATTCTATTTTTCTTTTCAGACGCATGTATTTAAAAACAGGAAAAAGTTTAACCAAAAATTTAATAGCAAGGGTTACCCTTCAATAAGTATGAAAAGTATGGAAAAATTCAATGTTACAGCTATAATCTGGCAGGAAGATGATGTTTATGTTTCAAAATGCCCTGAACTTGACGTTGCAAGTGCAGGCGACACGCCTGAGGAAGCTCTTCTTAACCTGAAAGAGGCGGTTGAATTATATATAGAGAATGCAAAAGCCCTGGGAATTTTAAATGATTTTGCTGCATCCATACATTCCCCAAATAAATTCACGTCAACTATTGGTGTGGCCGTGTGAGTAAACTTCCTTCTGTTTCATCTGAAAAAATATAGAAATCATTAGATTTTAGAATTGTACCATTCTTATTAATGAAATTATAATTCTTCAAAGATAATGTCTCGTAGCTGAATTTTTATTTTAATCCTATTTACCTTATTATTTGACCGAATGAGAGAAAAATAACCCTTATCAATATTATTCAACGTATCAATCAATTTTTGTTTTTGATCCATATCGAATATTTTATTATCAAAGATTTTCCTCAACAAAAATAAAGCTCTATCTTTATTAATAGAACCATCTTCTTTTAATATATCAACATAAATCCCATGTGTCTTCCCAGATGCAACTTTGAATATATTACCGGTTTTTTTCGGAATTTCGTCTAATCTTCTTAAATTTGAGAGAATTGAATCTTCACCAACAACTTTTGAATCCCATATTTTATCCAAATCACTGACATCTTTGGGATAATGCTTTTTTAATAGTTCAACAGCGAAATCTGCAGAATGAGCAAACTCGGATTTATTTGATTCATCGACATAAAGTGATAAATCTGGTGAAAATGCATATAATCCAAGGACTGTGAATAGAATCACTTTATCTTTTGGCCTCAATGATTCATATTTTGTTTTCAAATTTTTTTCAAATAAAAGTGAATTGAGATCATTGAGATAACTATCAAACTGATCAGAGAATTCAAGATTATATTCTAAAATAACGAGACCTTTGTATGTTAAGAGATAATATCCCTCTTCTTCGATCAAATCTAAAATTCCTTTATTTACAAGATGATCTAATTCAGACAACGAATATGACCATTCATCCCTTTTAAAACTGGTTGAGGAGAAAAATTCCTGGAGATTTTTTACAGGCTTTTTGATTAAATCAACAGAATATTTTCCTTTAGACTTAGAAATTTTTGTAATTAGAAACTCTTTGTATTCTGGTTTTAAGTAATATTGGGGCAAATCATCACCTACTTACACAGGGACAGGGTCCCAGGTAATCTCTGACACTTTGCTGTCTGCTATGGTAATTAGTGCAAATATCGTTTCACCTTTTTTAATCTGGCTCTTTATCTCATCAACCAATATTCCAATGTTTTTTTCATCCATATGCCCGATTTCATCTACCAATATGATCTTCTTTTTCCCACCAAAATTCTGCTTTATACGGGATAAAATTGAATTTAGGGCGGTATGACCAGTTCCCATCTGAACAAATTTGATCGGTTTTCTATTTTTTACAATATATTGTCTGTTTACAAGATCGACTTTTTCGACTACCCAAGATTTTTTCTCAAAGTATACATTTTGTAGAATTTCAGCAAAATATTCGGATAAAGCATCAAACAATTCTTTTGCATGCTTATAATCAATCCCCATATCTGTCTTTCTGAAATCAACCGGTTCGAGAGCCTTTTTCCATTTGTTTACTTTTGATATCAAATCAAAACATTTAGCAGATTCTTCCTCTAGCCAATCTTCATCAAATGCAGGTAGGGTCTCTAATTCACCTAATTGTTCAATAAGAGCAACCAATGTCTTTTCTTTCTGTCCCAAGCTTGCAATCTCTATTTCTAAATCTTCAAATTCTTTTTTTGTCCTTTTATATTGTTCACGTTGTCCGGGATTATCTAGAATTTCATCGATCTCATTTTCGGACAATGATTCAACAATCTCCTCATGTTTCGAAGATTCCTTCTCCAAAAGGTCTAATTTGCTTTCCAATTTCTTAATTTCCTTTTCAATCTGATCATATTCATACATTTGTTCTTCATCGACATCAGGAATTTTATCACGCTTTACTTTGAGATCAGAAAGATATACTGAAAGTTTATTTAATTCGCTGCTAACTTCAGCCAAATCTCGTTTTTTCAAGATTTTAGGTTCTAATTGTTTGTTAAATTCATCTAACTCTTTATAAAATGAAAAAATATTTTTTTCATCGGTCCCGGGAACATTCATTTCAAGACTTAAATATCCCCTTAAAACTTCCATAATTTTATTGATTAATTCAGATTGTTTCTCTTCTTGTTTGAATTTCTCATTAAGAGGGTCATTTTTAAGATCCAAAATGATTTTTTTTACATCATCAGTCCATTCTTCAATATTTTTTATTGCTATTTCTTTAGGACTATATAATTCATTAAGTTTTTTTTCAATTTTTTTAATAAATGTGAGGTTTTCTTCTGATAAAATTTCACGATATTTTTTTATTAAAGATAGAGATTTTTTAGTGTTACTATTAACTATATTAAATTCAGTGACTTGTTGTTTGAACTTGGGGGTTCCACCGCCTAAACCTTTCTGCTTTAAATTTGTTCTTTTTTCCTTTAGACTAACTAATTCATTTTCATTTTGTTCATATAAATCCTCTATTTCGTAATATGAAATTACTTTATCAGCTATCTCTAATTTTGAGACTTCCGCTTCCACTCTATTTTTCAATTCTTTTTTATTTTCTAGTTCTCTCTTAGTTTCTTCCAATATACCCTTATTTTTTTGAATCTTTTTATCTTTCTCCTTAAAATCTATTATTTGAGTCCTTTTGTTACCCAAATCTTGGTCATATCTTGTGAGATATCTTTCATAATCTATGAGATTCTCTCTAATGAGACGAACCGATGATTGGAGTTTGACCAATGGATCATCCGGAACATCATAAAGTACTTGAATATTCTCATTAAAATATTCAGAACCTACGGGTTCACCATTTAATTTTGTATTCAGTGAACCTTTATCATATTGAGAATAGATTTCCATGAGACCATCCTTGCTTTTGATTATAAAATCAAATTTTAGGACATCCAATTTATCCGAACAAAGATATTCCATTTTGGCACGCAATGAATCTGAAATAATCCCTTTCTCGGCAATGGTACTCTCATTCGCATACAGACCCAATGCGACCATATTTAGAGTTGTTGTTTTCCCCTGATCGTTTGTTCCTCGTATGAAGAATAAGTTATGATCCGAATGCTCTTTTTTTGGAAATGTACATTTATACAGGGGCCCTCCGTCCTGGAATTCATAATTTATTGTGAACATTATTTTGTCTCCTCCAGAACTCCCTGGTTTTCAATTACTTTTTTGAGAAATTCGAATTCGTCCTCTTTAAGTAATTTTTTTAGCAGATTCTCCATTTCCTTATCAATTCTCTTTTTTACCATCATGCACCACCCGATAATGACATTGGGAATTTTACGAATTTCAATTGACTCAGCCCATGGATTCGGGCGACACCAAATCCTGCACTAAATCCTTCTGGATCAAACCCTGCGGTCGTTATTCCAAGAGATTTGATTTTTGAAGAATCGGATTTGAAGTAAATCTTGGAATTCACGACGTTTGTAATTCCACTTGGCATATCTTCAGGATTCTGTGAGGCAAATATTACCCCAATTTTCAGACTTCTTCCTTTTCTGCTAATAGAATCAAGAGTTTGGAGTGCCTGTTCACTTCTGGTGTTTCCATAAAATTCATGCACTTCATCGATAATGATTAACACTGGGACTGTTAATTCTTTGTTGCTCTTTGCATTATACACTTTGTCGAGCAAATCTCTGAGCAAAACAGAACCAAATCCAAAACCGTGTTTGCCGGTAACATCAATGACCGACATTTTCTTTGGCTGAAGGATATCTTCTGCCTGAAGCTCTCTAGCGTCTTTTACATCGAAAAACTCAGTTGCATGGGTTAAGGCTCGGTTAATATTGCTGAGAGTAGAAGTATGGAGTTTAGTTGGAAGGATATCCCCTAGAGAGTTTTCTGATTGATATCCGCCCTCTTTTTCAGGATCTGAAAAATAAATGATAAAATCGTGTAAAGTATCGCTTTCTTCGGCCACATTGTTTTTCCAATAACGGAAAATTCCAGGGAGCTGATCGGCTGCAAGGTCAGAAATATTTTGAATCAAACCGGTCAGGGTTTCTGGATCTATGTTTTTCACTTTGAGTGTAATGCTCTCCGTAAGATCAATATTTACATATTTTGAGTATTTTGGTTTTTTATTTCCAGGGTAATATATTTTGTATCGTTCAATTCCTTTTGGCTGAATCCCAAGGTCTTTCCACTCTTTCATAATAACATCATTTGCAGCCTCAGTAGGTTTATCCATTGTAAGCATGTCCTCTTCTTTGACATTGATTGCGAGGACTGCACCGTTCATTTTTTCAATAAAGTACTGAGCGAGATATTTCATCGCCACGGTCTTGCCAGACCCTGTCCTCCCGGTTATCAACATTTGGTAGAAAAAAACTTCTTCAGGGACATTTACATGGATGAATTGTTTTTCATCATCATAGAGATGCTGAACAGATCGAGAAAAGACTGTGGCGGGAAAAACTGGAATTCCCTTTGAATTATCGCCAAATGCATAATGGACTTCTTCTTGATTCGATCTCCGTGCCTTTAGTTGTGGTTTAATAAAACTGCTACTTCCGTCATTTCTATCTGGGATTTCAACTATACGTATAGCAGAAATAATATTTTGACAGTTTTGATCTTGTTGAAGTGTCGGAAGGTCTAAATCTACAATTAATGTTGATGGCTTATAAGGATTATTTTGATAGGTATCTTCTGTTCGTACAATAAATTTTTTTCCTTCTTTCTCATCTTCTATTGTGATATATGATCCCTGATGTAAGATTCCGTCAGTACCCTGTTTTGATACGAGAATTACTTTATCTCTATCTATATCCGCAACAATCCAAGTCATTTATATTCACCCAAACCTTTCTTGATTGATAGTTGATACCAAACCAATTCTTTTCATGAGTATGTTTAAATTCATCATCTTAATCGATTCCCTAGCAAATTTTTCAGCAATTATAATCGGACGAACTTGAGGATTTTTTTCATCTCCTTGGACGAGGATAAGGTAATAAACAAGATTTATTATATTACTCAAAAAATCTATACCATATTTTTCTAAAGTAGAGATATGAAATTCAACTCGTTGGGGGCTAATATCATGTGGCTTAATATAACAAAAAACTTTACCGTTCTTTGGATTGTGTTTATCCTGATATTGAATAAAACTGGTTCGTTCTCCTTTTTTCAACAAAAGATACGACCAATGCATATCAGAATTAAAATTATTCTTCAATTTTTCGATATGATCCGTTACAAGATTACTTGAACTGTTTTTCACAATAAAAATTGGAATAAAATCTTGGTCTAACATCCAAGAATTTAATTTCGTGGTGTGGGAGCTGATCTGTCCACCAATTAATGGCCCGTCAATCATGATGATAGTGTTTTTTGGAAAATATTTGAAATTTTCCTTGAAAAACTCATCTCGTTCGTTTACGTAGAGTTCTTTTCTTTTACTCTCTACATTATCTGCATGATGAATATATTCAGATTTATCACTGATCAGATTCGAACGCGTGAAAAAATTAAAAGTGAGCTTGACCACTGGTAGATAATCATTTTCACCAAGAAAAATAATGCTGTGAGCTGTTAGGTATGAACTTCCTTCAATAGCTTCAAATTTGTCTATTGATTCATCATATGCAGCGACTAAATAACCATTTTCGATGAGATTGGCACCATCTATTGGAGTTAATGGATATTTTTTATCTATATCAAGAAATGATAAAACTCCTTCGGATGAAGGAAATGGATACGAATTAAAATCAACAGATTCTGGGATTGGAACATTTGGTAAATAGATATTTTTTTGTTTTAACTCAATTAGGCTTTTAAAAAAATGCGGATGAGTTATTATTTTTCCAAACCCGGATAGAGAATTAGATGGAGACATAAGACACATTTTTATATATGTAGATATTTAAGTATAACCGAATTATATATAAATGTATTGTCTGGCTCTTTTAAAAAAAAGATGGTGATAAATCATAAATATATTTTATTTCCAATCATTTTTTCATAAATCATAATTATAAATAAATAGTTCTTTACCTTTTTTCGCGGTTCTCTTTACATTAGATAATATTTTTTGATTATTTACTCCGTACTGTAATTCCCATTCAGAAATTTGTGCAAAGTTGAATAAATCTCTTATTTCAGGTGAGTCATCACAGGTTATAAGCCATCTGTGATTACATTCTTTCATTAATTTTGCGAAATGTTCATGGTTAAATGATTGGTGCAAATATCCTTTTTTTCCATATAATCTTGATTCACGAGAATTAAAATATGGAGGATCAAGAAAAATAAATACATTGTCTCCATCCATTTTTATCAAATTTTCATACTCCTCATTTGTAATCTGAACATCTTGCATTAATTCGGTTAAATTTTTTAGCCTTTCGATAGAAGACATGGTAAATCTTTTTTCAAAAGATTCTTGTGAATATCCTCCAGAGCCGGATAATCCAGAAAAAGTAATCCGGTTTAATACGAAAAATCTGATTGCAGTTTCAAGCTCAGACTCTTCATTTAAAACTTGAGTTATTAGGCTTTTATGTAAAGATTTACCATCTAATGACTGGTTTTTTATTCTAAGTACTTCTTCGATTAAATCTTCGCTGTTATCTCTTAGTTGTTTCCAAAAACAAAAAAGATCATAATTTAAGTCATTGATTTTAAATACTGAAGTATCTCTAGCTTGTTTGGCAGCGATAAATACAGAACCTCCACCAACAAAAGGCTCGCGAAATTCATCAAAATCTATTGGAATTCGAGGCAATATTTTTTTCAAAGCTCTTGCTTTCCCACCAGGATAACGGAGCGGAGTTCTTATTTTTAAGCCCATATATATCGACAAATCTTTTTAAATAACAGCCAGTCATCATAAAAACAATAACATCACTTAAATGTTACTAAATTTACAACGAGAGTGTTATTTTTACCTATATATTTCATGCACAAATTCACATAAGCAGCAAATCCCAACCTATGCTCCTCCCCATATCGCAATAATACTTCAATTTACAGCTATGCTCAATCTGCGCCGTGACAAAATAAGCCTCCTCAATCGTTTTCCCGGCAGCGAAAGTACCGTGTGCAAAAACGATAACGCCTTTGTGGTCTTTTAGCGCTCCCGAAGTATTATCCGCGAGTTCTTTTGTCCCGAAGCCGCCCCTCACCACCGGAATCTCATGCAGGATATACTGCCCTTCGCTGTCAGGAGGTACTATCTTATCATGCCCCAGCAGCGACTCGATAACCGAAAATGCGGGATGGGCATGGATAACCGCAAGCTCCGTCGTATTATTATAAATCGCCCTGTGAATCGGGCTTTCAGATGAAGCGATACTGTCATGACTTGAAGGCTTATCGATATCCACCTCCACAACGCTGTTTTCCGTTATCTCATCAAGAGGCACCCCGCTTTTTGTGATGAGCATCCGGCTTCCGGCGCGCACGCTCATATTCCCGAAATGCGATTCCACAAGCCCACGCTCCACAAGCTTCTTGCCGAATTTTGCCATCTCCTGCCATTCAATCATATCTTAAATCCGAATTTTTCAATGAATTTTCAAACATACTCATTTCCTCTTGAAAAAAAGCCAGGAATCCTTTCCCTTGAACCTGGTTTTAATCAAAGCATACCTGCCTGTTAATTTTCTTCCTTTAAGTTCAAAGAGCAGTTCATTATCCTTCTCGCTTTCAAGAATGAATTCGCCTTTATCCCATATCCGCACAGTCCCTGCGCCGTACATCCCTTCCGGTATCGTCCCTTCAAAATCAGCATATTCAAGCGGATGGTCTTCAGTCTGGATTGCAAGGCGCTTTTCACCCTCTTTGACCGGCGGCTCTTTGGGAACAGCCCACGAGCGAAGCACTCCTCCCATCTCAAGCCGAAGGTCATAATGCAAATGTGTGGCATCATGTTCATGGACTACAAAAATATTCCCTGCATGTGGTTTAATCGCGCCTTTCGGTTCAGGTGATTTTGAAAAATCTCTCAATTTATTATACTCATCAAGCGGCATGGCATCACCCGAAAGTAAATGCGCTCGGGCACAGCTTGTTCAAGACGCAGATTTCACATTTTGGTTTCTTCGCATCGCAGACCTGTCTTCCGTGCTGAATAAGCAACAGCGCGAAAATATCCCAGTCGTTTTTCGGGATGATTTTCATCAGGTCTTTTTCTATCTTTTCAGGGTCGGTGTTCGCTGACAGGCCAAGCCGCGAAGATAGCCTTTTCACATGCGTGTCCACAGCTATGCCCTCGATTTTCCCGAAAGCGCCTGATAATACGATGTTCGCCGTCTTTCTGGCAACTCCCGGCAGCGTGATAAGGTCTTCCATCGTGTCCGGGACTTTTGAATTGAAATTTTCAACCAGAATCCCGCATAGGTTTTTGATGTTTTTTGCCTTGTTCTTATAAAATCCGCTTGAGTAGATGTCTTTTTCAAGCTCTTCCTGCGGGGTATTCACATAATCCTGCGGCGCCCTGTACTTCTTGAAAAGGGTTTTTGTGACTTTATTTATCTGCTTATCAGTGCTTTGCGCCGAAAGGATGGTAGCAATCAGGAGTTCAAGGGGATTTGAAAAATCAAGAGCTATCTTTACATCCGGATACTCTTTTTTCAATAGCGCAATAATCCCATCGACTTTATCCATGTTTTCTATTATAAATTGCAGAATAGTTAAGAGTTTTGACCGTGTAGTCCCGTATTCAAACTAAACAATTTTAATTATCTTTGCGACTCTTTTTCAAACATGCTCCTGAGAGCGCGCGAGGATTTAACGACCTTTTCCAGAGCAGCCGAACGGGTTTGGGCGGTTGCGAGTATTGTTGTCACCGGTTCATCCTGTGAAACGACAGTTCCCGGTCGCGGTACATCGGCTGCTCTCCCCTTTTCCATGCATCCTTTAAGCGTATCTGAGACCGTTTTGCTTATCACGGTTTTCTTATCTGCATAAACAATTGACTTGGCCGCAAAACATACAGATTCTCTTACCTCTGGAAGTTCCCCTGAAAAGGATTTGACATGCGCATCGAAAATGTTTATTCCAAATGTCGGCTCCACAGTATCCATGCTGCCCTGGAAACGCGGATTTACCTCGATGACCACTATGCCTTTCTCAGTTTGGATAAAATCCACGCCGTTTGAACCCAGAAGTCCGAATTCAAGAGAAATCTGCTTTGCATATCGTACCATTTCATTATTGAATTTTGAATGGAATGGCGTGACGTTGCCGCAATAAGCAAAAGGCAGCCCGGTCAATGAAGGAACGCCTATTAACTGTTCATTCAGTGCAACCACAAAGGCATCCTCCCCGTTGCTTATTATAGAGGCGCTGCAGGGTATCCCTTCAATATATTCCTGCGCTATGAATTCACGGGCATCGTTTCTCTCTTTAAAAACAGACAATTCTTCCTCGTTTCTTACGACCATGTTCCGCATCCCTCCCGAACCTGATTTTGGCTTTATCATCAGCGGGAATCCAAGTTCATGGGCTTTGTCTATTGATTCTGTTTCAGGATGGGGAATCCCCATCGACAAAAGCTTCCCCGGAAGCTTTGATTTGTCGCTGACCTCTTCCATGACTGCCGGCGGATTGTTTAATACGTTCTTAAATTTTAATTTCTCATAACCCGGTCCCAGAATCACGGCATCGGACCCACCAAAGGGTCTCGCTAATTCTTGCAATTCATTTTCCTGGCTGCTTTTGAAAACCAGGGATTTATCAGAGCAGTTGCATGTGTCCACATCTCCAAAACGGTCAAGAGTAAAAACCGTGTATCCGGCTTTCTTTGCCGAACATACGATACTGCGGGCGCTGTTGGCTATAACCAGCACTTTCATTTGCTTATTACCTCTTTGCCTCTTTTTTTGGGAATAATCTCAATCTCGCCCCCTGTAAATTGCGTTTTCAAAGCGTCCTTCCCCTCTGCAGCCTTAAGCCTGTCAAGAATTATGGCAAGCGCCGCGACCTCGGAGTGCGGCTGGTTTCCCACAGCCACGTTCCAGTCTGCAAGTTCGTACATCTCAGGCGGAACTTTCTCTGCGCCGACTACAATCATAAGATTCTCCGCATCCGCCGCTATTTGCGGTATCGCATCCGGGAGATTGACGCCGTACATGGTTAGATGCAGCACCTTCCCGCCTGCTTCTTTCCATTTTTTAATCTCACTTTTCCAGCTTGCAATCCTTCTTACATAGAACGAGCCGCCCCACCTTGCCGCTGCCTCGTTCAGGCTCTTCTCGATGCCGCTGTCATCAGAATCAAGGAGCATGCCCTCTGCACCCAGGGCGCGCGCCGTGAGTGCAACATGAGTGGTTATCCTCTGGTCTCTCTGGATGCGGTGGCCGAGACGGAGTATTGTAATTCGCATAGGTTTGACGTGAATATACATGCGGGCATTTAAATTGATGCCCAAAAAGCCCAATCAAAAGTGTTATATGAAGCCACCACCATAAAAAACCATTCAATTATCACGATTAAACGAGGAATTTTATGAGCGAAAAAATTGGAATACTGGCACTCGGGCATGGAAGTAAACTCCCCTATAACAAAGACGTGGTGACAGGGGTTGCCGGGCTTATTGCGAAGAAATACAGGAACGTGGTCGTCAGGACCGGTTTTATGAATATGAACAATCCCACAATGAAGGAAGGGCTTGACGCTTTCAAGGGTACGGGCGTGACCACTATCGTGGCCGTCCCTATTTTCCTGGCGCATGGCGTTCATACCACGGAAGACATACCCCATATCCTTGGCGTAAGCCGCGAGGACAGGAAAACCACGATAAAATTAGATGGCAGGGATGTAACGCTTGTATATTCGGAACCGCTCGGCGTTGATGAACTGGTCGCTGAACTGGCATTCAAGAGGGCACAGGAAGCCCTTTCATCGAATTGATGCATTTTAAATCCTCATCCAGAGTAGCCGTTCTTGACCTGACACACGGCGGCGCGGTAATAGCCCGGAAGCTCAAGGATATTGTAAGCGAAATTGCTGCGGTTGATGTGTATAAGACGCTGGGCGCAGGAGAGTTAGACGCTCTGGAAAATTGCGGCATAAGAACTTCCCGCGAACCGCTGGACGCATCTGATTTTGACATCATAATTGCCCCTGTGCATCTTGATTCCAATTATCCCATGCTCAAGGATGCACTTTCGAATAATATACCTGTTTTATCGCATCATGCAGCGGTAGGGCAGATTTTATCCGGGTACAACCTGAAAAATAAAACCCTGGTTGAAATAACAGGCACGAAAGCAAAAACAAGCACAGCAATCCTGCTTGCCGGGATTTTATCCGTGGAAAAAAAGGTGGTATCACACACAAGCCGCGGCATTGAGGACTGGAGTGCTGGAAAAGTAATCAAAAAAGGGTTGAGCATAACGCCTGCAAGCGTCCTTTCGGCGCTTGACGTTTTGATAGAGTCGGGCATTGAATTTGACGTGTTCATATCGGAAATTTCACTTGGCGGGACAGGCTGTGCCGATATCGGAGTGATTACCACAATAGCCAATGACTATAAAATAGCCAGTGGCACAAAGCTGGCAAGCGACGCAAAGCGCCAGATGATACTTAATGCAAAACCCAAAAGTTCGGTAGTGGTAAACAACGATGCTTTGAGGTTTTTCGGGGCATGCAGAAGGGACTTGAATATTATTTCCTTCACTGATTCAGTCGATGCCTCATGCAATGTTTATTACGAGGACGAAAAAACAATAGCGTATTACGTTGATAAAAAACACGGCAGGATAGCTCTCCCTGAAGCGCAGGGTTACGATATGACCGCCTATAAAACCGCATTTGTGTGTGCAACTGCCGCGGCTCTCGCGATTAATACCGGCGCCGATGCCATCGGGCATGCGCTTTGTGAATTTAGCGGCGCCGAGGGGCGCATGAAAAAGACCACCTTTGACGGAAGAACGCTGATAGATAACTCAAATTCAGGGATGGACGTCAGGGCTGCTGAAAAGGCTCTCGATTTTTCAAAAGTGGAGGGGGGTAGAATCGTCATGGTGCTCGGCGAGGAGGCAAAAGAAGTATGCGAAGGGCTTGACCCCTCGGGTGTTGAACAGTTCATCCAAAAGCACCTCGATGAACTTGCAGCCCTTGTGCTTGTGGGAGAAAGAATGAAGCCGCTTGTTAATACCGGAAATAATATCCATTATGCCATGAGTCTGGCAGCCGGGATTGAACTTGCAAAAAAATTGACGCATGAAAAGGATATTATTTTATCCTGTGTGAAGTGTTTCAGGTAATTAAATATGGAACTTAAAAGACCCATCAAACATGCGAAGATTGGACGTGACATGACCGTGAGCGAGCTTGTGGAGGCGTTTTCCGGCTGCGCTTTCGGGGCCGGGCGCCTTTTTGAAGCCGTGGATATTTACAGGGAGATGGTCAAAGACCGGGAATGCACGAAGTTCTTCGGGCTTGCGGGCGCTATGGTTCCCGCCGGAATGAGGCAAATTGTAAGCGACATGATAAGGGACGGGGAAATCGATATTCTTGTCACCACGGGCGCCAATCTTGTCCATGATATCATCGAATCCATGGGACTTCACCATTACAAGGGAACTGACGTGGCAGACGATGTGCAGCTAAAACATGATGCCATAAACCGCATCTATGACGTGTTCCTCCCCGAGCATCATTTTACGGATTTTGAGGAGAAGCTGCAATCGATTTTTAAGGTAATCCCGGAAAACCTGTCGATAACCGAACTTCTCTCGCACATCGGCGCAAAACTGGACGATGACAACTCTATACTCAAAAGCGCCTATGACATGGGCGTTCCCGTTTACTGCCCCGCTATCCAGGATTCGATAATTGGTTTGCAGGCATGGTTATACAAACAGACAAAGCCGCTCAACGTAGATGTATTTGCAGATATGCGGGGATTGATTGACAGGTGCTACGAGGCAAAACGCGCCGGCGTTATGATAGTGGGCGGCGGTGTTCCCAAGAACTTCATCCTCCAGTCCATGCTTGTCACGCCGAGGTCTTTTGATTATGCCATCCAGCTTACCATGGACAGGCCCGAAACCGGCGGGCTCTCAGGCGCCACGCTTGATGAGGCGCGCTCGTGGGGAAAAATCGGTGAGAAAGCGAGGTCTGTGACTGTTTATTCAGATGCCACCATCACGCTTCCCATAATTGTGGCTGCGGCGAAAAGTGGGAAATAAATAAGATCAAATCAGATAATCTTATTATCTCCCATCAATTTTTGCGTAGATATCCAGAAGCATATGACCGTAAAAGGATAGGTTACGAGCCAGCCCACAGCGAGAACTCCCCCGATACTGTTAATCACCAGCAGGATAACCCCGAGTATTATCGAGAATTGAAAATTTTCCCTTCCGATCCTGTAGCTCTTCTTGAGTGAATCAATTGCCCCGAGGTTCTCTCCAATCGCGATAAGGATCGCATACTGGAAAAGGAATAATAGTATCAGCCCGGGTATAATGAGAAGAATAAGCCCGGCCAGTATCGCCAAACCGCCGATAATAGCCATCACCCAGCTTACAGCGAAGTAATCAAAACCCTTGAAAACGTCTTTTATTTCCACTTCTTCACCACGAATGATCTTCCGTCCCATAATGTAGAGCCCGAAGAGCAATGGTGGCGCCGTGATAATCAGAATCGAACCTATTGCCGCGACAACTGTTGCAACAATAAATACGGCGAATTGTTTCTTGTATATGTCGAAACCTTCACTTAAAATATCTTCCACTTTCAAATTCAAAGAATCAACTCCAAGCCAATATAATCCCCGACAAATTATATAGTTTTTCTATATAGTTTATCCTGTTAGTATTCTTACCGAACACCATGTAATCATTTTTTTGTTCTTATGCGCGCCCCGGGTTCACCGCTACAAGTAAAAGGCTCTATCTCCACTTCTGACCCTTCTTTGAGTTCTAACTTTTCACATATCTCCACTGGTATGGTAATTACCAGGTTTTTACCGGATTTGCGAAGTTTTACTACTTCACCCATATTATCACTCTATGGCTCACAACCGTTTCATCATTATCGCCATTATCCCCGGCTTTGCATCCCTCACAGGCTCTGACGGAAACCCAAACATCGGCATACCTCCGCCTCCCAAAAACTCCTTCTCCCACCGCTCGGTTATTTCCTTGAATATCCTCTTATAAGCAGTACAGTGGGGATCGACGCCCTTTATTTCACAATCCGTAGGCGCCATGGCATTATAGGGGCATCCACCCCGGCAGAATTTGATGTATTTGCATTCCCCGCAATTCTTGTCCACATATTCCTTGAACTGGAACATGAGTTTCCATGCATGAGAATTCGCAAGGTCTTCCCTGCCCGGATGGTCATGAACATTGCCCATCACATATTTTGGCAAGCCGACAAAGCGGTAGCATGGATATATGCTCCCGTCAGGCCCGACCGCAAAGGTATCCCCCATGCAGTCCACGAAGGTGCAGACGGTGCCCCGGCTGGTGAACACGCATTTGCACAGGTGGTCAATATTCATAAGTTCAATCTTACCCATGTTTTCCAGGTATTTATCAAGAAGATAAACTAACAATTCCCCGTACTCTTCGGGGTCAAGCGCCCATTTCCCTGGGTTTTCGGAACGTATCGATGGCAGTGCTGGATGCAATTTAAAATTCAAACCATTCTTTAGGAAAAAATTGAAAATATCCTCTTTTAACTTTACGGAATGAGAGGTAAAGGTACAGATGAAACTCACCTTGAGACCCGCAGCCTTTGCAATTTCATAGCCCCGCATGGTCTTCTTGTAGTATCCTTTTCCTCTCTGGAGGTCGGTAAGCTCTTCGGGACCGTCTAGGCTTGAACCGATGGGAATATTATACTCAGCCAGGATTTGTGCTATTTCCGGCGTCATTTTCCAGAGATTGGTCTGCAGGGCAAAAGCCGGTTTCAGATGAGCTAAACCCCGGGCGAGCATGGGCAGCGCCTGCCTGTAAAAATCCGCGCCTGCAAGGAGCGGCTCACCGCCGTGGAAAGTAAATGTAACCGGATCTTTGCGGAAATCTTTTAGCCATTTAACCGTTTCTTCGATGGTTTCAATGCTCATTATCGGAGAACCTTCCTCGGAACTCCAGCAATAACTGCATTTGGAAGGACAGCCCAGCGTAGGGATTATCATCACGTGAAAAGCCATAAAGCTCCTTGTTTTGACCTTCTTTAAACTATTAATAGTTTTGCTGTAATTTCCCGGATGTGTAGTCCTGAATGAATAAACACTCTAAAGACGTACTTGAACAATTGAAGAAGTGGGAGAAATTGCTAAATTCAAACGAATATTTAGCGTTTAAAGTTATATAGTCAGATATCGTTTTATCTTTTTCTTCTTGGTTTCTTAGGGCTATTTATTATTGTTGAAGTATTCTTAGAATCAACTACATTAATCACATTCCCTTTAGTTTGAATAACCTGAGTAATCTTTTGTTCTTTTTTGCGGCGAGGCTTACTTTGTTCTGCGGGATTTTTTAAGATGTACTTCCCCAGTTGTATCGTGATTTGACCAATGAAATCAGGTTTCCACAAACTTCCCCCGCCCAATGCCCCCAAAAATAATCCAATAGCTAATGTGGTGGGATTCCAACTACTACCAATTATAAAAAATATAGCAAGTAGAATACAAATCAACCCTGCTGCGTAGCCTTTTGTAGTTGAATCTTCCATATGTAGGTAAAATAGTAAACCAAATATATAAAACCTCTTTCAAGGTTTTGGGGAGAAGTCGCTATAGTTTTTGCTCGGTCTTTGTAAAAACGAAGCGGGCTGGGAGGGATTTGAACCCACGGCCGTCGGATTAAGAGTCCGACGCTCTGCCTGTCTAAGCTACCAGCCCAATAGAAAGGGCTTTCCTCTAATAATGCTATCTAAATATATACATTTCGCAGTTACCATATCATGAAAATTGCACGCGATACATTAAATTTCATACTCGAAGTCTGCAAATCCTCATATCCAAAAGAGTTTGCAGGCATGCTTTCCGCAGATGGCGATGTCATAACAGACGTCGTGGTCGTCCCCGGAACCGAATCAACAGATGAAAGCGCGGTGATGCAATTATTCATGCTTCCCAATATACGCACCGTGGGAACAGTACACAGCCATCCAACAGGCGACACAAGACCATCAGCCGCCGACCTTGAACTGTTCGATGCAAAAGGCAGCATACACATAATTGTGGGCGCGCCTTACACTATCACAAGCTGGACATGCTACAATAAAGAGGGAAAACCTGTCAAACTTGAGATAGTCGATTACGAGTTTAAAGAAAAAGAAGAAAACTGGTAATTATTTTTTCTTCCGGGTTTCTATATCTTTTTTAAGCCAGGGACCGACATCAGCCCCATGAGTAAGGGCTTTCAGGTCATCTTTTAAGTTAGCGGGCTTGACTTTGATTAACCAGCCCTCGCCATAAGGGTCTTTTGCAAGGAGACCGAGTTCATCCTCAATGTTTTCATTTACTTCAATAACCTTGCCGGATACGGGCATCAATAGCCCGCCCACCCATTTTGCAGACTCAAGCGAGCCGAATGCCTCACCGCTTTCGAACTCATCATCTTCCATCGGAAGGTCTATGAACTCGATATTGCCCGCAGCTTTTGCACCATAGGCATCCATGCCCACTGTCACATTGCCATTGTCTTCTACCTTTGCCCATGTGTGATCTTTAGTATAATACAGCTCATCCGGAAGATTATATCCCTCTATTTCGACCATATTTTTTCCTCATTTAATTCGTTAATAACATTGTCATATATATACTTAATTATCGGCATACCGTTCGCGCTCTTTTGCGATTAATCCGGTATAATAATCCACAGCCTCTTTCACTTTCATGACCAGGCAAAGCTCTCCTTTTATTTTTACGAGCCATTCGCTGTACGGGTTCCCATTGATGATGTTGGGGTCTTCCCAGAGTTTTTCATTGATTCCCGTGACCTCGGCGTCGAAGGGGAGTGATATCTGCGAGACCGCTTTTATGGTTTCATACGCCACAAGCATGTCCCCTTTTTTGACGGATTCCCCGATTTCGGGCAGGTCTATGTGCACTATTCCTTTGGAAAGTGACTGGCCGAGTTCTGTTATGCCGATGAGTATCTCGCCCTTTTGCGGCTTCAGCCATACGTGGTTTTTCATGTAATACCTATCATCCGGGAATTCAAACTCATAAGCCTTCATGGTGCTTACAATTTGAAGAGAGGTATAAAATACTTTTGCAGGGCAGTGTGTTTAAAATCTTTTGGTTTGGAAAACCACAGAGGGCACAGAGTTCACAGAGAAAAGAGGCAACTCTCTGCGTTCTCTGTGTACTCTGTGGTAAATTATCCTAACTTTGATTTCGTTGACCCAGAAAAGTCTCTTAAATTTCGCTTAAAGTAACTTTGCGCTCTTGGCGTGCTTTGCGGTGCAGGATTTTTACCGCAGAGGGCGCAAAGGACGCAAAGAATTTGCTCAACACCAAACCTTTTTACAGTCCCGCAGCACAATGGAATTTCCCGGAGCGATATGGAATGATACCAAAAGCAGTGATTTTCGACATGGACGGCGTGCTTGTGGATTCAATGCCCTATCATGCGGATGCCTGGATAGCAGTTTTTGCCGAAGTTGGTATCCATATCAACCGGCAAGATATCTATGATATCGAGGGGTCGAATCATGAAGGGATAATCAGGCTTGTATTCGGAAAGGCGGGGAGGACGCCGGAGCCAGAGGATTTCGAAGAGCTTGCAAGGAAGAAAATGGAGATTTTTACAAAAACCAATAAAGTAACGGTATTTCCCGAAATATCTGAATGCCTTGGGTTTTTGAAAAACAAATGCCTTCTCGGTGTTGTGTCGGGTTCTGACAGGGCTGTTGTTATGGAGCTGCTTCTGCGTTTTTTCCCGGGAACATTTGACGCTGTGGTAACTGGAAATGATGTGAAGGAGGGGAAGCCATCGCCTGAGCCGTACCTGAAAGCCGTCGGGATGCTGAAAATTGCTAAAGATGAGTGTATCGTTATCGAGAACGCGCCGCTGGGCGTGGAATCGGCTACGAGGGCGGGTTTGTTCTGCATAGCGATTCCCACATACGTTGAGGCGCAGAGGTTGAAGGATGCGGATGTGGTGCTTGCGAATCATGGTATGCTGAAGGAATATATAGCGCGTTTATTTCTTTGAACTGTGAGAGTTGTTTTTGGGAATACAACCAAAATGGTTTTATATGCGTCACAAACCCCGTATTAGGCTCTTATATTACAAGAATGCTAAAAACAAAACAGATTCAAAGAAGGAGAAGTATTTAAATGAAAGGAGCGAATATCAAAGTGAATTACAGGTTTAACTTCGTTTGTAAAGATAGGCAGGTTTAAAACGTGGCGTCTATAACATTTCAACAATCCACAAACATAATCAAGCGTGCTGCCCCACCGCCTATCACTAACGGCCGACGAAGGAAGATAATCGCTTTTGGCTGGTATGGCGGGAAGTTCTCCCATTTAGACTGGTTACTCCCACTACTACCACCTTGTCATCACTTCTGCGAGCCATTCAGTGGTTCTGCGGCTGTCTTACTGAACCGCGCACCGTCTCCAGTGGAGACCTACAATGACATTGATGGTGAAGTTGTTAATTTTTTCAGAGTTCTTCGAGATCATAAAGACCGCTTAATTGAGGTTATTGGTCTGACCCCATTCTCACGTGAAGAATTTAGTATGGCTTGTGAGATTGATACAACCACTGACCCAATTGAACGTGCCCGCCGCTTTTACATACGCGCCCGTCAAGTAAGAACTGGGCTTGCTCAGAGAGCGAGCTTAGGGCGTTGGGCGAACTGTAAAAATACATCCCGCAGCGGGATGAGTGGCGCCGTAAGTCGCTGGCTTGGTGCAGTAGAGTATCTTCCAGAGATTGCCGTCCGTCTGCTTCGCGTCCAAATTGAAAATCGGCCTGCTGTGAATGTTATCAGGCTGTATGACTCTCCGAAAACTCTCTTCTATTGCGACCCTCCCTACGTACATATCACCCGCGGCGACCACAACGCCTATTGCGGTGAAATGATCGATGATGAACATAGGGAATTAGCCGCTCAACTAAATAACGTTGTTGGGAATGTTGCCCTCTCTAACTATGATTGCCCGTTGATGGATGAGTTGTATCCAGAACCTAAATGGTTCAAGAATATCGGCCTAGAAAAGACAATTCATTCAACAAAGGATATGCGGCAGGAGGTACTTTGGACCAATTACGACCCGTTGGAAGCGATGAAAGCAAACGCCACTATTATGGATGTTGACCTATGAGTGCCGAACAAATCCTTAATCGGGCTTTGGCACGTGCACAAGAAAATCTGAGGCAACCAGTGGTTCAGGATACTGCCATTCGTGCACGGCTTGACTATGTGTGCCGATGCATTTCTAATCGTGCTGGTGTTCGGCTTTTGATGGCATGCCTCTTAGCTAAAGTAGATCAGCCACATATTGACCCTCGCAAACCGTACACTGAAATCGGAACTGAAGACTCTTTCTCTGGTCGGACTTACGACGAGCGATATTTGACTCATTTCATCAATGAAAACCAGCTTCCATGCAACCCAACAACGGCATTTCTCACTCCAGTGCTACGGAATATCAATCATCCATTGACAATGGATATTGAACTTATAGGAAGACCACGAGATTTATACGTTTATACATTGCAATTGCTAGATGATGTTTATCAGAACAGAGTATCTGCAGAAGACCTGCTGGTTGATACAATCAAGTTGCTTATTTTAATAAGAAATGAAACAAGAGAAAGAATGGCGGCTTTGTTGGCCAAACTACAGTGCGGAGAAGGCGCACTTCCTCTTTCCTCGGAATCTATCGTTACGCTAATCGAGCAGCACCTAGCGTGTAAAAACTCCAGCCGTCTCCCAGTGCTAATTGTTGCGGCCGCCTATCAAGCCGCCAGTGCGCACCTCGGTGAGTGGTTACGGCCTCTTAATACTCATAACGCTGCAGATTTACAGACTGGAGCTATTGGAGATGTTGAGATTTGCCTTGTTGGTGAAAATGATGTGGTGACAGCTTATGAAATGAAGATGAAGCGTATCACAATTGACGACATCGATACTGCTTTTCAGAAAATTATCCGTTCAGACCCTAAAATAGACAACTACATTTTCATCACAACGGATAGCATTGACGTGACCATTGCAGAGTACGCCGCCAAGTTTTACGAGGAAACTGGTGGAACAGAGATTGTCATTCTAAATTGCATTGGGTTCCTTAGACATTTTCTGCACTTTTTCCATCGATTGCGCATGGATTTCTTAAAGGCATATCAGGACTTGGTGTTGAGTGAGCCAGATTCTGCCGTCAGCCAACCGCTCAAGGAAGCATTTCTGGCATTGAGGCAAGCTGCTGAATCCAATGAGTGATGTTTATTTAAATGCAATGAGATATCAAATCAATGAGAGAGAACATTCCTCTATCTTTTAAGAAGAAGTACGACTTAAAACCGCTTCCATCGAATCTTTTATCAATGTCTGCTATATTAGTTGCTAAAGAGCTTTTAGGAAAATACTTCTATTCACAAAAAGATGGCTCCTTGGGGAGAATTGTAGAGACTGAAGCATATCCGGGAGATGATCCGATAAATCATGGATTAAGAGGAAAAACAGAAAAGAACTCCGCTATGTTTCTACCACCAGGTCATTGTTACATCTATTATGTTTATTATAAAAACCTCTGTTTCAATATCTCTGTGGAAAGAGAAGGTACACCGAGTGTAGTACTGATTCGGGCAACTGAACCCCTTGAAGGAATAGATATTCTCTCTAAAAATCGAAAGCAAAAAAATCTGAAAAATCTAACAAATGGTCCTTCAAAATTTTGCCAAGCTTTTGGAATTACAATCTCAGATAATGGAAAAGAGTTAACAAGAACCTTTTTCAGGATATACAAAGGTAAAAAAGACGATTTTGAAATTATTAGAACCGGCAGGATAGGGGTAGAAGAGGTGAACCCAAAACAATATAGATTTAACATCAAAGATAATCCATTTGTCTCAAGGTATAGTGGCTGATGCTATCACTATTTTTAGGTTGAAAAACTGTTGTATATTTATAAAATCAATACCAGCGTGAAATCCCATCTTCACAAAACACTGCAAGACGAGGGATGATTCAAATGAGTATAAACGTAACTACAATCTACCATAACCCAGTGCTTAAGGACAAAGCCTAAGTATAGCGTTTTTTGCATGACGTAAATCCTGAGTTTCAATATACTTACTTACAAACACTCCATCCTTTCCCCACACTTCCATGAAAAACAACTCGGCGCCCTTAGACGCCCGCTGCGCCACTCCCTGAGATAAGTCTTCTGGAATTATTTATTAACCGCCACCGCCATTAAGAGCTTGAGGAAAGAAAATTATGGAATCTGTTTATTTCTATGAAGATAAAGTCAGCAAAGACATGGCAACAGTACTGGAAGACGATTTCTTCAAACGCATCGGCTATACGGTCAGGGAATGCATGCTCCTGGGGTCAGAGCGCAAGGGTTATTTCCTGTATATCAAAGCCAATTCAGAAGACATCGACCGCGCAGAAGAGAAATTCGAGGGAGTTGGCCTGGAAAAGCTCATTGGCGAAGAAAAGAAAATAGTCACTGCCTCTTTTATCGCGGAAGAGGAGAATGCTGCAAGCGGCATGGGAATGATGTTTGGCTAGGAGCCAATATTGAATCATGCGAATTCTCGTCCATGTCTGCTGCGCGCCATGCTTTACATATCCCCATAAACGGCTGCTTGAGGATGGGCACGATGTGACCGCTCTTTTTTACAACCCGAACATCCATCCTTATACTGAATATAAGAACCGGATGGAAGCGCTTGAAAAATATGCGCAAATAAAAGGAACAAGAGTGATTTATAAGGACTATGATATGGAGAATTACCTTCGCGGCGCCCTCGCTTCAGCTGACAGGTGCGAATTCTGCTATTCCCTGAGGCTTGCAGAAGCTGCGAAAACCGCGCGCCAGTTCGGGTTTGACGCGTTCACGACAACTCTCCTTATCTCGCCATACCAGAAGCATGAACTGCTCGCCAGAACCGGGGAAAAAATCGCGAATGAGTATGGTGTCAAATTTTATTACGAGGATTTCAGGGAAGGATACAGGGAATCCCGCGAGCTTGCAAGAGCTCTTGAATTATATATGCAAAAATACTGCGGCTGCATTTTCAGCGAAAAAGAGCGGTATTACAAGCAAAAACCTTGAAATATGATTTTTACCCGTCTTATTACATCTCATTTTGAACTCTCATCATGAACCCACCATTCGCCCTCTACCGTATGCTCTTTCTTCCATATCGGGACTTCAAGTTTCAGGCGTTCAATGGCTTCTCTTAATACAGGAAAAAGCTGTTCCCTGTGGCTTGCCGCGACAACAATGTAAACGATATCCTCACCTTTTGGGATGACGCCCGTCCTGTGATGCATTAACACATCGATTATGCCTTCTTTTTCCCGAAGACTGGCGCATATTTCATCCATTTTTTGCCTGGCAAGCTCTCCATACTCCTCAAATTCAAGATATTCAGTCCTTGCGCCCTTATTTTGCGCCCTGACGATACCTGTGAATGTCCCAATGGCACCTGTTTTTTCCAGATCTTTTGATTTTCTGACCTTATGAACGAGTGAATCCAGCGTATGGTATTCCGGCTGTCGCATGATAATTTCCACGAGTTCCTCAATGTCTGCACTTTCCGGATTATCCAGTCTTTTAATAATTTCCGCGGCTTTTACATCGCCAAGTGCTATTTTGGGGAGTTTGCTATCCTTAAAACCCTCGACCACTGCAAAATCCATCCCTTCATTTGCAAGCTCATCGATTGCGGTTGTAAGATTGTTGTCCTTCGAGAATTTCACAAGTTCTTCAGGGGTGACTGCGACCACCACGTCTGCGCCTGCATTCGCATGTTTCCATGTATCGGTACCGGGGGTGTTTATCCTGTTATCATGCATGTGCTTAATTGTCCCGACAGAACCGCGCTTTGAAAGCGCACTTACCAGATGTTCCACTAATGTTGTTTTCCCTGTTTTTTTGTATCCCACGACCGAGATGATTTTCATAACAACTACATCGATTCCGGCGCTGTAATCCCAAGCGTATCAAGCGCATTTGCAAGCACGATTCGGGAGCAGTCGACGAGAGCAAGGCGCGCAGCCCTGAACTCGGGTTCGGCATCGAGCACAGGCACATACCTGTAGAACTGGTTAAAAGCATCGGCAAGTTCCCTCGCATAAATGGCAAGGACATTTGGTTTTAAATCCCTTGATGCGACATCGATGGTGTTTTCAAACCAGGCCAACTTTTTTACGAGCGCGATTTCCTGTTCCTCAAGCAGCACATTGGGGTCAAATACCTCAAATGCAATTCCATCTTCCTGCGCTTTCCTGATAATGCTGCATGCCCTGGCATGTGAATACTGGATAAAGGGCGCTCCCTGTTTTTCAAAGTCAACAGCTTCCTTCCAGTTAAACGTAGTTGCCTTTTCGGGTGATATCCTGATAATATCGTACCTCACAGCCCCGATGCTTACAAAAGCTGCCACCTTCTTTTTAAACTCCTCATCCTTTTCAGGAAGTTTTTTATCTACCACTTCATAAGCCGCCTTTTCAACCTCGTCCAGGAGTTCGTCAGCCGAAATGAAAACACCCCTTCGCGTACTCATTGAGCCTTCAGGCAGCGATACGAACTCAAAAATCACTATTTCCGGCTCCTTAAGGCCGAGAATCCGAAGCATCGCCTTAAGCTGGGATGATATGAGCTTGTGGTCTGCGCCGAGTATGTCTATCATCCTGTCGCATTGTTTTGCCTTCCATTCGTGGTACGAAAGGTCGCGGGTGGTGTAAAGAGATGTCCCGTCCGAGCGCTGGATTACCAGCGACTTTTGAATCCCCATGTCGTTTAAATCAACCATGAACGCCCCGTCCTTTATCATGGCACGGTCAAGTTTTCTTATCCGAACCATCATTTTGTTGACATCGCCGCCCCTCACGAACTGCGATTCCCAGGTGAATTTGTCATGGTGGATATTCATGCGGCGCAGGGATTCTTTTATCCCCTCCATGGCGGTATCTATGGCGTCTTTGAATTTTTTATTGGTTTCCGGGTCGCCTGCCTCGTATTTTTTCATTATGGCATCCACTTCGGGCGAATGCTCTTTTTCATCCACAAGATTCTTATTTGCGTTGATATAGACCTCGGCTATTGCATGGTCTTTCTTTTTGCCTGTATCGAATTTAAAATTCTCAAGTCCCCAGACCACTACGGCAATCTGCCTTCCCATATCGTTTATGTAATATTGCGTTTCGACGTCATAACCGGCGCGCGTAAGTACTCTGGCAAGTGTATCGCCAATTACCGAGTTCCTGATATGACCGATATGCAGCGGACCGTCAGGGTTTGCAGAAGTGTGCTCAAGGATGACTTTTCCCCTGTTATCCAGGTTCCCGAAATTCTCTCTTTCAAGCAGAATGCGCAGAACGGTTTCATTTAAAAACGAGCGGCTAACGAAAAAGTTGATGTAAGGTCCTGCCGTCACTGCCCTGTCGATGAAGGAATCTGGCGGTATTTTGATATTTGCATATATGATTTCAGATATCTCTTTTGGGCTTCTTTTGTATTTCGGAGCCAGCTTGAATGCCACCGAGGAGGATATGTCCGCATGCGGGCTTTCATTTAACGCCATGTCTTCGGCTTCAAATCCCGCTTTAACCACTGCATTCGATAATACAGATAAAACTTCATCTTTGAATTTAAGGTACATAAATCGAAATTAACACACCAGCTTAGTACATAATTTTTTCTTAAAAGATTTAATATACAATATTATCCTGGCCGGTAACCAATATGGTAATAAACTTGGTTTTTTATTATTCTACTTGTTAACATATATGGTACCAAATGGTAGAGAATTGTATCCAGAAGTGGTCTGGAAAACTGTTATAACCCTTCAGGATATACTTATAATTTACAAAGGAGATATGGCATGCAGGGCATCCTGATATATTCTACCAAAAACTGTCCGAATTGCAGGGTACTGAAGCAATTCCTGGAAAATAAAAATGTACCATTTACTGAGGTAGATATGGCTACCCCGGCGGCATTAACAGAACTGAGGATGAACGGCGTATTTACGATGGCAGCGCCGGTGCTGCAAGTAGGTAATAAATTCCATACATATAATGACCTGTTTACACAGGACAGGATAAACCAGAACAAACTGGAATCTTTGCTTAAGGAAGGAAAGTAGGGCTTTCAGCAAGTTATGCTTTGGCTCTGGTGAACCCACGGGTTTCAAATCAAAGTGTGTATTGGCTGTGAAGGATGAACTGCATGACCGACTAAAAGAGGTGCAATAAACGATGGGCAAATACATTGAAGTTCAGATATTAAATCTTATGCAGGAACATAAAGGGGAGCTGTTAGATGCGTTCCTGAAGGAAAAAGAGAAATCTCTTACCGGACAGAAAACCAAAACAGCTCAAACAAGAAAAATACAGACCATCCAGAAAACGCTCGGCGGTTCCCGGATATCGGTGATCCCCAAGGTGAGGACAACTGACGGGCATCTTATGGACTGGGACAGGAACACCATCGTCAAACAGCTTTTGAAGGAGACAAAACTCTGCGAGCAGTTCCACGGGATAGCGCCGATAAGCGAAGAGGAAGCAAAAGAGATTGCCAGGGAAACCGAGAAGAGAATAAAGGACATGGGCGTGAAATTCCTTTCAGGGCCGCTGGTGCGCGAACTGGTCAATATCATACTTCTTGAACGCGGGCATACCGAATGGCGAAATATCTCAACGAGGGTAGGCACGCCTGTTTTTGACGCTTACCGCATTGATATGGGCACGGGCTTTGAAGCCAACGACAATGCCAACCTCCAGGAGAATGCGGAGACAAGCCACAAGAAAAAAGCGGATAAGATGAGCAAGGAACAGTATCTTCTCATGCTCCCGCCGCGGCTTGCGGACTCGCATCTCAACGGCGATATCCATATCCACGACCTTGAATACCTGGGAACGCGCGCTTTCTGCCAGGACTGGGATTTGCGGTATTTCTTCTATTACGGATTGATGCCCGATGGCAGCGGCACAAAAGCAAGCGTGGCAGGGCCTGCAAAGAAAGCAGAGGTTGCGATACTTCATGCAGTGAAAGCCCTTGGCAGCGCCCAGACGAATTTTGCCGGCGGGCAGGGATTCTATAATTTCCTGACATTTATGGCTCCATTTTTTGAAGGCATGGGCTACAAAGAGATAGAGCAGCTCATGCAGATGTTCGTTTATGAAATGACCCAGATGATGGTGGCGCGCGGCGGGCAGCTGGTATTCTCCTCCGTCCAGTTGTCCCCCGGCGTCCCCAAACTCTGGCGCGATAAGCCTGTTGTTTATAAAGGGAGTGTCTGGGACGGTGTAATGTCCCCCAAACGCACATACGGGGAATTCGAGCGCGAGGTCCGCCTCTCGTTTGAAGCGCTGATGAACGTTATGCTTGAAGGCGATTACTGGGGAAAACCGTTCAATTTCCCGAAACCCGAGATAAGCATCGAGCCTGATTTCATGGTGGAGGATGAGGAATTCAACCGCTCGCATCCTGATATTTTAAGCTACGACGAGCTTTATACGAAGGCGTTTGAACTTGCCGCCAAGTACGGAGCGCCGTATTTTGACAACCAGCTGCCTGAATACAGGGGCGCGGGGAAGGGCATAAGCTGCTACCAGTGCTGCGCATATAATTTCTCATCATCGCTTGAAAAAGACTCCGAGTTTGATGATAAGCTTTATTTCAGGAACGGCAAGCATTTTTCAATGGGCGCCTGGCAGGTAGTATCGCTTAACTGCCCGCGGGCCGGGTACAAGGCAAAGAAGAACGACGAGGCGCTTTTTGCAGAACTCAGGCAGATGATGGATATGTGCATGGAACTCTTCAAGGTGAAGCGAAAGTGGATGGATATCGTTATCAAGAATAACAGGATGCCGTTCGCCACGCAAAGACCGAAGGACCCATACACCATGCAGCGCGGCGAAATTGCAGTTGATACGAAAGGGCTTGTTTATACTATTGGCGTGGTGGGCATCAATGAGATGGTGCAGCACCATACAGGGAAGCAAATCTATGAGAGCGAGGAGGCAAGGAGGCTTGCCATCCGCGCCATGTTCGAGATGAAGTTCTATGCAAAGGAACTCTCGGAGAAGCACGGCATGGAGATAGCGCTTGCAAGGACGCCTGCGGAGACGACGGCGCAGAGGTTTGCGGTCTCAGACCTGCTGCACAAGGAATACAGGAAGTGTGCAGAGCCGATAATCAAAGGCAATGTCCCGGAGGCGCTCTCGCATATCCACGAGACGCGCGACCTGCCGGTATATTACACCAACGGCACGCATGTGCCCCCGGGTGCTGACGTGACGCTGCCGCAGCGCATCAAGCTTGAGGAGACTTTCTTCCCGATAGTGGACGGAGGGAATATCCTCCATATCTGGCTTGGCGAGGCTGCGCCTGACCCCCACGGGCTCAAGGAGTTCGCCATGAACATCGCGAAGAACACGCAGGTGGGCTATTTTGCTTTCACGAAGGACATGACTGTTTGCATGGATGATTTCCATGTGGCGTCAGGACTGCTGGATGAGTGCCCCAACTGCGAGAGCGAGAATGTGGAGCATTTGAGCAGGGTGACGGGATATATCCAAGCTGTGAGCGGGTGGAATGAGGGGAAGAAGCAGGAGCTGAAGGACAGGAAGAGGTATGGGGTGGGGGTGTGAAATTTTTTACAATATATCTGAATTAAAAAGTTAATCAAACAAAGGGTAAAAATGAAAAATGAAATTTAACAAATGTCATCTCCTTGATGCAAGAAATATTAAAGAAAAAATCAACGATGAAATCGTTGATGTGACGATAACTTCCCCTCCGTATTTCGACATGAAGGATTATGGACACAAGAACCAAATTGGTTATGGTCAAGAATATGATGAATATTTGGAAGATCTTAAAAAGGTATTTCAGAATGTCTACGATGTAACAAAGGATACAGGATCTCTTTGGGTGATCATTGATACATTCAAAAAGAACAATGAAATTGTTCCATTACCATTTGATTTTTCAAATATAATAAAAAAAGTAGGTTGGAAACTTCAGGATATTATCATTTGGAACAAAAACAAAACAGTTCCTTGGAGCAACAAAGGACAAACAAAAAACAAGTTCGAATACATTCTGCTCTTCTCTAAATCTAAAAATTTTAAATATTATAGGGATCGTGTAAGAGAATACAATACTAAGTTTCTAAAAAAATGGTGGGTTAAATATCCAGAAAGGTACAATCCAAAAGGGAAAGCTTCTGAGGGAATATGGGATCATGATATCCCAACTCAGGGCTCTTGGGGTAATGGATATATTAAACATTTCTGCCCATTGCCTACAGATATGATTGGAAAAATGATTCTATTAACTTCTGATGAGAATGATGTTATTTTAGATCCTTTTGCTGGAACTGGTTCAGTTTTGGTACAAGCAGCATGCATGAAAAGAAAATATATAGGTTTTGAACTTAATGAAAATTATATTACAATGTTCGATAATTATCTTGAGAAATCTTTAGAGAAGGGTTCTAATGATTATAAGGTACTACAGAATGGGAAATACGATCAAGAGATATTCGCTACAACAATTTTAAATCTGAGAGCATTAAAATTTGCAAAAGTTCTAAGAAATAAAATCAAGGGGGAACTTCAGGATCTCGTTGAATTAATATATGTTGAGATTTCAGAGAAAAAACCAAGTGGAAAACACAAAATTATAACGGTAAATTATGATATCATTGTTGATAATCAAAATTTTCTCGAATGTCAGAATCCCGAAATAATTTCTTTAAATGAAGAGATAACGAACATAGTTTCAAATCCACCTTTATCTGGTTATGGAATTGAGGCATATTTTAGATATAAATATAATAAAATATATTTATCGAATCGTTGTGCAAATAAAGATTTGTTCTTATACTCGTATAATGGTACTCATAAATATATTGGTAAGTTCAATCCTAAACATAAAATTAGTAAATTCACTATTATAAGTCCTATAAAAGTAGATTTAAACGAAGAAGATTTTGAATAGGTTAGGTTAATAACTATGTCTAAGAAAATAAGAAGCAAGAGAAAGAAATTAAGCCCCGAAGAAAAAAAGAAAAGAAGAGAAGAGACAAAATTTAAGCAGGACATCAAAACAGTTTTTACTAACTCATCGTTTATTCAAATTCCTACAAGGCATGTACATTTTGAGTTCGTGGGACGGACTGGTGAATTAGATAACGTTTTTTTATTTGAAAATATTCTTATTCTATGCGAAGACACAACATTAAAAGATAATGATGATCTGAAGGGTCATTTATTAAAAACTGACGATTTTTTTGAGCATATTCGAAATCATAGTATAGAGTTTATTAATTTATTGCAGACTAAATTTCCAGAATTTAATGAAAAAAAAAGTCTAAAATATTCTGATGTTGATTATAAATTATTTTTTCTGTATTGTTCGCGCAACCGAATAGATAAGACATATGAGGAACGGCATCCCAAAATTAAATTCTTAGATTATCCCTATCTACAGTATTTTTTAAATTTATCCAAGACCATAAGTAGAACCACTCGATTTGAACTTTTTAAATTCTTGGGATTAAATTTAAAAGAGATTGGATTACAAAAGAGTGGAGATGATAAGTGTACTTATAGCGGGTTTCTTTTGCCCGAATCTCCAAGTGGATTTCCGAAGGGATATAAAGTGGTTTCTTTTTTAATAGAACCCAGTAGATTGCTTGAACAATCTTATGTTCTAAGAAAAGATAGTTGGCGAGATAAGGATTGTCTGTATCAAAGATTATTGATTAAGAGAAAAATAAACAGCATGAGAGCATATTTAACAGACGAGAATAGAGTTTTTATTAATAATATCATTGTAACTCTACCAAGCAACACAGAAATTTTTGATATGGATGGCAATCAATTGAAAGTTTCGCAGATATACCAAATGCAACTCATTAATATTCAACTAGATAAAGAACTCAATACCATAGGCATAATAGATGGTCAGCATCGTGTATTTACCTATTATGAAGGGATGGATAGAGCTGAGAAACACATCAGTATATTGAGAGATAAGCAGCATTTATTATTGACCGGTATTATTTATCCTGAAAATATAACCGATTTAGAAAAAACTAAATTTGAGGCAAAATTATTTTTGGAGATAAATGACAAACAAGCTAGAGCTAAAGGCGATTTAAAGCAAGCCATTGAAACTTTAGTAGATCCGTTTTCACCAACTGCAATTGCAAAAAAAATAATAATAAACCTCGGACAGACTGGCCATCTTACAAATTTACTTGAGGAACATTTCTATGACGTGGGAAAAATAAAAACAACATCAATAGTGAGTTATGGTATGAAGCATATCGTCAAATTAAGTGGTAATGATTCATTATTTAGTATTTGGTTAAACCCAGACAAAGAAAAATTGCTTGAACAAATGGATATAAAGTTGTTAGATAGCTATATTGACTTTTGCACAAAGGAAATTAATAATTTTATCTCAGGATTTAGAATGAATATACCTAAAGAGATATGGACACCTGATAAAAAAACAAGTAGAGTTTTAACTACTACAACGATTAATGGTTTAATATTTTGTCTTAGGAAGGTAATAGAAAATAAAAAGACTGGAGATATAGACTATTACAAAGAAAAATTTTCAAGCTTAGAACTTGATTTTACGCCAGAAAAATTTGGATACAAATCTAGTCACTGGAAAGGCTTGGGTGAGGAGATATATTCACAGTGTTTCAGCTAATTTTTAACTTATTCAGGTTACTTTAATACGATAACCAAAATCATGCTCCTAAAACAAACTGCGCCCCCCTCCTCGAAGAGCGACTCCACTGGCGCAGCCCCGCTGGCAACCTTTCATCTGCGGTTTTTGATGTAGTTTTACCAACATCGTTTTTTGAGAAAGCGCCTTAAATTAATCGTGTTTGATTTATAAAAATTCAAGGCGCTTCATGGAATTCCAGCCCCCTTCAATCCCGTAACTCAACCTCGCCCCCTCCACTCCCGCAAACACACGGCGCCGCCAGACGAGCGCGGCGCCTTGGATGGAACTGTAACTACTTACAATCGTAAGAGATGATTATATTTAGATAAAAAACATACAATAGCTACCATGAGAACATTCCTTGTATCCATTCAGAAGGAAGACAAATTCTTTGTTGCAAGATGCCCTGAGCTTGGTGTAACCTCACAGGGAGAAACCCTTGAAGAAGCGCAGGCAAACATCAAGGAGGCCATCGAACTCTATATCGAAAGTTTCGGTGAAGACCTGCCTCGCGAGACATCCAAACCTTTCTGGACAACAGTTGAAGTAGCCTATGCCTAAACTGCCTGTAATATCTGGTAAAGAACTTGTCTCTGCATTAAAAAAGGCAGGATTTGTGGAAGTTCGTCAAACGGGCAGTCACGTTTCTCTTCAAAAAGTCACGCCAGAAATAACCTATAAAACTGTTGTTCCACTGCATCGGGAACTTGCAAAAGGGACACTTCTTGATATTCTTCATCAGACTGGTTTGAGTAGGAAAGACCTGCTGGAATTGCTTTAATTCATGAAGTGCTCTTAAAAATCCAGCCCCCAAAGCACTCACGCAATCACTGTTCTCCTCCATCCACCAAAACCCTCTGGCCTCCGCGAAAAGCACCCGTATATGGGATATGTGATTCATTCTAGATTGAGTACCGTATTTTAGGACGACAGGGAATAAATGCGGAGCAATTTGCCTGATTTATTCTGTTTTTGGAATTATAATGACAACTGTTGCTGATTTCTGAACCGATATAAGTAATGAGTTATTTATCAGGTATCAGGTGATACAAAATGAATCACATCAAAAGAAGGAATCGCCTTTGTCTCTGATAAAGGCAAAGTACAGAAAACAACTCCGGTTCTCAATACGTTGAAGGAGTGGCGTGAGTTTGAATACTCACGGGCACAGAAAACAACTCCGGTGCTTGAAACACTCGATGCAATGATAGCAAGAGCAGAGCAGGAATTGGCTGCTGAATCGAATAATGAACGAACAGTTAATTTTAGAGGTCGATAAACATGACAAATTTATTATTAGTATTGTCCAAAGACCCGTATACAACCGAGATACCCAATCTCGTGCTGGATATCGGTTTAAATGCCAAGGCAAAGAAGGGCAACAACGTCTCCCTGTATCTTGTGGAGGACGGGGTTACCGCTGCAAGGAAAAGCGAATTCGGAAATAAACTTCAGGATGCTAAAAAGAAAGGCATCAGAATTCTCGCAGATGATAAGGCTGTGCAGTCAAGAGGACTTGACGGCAACTTGGTTGCTGGCGTGGAAGTAAAGGAAATAGGCACCCTTCTCGACCACATAGTTGAGGACAACACGAGAGTGGCATGGTTCTGAGGTGATAGGAATGGCAAACAACGGCAATAGCAAAACCTTAACAATCGTATCGATAAACGGACCATATCGCGATGAAGCGGCATATACACTCATCAGGCTCGCCCATGCTGCAAAGGAGAAGGGTATCAATGTCAACTTCTTCAACTACCTTGACGGTACAATAATCGGACACCGTGACCAGGGACCGAAGGAGTTCCCTGTTGTGGAGTCACTTTTTGGCACAGTGCTCAAGAAGGGGCTTAAAAATCCTAAGACCGATGCAATCGCATGCATAAAATGCACCGATGCCCGCGGTGTGACAAAACAGCAGACTGAAGGCGTAGTCATCGGCGGGTTATATGACCTCGGTGAATGGACAGCGGAATCGGATAAGACAATACTACTGGGGTGAAAAATATGAGCAAGAAAGTAAACATAATCGTGACCCAGCCACCCTACGGCAAGGAAGACGCATACAGCGCAATACCTCTTGCCGAGACGCAGGCTGCGGCAGGCAACTCGCCTTCAATCACTTTCGTGAGCGGAGGCGTGCATTCGGTGGTGAAGGGACAGAAGACAGGGTACGGCGAAGCTGCCGTATGGCAGAAAGATGTGCCGAGCGTGGAAGCTACCATCATCAAGGCAAAGGAGAGCGTCAGGTTTTATGCACTTGAGGCTGACCTGAAAAAAAGAGGTGTAGCTGACGGCGAAATTATCGAAGGAGTATCGAAGCTGAACATCGATGACCTCACGAACAGGATACTGGAGAGCGAGGTAACACTGGTGTTCTGAGATGGGAATAGTTCACGACTTCGAACTGGACGTTAGGGGCGAGGCATGCCCCTATCCTTTAATCAGGACGAAACAGCAGGTGGGCAGGCTTCAAAAGGGCGAGGTGCTCAAAGTCCTTGCCAGCGACCCGGTGGCGCCGCAGAATATCGATGCGTGGGCAAAAAAATCGGGGAATGAACTGCTGGCTGTGGAAGTAAACAACAGCACCTACAATATCTTTGTCTGGAAAGGCTAATCCCAACTTTTTTTTAAAACCTCCAAAGCGCATAATAAGAGCAATTTTTGCCTGCACCTTAAATTACAATAAACCGGAAATTCATGGGATATATATGCATAAATTAGACGCAAGAGGCAAGGTATGCCCACTGCCCCTGTTTTATACCAAGAAAGAAATCGATGAGTTGAAACCCGGGGAAGAGCTTGAAGTACTGACTGACGATGCAATCGCAAAAGATACGATTCCACGGTGGAGCAGGGAACACGGGCATGAAATAGTTAAGGTCGAGGATTCAGGCCGCGATTTTAGAGTGGTTATAAGAAAACGCTGAACTGTTTTTTTGCTTTAACTATTACTGACATTCCTGTCAAAATTTTTTATAATCTGATTGCAGGAGGTGTAGAGATGGGAGGCGCTCACTCCCAGCCCTGTTGCACAGGTGTGCAACCGCGATGTGATTGCACATGCACTTACTTCTTTCAGTCTATTTAAGTATTGTAAAGAGGATGATTTTGCTTTGAACCCTCGCTAATTGGAATAAATGCGGAGCAATTTGCCTGATTTATTCGGTTTCTGGAACTATAATGGCAACTGTTGCTGATTTATCTAATGTTATATAGGTTTGGAAAAATGTCTGGCGCATGGAGTTAACAAAAATGATAAAAATATTTACAATATTTGCACTTATGTTCATACTGGCAATACCTGCGACAGCAGCCAATATAACAAAAGTCGAAATTCACGGCGTGGTTTTTGACGAAAAATCAAGTACCTACAATACCACATTGCAATGGGATGCCCAGAACTTCACAGGATTCTATTATAACTTTAACGGGGGGAAGTCAAGTGAAACTCTCAACATTACTCAATCTGCTTCAAGCTTAACAGCCAGCAGCAGGACTATTCAGAAGGATAATCTGTTTTATAATACCTCGCGCACAAGCCAGAACTACACCCTGTTCACTGCAAAAGGGTGGAAAGTTGAGAACGGTCTTACAAGTACCTTTACAAAAAATACCACAGGAGGCTATTATGCACAGCTTGGATGGTTCGGTGATCGGTACGTGGCTGTAAACGGGAAAGCAAACAAATTAGCTAAACTGATTAAAGAGCAGAAGATAGAGGAAAAACAGATATTAAAGCTCGGCACAGCATGGGACCTCGGGGAAGGTTACAATATTACGGTTGAATCTCTTGATACAACAACTTCCCCAAGGCAAGCATGGCTTTCCCTTAACAAGGATGGAAAAGTTCTTGATAATAGGGTCGTGAACGAGGGTGATGTTTATACTTACGTTGAGAAAAGCGTGAGCGGCGAATCGGATGTCCCAATATTTGTTACTTATGTGGAAAGTATCTTTACTGGTGGAGAGGGCATGTCTGTGCTTGTTCAGCTCAGATATACCTGGCTCATCTCCCGGAATGTGCTTGAGGTCAAGGTAGCAGATAAGTTCGGCGTGTTTGAGGTAAAGGAGGCAAATGAAAACTACCTGCTTCTTTACAATAAGGACAAGACCGTAAACCTTGACCAGAACACAGTGCAGCCACTTTACAGCGATCTGAAATTTAAAGTAGCGGATAAGGATACAGCTTTGCGGTTCTATCCGATTCTTGAAAAAACAGCGCCCGGAAAGTATGAGATACGGGGAGGCGCCTATGACCAGACCCAATACAAGAATCTTGTCTGGGATGCCCAGAGGTTCCCTGGCTTCTATTATAACTTTAACGGAGGAAAGTCAAGTGAAACCCTCAACATTACTCAATCTGCTTCAAGCTTAAATGCCAGCAGCAGGACTATTCAGAAAGAGAATCTGTTTTATAATACCTCGCGAACAAGCCAGAACTACACGCTGTTCACTGCAAAAGGGTGGAAAGTTGAGAACGGTCTTACAAGTACCTTTACAAAAAATACCACAGGAGGCTATTATGCACAACTTGGATGGTTCGGCGATCGGTACGTGGCTGTAAACGGGAAAGCAAACAAATTAGCTAAACTGATTAAAGAGCAGAAAATAGAGGAAAAGCAGACTTTGAAGCTCGGCACAGCATGGGACCTCGGAGAGGGATACAATCTTACAGTCGAAGCACTCGATACAAAAGCATCTCCAAGGCAAGCATCGCTTTCACTATCCAGGGATGGCAAAATTCTTGATACCAAAGTAGTGAACGAGGGGGATGTCTATACCTACACCGAGAAAAGCGTTAGTGGCGAGTCCGATGTGCCGATATTTGTAACCTACGTGGAAAGCATATTCACAGGCGACGAAGGCATGTCCGCCTTTGTCCAGCCCAGGTACACATGGCTTGTCTCGCAGAATGTGTTTGAAGTTAAAGCAGGAGATAAGTTCGGCGTATTTGAGGTAAAGGAAGCTAATGAAAACTACCTGCTCCTCTATAACAAAGACAAGCAGATAGACCTCAATCAGAACACTGTCCTGCCGTTATACGGCGATCTGAAATTTAAAGTAGCGGATAAGGATACAGCTTTGCGGTTCTATCCCTTTATAGAGCAAACAATCCCATCCAATAAGGAATTAAAAGCTGCAAGTGCAGTTCCAACCACTACAGTGCCCACAATAACACAGGCGTCATCTGCAATATCATCCTCGCTGCAAGCGGCAGCGCCAGAAGCTGCATTAGCCCCGGTGCAGACAGTCGTGTCGATAAAAACAGAAAATAACACATCTGCACCAGGGCAGTGGTACTGGGTTCTGTTTGCAATCGCGGGTCTTGTTACAACAGGATACCTGGTGTTGAGGAGAGATTAAAACCATCTTCTTTTTTATGAAAATATCTTACCTTAAAAAGGCAGCAGACTGGGCCAAGGAACACCCGAAATAAGGTATGGTTAAGAGAGAAATATAGAAGCCAGAGTCCGGACTCGAACCGGAATGAAATCGCTCTGCTGGCGATTGCGTAGCCGCTCTGCCACCCTGGCATTCAATATAAAAAGCGCATAACCAAAATATAAAAAATAGGAAGGGGTTATCCGGTCGGCACCCCCGGGGCATTATTCAGCCCGTACAGGCTCTGGCGCGCATCCTGGAAATAGAAGCGCTCCTGCAATATATTTTCTTCTTTCAGTCTGTTCAGGGCGTATCTGACTGTTCTTGCCGGAAGATAGGTTTCCCTCGCAATATCCTTTTGTGTCAAAAAGCCGCTGGATTCCAGCACTTTGAAAACAAGCTTTGCCGAGGGAGGTAAATGATCTATCTTCGCGTTCGCTAACTCAAATAGCTGTCCATTGTTTGCAAAGACGATTCCTTCTTGAATTCATTTTAAAATTCTCCAGCTTAAACTTGAATTTAACCTTTATAAACTTATTTATTGGAGCAATTATTGTCATAATTGATCTGATTTTTTATGAAGTGAAAAAAATAGGAGGCGAAACGCGACCCCCGACACATTCCACTTTTGCCGTGATTGGCATAGGGTAATAGACACGCATAATTATTAAAACCTCATAAATCGGCTATTTTATCCAGAAATCTTCTAATTCTGGAACGAAAAAGGAAAAAATTGCCTTTATCCTTTCAGTTCTGTTAAAGTGCAATTGGGCGCAGAGTTGCCTGATTGCGCAGAATTTTAATTACGTTACTATACCCCACAGCTCTGCTGTGGGGAGGTTCATTATTACAAAACACATCATTGAATTTCTGCTTTGAATTTTTCGAATCCGATCTCATCGATGAATTCCCCAAGCCGCTTTTTCTTGGAATGTCTTTTATAATACTCTATTACCCTGTCCACCGTCTCAAGTACTTCCTCATCTGACAGGTTTTCACCAAGTGTTTCGCCTAATCTGGGTTTTAATCCCGCACTGCCGCCTACAGTGATTTTCCAGCCTTTCGGAGTGCCCACAATTCCTATATCTTTGATAATGTGTTCTGAACACGAATTAAGACATCCGGAAACCCCGATTTTTAATTTTGATGGTAATTCCAACCCATCATATTTTTTATCAAGTTTTAAGCCCATCCCGACAGAATCCTGCTGGCCTTTTTTACAGAAAGTAGTACCCGGGCATATCTTGACACTCCGCACGCAGAGTCCTAATGCGTGAGCGGGTTTCATTTGCAAGTCTGCCCATACATTATCCAGGTCTTCCTGTTTTATTCCTACAATGGCTATCCTCTGGGCAGAAGTTAATTTCAATGCACCGGCATTATACTTTTCTGCTACGTCTGCTATTTTTCTAAGTCCTGCCGAAGTTATTATTCCGCCGGGTATGTGCGGTGCAACCGCGAATGTTTTCTCGTCTCTTTGTACAATAGCTCCTTTTTCAAGCATGTCTTTTGCCATAAATTCCTCCTGAATAATTATAATATAATATTGTGCCTATTTATTTAAAGTACCTGTCGAGCAAGCCTTTCAATGCTCTGGCATGTCTTGCCTCATCTCTTGCCGAGACATCGAAAAAGTCATGGGCTTCATCTATCCCCGCTTCTTTTGATTTTATTGCGGAGTCCCGTTTATATTTATTTGCGCCTTCTTCGCCTTTTTGCATTCGCAAGAGGTTCTCTTTTGTGCTGCTGGAAATCAGACCGCTTAGTTCGGCATATCCTGCCGCGTGCCATGCTTCTTCCATAGCTATCGTTTTCAGTACTTCTGCCACCTCAGGGTAGCCTTCCCGCTGTGCCTGTTTTGCCATTGCAAGATAGAGCCCGACTTCGCCTGTCTCGCCTTTGAAACTGTTTCCGGCTGCTTCTTCCATAACCGTTCCTTTGACTATTCCGATTTTGTTCTCGCTTATCAAGTCCATAATTTCTCCATTGTTAGACATATATCTAACAATTAGATTCGAATAGAACTGATATCATATATATTTTACTGACAAGGATGATTGATTGCTATCAGAGAAGGAGAAGACTGACACGCTTAGCCGGAATTATAAGAGTATGGCAAAGATTCCTAATCAGGGAAAGGGTCCGGTGTCCCGATATATAATACGCAGGAAAACTTCTCTGTTTTCCTCACAAGTTTTTTAGATTATATCAGGAATTTGTTTTCCGTTATCTTTTAAAATCACATCTTATTTTTTAAAAAAACGCCCATTTTCTTATCCACTTTGCCAATATGCTGTATGAGCCAATCTACGATTTTTTTATTAATTTTGATGGTTAGACTAAGGGTTTCCCCTTGCGTTTCAAACTGTTTCTTTAATTCTAAAAAGTCTTTTATAAAATTCGTATGCTGTTCCTTATGTGAGGGGTAATCCGGGTAGCCGTATCTGGTCATATATTTTTCTTCAGTACCGAAATGTGTCACTACATATTCTTCCAAAAACTTTACTAACTTACTAACCTCTTCTCTTCCTTTGCATTGACGGCAAGCTTCAAACAGCATATCAACCCTATTAAACAATTCTTTGTGTTGATTATCTATCTCTTCTATGCCGGTTGCCAGATTCTGATTCCATTCTATTGTCATTTTGATTTCTCCATGTATCGTAAATTGTTAATTGAATCCAGATATTTTAGTTAGAAACACGGAATAAAAGAAATACACGGATTTATACTGATTTGTGATAAAGATGTGAAATTAATATCTAACAGTTAGATTCAAATATTACAATAACCTTATTCAACATATACATGACGTATATCCTGAAACCTGAAGAAGAAGTTGCGAAAATCTTCTCAGATAAGACGAGACTCAAGATAATTGAATTGTTATCAGAGAAGGAGATGGCAAATACACAATTAGCCGAGCTTACAAAACTGAGTAAAGCAACGATTTCCCATCATATCAAATTACTTGTTGATGCCGGGATTGTGAAAATAGCACGGATAGAGCACGAGGAACATGGCATCCGGATGAAATTCTACACTGTTAATCCCAATATTCTTTCGGTTGCAGTACATAAACAGGGCATTTTAAGGGAGCAAATCAAAAAAGAAATACAGGAAGCCATGATGAGCGAAAGAAAAAGAAAAGGCTTCATAAACGAAGCGAAACCGGCTTTCTTTAGATTGCTGAAATCATCCATGCTCAATGCGGGGATAGACCTGGATAAACCATTCTACGATACTGGCTACGAGATAGGGTCGGAAGTCATTTCTAAAGAAATAAAAGGGTCTACGCTCGAAGATGTATTAAAAGAACTGGCGGATATCTGGAAGAAGCTCGGACTTGGAACTATAGAATTGGCTGAGGCTAATAAGATCAGGGTGAAGGATTGCTACCAGTGTTCCAATATGCCGGATGTAGGAAAACCTCTCTGCCCGAGCGATGCCGGAATTATTGCAGGCGTCCTGGATAAAACCCTCGGAAAAAAACATTCTGTCAAAGAAGTAAAATGCTGGGGCACAGGATACGATTTCTGCGAATTTGAGATAGAAGAGCTGTAGATTTTTAAAAATACTCTACATATTCGTGCGCTCATTTCGCCCCGAATCCTCCGCGCAGGAAGCGCCTCAGGTCTTCTTCATCTATGTTTTCGACATTTTCGTTTACATCATCGTATATTTCTTCTTTTTTATAATCCATATTTACCTCGAATTGGAAAAAGGAGCGCAAATGGATAGGATAAAAGCGCCCCTTTTTCTTTTGTCATTTTAACAGCGCCTCCTCTATGGCAAAAGCATCCATGCCGCAGTCCACGCATGATACCATGGCAATTCCTTTGATGAAATCTGCGCTTGTTATCGGTATTGCATGCTTGCAGTTGGGGCACCTGTATTGTCTGGCAGAGGTCATATCAGCCACCAGACATAATCCTGTACCCGAATGCGCTCCGGCTTTTCCTGCTTGCCTTTCAGCAATGCGTCCTTGCTAACTATACCATCGGGGGCAAAGTAAACCCCTTCTTTCTTCTTGATTTGTCATTTTAACACCAGAAATTCCATAGTTTTCATACATATTCAAATCACGTAAACAGGCTATATTTGATAGCTATATGCGGTTTTCAGGAACAAAAGGGCAATAATTACCCGGAACTTTCAGCATTGAAACAACAGAAAAATGATTCTTCTAAAGTTTAACCCATACGGCAATTATTGTCGTGATTGTTCTGGTATTGCATTAGATAGTGACAAAATATGCCTGTATATCCAGGGATATATATCCTGTCCGCATGGACAGATGCGGTGAAAAAAACCAATGTCAAATAAAAGAAGGGATCATTTTTGCCACCTATAACAAATGGGATGGTATAGAATCATCGATAGATGAGGGTACTGAGGAAAAACTAAAGGTCTCCGCGTATGAGAACTACGCAGAAGAAGGGCTGAGAAAACCGGAATACCGGCGCATGCGAATAAGCATTGAAAGATTGGCTCGCACACTTGCAGTAATTGAAACAAGCTGGCAGCGTGCGGGCAGGCATCATGCGCTTCGGGAGCTTGAAAACGTACTCACCCGGCAGCATGAAGTTGAGAGGGATGCAGAGAATATCGAAGATGTATTCCTGCGCGGATACATCTATGAGCAGCTCGATATTGTTGCTGCAACAAGACGGTCTCTGGCTGAAGAAGTCAGATGGGATATCGAAGCCAGTAAGAAAACTTGGGAATAATATGAATGGGATGGATATTTTTGTCCGGAAATCTGCCAATTACCGGGTCTGGGTAGATGAGGCAGGAGTGGGGCGCATCAGGGTACTGAAGAGGATAAATTTCAAGACTCTTGTGTCACTTTTTGAGGAGCTTCACGGCGAGATAAGAAAGAGAATTGCCGGGAACCCAGGAAAAGTCCATATTATTTTTTACATATCGAAATCCCTCTACGATGAAATGTCTGTCAATGCAAAAGAATTCCTTGGATTCTGTCAATCCTGCATGGGTATCAAATTCGAGCTTGTTTTGATAGGGATGTAAAACGATGCACCCTGTTTGATTTTTGTGCATCCTTTTGGAATAATTGTGTCAACATCTGCCTCTTTCTGTAATTATATATGTTTGCCGGTATTATCTTTCAATTGCGATTGATATGATTGAAGAAATATGTAACCAGTCCCGAATAAATAACTCCTGTCGTATGAAGGTTGAAAATAGAAAACCCAGAAATGATATCGAGTTTGATAAAATTGTTAAATTCCTGAATGACCAGAAAGCAGTGCTGGATTATGCAGGTTTGAATTAACTGCATTTTTTGCCGCAATTATTCGGTTTTTGTAATCATCGTTCCAATTATCGCCTGTTTCTCTGCATATTTATATGTGCCTGCTTATTTGCGCTTGCTTATTTCATAAGCAGGTGAATTAAAATGAATACAAGAAGGAATCATCTTTGCCGTCACTGATGACAACAATTTAATGAATAGATATATAAAACATAGTGCAGAATTCCTGCATATCCGGGATTTCCTGCAACAACAGAAAATTATTCTAAATAATTCGAGGTGGAATTAATGAAAGGAAAAATTATCACAATTATACTAATTACAGTCATCACAGGTGCATTATTATCAGGATGCATCGGTAATCCAAAGTCTGAAACCCAGTCCACGCCTACCGCTGCTGTCACTACAACACCGGCATCATCCGGAGCCACGGCTGTACAGACCGCTGTAAGCTCAAAGGAACTTGAGGGCACTATAACGCTGTCAGGCGCATTTGCTCTGTACCCTATGGCTGTGCGCTGGGGCGAGGAGTTCCAGAAGCTGCACCCCAAGGTCAAAGTTGATATTTCGGCAGGAGGCGCGGGCAAGGGCATAGCTGACACACTTGGCGGTCTCGTTGATATCGGCATGATTTCAAGAGACGTTGATCCCTCGGAGATTCAGAAGGGCGCATATCCAATCGGCGTGACCAAGGATGCCGTTGTGGCCACAGTCAATGCCAAGAACCCTGTGCTTAATGATCTCCTGAGCAAAGGTGTCAAAAGAAAGACTTTTGCGGATATATATATCAATGGAACAGTAAACTCATGGGGCGATGTCGTAGGGAAACCTGAAATAAAACAGGAAATACATGTATATACCAGAAGCGATGCATCGGGTGCGTCTGATATATGGGCAAAGTACCTCGGCGGTAAACAGGAAAGTCTCAAAGGCACAGGCGTTTACGGCGACCCCGGACTGCTTGCTGCTGTGCAGAAAGACCCCCTGGGCATAGGTTATAACAACTACAACTATGCCTTTGATATGAAGACCGGGCAGCCTGTATCGGGCATCCGGATAATATCATTTGACGTAAATGGGAACGGCGTAGTTGACCCTGAAGAGAATATAAGCACCAAGGAAAAAACAATTGCAGCCATTAAAAACGGAGTGTTCCCGAGTCCGCCTGCGAGAGTTGAATTATTTGTAACCAAAGGAAAGCCCACGGGAGTTACTTCCGAATTTATCAGATGGGTTCTCACAGACGGACAGAAGTATGTGGATGAGGTGGGTTACATACAGTTGTCGAAGGAAACGCTTGATGGTGAGTTGAAAAAGGTTGAATGAGGTTGAGGTTTTGCCTTAACCTCCTATTTTTTATTTTAGTAAAACGTGTATAACTCATGAATGTTAGAAGACTTAAGGATGCTTTTGCAAGCAGGCTCATGCTGGCTGCCGCTATTTTCTCAAGTTTTCTTGTACTTATTATCGCTTTTGTGCTTTATTGGAGATCAAAGCCGATTTTTGAGGTTAAATCAGTTGGCGCCCTTCTCTTCGGCAGCACCTGGATGCCTTTTCAGGGAGAGTTCGGTTTTTATCCATTCATCCTGGGTACTCTCTACGTGACGCTGCTGGCTATGGCAATTTCCGTACCCCTCTCAATACTGAGTGCAATCTATCTTGCTGAGTATGCGCATGAAAACGTGAGGGCAAAGGTTCTCCCGATGATAGATTTGCTTGCGGGCATACCGCCTGTTGTCTACGGTGTTTGGGGTGTTCTTGCAGTTGTACCGTTGATTGCATATATCGCACCTGTACTGGGAAAGTCCGGGATACCATTTCTAAATATGAGCGGCTACTCTACCGGTTACAGTTTACTTGCCGGGGGCATCGTTCTTGCAATTATGGTTTTTCCTATTATTATTTCAATCTCGGAGCAGGTATTGCGGGCTGTACCCTCAGACGTGAGGGAGGCATCCCTGTCGCTTGGCGCAACGAGATGGCAGACTGTAAAGCATGCAGTGATACGCATTGCCTATCCCGGGATGGCCGCCGCCGTCATTCTTGGATTTTCCCGGGCTATCGGCGAGACCATGGCTGTTTTAATGGTCGTGGGGAATGTCCCGAAGATTCCCACTTCGGTATTTGATTCCGCATATCCACTGACCGCGCTCATTGCCAATAACTACGGTGAGATGATGTCGATACCGCTGTATGATTCTGCCCTGCTGCTTGCCGCCCTTATACTGATGCTTGTAATCCTGTTCTTCACTCTGGCTGCCCGGTTGATATTGATAAATATCGAGAGGAGGATGGCGAATGGATAAACTGCGTGAAGAAAAATTGTTTAAAATTCTGATGCTCGCATCGCTTGCTGTCGTTATCGGGAGCCTCTTCATGGTTGTCGGGGTGATTATATGGAACGGCGTACCTGCGCTCTCGCTTTCTATGATAACCCAGACACCCAAAGGAGGGTATTATCTTGGAAAGGAGGGCGGTATCCTGAATGCCATAGTGGGTTCCTTATACCTGGCGTTTGGAAGCGTAATTCTCGCCCTCATTATCAGCCTGCCGGCGGCCTTATCGCTGCAGAAAGACTATATCGGGAGAACAAGGCTTGCATATTATATCAGGCTCTCCCTCGATGTTCTCTGGGGCACTCCCTCAATCGTGTACGGCGCATTTGGTTTTATCGTAATGTTATATTTAGGTATGCGGGCATCGCTTCTGGGTGGAATAATAGTTCTTACTGTTTTGCAGCTGCCGATAATGATAAGATCAATGGAAGAAGTAATAAAAATGGTTCCAAATGAGTTAAAAGAGGCTTCTTATACCCTGGGGGCGACACGCTTTGAGACAACTTTCGGTGTTGTGGTGAGGCAGGCGCTGCCTGGTATAGTGACCGCGGTGATCCTTTCTTTCGGGCGTGGAATCGGAGATGCTGCATCCATTCTCTTTACCGCGGGCTATACGGACAGCCTGCCGCGCTCACTCCTTGATCCAGTGGCATCACTCCCCCTTGCAGTATTTTTCCAGCTTGGCACACCATTCCCGGAGGTGCAGGCGCGGGCGTATGCAAGTGCGCTGATACTTCTTTTTATTGTACTTGCACTCAGTTTAACATCACGATATTTATCCAGGAAATTCATGAAAAACATTATCAGGTAATCCAATGAAAAACTTAAGTTTAATCAAAAGAAGGGGTATGCGAAGCATACCCCCAGACCGGATAAAGCGAGGTGTCGCTAAACTTTTAGAAAAGTTTATTAAAGACAACACGTATGGCTTTGCCATACGTAAACCTTTAAGAAAGGTTTATCAAAAAACTTTAGGAAAGTTTTATCAAACGAGGGGTATGCTGCGCATACCCCAACACTGCGCAAGCCGAAGTATCGGCTTTCAAACGACAGGTATGCAACGCATACCTGAACACCACGTAAACCGGGGTATCGGTTTACGTGGACACCGAATAAAGCGAGGTGTCGCTTTTTGAAAAGCCATATCAGCATCCAGAATGTCAATGCATTCTACAGCGACCATCAGGCACTTCGGGGCATAACTGTTGAAATACCGCAAAAGCAGATAACAGCTATCATCGGCCCGAGCGGATGCGGGAAGAGTACCTTGCTCAAGTGTTTCAACAGGCTTATCGACCTCACAGACGGAGCAAGAGTATCAGGGAAAATAATAGTGGATGGCATGGATGTGCTCAGCGCCAGCTCTGAAATAACCGAAATAAGGCGAAGGATGGGTTTGCTTCCGCAAAAGCCAAACCCGCTCCCAATGTCGATATACGATAATGTTGCATACGGGCCCAAGCTGCATGGAAAACCGGACAAGAAAGAACTGGACGAAATTGTTGAAAAATACCTGAAAATAGCTGGTTTGTGGGATGAAGTGAAAGACCGCCTGAAGTCTCCGGCATCGAAACTCTCCATAGGGCAGCAGCAGAGGCTCTGCCTTGCAAGAGGACTGGCTGTCGAGCCCGAAATTATCCTGTGCGATGAGCCGACATCAGCATTAGACCCGGTCTCATCGCAGCATATCGAGGAGCAGCTCCTGAAACTCAAGAAGGATTACACCATCGTGATAGTTACTCACAACATCCACCAGGCAATGAGGCTTGCTGACTACGTTATCCATCTATACCTCGGTGAAATCGTGGAACATGGGCCCGCAAATGAAGTGTTTGAAAACCCGAAAGAAGAGAGGACGCGGGCGTATATTAACGGGACTTTCCTTGTTGATGTGAAAGTGGATAAAGAGATAAATCTGAAAGGAAATGTGTGCCCGTATAATTTTGTGTATGCCAAACAGGCGCTGTCTGCGCTTCCTAAAGGAAAAATCCTTAAGATAATCGTGGACGATCCCACGGCAGTAACCGAAGTTCCGAGGGGCATGGAAGCCGACGGTCATGAGGTATTAAGCGTGAATCAGCAAAATAAAACGGATTGGGAGATAATCATAAGGAAGCAAAGCTAACGCTTTTCTCATATATGACTAATTAACTGCCGTTATCAAGCAGCAATTTTGCAAGGAATTTCATGTACATCACAAGGTCTTCCACACGGATATTCTCATCATCCGCATGCGCATTGCTCTCTGTCCTCCTTCCTATCCCGAAGCAGCATGCAGGCAGTCCCGTGACCTTGACCGCATAAGCAACGTCAAGGCTTCCCTGCGCCCCGGCAAGCCTTACTTCCCTTCCCGCAACTTCGCCTGCCACCCGCTTTACTTCCTTAACCCATGGATGGTTCATATCAGTGAGCAGGGGGGCGTAAATATCATCACAGCTCATCTTGAAATCAATATCGGGATATTTTTCTCTCACCCGTGAAAGAGCGGCGTTCATCTCTTTGCAGACATCCTCAAATTTCTCTTCCGGGATATAGCGGCGGTCGCCTTTCATCGTGCACCTGTCAGGCACGATATTCTGTTTAACACCCGCATTTATTATTGTGATATTGAGAACCGGCATTAAAGTTTCAATGCCTGTTTTGCGGCTGATTGCGATACTGGCAGGCACTTTTGAGCGTCGTATCTCAACTTTTGCCTTGAGTTCCAATAACTCATTCATGACAGGGACGGATTTCTCTATCGCATTTACACCCAGAAAACTGCTGCCGCTGTGGTATGATTTCCCGATAACATCTATCTGCCAGTCCACGTTCCCGTTTGAGGCGATGGTGATATCGTCGCTGTCCCCGTCCATGCTCAGGAAATAATCCGCAGAAAGTTTACCAATGTCTGCAAGATGGCAGAGACCGGAATAGGGCCCCATTTCCTCATCCGTGGTCAGGGCGATGTTCAGGTTATATCCGGGTTTGATGCCAAGTTCCTTCATGGCAGAAAGCACGGTTAATAGCGCGCTGACGCCTCCTTTTGAGTCTGCCACCCCGCGCCCGAATATGCGTCCTTCCCTCACGGTTACCTCAAACGGCGGCACACTCCAGTTTGCACTTGCCGGGACGACATCCAGATGCGTATTGATTAAAAGGGTTTCTGGCGCTCCCACATTTAATGTAGCCGATAGATTCACCCGCTCTGCCGCAAGATGCGAAAGGCGGGGATTTTTTTTCTCGAATAATTCCCGGGGCATGCGGATAATCTCAACTTCAAAATCCAGCTCCCTGAGCCTGCGGGCAGCCAGTTCCATGACTTTCCCGTAGTTCTCACCGGGCGGGACATGCGTTTGAATGCGCACAAGTTCATCGAGCGTCTTTATTGCAATATCTGTCCTTGATTCCAGGAAACCGAATAATGCCTTCATCCGGTTCCAAAAGGACTTTATCACCCAAATCCTTTTTGCCTTGATTACAGCTATTAGAGCCGATGGCACTTGAAGAAGAAATAAAGGCGATTGCGGAAGAAATATCCAAAACTAAATATAATAAGGCTACCGAAGGTCACATCGGGCGCCTTAAATCAAAGATTGCGCATCTTCGGGATGAAGTGCAGAAGAGGGCTTCTTCAAAAACCGGCGGGGAAGGATTTTCGGTAAAGAAATCAGGCGATGCTTCCGTTGTGCTCGTTGGGTTCCCGTCTGTAGGCAAAAGCACGCTCCTTAACAGCCTCACGGGTGCGGAATCGGCGGTTGCGGCTTATGAATTCACCACACTGGATGTGGTTCCAGGGGCGATGGAATATAAGGGGGCAACAATCCAGATACTGGACGTACCCGGACTTGTACGCGGGGCTGCCTCAGGCAGGGGCCGCGGCAAAGAGGTCATCGCTGTAATACGGAACGCCGACCTTGCTGTGATATTGCTCGACGTTTTCCAGCTCGTCCATTATGATGTTCTCGTCGAGGAATTAAATGAAGCTGGTATCCGCGTCAATTCAAGACCGCCTGATGTCACGATAAAGAAAAAAGCAAGAGGCGGAGTTATTATAAGCAGCACTGTTGATCTTGGCCTTGACGAGGACACCATAAAAGCTATCCTGGGCGAGTACAGAATTCACAACGCCAACATATTGATACGCGAGACGATCACCATCGACCAGTTGATAGATGTTGTCCTTGGTAACAGGAAATATATCCCTATTATCGTGGTTATCAATAAAATCGACCTTGCGGACGAATATACCCTCAGGAAATGCAAAGAGAAATTCCCGGATGCTGTCCTTGTTTCTGCTGATAAAAAAGTGCATATTGAAGAGCTTAAAGAAAAATTATATGAAAAACTGGGGTTTATCAGGATTTACCTGAAGCCACAGGGCAAGCCCGCAGACATGGAAGAACCCCTGATAGTGAGGGAAGGCTTCACCATCGGCGATGTATGCGACAAGCTTCACCGCGATTTCAAAAAAAGGTTCAGGTATGCGCAGGTCTGGGGTTTATCTGCAAAGCATGAGGGACAGCGCGCCGGCCTTGACCATATGATGTACGATGATGATATCCTGACAATAGTGTTGAGGAAATGAGACAGATGAAACCCGTAACGCCTCTTCTGACCGTGGACGCGCTTATAATATTTGAGGGAAAACTTGTCCTTATCAGGCGCAGGAACACGCCGTTTAAGGATTGTCTCGCGCTCCCAGGCGGGTTCGTTGAAGTTGGGGAGACGGTTGAGTCTGCTGCCGTTCGCGAGGCAAAGGAAGAGACGGGACTTGATATAGAACTAATCAAGCTCCTCGGCGTGTATTCTGACCCTTTGCGCGACCCGAGAGGTCATACTGTTTCAATATGTTATCTTGCAAAAGGGAGGGGAAAACTTAAAGCAGGTTCGGATGCTAAGGATATAGGGCTTTTCGGTTTAAGTGAAATACCCGAACTGGCATTTGACCATAATAAAATCATAGAAAACGCCAGGAGTGATATTAATGGAATTTTGTCCGAAGTGTAAGAGCATGATGATGCCCGCTAAAAATGTCTATAAGTGCAGGAATGCAAAATGCGGGTTCGAAAAAGAGATTAAAGAAAGCTTTGTCTCAAAGACCAAACGGGATGAGCGTGAGGTAACTGTCCTTGAGGGGCGCGAGATGGGGATGCCCACGACCAGAGCTAAATGCGAAGAGTGCGGAAACGATACTGCTTACTGGTGGCTCAGGCAGCTCCGCTCTGCTGATGAGAGCGAGGTAAGGTTTTTCAGGTGCACGAAATGCGGGATGACGTGGAGAGAGTATAATTAAAGGAATAAATCTTATAAACCCCGCAACCAAAATAGCCCGTCATGAAGCAGAAACTCACAGTCAACCTCGAAACCGACCTGAAACTCTCCGCAAACGTCTGGAAATTCGGGGACGATATAGACACCGATGCAATCATCCCGGGCAAATACCTCACAATCAATAAGCCCGGCGAGCTTGCAAAACACGCTTTTGAGGGCGTGCGCCCTGAATTCGCAAGCGGGGTGAAGGATGGGGACATAATCGTGGCAGGTTTTAATTTCGGGTGCGGCTCATCGCGCGAACATGCGCCTCTTGCGCTTCGGGGAGCGAAGGTGAAATGCATCATCGCAAAATCATTTGCCCGCATCTTTTTCAGGAACGCCATAAACATCGGACTTCCGCTTCTTGAGTGCCCTGATACTGATAAGATAGAGGAAGGAGACCACATAGAGGTCGAATTTGAGTCCGGGATAATCACCAATACCACAAAGGACGAGACTTACCAGGCAACGCCGCTGCCCGACTTCGTGCGCGGAATAGTGGATGCCGGAGGTCTCATCGGATATGCACAGAAAATGGTTCAGTGAGATTGATTTTTATTATAATTTCTTTACGCACTTCTCGTCTGGCATGAAAAAGTGTAAAAACCACAGAGAACGCAGAGGACACAGAGAAAAATAACAAATCTCTGTGCTCTCTGTGTCCTCCGTGGTTAATTATCTGACCGGGATTGATAATCCAAATCAACTTATCTATTTCAATAGCGGGATAAGAAAATGCGTTTATACTTTCCTATAGGTTAAAAAAAAGAAATTAGTAATATGCATTTAGCATATTACTGGCTTGTTTCGTATCTTTTCAGGATGGCTATAACCTGATTCAGCAGGTTCTTTGATTCTGTAAGATGCTTGGCGCCAATGTCTGCCGCCTTATCAAGATTTGCATCCAGTATTTGCAGGTTCTCCTGAAGCAGGTATATCAGGTACATCATTACGCACCAGTACACTGCGAGAGCCAGGAACGAAAATATACCAATTACTACTAATTGACTGTATATCAGCGACGTGGATTGACCCAGCGGCTGCAATATACCAATTGCATCCATGAAATTCCAGAGTATTACAACTCCAAATATCATCGGTACAATTGTTGCAAGAATTAAACTTTGTTTGCTCAACCTCATGCCTTTACCTCCGGTTGCTCTCATTAAGTTATCTTTCTATTTAAATATATCTTACCCCGGCTTATTTTATTCATACCCCATTGGATATTTATATGTAGAGAGCCTCCAATTTTGAATTATGGAAAAAATCGAAACAGAATGTCCTTCATGCTCACCCGCAGAACACGTGCCGCATATTGTCCTGAAAGGTACAAAGGACGTACTTTTACAATGTGAAGAATGCGGGTCAGTCCATAAACAGAAAAAACCAAAAAATGCGCTCGTGAGAGTCATAGTAAGCAAAAGGGGGGTATCAATCCATACAAGAGCGCTGCTTTCAGGCACGATAAGAAAAGCTGATGAACTCGTTATAGACGATGAGACAACAGGCGAGGCTGCTCTTGTAAAGGTCACTTCAGTCGAGGTCGGGGATAAACGAATGGATGAAGCCGAGGCGGAAGATATTAAAACGATTTGGGCGCGCGCGATAGACGAGGTTTTGGTAAAAATCGCAATCAGCCACCGGGAAACCACCGAATCCGTAGAGATGCGTGTGCCTGGCGACCGGCAATTTGTTATCGGGGATAAGGTAGAGGTAAATAACCGCAAATTGAAAATCATACGGATAAAAATAAGGGATGGCTGTTTTAAAAGCAGGAAAGGTGTAGCAGTTGCGGCAAAATATATTAAACGCATCTATGCAGACTCGGGTTTCAAGATGCCAAAAAAAATCGGAAGGGCAGTCGGGGAGCGGATTGTGATTAAAAAGCGGGATTCGGTATGGAGTTTGAAATCCAAAAAAGCAGATTGATAGAGGAATTAAGGCAGCACGGGATAAGCGAACGCGTCCTGAATGCGATGAAAAGCGTTCCGCGGCACCTTTTTGTCCCTGAAAAAGAAAAGAAAAATGCGTATGCCGATTATCCTCTGCCCATCGGGTGGGGACAGACCATCTCAGCCCCTCACATGGTTGCGATAATGTGCGACATCCTTGACATACAGGACGGCATGAAAATACTTGAGATTGGCGCGGGTTCGGGCTACCATGCCGCCGTGATGGCCGTGCTTGCGGGCAGCGGTCATGTCTATGCGGTGGAGCGGATAGAAGGGCTGGCGCAATTTGCCCGCGATAACCTGAAAAAGGCAGGCATCACCAATGTCACCGTGATAGTAGAGGACGGCTCTCTCGGACTTGCGGGTTACGCGCCATACGACTGCATCAGCGTTGCATGCGCCTCTCCTGAAATCCTGGAGACGTTAACAGACCAGCTTAAAAAAGGAGGAAAACTCGTTATCCCGGTAGGCAAGTATTTCCAGGAACTTTATCTTGTGACAAAAACCGACGGGCTAAAAAAAGAAGCAAAAGGGGGCGTTGTGTTCGTGCCCCTTGTGGGTAAAAAAGGTTTCTCTGATTTTTAGATTGAATGAAGCTCGCCTGACTGGATTTTCTCAACCAGTTTGTTCCATTCGTTCTTATTTAATCTCACCGTATTCGCGGCTTCGCCTATCAATACTTCATTTCCAACAACTTCCACTGAAGGACAGCAGCTTTTATCGCAGATGTAAACTTTCATTGAAATCACCTGCTCTATGTTAGCTGGTATGGATATTAAATTTTAGCATCCATTAACTATATTTCAATGCGTGCCTATGAAAAGGAGCATGAAGTACATCATAGTCACAGGCGGTGTGATGAGCGGGCTCGGGAAAGGAATAACTGCCGCCTCGATTGGGCGCATTTTAAAAAACAAGGGTTTCAATGTGACCGCCATCAAGATCGATCCGTACATCAATATCGATGCCGGTACCATGAGCCCCTACCAGCACGGCGAGGTTTTTGTCCTGAAGGACGGGGGCGAGGTGGACCTTGACCTTGGCAATTATGAACGTTTCCTTGATATCGAACTGACGCGCGAACATAATATCACCACAGGGCAGGTGTACCAGACGGTTATTGAAAAAGAGCGCCGCGGCGATTATCTCGGTAAGACGGTGCAGATTATCCCGCATATAACAAATGAGATAAAAGAGCGAATCAGGAAAGTTGCAAAGCAAAGCGGCGCTAATATCTGTATCATTGAAGTGGGCGGCACTGTTGGCGACATAGAGAGCATGCCTTTCCTTGAATCCATGCGCCAGATGCACAGCGAAGAAAAAGAAGAAGATATTGTTTTCGTTCATGTGACGCTTGTGCCCCTTGATACGCAGGGCGAACAGAAGACAAAACCAACGCAGCATTCGGTCAAGGAACTTCGAAGCCTGGGCTTACAACCTGATGCAATCGTGGTGCGGTGCAAAGAGCCCGTACTTGCGGAGACCAAATCAAAAATCGCACTTTTCTGCGATGTGCCGGCAAACGCGGTGATAAGCGCGCATGATGCAAAGGATATTTATTACGTTCCAGCCCTGATGGAACAGGAGGGGCTCTCCGATTATTTAATGGGAAAACTCAAACTCACCCCGCGGGAAATATCCCATGAATGGGATATACTTATGGAAAAGATGGCTTCCATCGACAGGGAAATACGCATAGCGGTTGTTGGAAAATATGCCCATCTCGGGGATTCCTACATCAGTATAAGAGAAGCGCTAAAACATGCCGGGATTGAGTGCAGATGCCAGGTCAATATAGACTGGATCGACGCTGAAGAGTTTGAGAGAAAACCTGCTTCAATTGAAATGCTTAAGGTATACAATGGCATTCTGGTTCCCGGGGGTTTTGGCGTGCGAGGGACTGAAGGCAAGATAATTGCCATTAAATTCGCGAGGGAAAATAACATCCCATACCTTGGATTGTGCCTCGGCATGCAGCTTGCGGTCATAGAATTTGCCCGGAATGTGGTTGGGCTTGCGGATGCAAATAGCTCTGAGCTTGCACAGACCGAACATCCTGTTATCGACATACTTCCAGAGCAGGAAAATGTCAGGAATAAGGGCGGCACCATGCGCCTTGGGAACTGCGAGGCGATATTAAAGGAAGGGTCACTTGCAAGCAAATTATATGGAAGTACAATCCTTGTCGAACGTCACAGGCACAGGTATGAGGTGAACCCGAAATACATCCAGCAGATTGAAGCAAAAGGCATGAAATTCACTGGCCGCAACGACCACAGGATGGAGATAGCTGAGATACCGGGGCATAAGTTCTTCTTCAGCTCGCAGTTCCACCCTGAATTCAGGTCACGCCCGGGAAAGCCTTCCCCCCCGTTCCTGGCATTCGTGAAGGCCGCGCTTGAGTAGTATTCCAAGAGGAAAATGAGATTCAAAATCCTCCCAGACCCGATAAAATACGACGGCTCCCAGATAGCTCCGCTCTGGGCGTACAGCATGGGAATAAAAGGCGATTCCATCGTCTGCTTCCATGGTCCCATGGACGTTACATTTGAGAATATGAAAGACCTCGAGGATGAAAAAGCCGGGAAAACCATAAAGGGCGATGATTTGCTCCATATTATTGTGGAAAGGTTCGATTCCCCTGCGAGTATGCGTCTTTCCTACCACATGCAGCGCCTCCTCATTATCTGCATAAAGGAAGTACTTGAGAAGCACGGGGTGAAAACTACCAGGAACGGCGACGACCTTTTTATCGATGACAGGAAGCTCACTGTGAGCATTGCCAGCGCAGGAGTCGCGAGCGAGAAGATTCACTGCGGGATAAATATCACTACAAAAGGGACGCCCCGCGATGTCAAGACTGCTGCCCTTCTTGATTTCGGATTGGACTGGAAACCTATCGCAGAGGAGATTTCCCGAACCTTTTTGCATGAAATTGAGGATATCGAAGGCGACATTACTAAAACAAAAAGTCTATGACTGATATAATCAAAATTGGATTGGCCTTAATACTGACAGGTTTTGCCCTGGTTTTCATAGGATTCATTCTATCAGCCCGAAATGCAAATTTTGCAGGACTTGTCATGATTGGCCCTATACCCATTGCATTCGGGTCATCGCCTGGCATTACGTTGATTGCGATGGTTATTGGTCTGTTACTGATGCTTGCTTACTTTATGCTCGGGAGGAGAAATGCCTGATTGGACTTTCCTGATAATAGCCGGGAGCTTCCTAATAATCCTGGGATTTCTTCTGGTTGCTTTTGGCATGATGGGGAAGGAAGGGTCGGATGAGGAAAGACCTGCCGGGACGGGCAAAGAAACCAAAGTAAAAGGCGGAGGTGTGATACTTATCGGTCCTGTACCTCTTGTTTTTGGCACCGATAAAAGATATGCGCTGCTCATGATGATTTTAGCGATTGTGTTGATGCTTCTGGCGATAACATTTCTGAAATAGATGAATACATTAATAAATAATCAAACCATTAGATAGCCGAGGAAAGGTAACCAATGGTGGAAGATATCGGAAAAATCATAAGCAACGGATTTGAAACGTATTCTAAGAATCTCAATCTGGGCATTCCTTTTGCCCTGAATGTAATAATAACTAGCCTGCTTGCATTCATCGTACTCGGTTTTGGGTTTTTAAATATTTTTGGCCCGTCATTATCCACCCTTGAAAATGCCGCCACCCCACAGGAAGTCCTGTTGATTATTATTCCCCTGGTAATAACACATCTTGCTCAAATTATTATTCTGCTCATCACGTTTTTTTTAATTTCCCTGACCATCGAGTCGTTCTTTAATGCAGGCGCTATCGGAATGGCACGACAGGCCACGGAAACAGGAAAAACCGGGCTTACCGCGATGGTAGAAGCAGGAAAAAAGAACGTTGTGAACCTCTTCCTGGCCGATGTCCTTGTCGGGCTGCTTTCCCTTGCGGGCATAGTGTTCATGGTGCCCGGTGCTTTGAAATTTGATATCAATCAACTCTTATTCCCTGAAAAAACCGGCGCGCCGCTTTTGTTGATTGCAGGGATTTTACTGTGGGTATTATATCTGCTTATTTTAGGTCTTGTACTTGCTGTTTTCAGGTATGCCCTGGTAGTGGATAATCTCGAACCCATAGACGGCATAGTCACAGGTTTTAATTTTTTTAAGAAAAATAAATCCGAGGTGTTCGTTCTGTGGCTTATTTTGGGTATAATTATTGTCGCTATCACAATTATCGGGGAATTAATGAGATTCTCTCCTGTTATGAATCTCATCTGGCCGCTGGTCAATGCACTCGTAAGCGTTTTCGTTGTTGCTCCGCTAACCACAGTATTCTGGGTTCGACTGTATATGACACGAACAGGTAAAGAGGTCTATTTCAACGATTTACTCGCTCACCCGAATGACCTTGCAAAGCTCAAATCTGAGCAATAATGATGAATCGCTGCGCTTTCGCGGGTCTTGAAAAACCACAGAGAACGCAGAGGACACGGAGAAAAAAAATAACAAATCTCTGTGATCTCTGTGTCCTCCGTGGTTAATTAGTGGTCTGTAAATTTACATGCACTGAAAAACCCTAAAGTTTCTCTATAAATGCCTCAATCCTAGCAAGCGCCTTTACAAGTTCCTCATACGATGTTGCATAGGAGCACCGCAGATACCCTTCGCCGCATTCCCCGAATACGTTGCCTGGGACAACAGCCACTTTCTCTTCTTTCAAAAGCCTGCCTGCGAACTCTTCCGAAGTCAATCCCGTGCTTTTTATTGAGGGGAAAGCATAGAATGCTCCTTTTGGCTCAAAACAATCTAACCCGAGTTTATTCAATCCCCTGACAACCAGGCGGCGTCTGCGGTTATATTCCCTGACCATCTTTTGCATCTCCCCGTCGCCGTTCTTGAGAGCCTCTATCGCTCCCATCTGTGCTGTAATCGGCGCGCAGAGCATTGCATACTGGTGGATTTTCGTCATGGCTGCGATGAATTCCTCGCTTCCTGCAGCATAACCAAGGCGCAAACCTGTCATGGCATGCGATTTTGAAAACCCGTTCAAAATAATGCTTCTCTCTTTCATCCCTGAGAGTGAGGAAAAACAGGTATGTGCGCCATCGTAGGTCAATCTGGCATACACCTCGTCCGAGATTACGGCGATGTCATTTTCATTGACAACATCAGCTATCTCTTCAAGGTCTTTTTTTCCCATGACGGCACCCGTGGGATTGTTTGGGTAACTCAACACAAGCGCCTTTGTTTTTTTTGTGATGCTTTTTTCAATCTGGTCTGCCGTGACCCTGAACTCATCATCCCTGTATGTGGGCACGGGGACAGGTACACCGCCTGCGAGTGAAACACTGGGTTTATATGAAACGTAGCAGGGCTCAGGGATTATTACTTCATCACCCGGGTTTGTTACTGCCCTGAACGCAAGGTCTGCCGCTTCACTTACTCCTGTTGTAACAAGAATCTCATTTTTCGGGTTATAATCGATCCCATAATCCTTCATGTAGCTTTTTGAAATCAGTTCCCTCAATTCCAGGAGCCCGAGGTTTGATGTGTAGGATGTGAAACCTTTTTCAAGCGAGTAGATGCATGCTTCCCTGATATGCCACGGGGTGACAAAATCCGGCTCTCCCACGCCAAGTGAGATTACATCGTCCATTTCAAGTACGAGGTCAAAGAATTTCCGTATCCCGGATGGGGGAATTTCCTTTACCTTTTCAGATATGAATTTTCCTGGCATGACTTCACGGGGATACAGCAAGGCGTTCTGAACGTTCTTTTTCAAACAGGACATCTCCATCCTCCTTGTATGTGCGCAGTACAAAATGCGTTACTGTTCCCTGCACCTGTTCAAGCGTGGCTATTTTTTCAGCTACAAAAAAGGCTACGTCTTTCATGGACTTTCCGCGCACTGTAAGAGAGAGGTCGTGGTCTCCTGAAATGAGGCGGACTGACCTTACTTCCGGGAACTTCGCAATCCGCTCTGCGATGGCGTCGTAGCCTGTCCTTGAGCGCAGCGCGACCTTTAGCTCGATGATGGCATACACGTATTCCTCGCCAGCCTTCTCCCAGTCGATGACTGTCTTATATTTCCTTATTATCCCCTTTTTTTCCATCTGTTTGATTTTTGAGGCGACGGCTGCTTCTGTGCTTCCTGTCATGGTTGCAATTTCTTTAAGCGCTATTCTAGGATTGCTTTCCAGTATCTCGAGTATTTCTTTCATTGTCGTGCCTCGCCGTTTTCCTATGCTTTATGGGTTAATAGGTTTTGTGTTCTTCTGCTTTCCAAAGCTTTTTATTGATATACCCTATCTTGTAGGGGATATGAGGGCGGTCATCCCATTCAAGAAAAACAATGCCAAATCAAGATTAAAAACCCTGCTTTCCGAAAAAGAGCGCGAGGGGCTTGCAATGGCAATGCTCAACGACGTCGCGGAAGCTTTGCTCTCCTCCGGGTGCTTTTCGGTAGTTGATATTTTATCCACCGCTGTCGTTGAAGTTAATGGTGCAAATCTGGTGCTGACTGAGAAAGGTTTGAATGAAGCCCTGAATGAATACCTGCAAAAAATGTCATCCCATTCCATAAACGGGCCGGTTCTGATAATAATGGCTGATATTCCGCTTGTTTCGATAAAAAACATCAGGGATATTGTAAACACTTCTTCCGACCTTGTGATTGTTCCGGGGAGAATGGGCGGCACCAATGCCTTGTTTATCCGCGAACCCTCCAGTTTCCACGTTGATTATTACGGCGCAAGTTTCTTAAAACACATGGATATCGCATCCAGAAACGGTCTTGATGTTCTGGTTTTTGACTCTTTTAACCTCAGCACCGATATCGATGAGGTCGCTGACCTTGCCGAGGTTTTGCTTCACGGGAAAGGGCACGCGCTCCGTTATCTTAAAAGCCTGGGGTTTGGCATCATGGAAAATAATGGACGCGTCGGGGTGAAACGGGGAATTTGAGATTTTTTAATTTCTTTTGGGTAAACGAATTCAGGCAAGGATAATCAACCACAGAGCACACGGAGAGCACAGAGAGTTGCCGCTTTTCTGGAGTGTCCTCTGTGCTCTCTGTGGTTTTTCAAACCAGAAAATAATAAAAAGTCTCGGGAATTCCAAGGATAAAGATAAATGGCACAAAGTATAATATCTCCTATTATAAGGAAGAATAACAATTTATGCAGCTTGAAAATCTAAGACACGGCACAGAACTCATAAAGCGCGGTTTTGCGAAGATGCAAAAAGGTGGGGTAATCATGGATGTCACAACGCCAGAGGAAGCCCTAATAGCGGAAAGAGCAGGCGCGGTGGCTGTGATGGCGCTGCACCAGGTGCCTGCCGATATCAGGAAAGCAGGCGGGGTTGCAAGAATGGCTGACCCGCAGGTGATTGCGGCTATAATTGATTCTGTTACCATACCTGTGATGGCAAAAGCGCGCATCGGGCACTTTGTAGAGGCTGAAATCCTGGAGGCGCTTGGTGTTGACATGGTGGATGAGTCCGAGGTGCTCACGCCTGCGGATGAGAGCTTCCATATCGACAAGACCGGATTCACCATACCTTTTGTATGCGGCGCAAGGGATTTAGGCGAGGCGCTTCGCAGGATAAACGAAGGCGCGGCAATGATACGGACAAAGGGAGAAGCCGGAACTGGAGACGTGAAAGAGGCTGTGAGGCACATGCGGGCAATCATGGGCGCAATAAGGGAGCTTAAAGGTAAAAGCCAGGAAGAACTGATAGCAGTTGCGCGCAAAATCGAAGCCCCGATTGAGCTTGTAAAAGAAACTGCAAAACTGGAGAGACTTCCTGTGGTGAACTTCGCCGCGGGTGGCATTGCCACGCCAGCCGATGCGGCATTGATGATGCGTCTTGGTGCGGATGGGGTTTTTGTGGGTTCGGGTATATTCAAGGCTGAGAACCCGGAAAAGATGGCTTCAGCTATTGTCGAGGCTGTGAATAATTATGATAATCCTTCCGTGCTTGCCGAGATTTCAAAGGGACTTGGCGGTGCAATGAAAGGCATCGATATCAGGAGCCTCACGGAGAAGGAAGTGCTCCAGGCGCGCGGCTGGTAGGTTTTTACGTTCCCGCTTGCATTCTAATCTCCCGCCTTTTGTTATAGTCATAAGCTGCCACCCCGATTATAATCCATATACCTGCAAAAATCACGGCATTTTGGTTAAGGTACAGGGCAAGAACAAAACAGCTCAACACTCCGAGCACGGGCGGCAGCGGGTATAATGGCACTTTGAATTTGCGGTCTGCATCCGGCATTTTTTGCCGCAAGCGCACCACGCTTAAATTAATGAAAAAGTAAGTCATCATCGTCCCGAAATTGAAAATAGAGGCAAGCCAGTCAAGATTGCCCTGCGCCGCTATGACAATCAGCGCGATTACAACCCCGCTTAACATTACTGTGGATGTGGGAACCCCGTTTTTTGATATCCTTGCAAGCATACCCGGAATCACGCGCTATGTTCCCCTCGCATCATTTGACGAACAAGTTGTAAATTTTACCAGACTTTATGAGTCTAGAGATTCTGAGATTGAAATCGGTCTTGACACGTTTGCAAAAAGATATATTCACAAGCCCGATTATTAACTATTCTTAGGAGATATAATTGGAAACTATTATTGAGGTCAGGAATCTTACAAAGATTTTCTTATCAAGAAGAGCGAAAGTAATAGCGGTAGATGACATCAGTTTTGACGTAAACAAGGGTGAGATTTTTGGCATGATAGGGCCTAACGGCGCTGGCAAATCCACGATTTTTGCCATGATGTCCACATTAATAAAACCCACAAGCGGCAGTATAAAAGTTGCAGGATTTGATGTTGAAAAGGAGGATGACAGGATAAGGCCGATCATAGGTATAGTTCCCCAGCAGTACAGCCTTTACTCAGACCTGACCGCACGGGAAAACCTGGAACTCATGGGAAACCTGTACGATGTTCCAAAAAAGGTCATGGAAGAAAGAGTAGAATACTATCTTAAGCTTGTCAATCTGGAGGCCCATGCTGACCGCTTCACAGGCCGCTTTTCCGGCGGAATGAAGCAGCGGCTCTCTGTAATCAGCGCCGTGATACATGACCCTGAAATAATTTTCTGGGATGAGCCAACGACCGGGCTTGACCCGCAGACCAGGCAGGCAATCTGGAAACTTGCCCGGAAGTTCAATTCAGAAGGGAAAACTCTTATTTTCACGACCCATTATATGGAAGAGGCTGACAAACTCTGCGACAGAGTCGCGATAATGAACTACGGTAAACTGATAGCCCTTGATACACCGGAAAACCTGAAACGAGCGTCGAACAGTGCAAATCTGGAAGATGTTTTCATACATCTGACAGGTGCGGAGATACGCGATTAAAATGAATATAAAAAGCGAACTTAAGAAATCCTGGATAATCATGATCAAGGAGTTCAGGCAGATTTTCAGGAAAAAGGCGCTCATGATCCCGCTGTTTGCGTTCCCGTTAATCATGATAATCTTTTTTGGCTACGGCATGGGCGGTACGGTCAAAAACGTAGACATTCTCATCGTCAATGATGACACGGGTACAGCTTCAAGTTCCCTTGTCCAGCAAATCGGAAGTTTCATCCCCAAATATGGCGAAGTCAAGATGTTCTCGATAACTTATACGAAGGATATGGGGCAATCCGAGGCAGAGAGGAAAATAGACGCAGGGTTGTATAAAGCAGTCCTTATCATCCCGCAGGATTACAGTGAACGCGTGGCAAGAAACGAGAGTGTGACCCTGACGCTGCTGACCGACTCCTCGGATACCACATCAAGCGGCATAATCATTAATTTCATGAAGCAGTTATTTGCAGGAACATCAGGTTCGCTTATTTCGTTGAAGGTTCCTGATATCTACGGAAAACTGGAATACCTGGACTTCCTCACGCCTGCGGTAATTGCCCTGACTGTGTTCTTCGGTACCGTGCAGAGCACGGGATATGCGATAGCAGGAGAGCGGCAGGACGGCACCCTTGTTCGCATCATGATGACACCAGTCAGCCGGGGGGCCGTTATTCTCGGTAAAACCTTACATCAGCTTATATTGCAGCTTGCAAGGGCTGTGATCCTGATTCTCGGCGCGACCATTATTCTCGGGGTCACGATGAATGGAAGCTGGCTCCTTGTCGCCCTGGTGCTTATTGTCTTCACTTTTGGTGCGGTGGGTCTTGGGATTGCGATGTCCGCAATATCTGAGGATATGACCTCTTTCCAGCAGTTAAGCTTGATATTCACCATGCCTTCCATGTTTGCCACTGGTGTTTTCTATCCTTTGAGCTCGGTTCCTGACTGGATGCGCTGGATAGCCTATACCATGCCGCTGACGTTTGCTAACAATGCAATGCGTACTATCATGGTCAAGGGGCAGGGTTTGGCTTTTATAGCTGATGATTTGATTATACTTATTTTCTTTGCGATTTTTTATTTCGGTTTAGGCGTTTATCTTTTCAGGAGGGAAGTATAAAAATGAGAATGAAGAAAATTTTGATTATATGTTTCTTGTTGGTTGTTCTGGCGACATGCGCCGCGGGCGCCGATGTTCCGGGCACGTATAATGTGCCCAGGAGCTTTGATTTTGGGGCACATTACTATTCTGCATATGGCAGCCCGGATATTAATGCTACCATTGTGGGCACCAATGAATTCGACAGGGACCAGACCATTACTTTATCCGTTGACTTAATGAACCGGGGCAAATTTTTAGGATTTGAGAGAGACCATACCCCTGTAACCAATGATGAAATATATGCCGCCCAGACCGAAGTGAAGCTTGACGGCAGGATAGTTGATGCGACCGGTATAATTGCATCGCTTTCTGTAGACCCGGATAGCCCGCTTGAAGTCAAGTCTCCGGCCCAGCAGGTGGGTTCCATAAAAAGCGGAGAGAATACGCTTTCCCCAATAAAGTTCGATATAAAAATCGCCAGGAAAGCAAAGGCCGGCGAATATAATCTCCGCTTGAATCTCACCTATGATTATCAGAAATATGTGCAGGTTTCGAATCCGAATGCAACCGCACAAACATATGATGCAAGCTACTGGTACGGGATGATGGCCCAGAACCAGACCCTGAAACTCAAGGTAAAAACACAGGCGGATTTCGAGGTCGTGCGAACCACAGGCAGCCTTTACGCCGGAAGGGAAGACGTTGTGGAAATAGCGATTAAAAATACGGGGGAGGAAGAAGCCAAAGATGCCAGGGCAATAATCAACCCCGGAGACCCCCTGAGCACCACAGATGACCAGGCGTTCCTCTATACCATAAAGCCAGGCGATACGGTAGTTGCCAGTTATAAAATCAAGGCAGATAGCAAGGCCGTACCCAAAACCTATGCAGTAGACACAGTGATAAGATACGAAAACCCGGACGGGGATATCAAGTATTCAAGCACCCTGCAGGCGCCTGTGGAAGTGAAAGAACTGGGCTTTTTCCAGCGATTATTCGGATGGGTTTAGAGAGTAACCAGAAGGTTTTTATCCAGATTATCCTTTTTAGAATACCATGGTGGATTTCGAAGAGATTGAAGAGGTTTATAAAAGGCTTGAAGGGAAACTTACGCGTGACGAATTCAAGTCAAAGGTCGATGAAAAAGTAACAATGATGAACGGTCTTTGCGACTCAAAGACCGCCGCGATGCTCGTTGCAAGCGAGATGGGGTTAAACGAAACAGTTAAAATCAAGGACATTGCAGCTGATAAGAGTAATGTTGTCTTTATCGCAAGGGTGACCGCCGTAGGCGATATCCGGGAATTCTCGCGCGATAACGACACTACAGGCCGCGTGGTAAACCTGACACTTGCGGATGATACCGGTTCCATCAGGGCTGCGCTCTGGGATGAGGCCTGCGACCTTGTGAAAATAGGCGACATATTGGTGGGGCAGAGCCTGAAAGTGAAAGGATATATAAAAGAGGGGCAGCGCGGGCTTGAGGTCAGCGTTGGCAAGGGAGGGAATATCGAGCATGTGGAAAAAGAAGTGCCGGTGAATATCAAGCCGCAGAAGATAATCGATATTAAGACCGGGATGAATGGTTTGAATCTTATAGCGAAAGTAATTGATACGGGAAAGGTGAGAACCTTCGCGCGCAAGGACGGGACGACAGGAAAAGTAACAAACGTGACCCTTGGCGATGATACGGGCAAAATTCGCATTACTCTGTGGGATAAAAAGGCAGAGGAGCCGGGTTTCAAGGCTGGTGATACGGTAGAAATAACCAATGCCTATGCCCGCGAGAATACGTTCAGCAACCAGACAGAACTCCAGCTCGGTTCCGGCGGCGGGATAGCTAGGAGCAGCACGAACGTGGATTATTCCGAACCACTTACTCCAATTGCTGATATAGGAATAAATTCTGCTTACAGCGTGTCCGGGCATGTCTCGGGGCTTGATGAGATAAAGGAATTTGAGAGACCGGACGGCACCAAGAGCAAGGTATCGAACATCTATGTCTCAGACGATACCGGGCGCATTAAAGTGGCGTTGTGGGGCGAGCATGCAGACCTCGTTAATGAACTCGATATAGGAAGCGAGATACGCATCATCGACGCATATGCCAAATCTGGCAGGAATGAGGAAGTGGAACTGAGCGCAGGCGCAAGGACTGGCATACAGATTATAAGAAAGTGATGTCTTCCGGCACCTTCTCCAGTGGAAATAAAGGGGTTCATCATGATGAGCATATTTGGCTCTGCGATTACTTTCACCCCGCTCCGGGAAGGTTTATAACAACGTATGGAGATTTGGAAATATAATAACTGTGCACCACACAACAATTAAATCGTGCACTGGAGGAGAACATGGTAGAAAGAAAAGGATTGGAAGATTTGCCTGGCGTCGGCCCGGCAACAGCAGAGAAACTGAAAGAAGCGGGTTTTGGCTCGATTGAGGCCATTGCCGTATCGTCGTCATCCGAACTTGCAAGCATAGCTGAAATCGGGGAGTCGACCGCGCAAAAAATCATCAATGCGGCGCGCCAGGCTGCGGACGTTGGGGGATTTGAGACCGGCGATCTTGTGCTTGAGCGCAGGAAACTTGTGGGAAAACTCAGTTTCGGCACAAAGGCTTTTGACGACCTGATGGGCGGGGGCGTTGAGACACAGGCAATAACCGAATTCTATGGCGAGTTCGGTTCAGGGAAAACGCAGGTCGGCCACCAGATGGCTGTGAATGTCCAGCTGCCGCAGGAAGATGGCGGCCTCGGGGGCTCTGTTATAATAATAGACACTGAAAATACCTTCAGGCCTGAAAGAATCACGCAGATGGTAATGGGCTTGTCTGCAAAGAAGGGGAAGGAATACGACCCTGAGGAGTTCCTGAAAAAGATCCATGTTGCAAAAGCCTATAATTCGAACCACCAGATACTGCTTGTTGACACGGCCAATGATCTCGCTCTTAAATTGAAAGATACTGATGCGCCTGTGCGCCTTCTGATAGTTGATTCCCTGACTGCGCATTTCAGGGCTGAATACGTGGGACGCGGCACGCTTGCAGACAGGCAGCAGAAGCTCAACAAGCATATGCACGAACTGATGAAATTTGGGACCCTTAACAATGCGGCCATCATCGTGACGAACCAGGTGATGTCAAAACCCGACGCCTTCTTCGGCGACCCCACAAAACCTATTGGCGGACATATCGTGGGACATACTGCAACGTTCAGGCTGTACCTGCGCAAATCCAAGGGCGAGAAGAGAATTGCAAGGCTTGTTGATTCCCCGAACCTGCCAGAGGGCGAGGCGATATTCTCGGTCACCACGGAAGGGCTTAAGGATTAAAAATCTGTATTAAAGATGTGGAATACAAAGCTGTAGTGGTAGATGTTGACGGGACAATCACATATAGTGACAGGAGCCTTGATTTCAGGGCTGTTGAAGCGCTCCGGAGCCTTAAAGTACCTGTGGTGATTGCCACCGGCAACGTCCTTTGTTTCGCAAGGGCTGCCTCAAAACTTGTCGGGACAGGAGGCATCGTGATAGCAGAGAACGGCGGGATCGTGGAGTGCGGGAGTGTTGAATCCGACACTTCGCATATGAAGGAGTGCGAGGAGGCTTTCGAGTTCCTGGAAAGACATTTTACACTTGAAAGGATTGACCCTGAATACAGGATTACAGAGATTGGGCTGCGGCGGGATTTTGATGTGGAGAGTGCGAGGGAGCTGCTAAAGGAGTTTCCTGAGGTTGAGATTGTGGATACCGGGTTTGCGGTGCATATCAAGAGCAAGAGGATTAATAAAGGGATTGGGCTTAAACGGATTGCGCAGATGATGGGGCTTGATGTGCGGGAGCTTGTGGCTATCGGGGATTCTCCGAATGATGTCGAGATGTTGAAGGTATCGGGTTTTGGGGTGGCTGTGGGGAATGCGCATCCTGAGGTAAAGAGGGTGGCGCGGATGGTGACGAAAGGGGAGTATGGGGCAGGGGTGGCGGAGGCAGTGGGGAAGCTGAGAAGGAGAGGGGAGATAAGATGAGAATCGAAAGGATTTACAGCAAGAAATATTATATAGCGAAGACACTATTAAACATCTAATACATATCGAGTTTGCTTAACTTGGGTTAAAATATGAAAGAATACAAAGTGGCTTTATCAAGGGCGTATATTGTAACCATTGAGGCGGAAAACGAAGAAAAAGCATGTAGATATGCAGAGTATTTTTTAGGCCATTGTTATGATGCATCTGATTTAAAAGATAAACAGGAATATAAATTTTCGATTAGAGAAATTGAGCCTACTATAAATGATGCTATTGACGTTGAAGAAGTAAAAGAACATGAGTGAAAGTTTTAAAAAGCCATCACAAACGGAACTTTTAGTAGATGATTTTTTACAAAAAGCTAAAGAATTTCAAACCCATATTGAGTTGATAAAAGTTCTAAAATCGCGAACATATAAAATAGCTGAAGCAAACGTTTTAATCCGTGCGGCATCAGAAGGAAATCGAAGATATTTCTTTGGGTTGAACTACATTACAGCAGAGGAAATGGCTAATCTTGATAACCCATTCATTGCTTTTATCTGCGGTTCTTTGGACAGAACAATTATTATGCCCGCCCAGACTTTATTTAAACATTTGCCGAAGATAAGTCACGATAGAAATGGTGAATATAAAATAAATATTGACAACGATTTGAATATTGTTTTAGCAGGACGCAACAATAGAATAGATTGTAGCAAATATATTAATTCATGGGAATTACTTTTAAACTCCACAAATAAACCAGAAGAAAAAAATACAATAGAAGTAAGTTTACATACTATTTTAGAGGGGAGACTTTTAGAAATAGGTAATATACGTGGCTTTCAAACATATTGCCCTGATAAAGCCAAAAAGTTTAACGATAATAAATTATCGGATATTTCTTCTTTAGAAACTTGCCCAAACTTGCAGTTTTCTGATTATGATGTTTTGAGATATATTGATGTACTTTGGTTTAAGGAAAAGGGTAAAAATTTCATTCCCGAATGTGCATTTGAAGTAGAACTTAATACAGGAACTTGGTCAGGAGTTGGCAGATTGGCAACACTGGTTGATTACAGTAATGTAAAACTGTATATTATTTCAAATGATTCGCGAAAATATAAACAAGTTCTGAACTCTTTTCCGGAATACGATCACCGTTATAAAAACATTCCTTTCGATCAGATCGGCGAGTTATATTCGGCTGAAAAACAATTAAAAGATTTAAGATATAGTATCGGTTTATAGGAATTTTTAAAATGATAGTATATGATTTTCATGTTTTTCCAAGCAAATTAAATCTGCGTTCATCGGCTTCATGCACGCCGTTATGCATAGGCACGTATGCCCGCAGGCATACGTGGATGCGCCCTCCCGAGGCGCGACTCGGGGCGTTCATCTGCGGTTCGGTTTTTTCTGAGGCTGATGTTTTTCAATGACCACCGAACCCCTCTCCCTCGCCAAATACCTCGCCTCCTCCCGCACCGAGTTCGCGCTCTCAGAGATGAACCAGTACCTCAGCAGGAAATACGAAGAAAAAGAGCTCTTCGAACTTTTAAAACCTCACTTTTATGACCTTGACCTCTTTTGCGATGCAGGCTACAAATGCACGAAACTCGTGAAGCTCCCCCTTCCTTCCGACGAGAACGTGGTCAGGGAGCTTGAGGCGCTTTTCAAAAACCCCCAGCTTCCGGCGCGCGTCGAGAAACTGGTTAATTCCTACATAGAACGCTCCTGCGGGAATGACTGGCATACGGGCGAGAGGGGGCTATTGATTCGCGAAAATATCGTAAAGCAGAAAGAAGAATACTGGAAAGGGGCGGGGAGCTCACAGTATCCGAAAATCAGGATAATTTCCTACCTCCTCTACCATTTTCCTGTTTATTTCTGCTCATTCCAGTACATGCTGCTTGAACTATTCAGGGGCGGACTGCTCACGAATAAAATGAGCATCCTTGACGCCGGGGCAGGACCCGGGACGATAACGCTCAGTACACTTGATTTCATACAGGAATTACAGGAGATTTACTCAAGGAACAAAATAGACGTCAAGCTGAATATCAGGATTGATTCGATTGAAAGGGCGCCTGAAAATATCGATTGTTATAAAGAGCTTACCTCTTTTTATCTCTCCGGTCTCACGCAGGAAAACGCGAATGTCACTATAAATGAACCTGTCCATTCGTCTATTGAGGCTGCGCCTGTTCTTCCGAATGTCGACCTTATGGTTTTTTCAAATGTGCTGGCTGAGATGAACGCTCCCCCTTCGTATCGTGCTGATATCGTGGATAGGGTGGCTTCAGGAAGTAATAATCCCACCATGGTCATTATCGAGCCTGCCGACCTTGCTAATTCAAAAGCGCTCAGGGTCACCCAGCACGCCCTCGTAAAAAAAGGGTTTACTGTGTATAGCCCGTGCTCTTTTATCTGGGGGCTTGGATGCTCAGGGGAAAACTGCTGGAGCTTTCAGGAATTGGGGAATATCCGGGCGCCGGACTTCATGGAAAGGATAGCAAATACGGGGGAATTTTATAGATACATAAATACGGATATGAAATTCTCATTTGTAATATTGAGAAAAGACGGCCTGGCAAAACACAAATACCTGGCAAAAGGGAAATTCATGAGACTCTCAAACCTCAAAAAGCATATCGAAAAGCGGGTCAATATTGCGGTATCCGTGATGTCGGGAAATCTCGGGGATGAGAAAACGTTTGTGTACAAGGTATGCGATGGTACCGCTTCAGTCCCGTGTTATGCGGTACTGCCTGCGTATCACATAAGCGATAATAACAGCATGCTTTTTGAGGCAGGATATGGAGGCATAGTTGAGATTTACGGCACTCTCGTCCGGGAAAATAAGGCTTTGTCCTCGTATAATCTCCTGGTAATGCGAAATACTATGGTCAGAGCTGCGGAATAGGTCGCAAGATTCGGTTTTCGTCGCTCTTCATTCCTGCAATAGCTTCAATATCTTTATACCCTGCTCAATGCAATCCAGTTTATCCTTCATCCTGTGGAGGTCGGTCTCGTCTTCAAGACTCGTTGCGATATCCTGGATTTTTGTCTGGATGATGAGCTTGATGGATTGAAGATCCCCGGGCTCTGGTTTCTGTGTTTTGGCGGATTTGGGGGATTCTGGCGCTCTTTTCGATTCTCTTGCGGGTTCCGGCTTTTCCTGGAAATCGCAGACAGGGCAGACTACTTTTCCCTGGTACCTGAACATGGGAGCTCCGCATTCGTGATGGTTGGCCAGCATGGTCCCGCCGATTTCAAGAAGTTTTGTAATCCTCTGTAATTTGTCATTTGTTTCTTTTTCATTCATGATATCACCGAAAGTCTTTTCATTCAATAGCCTTATAAGCTCTTTTTGTTTTATAATAACATCCCGTGGTGATAACTGTGCCTGAAAACTCAAGTGAAGTCATAAAACAGTGTATTGATGCCCTTGATAAAATAATCAATGACGACTCGGTCCCCAGAAATATTCGACGGTCTGCTGATAATATCAAAAAAATTCTCTCCAGTGAAAAGGAGTCGCCATCAAGAAGGGCGGCAATGGTTATTTCAAATCTTGACGAGATTGGTAATGATCCCAATGTTCCTCTCCATACAAGGACCATGATTTGGGGCTTGTCCAGTCGGCTTGAGTCCATCCCGGTTGATAGATAGTTGGGGTATGTAGATTTTTTCTTCATCTCCAGAGTGTAAGCGTTTTCTGGGGTACCCTGTTGTTTCTGCTGGAGATTGTTAATTGCTGTTTAGGTTTTTGATTATAGATTTGCCACAATTTAGCGGTTTTCCTTCTTCAACGGATTTTTAATCTTTATTTATTAATCTCTATTTTTATATTATGTATAAACAGAAAAATTTATATATTGTGAAGCACTTACTGAGTCCCATGGGTTTTTGTTGTTTTTCTATTATATGAACCAACAGGTTTTTGTTGCCTTCCAGACGAAACAATGGGGTTGGTCTTCCCTCAAAACTCCATAGGAAATAAGGGGGTTTTGGTGACAGATGTCAAATCTGATTTATGAACAGGTAATAACAGGTTATAAGTGTGTGACTTATAATCCATCTCTAAATCTCGGTTTTTAATAATAAAACCTGCAGAGGTTCCACGTGCTCCAATGGAAGTGAGGGGGTGAGAACCATAAGTCTTAATACCTATCTTTCTGTTGGAGTTCTATAGGAGGTTAAAGGTTTGGATAGCAAAGCGATGACAATAAATGGTATTTTCGAGGACATGTTAATGGGTGTAAACATATTTGAGAACAGGGAGGTTCTCCGTTCATCATATACACCGGATTATCTTCCACATAGGGACGAACAGGTTAAAGGGCTGGCCACGATACTGGTATCCGCGCTCAGGGGAGAAACACCCTCAAACATTTTGATATACGGGAAGACGGGAACAGGCAAGACCGCGGTTGCAAAACATGTAGGCAAGGAGCTTGAGCGGACCGGCGAACTGCATGGCGTGCCGTGTGTTGTTGTATATATAAACTGTGAAGTCGTGGATACGCAGTATCGCCTTCTGGCATCCCTGGCAAGGCACTTTGATAAAGAGGTTCCCATGACCGGCTGGCCGACCGATCAAGTATATACTGAACTTAAGAATGCGCTTGATTCTGATAAGCGCATCGCGATAATTATTCTTGACGAAGTGGATAAGCTCATAACCAAAGGGGATGATGTCCTGTACAATCTCACCAGGATAAATTCAGACCTGAAAAAAGCAAAAGTGAGCCTGATAGGTATTACCAACGACCTGAAATTCACTGAATTCCTTGATCCGAGAGTAAAAAGCTCGCTTGGCGAAGAAGAGATAATCTTCCCGCCATATGATGCCAACCAGATAAGGGACATCCTGCGCCAGAGAGCCGATACAGCTTTTAAACCGGGAGCTCTTGAAGAGATGGTGATACCCCTGTGTGCCGCATATGCTGCACAGGAGCATGGTGATGCAAGGCGTGCGCTTGATTTATTACGGGTGTCAGGCGAGCTTGCAGAGCGGGTGAAAGCACCCACGGTACAGGAGATACACGTTAAACGTGCCCAGGAGAAAATAGAGATAGACAGGATAGCTGAGGCGGTGAGGACCCTTCCAAGCCAGTCCAAGCTCATCCTCTTAAGCGCGGTTCTTCTTGGTCATAATGGCAACAGCAGCATAACAACGGGTGAAGCCTATAATATTTATAAACAGATGTGCAGGATAATCGGAATCGAGGTCCTGACACAGCGCAGGGTGACGGATTTAATATCCGAGCTCGATATGCTTGGAATCCTGAACGCGACTATTGTCAGCAAGGGACGGTACGGGCGAACCAAAGAAATATCCCTCTCAGTCCCGACCGACAGCACCAGCAAAGTTCTTTTTGAAGATTACAGGCTAAAACCTCTTGAGGATTACAGGCCCCCAAACCAGACAAAACTATACGCCTAAAATCTTTCTGGGAATAAGAGACACATAACCAAGAACAGGAACCCTATAAAATCGCGCAACTCCGATGACCCACTCCTTTTTTACGGGCTGGAGATAACTTATACTGCCCTGCTGGTCATAAGCAGGGTTTGTCTTTGTATTGTCCCCTTTTGTGATATAGCCGGCATGAGGCGCGGGTGGACCGCCTGCCCACATGGGTTCTCCATTTTCAACATAATCCATGGCACGGTGGATGATGGGCGTGACGCCCTCCCGGCCAAGAGGTCGGTATAAAATCACATCACCGGGTTCCTCAAAGGACGTATATTCTGTTTCTTGTCCTGTTTTGTATGTTATTATCTGGGTACGGTCTATGCTCTGAACAAAAATAATATCCCCTATCTGGATGTGGGGAATCATGCTGCCGCTTTCCACAGCCACCATGGGCGCCCAGAGCCCAAGGGCTATGTGGGAAACGGAAGCAAAAATCGCTACAACCGAAACAACGAAGAGAATGTCCCGTAATAAAGCTACCCAGAAATTCTCACTTTCATTGAATGATTTTAGTTTTTCCTTCAGGCTCATAAGCAGGCAGATAATATCGGAAGAAGTAATAAGGTTTGCCCCGAACCAATAATCATACAGTTTATAAAGGACAAAGCCATAATCGTGGCGGATATTTATGGAACTCCAGAGACCCCGCGGCACACGCGATTTTTTACCGGATGAGATGGCAAAACGAAGGTATGTTGAGAATAAGCTGCGTGACGCTGCAACACGATGGGGATACGGCGAAATCAAGACCCCGACTTTTGAGCATATCGAATTATTTACATTAAAGTCTGGCGAAGGAATCCTTGGCGAGATATACAATTTCAAGGATAAAGGAAACCGCGAGATTGCACTGCGCCCCGAACTCACTGCGCCCGTGGTAAGGATGTATGTCGAGGAACTCCAGAAGTCGCCAAAGCCCCTGAAATTCTTTTATTTTGACAACTGCTTCAGGTACGAGCGCCCGCAGAAAGGGCGGTTCCGCGAGTTCTTCCAGTTCGGCGTGGAGATAATTGGAAGCGCGCGCCCGGAGTCGGATGCAGAGGTTATAGCTCTGGCTGTTGAAATGCTAAACAGCGCAGGCGTTCAAGGGGACCTGCATGTGGGGCACCTGGGGATTGTGCGGGCTTTGCTCAAGGACATACAGCCTGAGCACCAGAGCAGGATAATGCGCCTTGTGGATAAGAAGGACGACAAGGGGCTTGAGGAGTTCCTTGATGAGCTCCAGGCGCCGGATGAGATGCGGGGGAAGCTATTCCGCCTGATAGGACTTCGGGGTGAAAATGCTGTGCATGAAGCCCGGGAACTCGTGGGGGAAATTGATGCGATGTCGCAGTTCGAGGCGCTTCTTGACCTGCTGGATGTGTACGGGCTGGAATACCAGGTTGACCTTGGGATTGCAAGAGGTCTTGATTATTATACAGGCATGGTGTTTGAGATATACTGCGAGGGCCTGGGCGCGCAGAACCAGGTGTGCGGCGGCGGCTCCTATCGCCTCGCGGCGCTCTTTGGGGGCGAGGATACGCCCTCAACCGGATACGCTATCGGGTTTGACAGGATAATGGAGATATGCGAGGCAAAACCCGCAGAAATAAAGCGAATCGTGGTAGTTTCTTTTGATGATACGCGAAAGGAGGCAATCGTTATCGCAAGGAAGCTGAGAGAGCATGTCTCGACATACTTAGACGTCATGGGGCGCAAGTTCAAGGACCAGATTTCCTATGCAAATACGATTGGCGCAAGTCATGTAGTGATTGTGGGGAAGAACGAGCTTGATGCAGGGAAGGTGGCGCTCAAGGATATGAAGACAGGGGTGCAGGAGCTGGTTACGGTGGAGGAAGTGGTGGGGAGGTTGGGTAATACCCCAAAACCATTCCAATAACTTATATAACATTAGACTAACAACTATCCTTTATGTCCACCGAACTTAAATCCCTAAAAGGAACCCTAATCAAGCTCGGTTTCTATTCAGACGAGAAGAGCCTGCTTTCCGATGCCTTTCGCGCTCTTTTTGAGATCAGACCCGAATTAAAGACAGAGATAGCGGTCGAAAGATACAAAAATGGTGAAATCAGCCTCTGGAATGCAGCAAGAGCCGCCGGATGCAATCTGGAAGAATTTAAGGAGATACTCCACAGCAGGGGTATTGTGATTAAAATATCTTCTACAAAAAAGGAAAGCGATGAGAGATTGAAGCGGTTTACTGGTGTTTAACTTGGACATAGTATTGGACTGTGATATTATCAGCACACTCGCAAAAATAGATAGAATAGATATTTTAGTTGATTTGTTTAAGCACAGCAGATTAGTAATTCCAAATGCGGTGTATGTAGAATTGCTCGAAGCAGGGAAGATGGGGTTTACATTCCCCAGGAAGATATTCAATAGCAAAATTGAATTGGCAACAATGAGCCAGCAAGAGCTCGATGATTTTGAAAAAACTGTAAAAAATCCAAAAATCCACAGCGGCGAGGCTGAAGGGATAACTATTGCCAGAAACAGGACTGGAGTTTTTTTGACAAATGACAGAGTAGCAGTTAAATTCTGCGAACAAGAAGATATAGCAGTTCTGGATTTAAAAGACATACTTAGACTGGTTGCAAAGAAAAGGATAGTCAACGAAACCGAGATGATGCAAATAATCAAAGATATCGAAGTAAAAGATAATACAGTTATAGTTGAAACGAATGAAATTTTTGTAGAATATGAAAATTAAAGTGCCATCTTCACAGGACGTAGTCGCCATCTTCAGGAAAAGCGCAAAAGGCATGGGTAAACTCAAGTCCCATCCTCATGAAGCGTATGAAGAGGAACTGGAAGAAAGGATAAATTGAATTATATAGTTTGAATCAGACCTGAGGTTTATCGATGTTAATGATGGTGTGATATGGAAAGCCCTTGAACTTATCAGGGAATACCAGCTTCTTCCGAGAGATGCCATACACGCAGCAACAGCTTTTATTGCAGGCGCAGAGACCGTATTTTCAGAGGATAAGGATTTTGATAACATCCCGGGTTTAAAGAGAAAGTGGAAATTTTGACAGAAAGAAAATAAGCCCAATTCATCACGTTTAATCACACACTCTTCACACCCACACTAATACAATTGTGAACGGCTTAGTGTGAGAGCCGCAATGAGGTTGTATCGGCAAGGTAATAATATGAAATGCAAACATTCAGACATCAATTGCGTAACGCGCATCATCACCCAGACATGGGAAGAGAGCCGCGCATGTGAATATGGCGTATCCTGCAGCTACAAGGAAAAACGCTTGATAAATAATTAGGATTGGCTAAAGAGCCCAATCAAAATTGAGCCAATAGCTCCATCTCCAGCTAATTTTATCTTAGTTAAACCGTTTTTCAAGATTAGTTTTAAGAGCATCCATGCATTTTACAGACTCAACTGGTGAATCTATTGTCCCTCCCCGAACTAACCTTAATAATAACCGTAATAATTTTCCTGATGCTGGCATCGATATTCTTCAGCCTTTCTGAAACCTCGATAACATCCCAGAACAGACTTCGCCTCAAAGGCCATCTTGCAAAAGGGCGAAAAAATGCCGACATCCTGAAAGACCTTCTCAATACCCCTGAAAATTTCCTTGCCGTGATCTTAATCGGCAACAACATTGTCAATATAACCATCTCGGTGCTCATAACGGTCGTTGTAATCGATATTTTTGGCCCGGGTGCCATAACACTGGCGACTATAATCGCAACTCTCCTGATTGTGGCTTTTGCAGAAATAACCCCGAAAGCCTATGCTGCAAGGAACCCGGAGATAGCCTACAAACTCGCACCCGTAATGAAATTCCTCGTATGGCTTCTAAAACCTTTAATCGTCTTTTTTACTGGATTCACGAATGTATTATTGAGGTTAATCGGGTCGAGCACTTCCATCAGGGAGCCCATCTTCCTGCGCGAGGACCTCTCCCATCTGATTGAAATGGGTGAAGAAGAAGGAGTAATCCAAAAACAGGAGACGCACCTTCTCAAATCTGCGCTTGACTTTTCAGGGATAAAAGCAAAAGATATAATGATACCTATCGAAAAAGTCACCTGCATAGATTCCTCGGCGACACTGGAAGATGCAATTGAACTTGTCCGCACAAAAAAATTTGCAAGAATCCCTGTAATCAATGAAGGCAAAATCCTGGGATTTGTGCATATGAAAGATGCATTGAACAATCTTACCAGCAGGAAAAAACCTATAAGGGAACTGGCAAGACCGGCGCTATTTGCATCTCCTGACACTTCCCTGCTTGAACTGGTGGATTTGATAAAAGGCAGCCAATCAAGCATGTGCTTTGTTGTAAACGGGGAAGGAAAACCGCTCGGTCTTATAACGCTTGGGCTGCTGCTTGAAAATATCGTGGGTGAAATCAGGCATATAGAGTAGTATTAATCCCGGATTGCAACGCCTTTTTCCCTCAAATACTCCTTTGCCTCGCCAATCGTGTACTCCCCGAAATGGAAAATACTAGCCGCAAGCGCAGCATCAGCCTTGCCTTCTGTGAAAGCGTCATACATGTGCCCGATATTACCGGCGCCGCCAGAGGCTATTATCGGGATATCCAGTGTTTCTGAAAGCGTCCTAGTTACAGGCAAATCATAACCGTCCTTTGTCCCGTCCCTGTCCATGCTGGTAAGCAGGATTTCACCTGAACCAAGTTTTTCAACCTTCTGCGCCCACTGGACGGCGTCGAGGCCTGTGGGTGTCCTCCCCCCGTAGATTACAACCTCGTACCAGGCTTTTGTCCCGTCTTCAAGCCCGATTATGGTTTTATCCTTATTATCCTTAATATTGAAATTACGCTTGCAGTCTATCGCTGTAACTATGCACTGGGAGCCGAATATCTCTGAAGATTCCCTCACAAAATCGGGATTCTTCACAGCGGCGGTATTGATGGAGACCTTATCAGCACCGGCGCGAAGGATGTTCCGTATCGCTTCCGTGCTGGCGATTCCACCGCCCACGGTAAGGGGGATGAACACCTCGTCCGCTGTTCTCTCTATCACGTCAATCATCGTACAACGCCGTTCATGGGATGCTGTAATGTCCAGGAAAACAAGCTCATCCGCTCCCTGCTCGTTATATCTCTTTGCCAGTTCCACCGGGTCTCCCGCATCTCGCAAATGTACGAACTCGACTCCCTTGACCACACAGCCCCCTTTCCTGTCGAGTGTTACATCAAGGCACGGGATGATTCGTTTGGTAAGCATTGCCCTGCTTTTGTTGTTATGGAATGAAATAGTTTTGGTTTCGCGGGCGCTTACTTTTTGATTGTCGTCTCCCCGAGCACCCTTTTTATCAAAGGCGCATTCCCGAACACGTCCTCACGATTGCCTTTTCCATTAAGATAGATAGCCACAAGCACTATAGTAAGCCCGATTAATGGGTTTCCCAGCGTGACAACCATGCCCACCCAGGCAAGCGCCCCCGCAAGCATGCCGCGTATTGCGCCTTTCCTGTACGATTCAATCCTGGTGCGATGGAAGATGCGAATATCGCGAAGTGTCAGGAAAATAATTGCGGCAAAACCAAAAAGTGCGATATAGAGATATATGTCCATACTATATCCTGCTTTCCACTCTTTCAGGTTTTACACGTTTTAAGTATTCTTTTATCATGGCAGGAAAGGATTTTGCTTCCACGAAACGAAGACCAAGCTGCTCAGCCCATTTCTGGATGCCGATATCGCTTGCGACAACGGCGGCGTCAAGCTCCTTGGCAAGCAAAAGCACGTCAATATCGGGCGCGCTGTCAAGAATACCGTACCGCAGCGCGTTCCTGTATTTGTCACGGAATGAATTTATTATAGCACCAATGACATTGCGCTCTATCTCAGGCTCAATCTCCTGTTTCGTCTTTGCCTTGGTGGTGCGGAAAAGGCACTCTGTAGCGGATTCCCATATCGCGTCCTCTGCAACGTTCATCCCTTTGTTGATGCGCCCGCGCATGAAATCCACGTAATCATAAAAAATCTTGGAGGGGATTTTCACTTCATACCTGTCCGGGGTTTTCTTGACAAGCCACGTATCTATCTTTGCCAGCGTCTCCTCGTCGCAGCCATTGTTCCTGGCAAATTCCCTCATCTCGTTATATACAGAAGGATACGGGATGTAGCAGCTGATACCAAGGTTAAGGCGCGCCTCGGCTATGATATCAAGAATTCCTCCCATTGCAACGCAAAGAGTCCCGCCCTCAAGTTCCCTTGTCTGTGTATCGGTGAGGGCGCTGGTATCAAGAACGAATCTCTGGCGAATCATATAATGGATTATTATCTTTATCGAGTTAAGAAACTTTCTGTTTATGCATGCTTTACGCTTTACAACACCTTTATATTCTGCCTGACTAATATAATCCCCATCATGAGGGAATCAAAAGTATCGCGAAAAACAAACGAGACAGACATTGAAATAAAAATCAACCTGGATGGCTCCGGGAACACTGACATCAATACAGGCATAGCGTTCTTTGACCACATGCTCAACTCGTTTGCAAAGCACGGTTCCTTTGACCTCAAAGTTTCCGCGCGCGGTGACCTCACGGTGGATGACCATCATACAGTGGAAGATGTGGGTATTACTCTCGGCAGTGCAATTCACAAGGCGCTTGGAGATAAGAAAGGCATCGAGCGCTTTGGTGAGGCGCGGGTGCCAATGGACGAGGCGCTTGCAACAGTGGCTATAGACCTCAGCGGGCGCAGTTTCCTTGCCTTCAATGCCGCATTTGCAAACCAGAAAATTGGAGGATTCAATCCCCAGAATACACGTCATTTCTTTGAATCGCTGGTCGGTAATGCAGGTTTGAATGCGCACCTCAATGTCACAGGAGAGAACGACCACCACAAGATAGAGGCGCTTTTCAAAGGATTCGGCATTGCATTAAAACGGGCGGTCAGGATAAGCGGTACAGGCGTGCCGAGTACGAAAGGCGTTTTATAGTAATTTATAAACCGAAACCTCGGTTTACGTAGTGTCCACGTATGGCTTCGCCATACGTGTTGAATTTAATAAACTTTTCTAAAGGTTTTTGAAAATACTCCCCGCAATGAACGCCAGGAGGGCGAAGAACATGGCGATTTTAAAATATTTTGAAGATGCTGAAGGGTTCTTTTTCAGTATCAATAACACAGCATATAAGAAAAGGGCATCCGCAATCCCGACAATATAAAGATAGGATTCGTTAAACAAACTCATGAGATACGGCAGCGGGCTCAGGATAACTGCCAGAATCCCGAATGTGCAGGCAACGTAAGCCGAAGGGCCTTCTCCGATTCTTATGGGCAGGGTTGACGCCCCTTCTTTCCTGTCCCCGTCAATATCCTCGATTGCCTTGACAATTTCACGCGCAAGAGTTGCAAGCACGGAAAGGAAAAAAAGAACCAGGGTTATCCGGATACCTTTCTCTCCAAAAGCAGCGCCGCCGAAGAGGAATGTTGAGCCAGTCAGGTATGCAACGCTTAAGTTCCCAACAAAGACCTTTCTTTTCAGCGAGAAGGCATAGAAATATAAAAGCAAGGAGTTAAATGCTGCAATAAAAAAAGGGAAGCGCGATGTGCCGATAAAGTAAGAAATGATAACGCCTGCTGCAAAAAGTGCAATTGAGAATTTATAAGCGGATTCTTTAGTTATTCTCCCTGAAGGTATGGGGCGGTCAGGGCGGTTAATAGCGTCAATACCGGCGTCGAAATAGTCGTTTATAGCATTGCCGGCGCCAGTGACAAGGAAAACAGTGAGAAATACAGGCAACAGCCAAATTAACGGACCCGGCGCCGCGCTATAAGCTATGAAACCCCCGACCACGGCTGCAAGTCCTGCCATTGCGCAGTTCCTGTATCGCATCAGTTCAAGGAGTATCCTAAAGTTTCCCATCAATCACCGCGCCCCATTTCAAGCATCCTGTCAAGCGTCCGTTTTGCTTTTACCCTCACACCCTCAGGGATTTTAATTACGTGCTCGTTTCTCTCAAGCGCGCAGATTATACTCCCGAGCGTGTTCATTTTCATGTTCGGGCAGACAGCGTATTTCGTTGCCGGGATAAAGGTCTTGTCCGGGTTTTCCTTGTTCAACCTGTGCAAAAGCCCAACCTCGGTTCCTATGATAAACTCCTTTGAGTTCGATTGCCTGGCATATTTTAACATTCCTGCTGTACTCAATACCTGGTCTGCAAGTGCTATGACTTCAGGCCTGCACTCAGGATGGACAAGGATTTCAGCATCAGGATGCTCTTCTTTCTCAAGCAATATGTCGCCGGGCAGTATCAGGTGATGGGTGGGACAGTAGCCGTTCCAGGGAATGATTTTCTTTTCTGTGTGGGCTGCAACGTAAAGGGCAAGGTTCCTGTCAGGGACAAAGATTATTTCGTTTTCCGGCAGTGCATTAACCACTTTAACAGCGTTTGCCGATGTGCAGCATATATCGCTTTCTGCCTTCACCGATGCCGGCGTATTAACATAACAGACAACAGCAGCGCCGGGATATTTTTCCTTTTCACGTCTCAGGGATTCCGGGGTTATCATGGCTGCCATGGGGCACTGGGCTGACAGTTCGGGCATGAGTACGGTTTTTTCAGGGTTAAGTACAGCCGCGCTTTCTGCCATGAAATCCACGCCGCAAAAAACAATGATATCCGCGCCGCTTGAAACTGCTTTCTGGCTCAAGCCAAATGAATCCCCTACGAAATCAGCAATATCCTGCACGTTCCCCCGCTGGTAGTTATGTGCGAGAATGATTGCGTTTCTTTCTTTTTTCAATTGTCTTATTCTTTCAACTTCGTCCATATTTCAGGGTCAAACATTATCCTATTGCTTAAATTGTTTTCTAACTTTCATGGCAATATTAAAGTGAATTGAAAGACTTTATGGTTCATATGCAAAAGGACACGCGCCTCATCCTGGCTCTTGATGTTACAGATAAGAATGCAGCAGCCGTGATATCAAAAGAAACAGCAGAGCATGTGGATGCCATCAAGATAGGCTATCCGCTCGTGCTTGGTGCGGGACTTGCGATAATTGGAAGGATTTGTGAATTTGCTCCAGTAATTGCGGATTTTAAGGTTGCCGATATCCCAAATACCAATAGGCTGATATGCAGCCAGGCATTTGAAGTGGGTGCAAGCGCGGTAATCGTTCACGGTTTTACAGGGCGGGACAGTCTTCTTGAATGCGTAAAAACAGCAAGCGAATACGATGGGGAGATTTTTGTTGTCACGGAAATGAGCCATCCCGGAGCTATTGAGTTCATGGCGCCAAAGGCTCTGGAACTTGCCTCACTTGCGGTTGAATGCAAAGCCCAGGGCGTAGTAGCCCCGGCAACGCGCCCCGAAAGAGTGGAAAAAATACGCGGCGTAGTTGGCGGGCTGACTATCATCTCACCCGGCGTAGGCACGCAGGGAGGAAGTGCGGCAGATGCGATAAGAGCGGGCGCGGATTATGTTATTGTTGGACGGACTATTTATAATTCAAAGACACCCGGAAAAGAGGCTGAAAGGATAGCGAAAGAGATAGAAAAGTGCCGATGATGAAACAAAACATGGCTGAAAAATGATGAGCCCTATGAGTACTGAGGCAAATATCCTGCAACCGAAACAAATAATACCCATCCATAATATATTCAAAATCCAATTATGCCATCTGAAAAATGTAACTTCTGCTCGGGAGAAAAATGCACCACTGCGGACCTTGAACCATGTGATTTCAAGGGAGATAATTTCAAGGAATGCCTGCGCTACCGTCTTCACTTCATAAGACCGCAGTTTATGCAGTTGCGCTAAGCCTCGATTCACGCCTGTCTTCGACACGCTTTGCGAACGTGAGGGCGTGTCCGGCACTCCGGCCAGACTAAAAAACCCGAGTAGCACCTCTTCGGTGGCATTTCTAATCCTTGACCTGAGAAGCTATTTTTTGCCCCAGCGCATAGCACTTCGCCATATCCTGATCATCAGGCCTGAAATTTACTTCCAGCGACTCAATTGGCTCGTATCCCGATGATTTTAATTTTTCGTTTACAGCCTTAACAGCCCCTCCGGCCCAGCCATAGGAACCGAAGGTTGCCCAGAGCTTATTCTTCGGCCGCAAGCCCATAAGATACGTCAGGAACCCGCCAACTGTCGGGAACATGCCGTTATTCAACGTGGGTGAGCCGATAATGACTGCCTTGGCTTCAAGCACCTCTTTAACTATCTCGCTCCATTCATTCTTGCGCAGATGGAATAGTGCAGCCTCTACTCCAGAATCAGCCACTCCCCTCAGGATTTCATTAGCCATTGTCTCTGTGCTGTTCCACATGGTATCATAAATGACAAGCACTTTCTGTTTCGAGATCCCTTGAGCCCATTTGAGATATGCGTCTATTATCTTTCCCGGGTTTGTCCATATCATGCCGTGCGATGGCGCAATCATCTTTATTTCGATGCCCAGTTTCTGGAGCTCCTCTATTTTTTTAAGGATAATACCCGCGAATGGCATCAGGATGTTGGCATAATACTTGGCAGCCTCGTCCATCACCGTATCGCATTCATATCCAAGGAGGCTGCACATATCCTCATCAAACCTGAATGAGGAGGCAAGGTGCTGCCCGAATCCGTCGTTGGACAGGAGGATTTTATCCTCTTTCAGATAGGTGAACATGCTGTCAGGCCAGTGGAGCATCGGCGCTGTGATGAAGAACAGCGTCTTTTTGCCAAGCGTCAGTTCATCGCCTGTCTTAACAGTCCTGAAATTCCAGTTTGTCCTGTAATGCCGCAACAATCCTTCTTTTCCTTTTTCAGTTGCAATAACCTGGGCATTTACTGCTATTTTCATTATCTTGGGCAGGGAACCCGAATGGTCCATCTCAACATGGTTTGAGACGATGTAGTCAATCTTCGAGGGGTCTATAATCTCCCTTATTCTTTCTATCATCTCGCCTGCAAAACCATGTTTTACGGTATCTACAAGCGCAATTTTCTCATCGACTATGAGATATGCATTATACGTGCCGCCGCGCGGCGTCGTGTAACCGTGGAAATCACGCAGGTTCCAATCCACGACGCCGACCCAGTAAACCCCGTCTGTTAATTCAATTTTTGTCATATTCATTCCCACGATAGTTATTTATCTCAACGGGATAATAGTTTTTGGTGGTGTGCAGTATGACTTTTACTTTAAGGACTTTATTAAAACGAGGTGAAATATGATAAAATATCGCTGTACTGTTTGTGGTTATATCTATGACCCCGAAGTCGGGGACGCACCAGGGATTAAACCCGGTACTGCATTTGAAGACCTGCCGGGTGACTGGGTATGTCCCCAATGCGGCGTGGGTAAGGATATGTTTGAAAAAATGTAACTGAAGAGTTGCCGTCACTTAAAGAACCCGCAGCTTCGGTAGATTTATTAACAAAGAATTTGTAGGGGAACAATTGGGAAAATACCTAAATAGTATTGAACCCAATTATTGATTCGTATAATTACGAATAAATGAGTTGAATATGAAACAAGAACGCTGGGGCAACATCGGGTCAAAATTTGCACACCTTATAAGTGCGCACCCGTGTTACAATGAAAAAGCGCATTTTACGACGGCCAGGATCCACTTACCTGTGGCGCCGCGCTGCAATATCCAGTGCAACTACTGCATACGGAAACTGGATAAATGCGAACACAGGCCAGGCGTATCTGGCGTCATACTTAATCCGCAGGAGGCGCTTATCAGGGTTAATAAATACATAAAAGAGATGCCAAACCTTCGCGTCGTGGGCATTGCAGGACCCGGGGAATCGCTTGCAAACGAAGAGACATTCGAGACCCTGCAACTTGTCCATGAGAAATATCCTGAACTGATAAAATGCGTGGCAAGCAACGGTCTTTTACTTGCTGAAAAGGTGGACAGGCTCGTCGAAGTGGGAGTTACAAGCGTCACGGTTACCATCAATGCGGTTGACCCTGAAGTCGGGGCGAAGATATACTCTTTTGTCAGGTATCACGATAAGACCTATAAAGGCGTTGAAGGCGCAAAACTACTTATTGAGAACCAGTTCCTGGGAGTAAAGAAAGCAAGCGAGGCGGGACTGAATGTAAAAGTTAACACTGTGCTCATCCCGGAGATCAATTTTGAACAGGTAAAGGAAATAGCCAGAAGGTCGGCAGAGAACGGCGCGATAATCATGAACATTATTCCATTGATACCGCTTAACAAGTTTGAGAAAGAAAGAGCGCCGGAATGCGATGAACTAAACATGGCAAGGACGATAGCAGAAGAGTTCCTGCCCCAGTTCAGGCTGTGCAGGCAGTGCCGCGCAGATGCGATAGGTATTCCTGGCAGGGAACCCTGCGGTTCTCCGGTGCAGGCAAGAACTACGGGTGAGTATTACCATGCATAAAGGCGTATAATATTTCAGAGGTGAAAAAAATGTGCTTCGCAGATTCATCGGTCAACGTGGAAATTGAGGAAGGAGAGCTGGTGACGGAACAGTATAAATGCATTGATTGTAATTCCAGGTTCCGCGGCATTGGAAAAAAGATAAGATGCCCGACGTGTGAGTCGGTTAATGTGAAGAAGATTTAATTAGATCATAATTAATTTAGATAGCTTCCCAATTTTTGCACATTATTATTATCCTTCAGCTCAATTATTTGAAACTTTGTTAAACTAGCTAATTTTCTTTAATAAGAAATCCTTATCTTTGGAGGCTATGCTGAAACATTCTTTAGCTTCGGCAACAGATGGCATGTAAAATTCATCAGGGTATCTTATCTCTACAGCATAAAATGATAGATTTCCAACATCCAAATCTTCAAAATCTGGGTCGATTTTCAAACAGCTTTCTAAAAGAAACTCAAGATTATGAGTTTTCCCGAAATCGATATTCTTTGAGGCTAGATACGCTTTTAATAGTTTTTCGACCGCTTGCTGGCAGTGAAAACATACAGCATCAGTTACAATTTCATCTGCCGGTTGCATGAGTTCATGCTCTGCTACTTTCAAATCGTTGACTGCTTTTATGATCCACTTTTCGATATAATCATCAATCATAATGCAACGCCCTCTTTCAATGCGTTGCGCACTATACTCCCCGGCTTATCCTTTAGAATATTGACTTCATTTACAGATTTAATTATTACATCGACATCTAAACCCGAACGCGCTAAATATTGTCTGATATTCTTAGAAATACTCATTTTTTTATTTATTTCAAATGGCTCATCTGTTATTATGAGAACATCGTAATCACTTAATGGAGTGAAATCCTTCCTTGCCCTGGAACCAAAAAGAATGATTTTCTGAGCTGATGCCCCCAGGTCTTGTAATATCTTATTTACCTGTTTTTTGATGATATCAGTTTCAGCACTTCTTTTCCTATTCATCTTTTAATCCATTTATGTTAATAAATATGAATTACTGCAAATTAAAGTCTTTAATGTATTTAAAGTATATACGATTTCTTATAATTAAGGCCATTATTATTAATTAATTTTCATTTTCGCAATCACAGCACCTCATCCATGCTCCCGCTCCTGAAACCCATGAGGTCAAGGGTAACATAAGAAAACCCGAGCCTCTTAAATTCCGATACAACGTCCTCACGCCGGCGCAGAAAACGGTGCATCTCGGAAGGCATGATCTCAATGCGCGCTATGCCGTTGTGGTCTCGCACCCGTACAACCTTAAACCCGGCTTTTTTAAGATAGCTCTCGGCCTCGCCCACACGCCTGAGCGCCCTAGCGGTGATTGCCTGCCCGTATGGGAAACGCGAGGAAAGACATGCCATGGAAGGCTTATCTGCGACAGATAAGCCAAGTTTATGCGCCATTTCACGGATTTCTTCCTTGGTGACTTTAAATTCAACAAACGGGTTGTATATCCCCTCCTCAACTACTGCCCTGTGGCCGGGCCTGTGGCTTTTCATGTCAGAGATGTTTGTTCCCTCGATAATTGTATCCATACCATGCTCAGCAGCAAGTTTCTTTAATTCGCGTATCAGCCCTTTTTTGCAGTAATAGCACCTGTCAACCGGGTTCTTCGCAAATCCAGGCTCTCCGAGTTCATCATACGATATTACAAGGTGTTGGATTCCTATCTCCGTGGCAATTTCTTTTGCGCATTCAAGTTCACCGGGTGCAAGGGTCTGGGAGTCCGCAGTAACGGCAATTGCCCTGTCCCCAAGAGCCCCGTACGCCAGCGCGGCAAGCACGGAACTGTCCACCCCGCCTGAAAGAGCCACGAGAACGCCATCCCTGTTTTCAAGGGCTTTTAGAATTGAATGCATTTTATCATCAGTGGACATGATGAATATACAATAATCCTAAAAGATGTAAGCGTTTCTATGGAGACGGGAACGGCGCAATAAAAGTTTCCAGAGGAAACCGAGGTTATCTTCATAAAGATGCAACCAATGAATAAAAATAATGGAAAAAGAATTAAATATTCATGAAACTGAAAAATTAAATCGAATGATGACGAACGAAATTATCTTTCAGTTTCCATAATCATCATAACAACCATAATTTAATTTTCCAGAAGAAATAAAGGGGTTGATAATTTTATAGATTATGAAAATAAGCGCCGAGGGGGAGATTTGAACTCCCGCTGTGCGTAGCACAACCGGTTTTCAAGACCGGCGCCGTAGGCCGCTGGGCTACCTCGGCTTGGTAGTTCGTGCGAAATGGCTTGCATTGCTTATTAATATTGCCTATATCGAAACATTTAAACTCAATTAATAATTATTGAATCAATACTGACAATGAATCAATCCTGACAAAAAGAATGAGGTAATAAAATGACAAACTTGTTAATGGTCCTTTCAAAAGACCCATACACCACAGAAACGCCCGACCTTGTACTGGATATCGGGCTTAACGCAAAAGAAAAAGGAAACGATGTCACGTTATATCTTATCGAAGACGGCGTGACCGCTGCAAGAAAATCAGAGTTCGGGAATAAACTTGCAGCCGCGAATAAAAAAGGAATAAAGATATACGCCGACGATAAAGCGGTCCTTTCAAGGTCGCTCGTGAATAAATTAATCGGCGGGGTTGAAATAAAAGAAATTGGAACTCTTCTTGATTTCATTATGGATTACGACAGAGTCGTGTGGTTTTAGGTGATAATATGACAAAGCAACTTACAATCGTATCAATAAACGGCCCTTACAGGGACGAAGGCGTGTTCACAATGATGAGGCTTGCCCATGCGGCAAAAGAAAAAGGCATAACTGTCAATTTCTTTAACTATCTTGACGCCACCGTAATCGCCCACAGGGACCAGGCGCCAAAAGAGTTCCCCACCATTGAAACTATTTTTGGAACAATAGTGAAAAAAGGCATAAAGCATCCAAAAGCAGATGCAATTTCATGCATAAAATGCACAGACGCCCGCGGCGTCACAAAGCAGCAGACAGAAGGAGTCATTATCGGCGGGCTTTATGACCTTGCAGAATGGACTGCTGAATCAGATAAAACCATACTCATAGGGTGATAACATGAGCAAGAAAGTAAATATAATTGTAACACAGCCGCCTTACGGGAAAGAAGATGCGTTCGGAGCAGTCCCCATGGCTGCATCGCAGGTTGCGGCAGGGAACGAGGCTTCTTTGATTTTTACAAGCGGCGGGGTGCATTCCATAGTCAAAGGGCAGAAAACAGGTTACGGAGACCTTGCTGTCTGGCTAAAAGATGTGCCGTCCGTGGAAGCTGAAATAATCAAGAATATCGAGATAGTCAGTTTCTTTGCCCTTGACCGTGATATCGCAAAACGCGGAATTTCCGATAGCGAAATCATTGGCGGGATAAAGAAAATAACGCTCGGGGAATTAACAGATAAGATACTCGAAGCCGATGTCAATCTGGTATTCTGATGACAGAGATAATTCCCGATGAAACGCTGGATGTGCGCGGCGAATGCTGCCCATATCCTCTTATTTTAACCAAGAAAAAAGTGGAACAGTTAAAAAGCGGGCAGATTTTACATGTGATTGCTGACGACCCGGTCGCGCCCCAGAACATCGATTCCTGGGCGAAAAAGTCAGGGAACAAACTGCTTGCCGTAAAGCAGGACGGTAAGATTTTCAATATTTTTGTGCAGAGGACTTAAACCCCATATGCCCACAATTCGATAATCTTATATGTTATACTGTTTTTTTTAATGAATTCCATAATCTTATTTTTATTTTCAGCAGGAACGGCAATAACACTCCGTTCTATTTTTTTACCTGATAATTCTTCCAACAGCCCTTTTGAAACAAAGATTTTCTCCCCAACTCTTTGCTTGTAGCCGTATAATTCTCTCCAGAGTTTAATCTTTTTGTTCCTGTCCATCCTGCTGAAATCCAGGACAAACATGGCATAATATTTCGCTCCTTTCGGCATTTCTTCAAATTTCCCATATAAAATGATGCCGCTGCTGATAACGCTTCTGTAAATATCCCATTTCTCAAGCTTGCCAGCTTTTATCGACAGAGGATTCTTCAATCCTTTGAGTCCCCATTTTTCATTTATCTCTGATTTTTCAAATGCCTTCATCAGTTTTTTTATGGCATTTTCAACGGCTTTTTCTTTTTCCGTATCTATAAAAATGTCTATATCACTTTCGCTGTCAAAGTCCCCGCGTGCTACTGAACCAAAAAGAATTATTTTGTTTATGTCGGCGCCTATTTCCGACTTCAGCAAAAATGAGGAAAAATCCATAGCATAAGCTACAAGTTCATTTTTATTCATTGAGTATCCCCAGAATAATCATCTCAACTTCGTTGAAAAGTTCTATAATCTCTTTTATGTTCTCTTTCGACTTTGGGGCACCGTAGGTCAGCAACTCGCTTGAATTTTCCAGAACAATCATTTTTTTAAGAATCTTGTCCTTATTCTCAAAAGCAGGTAGTTTTTCAGAGACCTTTTCAGACTTGAACCACCTGTGATTTAGCTGAAAGCCTTCATCAACAAGCTTTTTCCTGTGCAGATATGCGGAAAGAAGCTCGACTACTGCTCGCGAGGCATTAAGCCCGACGGTTCTCTGGGATTTCTCCAAGCCTCGTATCTCAAGAGCCCATGAGAAAATGTTGTCTTTATATTCCTGATACGCTTTCAGGTGGTCTTCCTCTTTCATGAGCATGTTATTATGTGACCTGATACATAAAGGTTATGTTACCTTGTCGCATATGTGACATGGTATATAAAATTTTTGAGACCATGTCGCATATTGTCTATAGAAGATGGAAACCTGTTTCTATATCCGCGTTGACTGATGTATCAAGCCTTCCCCGTTGACTCCCCCAGCACAACACCAGTCGCGATAAGATGCGCCACGCGAAGAGGCTCAGGGATATTGCTGTGTGTTGATGTCGTGCGCACAAGCTCAACCGCGCTTTCCTTATCGATTCCGCACAACTGGATAAAAACCGGGTTCTCCTGCGTTATTTTATATATTTTGCCTGCACGCCGGATTATTTCCCATCTTTTTTCTTTCTCAGGCAGGTGTTCGAGGGCGAGTTTTATTTTTTCAAAGTCAGGACATGAGCGCATGAAAACAATGACAGGAATATTTGTTTCTTCAAATATTTTTTTTATATCCACGGGATTGAACCCTGCGTATGTGACGCCGTCTAGCATTATTACCCTTATCTGTGAGTAATATTTCGAATTCCTGACCATCCCGGTAATAATATCGGTTGCATCCATTCCGTCCTTTGTTATTTCGGACTTCAGGATGCCATCGAGCTGCCCGCCACCCCTGAAAAAAGCGCCTATGATTGTGACCTTTTCATTTATCAGGGCAGAATCATCGATACCAAGAATCCTTATTTGTGGTTTTATGTGCATAGTTTTTTTATATAGATTTCAGTTAATCTTAATACTGCTCGCTATAATATAAACGGCTTATGATGTTCGCCAAGAAATGCCCGAAGTGCGGCGGCAATGTTCAGACAAAGAGTCTAAAAAAGTCCATCGGACTTGGATTCGTAAATATCCCGGTGGCACAGTTTTGCCTGAATCCGGTATGCGATTGGTACCAGGATTTCGCTGAAACCAAAGAACCGGAAGAGATTAAAGAGGGGTTTCAAATTAAAGTACCGTCTATCAAAAGTAAGTTACCTGAACTTAAAAAACCCAATTTATCCCAAAAACATTTCATTGCGCTGGCGGCTGTTGTAGTTATTATTGGAATTTACATTCTGTTTTCGTATTTATCGCCCACAGTTCATTCCCCGGGACTCCTGCCACAGCAACCAGACGTGCCCAAAACAAATATGCCTCTGGTAAATACAACCCACCCGCCTGTGGCCGCTTCACCTCAAACCCCGGCAGTACCGCAGGTGATTGCGGAGCAAAAGAAATATTCAATAAAATTTGATGTTTCGCATGGTTTTAATCCTAAAGTTCTAACCATAAACAGGTCAGATACCGTAATCTGGAATAACGATGAAAACCAGCGTCCGAGGGTGGTTCTTGTAAGTAAGGATGGTCTTTTTAAAAACAGGCTCATGGAATATTCTGAAAAATACCAGTACCAGTTCAACCAGTCGGGAAGCTATATTTTTGTGCAGGCTGAATATCCTTCCTTGAATGAATACCCGAATGCCACGAATGAAATCATTGTCAAATAAAATTTTCACGTTTATTCATCTGGAAAGCATTATATTCTATAAACCTGTATAATAGTTATAGGGTGAAAATAATGGCAGTTGGTTTCGTATTAATAAATGTCGCGCCGGGCGCGGAAAAAAAAGTTTTTGACACGATGATAAAATGGGATGAAATCCAGGAACTATACCCGCTTTTCGGTGATTATGACCTGATAGCGAAAATCCAGGCGCCGGATTATGAGGCGTTGAGCGATATCGTAGTGAACAAGATAAGGGCTCTTAAAGGCGTCACAGAAACAAAAACACTGACAGGCGCAAAATTCTAGATATCATCCCGGCTTACATGACACAATATGAATCATTAATATTGCCGTGTATCATCTCGATAACGGTTGCTTTAACATGGATTATTTTTCTTTTCATGGAAGCTTCATCAAAAATCAATAAATCGTTTGTTGTAGCCTCTTATTCTATAGTATTTGTTTCAATCGCAATGTTCACCGTTTCTTTGTTTTATATAATCCAAAATATAATCATGGAAGCCCCAACCAAAAAGTGGGCAGACCCCTTTATCCTGGGGTGGCTGTTTCTTTACATTTCGTTCTTCATAATCATTTACGATATCTACTCTGTCATGAAACCGCATAAAAAGTGATAATTACCCGCTCTTTTAAAAAAACCTGGATGCGAGAGTAGATTTCACATCGCACATTCCCGTAAACCCGCAATATTCGCAGGGCGCATCTTTTGGTTTTTCCGGCATGATGCCATTCTGTATTTTTTTAATTTTTTCAAGAATCTGGAGAACATTTCTCCGTTCATGACGCCTGATTGCCGCCTCTCTCACCATACCCAACCGTGCATATTCCACAAACCCGCGCCTGACCGGTATATCATATTTTTCTTCAACCAGAACTGCATAGGCGGTCAACTGCAGCCTGTCGCCATGCCAGATGCCATTTAAAGGCATATTTCCTGTTTTTATTATTGATGGTGTGAGTTCATCGTTCGTTCTTATCAATCTATCCGGGCTTCCGGTCATACCAAATTTTTCAGATTGGAGCGATTCATTATGGCTCACTTCACCTGCAAAAAAACCATTGTACGAAGAAAGGTTCGAACAAATAACTAGAAGACAGGAGCGAACATCCGTAACTGCCTCTGCAAGCATTTCATCATCGATGCTGTCGAGTTCATTGCGATAAATCACAGGGATTTCCTTTAAAATCCGGTCAAGTTCCAAATTCAGGATGGAAAGTTTATCTTCGCTATTAAAAGCGAGGTCATATACCAGAGCCAGTTCTTTCAGTATAATGCCCTCCAGATAGCCGGGAGTGCCCTCTTTTATTAAATTATGTCCTTTATTCGTGAAAAAGCACATCCTGGGGCATTTGTGATAAATTGTAATATCCGAGACCCTTATCATGGAGTTCAAAATACTGCAAACATTTAAAAATATTGCTATTTGAAATCGTTAATTGTCCGGACGGGACGGAAGTCTTTTGTAGAATCAATTTCTTACATGGTTATAATGAGGACAGGAACTAACCGAAAGATAATTCTCCTTTCTTTAGGGCTGGCAGTACTTGGCTTTGTGTTTTTTCTTCCATTATATACGGGCGCTTTTACAAATCCGGATTTTACCAGGTGCGATGCCTGCCATGTGCGGGTGGGGGATGAACTCTCACGGAGTGCCCTCCATAAGGACCTAAAATGCACCAGTTGCCACAATGTCACCGATTTCGCCCCTGATTTATATTCACACAATGCAACAACCGTTGAGTGTACCTGGTGCCATAATGAGACGAATGCCACCCAATTTATCGGTGATGCGCACACCGATTTCCAAAATGCCAGTTCCAATAGTTCCATTTTCGTTGGCAGGAATGAGATGTGTGTTTCCTGTCATACAGCTATTGACCTTGAAATAGAATGGCATTCGTATAAAGGTATGAATATGACAGTTTCAAGTCGTAGCGGAGCCTGGGAAACGCAGTTCTCCTCCGTGTCCGGAGATAATAAATCAATCAGTTATACCAATTATACTAACTACCTGAATAATACAAATTGGACAAACAGGTCAAATAATTCATGAAACCAGAGAATATATTTATTTTAATAATAGTATTTGTTTCTGTTTCGGTTTTTGCCAGCTCTGCTGCCAACGGGTCTGCAATTGTCATACGGGCGCCTCCGGATAATTATTTGACCAATGTATCCGTAGTTACAGTTACCGGAGAAGCTGACCCCGGTGCGGTATTGAGTTTGAATGGCGTATTACTTTCAAACAACAACGGTATTTTTTCAAAAAACATAACGCTGGCTGAAGGATTGAACAGAATAATCATTACGGCTCAACAGAACGGGAATGTATCAACTGCAACCGTAAATGTCACCCTTGATACAATAAGTCCCGGAGTAATAATAACATCGCCTGATACGAAATACATTAATACGACTGCTCTTAACATCAGTTACACTTCCAATGCCACAGATATCGAATCGTACAGGGTCCGCCTGAACAAACAGGAATGGGTGGTGACCAATGAAACATATTATTTATTCAATGCAACAGAAGGTCCGGCTTTAATTGAGGTTCAGGCAATAGACCATGCAGGCAATATCGGGGAGATGAGCCGGAATCTCACTGTTGATACCATCCCGCCATTGATTGAAATAACCAGACCTGACATTAATGAACCTATCATCAGCAGGACTGTGGAAATTTCAGGCAGGACTGCGATAGGTGCCAATGTTACCCTGAACGGAGTGAACCTTACCAATAATAACGGTACATGGAGCAGCGAAATATTGCTTTGGGCAGTTAATAATCCTGTCCGCATAGAAAGCACAGACCCTGCCGGGAATAAAGCTGTGAAGACGATTAATATCCGCATCGGGGAAAATTTCAGTAATACAATGCCTTTTCAGGATTTCTTCAATCAAACGATTAATTTCAACAGAATAGGGACGTTTGAAGAGAAAAGCAAAGCCGTTTCAGGGAAATATGTGAGCTACCTGTTTGATAATAATTATTCCGCTTTTATGGGATATTCCATCAACAATTCGGAATCCGAAACAGTATGGTTCAATAAAATATATATTTCAAATTTCACAGCCGAAAATATCAGCGTTTCCGGCTCTGTTGCCAGATATTTCCAAAACATGAAATTCGGCCGGAAGCATTATATCGGTTTTGAAATGCATGACAACAAAATGGGGACCATGCTTGTTGATATCAGGGAGATAGAAGACATATATTCCAAAGTGAGGGAATACCTCTTGAACATGACGCCTGAACGGTTAAGAATCAATGTCTCTGCTGATCTTAATGTGACGCTGGAAAGAAAAGAGACAGGGACTACGGCAAAATATTATATCGACCAGAGCTGGAAGGAATGGCCTGATGTCACGTTCGAATTGCCGGATGATGTAATAGTAACTGATATTAATAACGGGTTCAGGCTGCAAAAAGATAACAAAGAGGCATATTTGATCTGGGCAAAATTTGCAGGCGGGTCGGCGAATTTCACTCACGACGGCAATAAGATTGTGGCAAGGGTCAATAATTCCCTGTTGATTTTCAGGCAGTCTGCAAGTCATAATCTGACCGGGGATAATATTTATGACATGCTTGTAACCGAGGGGATTTCCAACGGGATAATCGGCGCTGAAATATACCTTGATTCTGCAGACTCGTATGATGTGGCTGCCTTTGGCGATATGTCTGTTCTTACCGATTTTCCCGACCCCAATACTATGAACCTGAATGTAAGTTCAAATTCAATGAACGGGACGGTACTGGTAGTTAATATTGGCGGTAATTTGTATAATAAATTATTAAATAAAAGTATTATCATAAAATATGATGGGGAAGACATATATCCTGCAAACAGTTTTGAGGATATCATTGATTTGACCAATGATTTTGGTCATTCCGAATACCTGCTCGCCACGGGAAACACCGGGGCTTACATTTTTGTTTCCGTTCCCAAATTTTCTTCACATGTAATTTCATTTGGTTTTGAACCCAGGTCAGAATCATATGCCTCAGGAATTTTTGACATGCTTAATTTCTTAACAAGCGGGCTGTTCATGGCTCTTCCTGTCGGAAGCAGGGAAGTGGTATTCAGCATTTGGTGGTTCGGGAGTATGATGATGATTTATATTTTATTTAGAAAAGCAGTGAGGAAAAAAAGATAAATCCTGAATTTACGTCTCGCCGAGTATCTTTTCAAATAACCATCCGTATTCCTGCGGTTTTGTCAGGAACTCAAGATTCTTGATATCCCTTACAAGCCCATACATCTCGCGGCTTTTTTGTAATCCGAGTTCCTTAAAACCGGGAGGCTTAAGCAACCGTATCTCCGGAACGCTATCATATCGTGGATTTTTCACAAATCCCTTATCCAGAATGAAATACGCGCCTCCTCCTTTTTCCTTTATTGGCGCATAAATGGATTCAAAGTCGTGTGCCACCCAGTTTGCCATTTTCAGCACTTTATTGGAGGCGTTGATGGTGAGATGGCCATAGCCCGGCGGGATTATCACCTTATCTCCGACGCTTGCTTTTATGAGAATTACATCTTTTATTTGATTATCTTCAGGTTTTTGCAGAAGATACTGCGCTTCGCCGCTTAAGACTTCGTATATCTCGGAAAAAGTCATATCCGTGCCTGTAACTTTCGGGTGATAATGCCCTGCTGTTTTCACGAATTCGCATCCCAGCATACGCGGCGGGATAACCGTGATATCATACCGCAGATTATGTTCTTTCATGGTGAGGGCATCGTTCTTGCTGAGTGAGAGTTCACGGTACATATAATATAATTCGACATTGTTCGCCATCCTGAGCCATTCACGGTCATAGATGACATCTTTCATCTCAAACAGCATGCGTACGGAAGGCTTAACCCTCTTTGTCCCGAATTCCAGTATGGTCTCCATCAAACACTAATTAGGCTTTGATTATAAATATTTTTAGTGGCAGAGATTTTCACTTTCTTCATCTTCCTATTTTTTTGATTTCAACGGAAGTAAGAACGTAAACGTGCTCCCTTTACCAAACTTGCTCTCTACCCGGATTTTGCCTCCGTGCAGTTCCACAAGCTGCTTTGAAATCGCAAGCCCAAGCCCGGTGCCTCCGGTTTTTCTACCGATTTCGAGCTGCTGGAACTTGGTGAACAGTTTCCCCATATCTTTTTCCTTTATTCCTACGCCGGTATCTGAAACTGAGATTTCCGCCATATCATCCGTTTTCTTTGTTGTTATGGTTACAGTTCCCCCTTCTTCCTTGCTGAATTTTACGGCGTTATCGAGCAGGTTAAAAAGAATCTGTTTGAACTTTGTCTTGTCAGCCTCTATAACGTCAAGCCGGGGATCAAATTCTTTGTTAAGAATTACCTTATGCTTGGCAGCTTTTTCTTTTATCAGGACGAGAACATCATCCATGACTGAAGGTACAGAGATTTCCTCAATTGCCAGTTCCATTTTTCCCGCTTCTATCTTGGAAATGTCAAGGATATTATCAATGAGAGCATGCAGGTGCTTGCTGCTTGAAAGAACATTGTCCACAAAATGCTCCTGCTTTTCATTCAATTCCCCGGGCATCTTTTGCTTCAAGAGTTCCGAGAAACCAATAATGGCGTTCAGCGGGGTGCGGAGGTCGTGGCTCATGCTTGCGAGAAACTCTGATTTTGCCTGGTTTGCATACGCAAGGCGTTCGTTTTCGAGGCGTATTTCTTCTGTCCGCTTGCGCTCTGTGATGTCTTGCACCATGGCTAAAGCACCAATAATCCTGTTTTCTACATCCCTTAACGGCGTATTATGCCACTCGCATAAGATCGTGCGCCCGTCTTTTGTATTATTCTCATTAATGCTGTGGGCGGTCTCATCCCCTTCAAGTAAACGCTGCCAGATTATATTGACCTGTGGCTGCGCTTCTTTTGGTACAATAATGTCGTAAGGATGTTTTCCCAGCGCTTCGTTCAATGTAAAACCAAAAATATTTCCAACCGTGATCATTATCATTCCCGCCCAGAATATCAAAAGGTGAAAAGAACTTCCCTGCAGGGTCATAAAATTAAAAATCAGTACCACAAGACCAAGATGCAAAAGCGACGAACCCACTCTCCCGGCATAGCCTTCTTTTTCAAAACCCCATTACAGTTCAATCTCCTCCACAGGTTTGCCATCAATGGTCTCTGGCGCCAGCCAGTCGATAATCCGAAGGAGTGAATCTTCATCCCCGGCTGAAATCTCAACATATATTGACCCGAGGCTCTCCTCGCCTCCCGGAAAATTCAATTTACCTGCAAAGGCGACCTGTTTATTTAACCGGAATTGTGTGGTGTCCCCGGAAATTCCATTTATTAGGATATGGCGCGCCGTGTCAAGAATCCGCTCTTCCCTTAAGCGGCGGTGAAGCAGTCTCAGGCTTTCCAGGTCTCCCTCGCCATAAAGCTGCGGGGTTCCAAAATCCCGGATTTGCAGTTCAACAGGGAATAAATTAGTTATGGCTTCCCTGACCTTTTCCTCAATTTCAGTAGGATATACAAGCGCTGAAACTCGAACTTTTATTTTCATATTTTTGCCAGCAATTCTTTAATTTGTTTCTGGAATTTTTCAATAGAACCGGTATTCATTATGACAATATCCGCCGTTTCTATTGCCTTATCCAATCCCCAGCCTTTTTCGCGTTCATCACGTCTTTTTAATTCCTCGATGTTCACTGTATCGTCCGAACGGGCGCGTTTTTTCACCCGTTCAAACCGGACTTCAAACGGTGAATGGATTGCTATGAGTTTAAAATCGCTCCCGAATTGCTTTTTGAAAAAATTTACCTCGTCTATGTTCCGGATGCCGTCAACCACTGCCACCGGGGAATCCAGTCCGCTTATTCGGGGAACACAGCGTTTTGCAATGGCGTCCATGCCCTCTTCCTGCCGGAGCGCCGTTCCCGTGCCCCCGATATTCTCACCTGTCGGGGGTAAACCTCTTCTTGCCGTTTCCTCCCTCACGATATCGCCCATATTGATGACCGGAATCCCTGATAACCTGGAAATCGCCGCAGCTTCTGATTTTCCAGATGCGGGCATTCCTACAAAAGCAATTAACTTCATGGGCGGATTAATTTAGCTAAAAGATAATAAATCTATGCACCTAAAATATATATGCTATTAGCCCACTGTATATCATTTATGGAAGATGCGATAGCAAAGACTCCAATAACGAGCGGCACAATAAAACAAGACAATGAGATTGAGATAAGAGAATTGCGGGAAACCATTGAATTGCTGAAAAGCCAGGTAAAAGATATGCATTCAAGGCTTCTTGAAGCTGCTGTCCTGAACAACAAATATATACAGGCGGTCCAGGATTACCAGAAACAGATGGAACAATTGAAGAAGCCGCCATTGTTTATTTGCAGCGTGGTGGAATTGTTTGACGATATGGCGCTTTTGCGACAGCACGGCAGCAACCAGGAAATTGTAACGAAGGTTCCCGATGAGATGATGCGGGAGATAGAATCCGGCGCGCGTGTTGCCGTTACCGGAAACCTTGCAATCGTCAGGGTATTATCAAAATCATTTGATGTCAGGGCGCGCGTGATGGAATTGATTGAAAGCCCGGATATCGATTATAATATGATTGGCGGCCTGCAAAAGCAAATCGAGGAAGTAATCGAAACGCTTGAGCTTCCGCTTACGAACCCCCAGCTTTTTACTGATGTGGGCGTGGAACCTCCCCACGGCATCCTGCTTTACGGCCCGCCCGGAACGGGTAAGACGCTTATAGCGAAAGCCGTGGCGCACAGGGCCAAAGCGACTTTTATAAGGATGAGCGGGAGCGAGCTTGTGCAGAAATACATAGGTGAAGGCGCAAGACTTGTCAGGGATGTTTTTGACCTGGCGCGGGAAAAAGCCCCGAGTATCGTTTTCATCGACGAAATAGACGCCGTGGGAAGCAGGCGAACCTATGACGGTACGACCGGCTCTTCGGAAGTGAACAGGACAATGGTCCAGCTTCTTGCCGAGCTTGACGGTTTTGATGCGCGGGGAGAAGTGAAAATCGTTGCAGCCACCAACCGTATCGACCTTCTTGACCCTGCGCTTTTGCGCCCCGGCAGGTTTGACAGGATAATCGAGATACCAATGCCTGATGCCGAGGGACGGAAAGAAATACTCAAGATACACACCCGAAACATGAAACTTGAAAATGTTGACCTTGATGAGTTTGTGGAAATGACCAGCGGTTTAAGCGGCGCAGACCTGAAAGCCATCGTCACCGAGGCGGGCATGTTCGTTATCAGGCGGAAAGGCAGGGCTGTTACCATGCAGGATTTTAAGGACGCCTATAACAAGGTGATAATCAAGGAGACGAAAGAAGAAGTAGCCGGAATGTTCGTGTGATTGGGGTTATTCTATCTTTCCCGCTATTTTTTCCGCAATACCTGTTATATGGTCTAAATTATCGGCTTTTTCTTTCTTATATTTCGCACTTACCGCAGCAAAGACATTGTTTTTCAAAAACAGCAGGTTATAGGTAATCCCGTCGATATCCTTTTTCTTGAGCATTAACGAGGATTCACCAATAGTTTTTATTTTTACAGGCCTTCCGTATTTGTTCTTCTTTAAATAATCCACATCCGCATTATAAGCCATGTTCGCTCCCTCACCATCCCGGTATGTAGTAATAACCTGTATGATAACATCCTTCTTATCCATTAAAAAGCAGCTAAAACATCCTTCCGAGAATCCCCAGTTTGTCAAATCTTCAGTTGTGGCATAATTGAAATTCAGGTCAGGCTCTGTTAAAAGAGTGCATACGTTTTCATGGACCATTTCAGTATTGTCCCCTGCTTCTACTCTTGTCAATGCGATATCAATCGAACGTCCTGTCATGAATGGCAATAATTGCAGATGTTAGATATGAAAGTATCGGCGATAGAATAAAATAGACAGAATAACTTATTAATATCCTGCATTATAATGAAAAGAGGAGACTTCATATGTTTAAGGCAGTAATCGGTGCGGAAAAATTAAAAGATTCAATCGAATCGATATCCACGCTCGTGGATGAAGCAAAATTTAAAATTACACCAGAGGGTATATCTGTCAGGGCCGTGGATCCGGCCAATGTCGCGATGGTGAGTTTTGACCTTGCAAAAGATGCTTTCGATTCCTTTGAAGCAACAGACGGTGAACTCGGCATAGACCTCACAAAATTGAACGGGGTAATGGAAATGGCAGATAAGAGCGAGAACATCGAACTTGAGCTTGACGAAACTGCCCACAAACTGGTTGTCAGGATGCGCGGGCTTGCCTATACTATGTCCTTACTCGACCCTTCTTCAATAAGAAAAGAACCGAAAGTCCCTACCCTTGACCTCCCAGCACGCATCGTAATCCGCGGCGAGGATATTAAAAGGGCGATTAAAGCTGCTGAAAAAGTAAGCGATTATATGTCGATGGGCGTAAAAGGAGATGTCTTTTTCATGGAAGCTGAAGGGGACACGGACAGGGTTCGTGTGGAACTGGCAAGAGACCAGCTTATTGATATGCAGGCAGCAGAGGCGAAATCGTTATTCTCCCTTGACTATCTCTCGGATATGAGTAAAATCCTCGGAAAAGCCAATGAAGTTACAATCGACCTCGGAAAAGATTACCCCCTGAAAATAAAGGTCAAGATTGCAGAAGGTCATGGCGAGGTCAGTTATATGCTGGCTCCCAGGGTCGAATCCGAATAAGCATGGATGTTTTCAAATTCGCTTATTTTCCTTTTGTTAATGGCGCTGTAAAATATGTAGAAGCACTGGATTTCAAACTTGAAGAGCTTTTTTCAGAGAGGGTGTTTGAACAGGTGAGGGAGCGGGGAAAACAACGGGTACTTTCAGCTATAGGCGACGGCATCACCTCAAATGCGCATCCTGACCGTGTGAGCGCTGAAAAAGAACTGCTGTCCTATCCTGTTGCACGAATACTTGTCTCCTGCATCAATGACGGATACCTCGTTAAGCGGTATGCCCTTGCCGAGGCAAAATCAGCATACGAGCGGCTAAAAGAACTTCCAGGGGAAGAGCTTAAGGAACTGGCTCTTGATTTTGATATCGAGGCGGCATTGGCTGACCGCTCTGTCATAATTCATTTTACCGACTATATCCGTTATGCACATGTAATCCATGAACCCAAATGGAAGCTTGTGAACAGGAACATGGACAGGGGCAGCATATCCCTCCCAAAAGAAGATTTCTCACGCATAATGCAGGAAGCTGTCAGGAAAAGAATTGAATCAAGCCTGCCGCTTGTTGTGCCGCCTGAGATATGTGGCTCCCTTGAAAGTCATCTTGAGGAAATACGCAATTCACTGACGGCGCGCAAATCCGAGTTCAGCATCGAAGAGTTCAAGGAAATAATGCCTGATTGTTTCCCCCCGTGCATGGTCCATGCCCTCTCCAATGCAAAGGGGGGCGTGAATCTCCCGCATTCGATGCGCTTTGCACTCGTTTCATTCCTGCTCAATATCGGGATGAATACGGATGGGATTATCGAGCTTTTCAAGGTCTCGCCGGATTTTGATGAGGAGCGCACAAGGTATCAGGTGATGCACATCCATGGCGCCACCGGTACGGCTTATACGTCCCCTTCATGCGCCACCATGATAACCTACGGGAATTGTTTCGGGAAGGAGGCGCTGTGCGAGAGGATTTCGCATCCTTTGAATTATTACAGGAGGAAGGCATGGATCTGAAAAAGGGGAAGCCTGAGGGGAATTGAGAATAGCTGAGAATATTTAGAAACGGTTTCAATGGGTGTTGGTAGTTATCCTATGTGGCTTTCTATCGGATTGGTCATAAGATTGATGTCAATGAAGTACAATCAAATAGATTCAGTAGAGAAAAAGAACTACCAATTGTTGTAAAAAGAATGAATCCTATGTCTGAAAAAAATAATATTCAAGAAAATATTAAAATAATATTTGACATTGAACGCAATAATTATTCATCAGATAGATTTAGTTATATTAAGAGAATTGAATCTCCAGATTCTAATAATTTTCATTTGGAATGGGAAACACATACAACCCTAAAAAAATTATTCAATAATATTGAAAAAGACCCAAAATCCAGAGAAATATTTATTGATGTCCTAAAAAAAGAGTTACTAAATAGCAGCAGGGCTTCATCTTTGGCATTCTATTTTTTGCTGAAAATTGGGAAGAATTTAGATATCATTCTAACAATTGATAAGAGAATTGACCTGATTAAGATAAATCTTTATGATGTTTATATAAACGACTTATTCAAAGATATTCAAAAGTTCATGCACTATGAACCTGTGTATTTTGATGATGGGACTTTAGTATTCTTGAAAGCATTAAATGAACGAGTAGGTAGTACTTCTTACAACCCTCAATATGAATTTGATAGGGAAATTAATTCAATAAGATACAACAGATTAAAAAATGAGCTTGAGGGGGGTAATGAGGAAATAAATATTCATAAAGAACAAGTAATCGATATGAGTTCAAAATTTGGTTTTCCTTCTGAGCTTGGAAGATTTTTATTAGAAATTGATAAAGCATCTGAATTACCTGATTGGGAATCAATCAATAGTGGAATGATAAGTAATCTAAGAGCGTTTTTTGAAGATTTAACAAAAAATATTGCAGCAACTGTTAAACAAATTACTAATAAAGAGTATCCAAAAGACTCTAAAAAAGGTGAAATGGGTAATTTAAGACATTACATTAAAGATAATCTAAAGTTATCAGATTATGATGATAAATTGGTTGATGCTTTTGTAGAAATTTTGCATAAAGAAGGGGGGCATGCTTTTTTATCTGAGAAAAGATATTTTTTACTAACTAAGAATATTGGAATAGAAATTGCTTACTTTTTATTGTCAAAATTAAAAGATTTATCAGCAGGAAAATTGAAAAGTTAAATTTTATATGTGTTTCTCTAAATGACCATATCGATATTATCTGTGCAATATTGGCGAAAAATTTTTTAATATTCATTTTTAGGGTTGTTTCAATTTACCAACACGTAATGTAACGGTCTCAACATTTAGAAATCTTTTTATCCAATTATCCCATTTCGCCACTCCTATGAAAAAATTTTTGATAATTATACTATTATTGATTTTGGTATCAAACACCGCCTCTGCGGTCTCTGAAATCACATTAAACGACGTCAAAAAACCACAAAGCGCCATCCTTTTTATCGTTGACGGTTTCGGCTCCTCGTATTATTATCCTGAACTCTTGCCTCTCGCCCTTGATGGCGCTGAAATACCCAAAGCAATAACACAAAACCTTACCTTCGGGGCAAGGGTAATAAACATTAAAACCCCAACTCCTGTCACCGGAATAGCGCATTCGGTGATAGTCACAGGCGATTCGAAAGCAAACGAGGAAATCGTTGGCTATCCCGACGCAACGATTTTTGACGTTACAAGGCAGCACGGCTTCGTTAATCTTGCAGTAATGGAAACCGGCGATTTTTCGAACATGAGGGCGGAGCAGGATATAATCCTGTTCGCGGAGAATAATTCACTTGACAGGCCACTGATTTCTATCCAGACAAAAAATGCGCCATCGGGTGTTTATGAACTGATGTATGACTGGAAAATGAAAATGCCTTCATATTTGAACAACCTATCCGGGATAGAGAGGTATTCTGCTTACAATAAATGGAGCATCGACGCTACCAATGCAGTCGCTGGCGCCATGATAAAAAATCACCCGAATCAAAAATTCCTGCTCACAGTGAATGTGGGAGAAATAGATGCCGGAGCTCACAATCTGGGTGCTGACGATTATGTGAAGTTAATCGAAGACCTTGACCGGGATTTTTATCCCCTGTACAGAACCGCTTCCGATAACGATATCGCCTTATTTTTAACAGCAGATCACGGCATGTCCTTTGCCACGAAAAATGCGAAAAGAGGTGGGCATTCGGGTGATAAATACGTTTCAAAGCAGGAAAGCCTGAGGATACCTCTCGTCATCCTCTCCCCAAATGCGGTATCCGGGGTTGTATCAGGAGAATACGGCCAGGAGGATATTGCACCCACGCTTCTCAGCGTGCTTGACCTGCCTGATAATCTCCAGTACGCTGACGGCAAAGCAATCAATGTCAAAAATTATGCCAGCATATTCGTAAAAGCCGATTCGAAATACACGGTTTCATTATGGGATAATGGCAGGAAACTATCAGAAAACTCTGATTCCGAGCTTATTTTTGCAGGACTGCCCCTGAATTCAAGTTATACCCTGAAGGCAACGGGTTCAGGGAGCACTTTTGAAGAACAGGTTTCTCTTGATTCGGATAAACAGTTCAATTTCAAAAATGCGAATTCGGGACTCAATACCAGAAGCATTGCCGCGATTATCCTGATATTGGTTGTTATTATCGGAGGGATATTTGTCATAAAGAGGATAAGGGATTGATAGGCCTATTGTTTCGCCACATATATCCCATCCACCACCCTTTCCATCCTCACATACACCTCCGCGCCAACGGGAACCCTATCGGCTTCCACAATCGTTAGTACCCTGTCCCGCGCAACTGCAAGCTTCTCGCCCTTCATCCAGCCGGGTCCTGCGACCTTTACCTTTACCCTTTCATGTCTTTTGAACACGCGCGGCAGGGGCTTGCACTCATGACTTCCGAAATCCTGCGGCGTGAGAACAAGCTTTGTATTATAAATTTTTTCCCACTCCCTGAGCCTGGAATAGAAGTTTTCCCAGTTCATTGCCCTGATATCCGGCTTCCTCCCATACTTATGAGGCAGGAACTTCTGTATTCCGAGAGCAGGCCATTTTTTCCCTGCGCCTATCGAAAGCGCAAACTCGATTAATTTTGGGATCTCGGCATCATTAATACCCGGAAGCCACACCGGCGCAATAAGAAGGTCGATATTGGTATCTCTGGCGATATATTCAGCGCTCTTTAGAACTTTTTCAAGATCGTATGAATCTGTCCCTGCAATCCTTTTCGCAAGGTCGGGATCGAGGGATTCGATGGACATGTTGATACGTGAAAGCCCGGCTTTATCAAGCGCATCGATGAGTCCGGTTGTAAGCAGAGTGCCGTTTGTCTGCATGGAGACGGTGTTTACGCGGCTGTTTGCAGCCAAACCCCCTACGAGTTCAACAAGCTCAGGGTACATTGCTGGTTCCCCGACCGTATCGATATGCGCCTCGATGCCAGCGCCCTTGTAAGATGCTGCCCATTCGAACGCTGAAAGCAATTGCGTAAGGTCAACCATATACTCGGAAATCCGTCTGCCGGAGTGGGGACCGGCATCAGTTGAGCAGAAGACACAGGATAAAGGGCACTCGCTATAGGGGCGAAGCTGCAATACATTCGTTCCGCGGTCGATGATACCGAATGCGATACACCCGAAAAGAGGGATGTCGCGGATGAGGATGTGATTACATTTTGCCATTTTCTACCAGTTTGATGAACCCGATAACATATCAATCCTTTTTATTTCGTGATAGCAAGAACCTCACCGCCTTTTAAGGCGGAGGATGAATTTAGAGACTTAATTCTTTCTGGGTAAATGAATCCAGATAAGGATAATCGACCACAGAGCACACAGAGAGCACAGAGTTTTGTAATAGTTCTCTGTAAGCCGAAACTTCGGCTTGCGCAGTGTTGGGGTATGTCGCACATACCCCTTATTTGATAAACCTTTTCAAAGGTTTTCCTCTGTGCACTCTGTGGTTTTTTAAACCAGAAGATAATAAAAATTCTCTGAATTTATACGGAAAAGCTAATCAATCACAAGGTAAGTTTATACTCAATAGGGGTACAGCTATGTTAAACTCCGGCAAAAAAAATGAAAACCTGTTTTGGGATAAAGAATATGAGAGCAACATGCGCATTTGGGGGGACAGGCCGAGTGAGTTAGCTATCATTGCAGTCAAATATCTACAAAATCATCGGTTAAACGACAAATTCTTGCGCATATTAGATATTGGTTGTGGTTACGGTAGGGATTGCTTATATCTGGCAAAACATCTCAATTGCTCCGTTTTAGGAATTGATACTTCTCAAAAGGCATTAGAAATTTTAGCAAAATCTTTAGTTGGTCCCTGCGCGAAGGCGATTCAATTCAGGTGCTGTAATTTTATGGATATGAACCAGTGTAAATATGACATAGTGTTTGCCTCTAACCTGTACCAGATATTAAATAGAAAGCAAAGAGAAGAGCTTAGAAAAAAAATTACTAATCTACTCAAGCCTCAGGGTTTGCTATTTCTAAATAATCTCTCCACAAATGACCCGGAAGAATATGGCAAAGGCGAACCCTGTCCCGATGAACCCCATTCGTTTAAAAGTGATAAGTATCTCCATTTCTGTACCAGAGAAGAGTTAGAGGAGGATTTCAGGTTTCTCTCTATTAAGGAACTGTACGAGCATAAGTACGATGAACCCAGAGTTCAGGGGGACACACACCATCACATTTCATGGATACTAATAGGGAGCGGGTAAAGATGGAGGCAGCTATGAATACAAAAGAACACTATGAAAATCACACAGGTTCATAAAAATATACACTCGCTACATCGTTTCTTCCCGCAGAACTGCTTCCCGTATTCCACGATGAGGGCATGGAATTCCTTATACAGGGGAACGTCCCTGGGCAGTGAACTCTCAAAAACCGATTGCAGTTTCCCGTAATCGCCTTCAATCCCAAGACATTTGCATATCCTCTTCGTATATGCGTCAATGACGAAACTGGGTTTGTCAGCAGCGTATAGAACAATGCTGTCAGCCGTCTCCTGTCCTATGCCATTGAGTGAAAGAAGAATATTCCGGAGTTCATTGCCCTGTTTTTCAAGTAAATCCGGATTCCCGGAAAAAAATCTGGAGATATTCTTAAGCCTGTTTGCCTTTTGCCTGTAAAAACCTGTACATCTTACCAGCATTTCAAGCTCCTCAATACCGGCATTTGAGAGCGGTTCCGGTTCCATCAGTCCCCGCTCTTTCAGGTTCTGTATCGCCCGTTCCACATTTTCCCATTTTGTCTGCTGGGTCAGGACAGCTCCTACCACCACTTCAAAAGGAGTATCGGCTGGCCACCATTGCTGGTGCCCGAACCGGTTCAGGAGCTTATTGTAAATATCCATCATACAAACTATTCTTCATACAAACTTTACACCAAGGTCAGAGAGCCTGTTACGGATTGCAAGATTAATCAAAAATGGGGTAAGGGACTCGATCATATAAGAGGAGGCAAGGCCGCCTCCATCAAGGGGCCGCAAGTTCTTGATTTCGTGCGTCAATTCCATTACTGTTTTTTTTGCCCTGTCATCATCGCCGCAAACCACGACATCATAATCAAGACTCAAATCAAGAGCCGCTAATTTCTTTGCAGAAACATTATGGTATGCTGAAACCACTTTTGCGGTTTCAGGGAGAATTTCCTGGATCTCAAGCGCGGCGCTTCCCTGTTCTGGCGGAGTGTATTCAAACCATTTGTTCTTTTTCATGGGAACTACAAGCGAGATTACAATCTGGTCACTGAAACAAGGCCTGAGGTCTTTCAATAGAGTGACTACACCCTGATACGGCACCGAAAGCACAACAACATCCGCGTCGCCGATTGCGGTTTCATTCTTGCATCCAGTTATGCCGCAGCAAAAAAACCCTTTGCTTAAGAGAGTGCCTGAATAATCGCCGGCGGCCTTGACCGCCTTTTCAATCTCCCGCGAGCATAATAAGATTTCGTGTTTTTCAGCCCACCTGAGTGCAAAACCTTCCCCGATGCTGCCCGTGCCTCCGAGTATCGCTATTTTCATAACTTTTCCTTCAAGATTTTACGCATCATATGCATATTTTCCCTGTGCATGGACACTATGAGGTCGCTAAGTATTGCGAAAATGAACATCTGGATTCCGGTAACTATGAGGAGCGTTGCAAGAATAGTGAGAGGGATATGGTTGATATCTTTAAGCCATTCATCTACCACATAGATGCCAACAGCCATGCCGCTAATTGTGAGAAGCCCGCCGATTATGTTGAAATAAAAAAGAGGATTGTGCGTCCGGGCAAGCAGATAAATGGTTGATGCGATGCGAAACCCGTCCCTGATAGGCTGCAATTTGGTGGCTGCGCCGCTTACCCTTGCAAGATAAGTTATCGGGACCTCCACGATTTTGAGGTCTTTCTTCACGCATTCAACCGTGATTTCTGTTTCCACCTCAAACCCTGTCCTGTTCAATTCGATTTGTTTGATAGCATTATTGTTAAAAGCCCTGTAACCTGAAAGTATGTCTTCAAGCCATACGCCGTATGCAAAGCCGAATATCTTGTTTAATATCCTGTTCCCGAAAAGATTTAAACCGGTAAATGCGCCTTTCTGGTAATGTGCGAACCTGTTACCGATAACGTGGTCGGCGTGACCAGATACAACGGGTTCAAGTATTTTATCAATCTCCTCTGGAAGATACGTTCCATCCCCGTCTATCATTACCACATATTTGCTCGTTATTAATTGGAACGCCTGGCTCACGGCCTGTCCTTTCCCGGTTCCGCTCTGGATTACTACCCTTGCCCCGGCATTTTTCGCCTTCTCTACCGTACCATCCGTGCTATGACCATCGATTACAAGGATGTCTGAAAACCCCATGGACTTGAATTCTTTTATAATTCCCTCTATCGTCTTTTCCTCATTGAGCGTGGGAATTAATATACAGACTTCTTCTTTATTCATTTCCCTTCCTTATTCTTTTGTTTATATTTAATATTTGGTGGCTTAATTAACTACAATCTGGTTCCTGCATAAACAGTTACAATTCCAAAAGTGAGGTCGTAAAATCCGATTTCCGACAAACCGGCGCCTCTCATAAGCCTGACAAATTCATCCCTTTTTGGAAACGCCATCACGGATGAGGGCAGATAACTATATGCACCTTCTTTTTTCGAAATAATAGCGCCTGCAAGCGGCAATATTTTATGGAAATAAAGATAATAAACCGATCTGAAAACCTTATTCTCAGGCTGGGAGAACTCAAGAATTATCACTTTTCCTCCCTTTTTAACTACGCGGTTCATTTCTTGAAGCGATTTTTTAATATCAGCGACATTCCTTATCCCGAAAGCAACAATTGCACCATCAAAAGTCCCATCTTTAAATGAAAGGTTTTCGGCATCGTTCCGGATGCACCGGATATTCCCTATATTTTGCTTTTTTATTTTCTTTTCGCATAATTGCAGCATTTCATCACAGAAATCCGATGCAATGACTTGATTCTTATTGTTATTTGAGACTTCTATCGCGACATCCCCTGTCCCGGAACAGACATCAAGTATGTACCCTGATGGCAGTTTTGATACTGCAAACCGCCGCCAGTATCTATCCCGTCCCATGCTTAAAAGATGATTGAGAAGGTCATACTTGGGGGAAATTCCTGCAAACATTTTCCGGATGTATTCTTTTTTATGCAATTGATTCCTCTTTTTAGTGATTTTTGCCTTCGAAAGCAGGATAAAAATCAATTTACCAAAACTTATAACTTATCTCGATTATAAGAAGAATGTATGAACCAGATTGATAGCAAGGATATTAAATCAGAGGTAATGCGTGTTATCCTTAATATATCCAAGAGTCTTGCCAAAGAGAACCAGGGGGCTCTATTTATCATAGCGGACAGGGATAAAATCGAGGGGAGCTACCATCTCCATTATCCCCAGATCCAGTTTGCAGGGAATCTCCTGAGTAAGGGAATGGATGCGGTGGTTGAAAAGCTTTCTACACTTGATGGTGCCATGATTTTTTCACCCGTTGGGGATTTAATCGCTTACGGTTCAAGGATATTAAAAACAGAAACATTGATCGGCTTCGGCACAAGGCATTCGGCAGCAAAAGGCATAACGTTATACGATGATTCCTTTACCGCCGTCCTTGTCTCTGAAGAGAGCGGCTGGATAAAAGTTTTCCAGAAAGGAGAGATCGTTCTTGAGACAGACTCGGTCGATATCGAACCTTCCACGCTTGATAAGGTTTCCCGCTTCCTCATGAACCGCGACATGGCTCTTCTTGCAGGCGCGGGAATAACAGTTGCCGCAGGAATCGTTTCCGCCCCCGCAGTATTGATAGTGGGCGGGGCATATATGATGGTAAAAACAGCAGGTCAGGTAATCTCTTCGGCCTTAAAGAAAGAAAAGAAATAATATGATTCATTTTACAAAACTTCACGGCAACGGGAATGATTTCATCCTCATAGACGAATACAGCGGTGAGGTCATCACTGATAAATCCGGATTTGCGGCCAGATATTGCAATCGGCGTTTCGGGATAGGGGCTGACGGCGTCCTGTATCTTGGGAATTCGGATAAAGCCGATATCAGGATGAGGATTTTTAATTCTGACGGCTCCGAGGCTGAGATGTGCGGAAACGGCATCAGGTGCCTCGCAAAATACGCGCTTGATGAAGGATACATCAAAGAGAATGCAAGCGTTGAAACACCTGTCGGAATTCTTTCAGTAGCCTTGCGGATTAAGGATAAGACGTGGATAACAGTAAATATGGGAATACCCGTTTTTGAACGTGAAAAAATCCCGGCAAAAGGTACAGGAGAATTTCTCAATGTTCCTTTACATGGTTATAACGTCTCAGCCGTAAATACAGGGGTCCCTCATGCTGTAATCTTCGTGGATTCTTTTGAATCCGGGCTGATGGCCATTGCCCCGAAAATCCGCTACGACCCGGTTTTTCCAAAAGGAATCAACGTGAATTTTGTGATTCTAAACTCAAAAGATGAGATTACAGTACGCACCTATGAGCGCGGGGTGGAAGCCGAAACCTTAAGCTGCGGCACAGGCTCTGTTGCCTGCGCGGCTGTTTCTAACAGGCTTGGCAAAACAGGCAAGAAAGTGAAAGTGAATACTGAAGGGGGAAAATTGAGAATCACCCTTGCCACCGATGGCGCCTATATGGAAGGACCTGCCGAGCGGGTGTTTGAGGGTACGGTTTAAATTGCCGTTTCCATGCACGAGAATGGGCACTCCTGCATTTATCCATTATCGGGACTGTAAAATAGTTTGATTTTTGACGAAAAATATTAGCCACGGAGGCGCAGAGAACACAGAGAAATAATGACTCTGTGGCCTCCGTGTCTCGGTGGCTATTTTGCTTTTTGATTTAACAACACCAAAGGATTTTACACCAACCCATTATCAATAAATTTAAATTTAAGTTCATCCTTATAGGTATGATGTTGCGTCATATCATCTCAATGAGGGATTTTTCAAGGGATGAAATCGATACTATTCTGGCAAAAGCAAAGGAATTCGAGCCAATCGCAAGGGGTAAAGAATCCAATTTGCTTTCAGGCAAAATCCTTGCCACGCTTTTTTATGAACCAAGCACACGCACGCGCTTGTCCTTTGAGACTGCCATGAAACGGCTTGGCGGTAAAGTGATCGACTTGGGTTCGATAGAATCAAGCTCTGTAGCCAAAGGAGAGAGCCTTGCAGATACCATACGAGTAATAGGAAATTACGCAGATGCCATCGTTTTGCGACACCCGCGGGAAGGGGCGGCAAGGATGGCTGCCGACTATTCAAATGTCCCGGTAATCAATGCCGGCGACGGCGCAGGGCATCATCCCACACAAACGCTTCTTGACCTTTATACAATCATGCGAGAGAGCAGCTTTTCAGGTCTTAAGATCGCCCTTGTGGGAGACCTCAAGTACGGAAGGACAGTCCACTCACTCGCTTATGCCTTATCCATGTATCATGCCGACATGACCCTTGTATCGCCCAAACAACTCCAGATGCCCGATGTAATCAAGAAAGACCTGAAAAAACAGGGAGCGAGCATTCGCGAAACTGCCAGTATTGAGGATGTTGTGAGCGATGTTGACGTGCTGTATGTAACAAGGATACAAAAAGAACGCTTCCCGGACCCGGCTGAGTACCAGAAAATGGCAGGAAGTTACAGGGTAACCGAGGAACTCCTGAAAAAAGCCCGCGATAACCTTATTATAATGCATCCGCTGCCGCGGGTGGATGAGATTGACCCTGCGGTTGACAGGACAAAGTATGCGCGATATTTCCAGCAATCTTTTTATGGTGTTCCTGTCAGGATGGCGCTCCTTGCGATGGCGATGGAGGCGGCATGACAGAGTCGGAAAAGAAAGGGATGCGCGTTCGCTCCATAAAGCACGGGACTGTTATTGACCATATTACAGCCGGGCAGGCGCTCAATGTGCTTCGCATACTCGGGATATCGGGCACATCGACGGCTGTGGTGAGCGTTGCGATGAATGTGCCCAGCGGCGTCCTCGGCTTGAAGGATATAGTCAAGGTCGAGGACAGGGAGCTTGAAGAGGAGGAAGTGGACAGGATTTCACTTATCGCCCCGAATGCCACCATTAACATTATCAGGGATTTTGAGGTTATTGGGAAACATAAAGTGGACCTGCCAGAACATCTTGAAGGTGTGGTGAAATGTGACAATCCCAATTGCATTTCAAATACGAACGAGCCTGTTATTTCAAAGTTCGCGGTGAACAAGAAGCCTGTGGAGCTTCGGTGTATTTACTGTGACCATGTGATTTCAGAAGGGATTGCTGAGCATTTGATTTAAGCGGAACATGGAATTAACTCCCTCTCCGGCGCAAAGGACGCAAAGATAGTTCTTAATGAATTACGGATGTATAGTGGCATGTCAGGATGCAAACCTTAATTTAAGAAAAAAAGCTTATAACACCACATGGACGAGAATACCGTAAACAGGACAAAAGCTGCCATCAACGCCCTGATAGACATAGAGCAGTTGTGGATCGAGAATACGCCCAATTATAACCTCTCCACGCAGGAACTGCTTGTTCTCAAGAAAAGGCTTGAGCGGGCTTCCGAGAATGTTTCTAAGATTTACGAGGAGAACAGGGCAAAGTTGCAGGCTGCTGAGGATGAAATCAAAAAGATGCATGAGGGGAAGAAAAAGAAAGGCTGAGATTTTATATAAAATCCTCGTACATCGTACGGGTTTGTGACTATGGTGCCGGAAATAAAGATAAAGATCAGAAAAGCCATTCTTAACGATTTTGAGCAAATTTATCAATTACTGCCTCAACTCTGGCCTCATACCAGATTGAATAGAAATAGACTTCGGATTACTTTTAGCCGGGCTTTAAATTCTGGACAACAATATTACCTTTGCGCATTCGAAAAAAAAGTTATTGTCGGATTTTGTTCGTTGAGTACAAGAAATAGCCTTTGGCAACAGGGCTTGCTTGCACACATTGATGAACTCATTGTGGATCAATCGTATCGGGGGCGTGGAATAGGCACTCGACTAATGACGGAAGCAATAAAACTGGCGGTTAAAAAGCGATGTTCACGAATTGAGCTGGATTCGGCATTTCACAGAAAGCATGCGCATGGCTTTTATAACAAAATGGGGTTTGAGAGCAGGGCATACCTGTTCTCAAAAGTGGCCCAATCCACTCATGTGGCTAAAAATGGCAGACAATAGGTATCCAAAAAACCCCCATCAAAACCCCAACCATCACCTATTTATATCAATTTAACTTTACTGAAATCAAGTTTAATTGATTTGGTGGACATAAATGCACATCTCAGATGGGATTCTGGAACCAAAATGGATTTTATTCTGGTTCGTAATATCTGCGATATTCATCTATCTGGGCTTGCGGATAATCAACAAACGCATCGCAGCAGACCCCGCATACCTTCCCAGGATTTCACTCATCGGCGCCGTGGTATTTGTCATATCCGTTTGGCACATTCCCGTACCTGTGACGGGCTCATCATCCCATCCCGTGGGAACACCTCTGGCTGCAATTATAATAGGACCTTTTGCAACAGTCGTGATAAGCGCGATTTCCCTTTTCTTCCAGGCATTCGTTGGTCACGGCGGTTTAACCACCATCGGTGCCAACACGTTTTCTATGGGAATTGTGGGAGCATTTAGCGGTTATCTTGTTTACAGGATGCTTAAAAACATCTCTCCTTTGTGGTTTTCCGCCGGCATGGCAGGGTTTGTGGGAAGCATTCTGACCTATATCACTGCAGCCCTTGAGCTTGCCCTTTCCCTGAATCCTGGAAATGTGATGCACTACTGGAAATTATATGCCATGGGTTTTATTCCCACACAACTGCCCCTTTGTATTGCAGAATTTGCATTTACGGGATATGTGATAAAATATATATCCGAGACAAAACCAGAAGTGGTTGCGCCAGCCGATGTTTGCCTTGATAGGTTCACGAAAACGGCTCTGGGTTTGATGATTTTAATCACATCCATGATTGCTATAGGCGCATATATCGGTTACTTAGGAGGGGGAAATATGGCAGGCACCGACGGCACTGTGGGAGCGCTTGCCGCGCCAGGTGCAATATCAAATGGAATAGGGGTCAGGCTGATGGCACGTTTCGGTGAGCCGATTGGCTTTGGTTCCGTTGGAATTATAGGCGGTCTGGTTACAGGATATTACTGGAATGCGCTAAGAGGGAGAAAATCTGATGAGTGAATGGCTTACAGTCGACCCATTAAACGGAATCGCAACTACCGTAGGGTTCTTTATTTCGCTCATAATAGGGCGATACCTGAGACTACGGCGCGAAAGTAATATGGGGGCAAAATGACCGATTCAAGAATCAAAATTTTGATTTCGTTTCTTTTGATCACCGCAATAACAGTGATGAAACACTGGTATTTACCAATCGCCATATCACTGCTGTGCATTGTTTTTGCGGCAAAACTAAAGGTAATCAGGGATTACGGTAAAAAACTCCGGTTTCCTTTAGTCTTAGCCCTGTTCATTTTCGTAACACAGGGCTTTACCTATGGGGTTAATGCCATTAATCTTGGAATCTTTTCAGTATATTCAGAGGGAATCGAGTACGGTTTTCTGATATTCTCGCGGGTGTTCGCGTCTGCCTCTATCCTGCTGCTCCTTGTAATCACAACTTCCGAGAGCGAGCTGCTTGAAAGCATGCGTTACTTTGGGGTTCCAAAAACCATGCTTGAGATTTCCTCGTTCATGGCACGCTACATCAAGACTTTTTCAAGCGAGGGAAAAAAACTGAAACTGGCGCAGGAGTCACGGTGCGGCTTCCCAAAGAAAGCCGGGTTCACGAAGAAAATGCACAATCTTGCCTCGATAGGAGGAGCCCTCATCACGCGCGCATTTGCAAGAAGTGAAGAGGTTTACAGAGCCATGCTCTCGCGCGGCTGGAAGCAGGATTTAAGGTATTCGATAGACTGCCATCCATTAAATAAAAGGGATATAACTCTGGGAATTGTGTTATCCTCAGGGATTTTTGCCCTTGTTGGATTTGACTGGTTGCTGCGGTGACAATGACTGCAATAAAAACAACCGGGCTTAAATACACATACGCAGACGGCACAAATGCACTGTCAGAAATAAACTTTGAAGCCAATGAAGGTGAGAAGGTTGCTGTTCTCGGCCCGAACGGAAGCGGGAAAACAACGTTATTTTACCACTTCAACGGCTTGATTAAACCCACATGCGGGGAAGTGCTGGTATTCGGAGAAAGTATCTCCAAAACTAATATCGAAAAGGTCAGGAAACGTGTCGGTCTTGTATTCCAGGAATCTGATAACCAGTTATTTGCTCCTACTGTTTTTGAGGATATCGCTTTCGGTCCCAAAAATCTCGGACTGGATTCCAATGAAATCAAAAGCCTGGTTTCTGAGATGCTTCGCAGGTTCGATATAGAAAACCTTGCACTGAAAAATCCTGCGAACTTAAGCGGTGGGCAGAAAAAAAGAGTGGCAATCGCAGGAGTCGTTGCCATGGAGCCTGATGTCCTGGTTCTTGATGAACCCACTTCTGGCATGGATGCCGCCGGGATTACGGATATCATGGAGGTTCTTGATGAATTAAACAATGATGGGAAAACCATTATAATATCAACCCATGATTCTGACCTTGCGGCATCATGGGCTGACCGTATGTATATATTGAATAAAGGAAAGGTCTTCAAATCAGGAATCCCAAAACATATTTTTGCTGATGAAAAACTGATTGCAGATGCGGGATTGAGGCAGCCCGTCATAGTCCAGACATATCGTGAGTTTCGGGCGCGCGGTATCTCAGGAGGCGAAGTCCCGCTTTCCGTTCTCGATCTTATGGACTCTGTTGATGCAAAGGTAATAAACATCAGGTGCGCCATAGCAGCCTCAGATGTCCTGGCAGGCGATGAAGTCTTTCTTGAAATCAAAGACGGTATGCTTGTTGCAGGCAGGGGCTCAAAAGGTGTTACGGGAAAAGTAGTGTTTGCAGGAAAAAAGGGCGAGGATATTGCAGTAAAGGATGTTGCCGGAGACTTGCAGCAACTGGCTGGCATATTAACAATCTTTCGGGTTCCAGGAATAATCGAAGGAGGCTCAAGGGCGGCGGACATGGAAAAGGTTCGTGAAATACTTTCTAAAAATAAGCATCAAAAGATAGGCGCGATGGGCACATCCGCGAAGGTATTGGTTAATAAAATGGGAATCAGGTGCGATTTTGAATTTGATGTAATCCAGTCAGGCATGCTTGCGGCGCTTCGGGGTTTTGATGTGTGCATTTTTGCTACCGGGGGAATGGCGGAGAGGGTGATTGAGAAAATAAGGGAGAGAAAGCTCAATCATGAATATTTTGTGCTATAAGTTATATCGTTAAACAGCAGATAATTATAGCAGAATAATTATAGCCAGTAGTGAGAACTCAAAAACAATGTTAACACTTTGTGCTCCTGGCGTCTTTGCGGTGAGTTGTTTCTAACCACAGAGGCCCAAAGAGCCCGCGAAGATGAGTCAAAATATGAGCAGAATAGTAATCGCAATAGGCGGGAACGCAATATTGAATCCCTCAAGGGGAAGCCCGGTAGAGCAGCAGAGAATGATAGATGAAACCTGCATGGAAATTGCACAGATTATCCGAAAAGGCTATGATGTTGTCCTGACACACGGAAATGGCCCCCAGATAGGGAATATCCTTGCTATGCAGGAAGAATGCGCTCTTGTTCATCCCCAGCCGCTTGATGTGTGCGGGGCAGAAACGCAGGGGATGCTCGGGTACTCGCTCCAGCAGTCGCTTGATAACAGGCTCAGGGAAAGCGGGATAACAAAGCAGGTCGCAACAGTGCTGACGCAGGTGGTAGTGGATGCGTCCTCTTCTTCTTTTACTAATCCCACAAAGCCGATTGGCATCTATTATCCTGAATCAAGAGCACAGGAAATGATAGCGCTGGGAATAAAGATGATACATGATAAAAAGGGCTACCGCCGTGTTGTTCCTTCTCCCATGCCGCTTCAGCTCGTGGAAGAAGATGTCATAAAGAAACTTGCCGCTCTTGGAGTTATTGTCATTGCAGCAGGCGGAGGCGGAATTCCGGTTATCCGGAAAAACGGCTCGCTGGTAGGCGTTGAAGCTGTAATTGATAAGGATTTGACAGGAAGTCTCCTGGCATCTGCTATCGGGGCTGAAACTTTTTTAATACTTACAGATGTTGAAAAGGCGGCATTGAATTACGGGAAAGATAACCAGGCTGACCTTGATGAAATCACAGTTTCAGAAGCCGAGCGATACATAGAAGAGGGGCATTTCGGGAAAGGCAGCATGGAACCCAAGATTCTTGCGGCACTGCGGTTTATAAAATCGGGTGGCAAAACCTCAATCATATCAAGTCTTGATAAGGCATTGCCAGCGCTTCTTGGTAATGCAGGCACGCGGATTATAGCGTAATATTCAGGTTGGCTTTCTTGAAGAGATGACCTTATTCAGGTCAGCTACCAGCGCATCCACATTTATTCCATGAGCCATTGCTCCTTCCTCAATGCTTTCAAAGGCAGACACATGACATCCGACGCAATGCAGCCCATGCCTCATAAATACCATCATGGTTTCAGGATACTGGCTTACTACTTCCTCGATTTTCATGTCTTTTGTTATCATGATTAACTCCTTATTTATTCGTATAGTGACGAACATTGATAAAGCTTTCCAACCCTGTATAAATCTAACATTCCTGCATTTAAAAGTTCTGCTTTTTCTTTAGTGATGAGTCCCCTCAACGACTTTCACCCCTTTCTTTATTATCATCTGCCTGATTTCATCTATGTGAGGGCATTTCGGATAGCCCCCTTCCATAAGCATACAGGAACTTAAGTGGATGACATCCACTTCATGCTTCAAAAGACTATCTACAAGCCTGAAAATCCGCCTGCCCGGGCATCCTCCGCATGTGAAAAATCCAATAATCTCCGCATCCCTGCCGTATTCCTCAAAATGTACTTTTCGCTTGTTGAACGCCTTAAAGCACGCAACACCCGGACAGGTCTCACTTACGATATCGCACCTCACAACCGCAATCGTCGTGGTCTTTTCATCTTTTTCATCCTTTCCCAGAAGGTCTCTAAATTGAGCTTGCGCTTCTTTCACGTCCTCGATAGTGACGATGTTCTTTCCTCTCTTTCCCACCGATGTTTCAATACCCATTTTCGCCATACTGCGGATATCTTCGGGTACTTTCTCAAGCTCTTTTAATGCTTCGGGTTCCCATTCCATTCGTATTACCTCAAGCTTGTTTTTATAAATATGTTTGCAAGCTTATTCATAACACTATTTGAACCCGTATAATGTGACTTCCATGTCAGCGTCTATGAGATAATCAAAATCAATTAATTTATCCCATCCCGCTTTCTGGAAAACGCCGCCAATGCATGCCCCGAAAATTTTCCTGTCGGGATACCCTTCTGTAATTTCATCAATCATTTTCTTTAACCCGCTGACATCCACTTCCATTTTCGGCATTGCCAGACCCCCGAGAAGTACAACCGTATCTGATGACGGGTTGGCTTTTTCCCCCAGTTGCATTCCATAATCTGTCATTACAACCCTTGCAGCCAGCTCTTTCCGCAGGTTCGGGATAAATACCATCTCTTTTCCTGCATCACGTAAAACAAAGCCCAAAAGCTCGGCAAAAGGATTGCACCAGCCCGGACAGCCGATGAAGGTTATCTTTTTCCTTCCGCGCGCAAGTTTCCGGAATGCGGTGAGCATGCCGCCGATGCCTTCCGAGGTTTCGATGGGTTTCATGGAATCACACGGCTATGGATTGCTGAACTGGGATATAAGGGTTTATTATTCAATATCAAAACAAGATAACAAAAATATAATTAATAAAAAAAATAAAAGAAAAAAGGAAATTTAAATCAGCGCAGCAGTTATTCCCTGCACGCCTGACTGTATGATAACCGCTGTGGTGATTATTACACCAGCCATTTCCAGCGCTACAGCCACGTTTCCTTTCTTGAGTTCTTCGAACTCCTCGATGCCCTTTGTCAGTTTATCGAGTATGTTCAATGCAAGATATATCGATGCGATTGCAAGCACGATTCCGAGTATTAACTGGAGTAATCCCATTCCGATTGCTAACAAGCCGCCTGCGGACAGGATGCCACCCGCTGATGCCTGGGCTGCTTTAATGCCGCTGGATATTCCTGCAACGCCCGACTGCACCACGATACCTATCGCAAAAAATACCGAAGCAACAATAATGCCTATGGCAGTGTTGCCTTTTGCGAGTTCCTTTTGTTCATCGATTCCTTTAGTTATCCTGCCAAATACTGAAAAGCCGATATATAGTGCAACGACTGCAAGTATAATGGCGATAACTAATTGTATAATCCCTACAACTGCATTTATTGGGTCCATAATTCACCTCACGCTTTAAGCGTTATCCTGTATAATGGCAATAGGGTCATATAAAATTATTGTGATACATACCTTCATTCAAGAAGTTTCAGGGCTTTATTCGGGCAAACTATAATGCAGCGCATACATTGCGTGCATCTATCGTAGTCTATTCTTACAATGCCATCGATGCGCAAAAGAGCCCTCGCGTTGCACACGCTGTCGCACCTGCCGCATTTCATGCATCCGATAACTGTTATCAAACCATTCATTGTCCTTCACAAGCTATTTATGCTTATAAGTATAGATAGGTTTTGTCTAAATTGTGCAAAACAGAGGATTTCATGCCAAGATCTATTCCTGAAATGATACGGGGGGACTTCAAATGCGAGGATATTGCAAAATGTATCCTGGGTCTTAAGAATATCGACATTGACGCCTATAAGATGCTCGTCACAAAAGGCCCAATGACAGCAGAACGCCTTGGTGAGCTTTTGAACAGGGAACGAAGCACGGCTTACAGGTCGCTGCAGAACCTGATGGTATGCGGTCTTGTGTACCGGGAGACAAAAACAATCAGCGAGGGCGGCTATTATTACGATTATACCGCGCTTGACCCGTGCAAAATGAAAGAGAAAGTAGCAGGCAACATAGACGAATGGTATAATAAAATGAAAAAACTTGTCGGCAATATCGATAAAGAAATTATGAAATGATTACACACCGAAAATACTATCGCACACTTCTTCCACTTTCTCCCTGAACTCTTTTTGCGAAAAACCCATCATTGCAGCCGCGAACATTGCTCCACCGGCGCCCACTCCTTCTTTTACATCCCCTGTTTCATACATCCGAAGCCCGGGGAATCTTGAATCACCAAATCCCGGGTCTGCAGCATAAGCTTTGTAACCCAGGATATCTGTCATTTCCCTGAAATTGGCGCTCGGGTCATCTGCAACATAATGGGTTGTTGCGATGGAAACATCTTTTTTCAGCCCGAGATGTTTGATTATACTTAAAACCGAAACCATCTGCGTCCCGCCTGCAAGCACGGTTTTTGTCTCAAGCCCGTCCACAATCCCGGCTGCTGCCGCCATCATGGGGTCGCCGATGCACCCGACCGCACGAAGCGGCTGGTTCCGTAAACTGCCGAAGGATATCCCTGAATTCCTCATACCTTCAGAGACTACCATGTTTTTGATGTCAAGCGGGTTTTGCGGGAAACTGGATGAAACTTTCCCGTCATACCCCAGGGCTTTCATCACAGCCATGGCAGTAGTTGTTCCGCCGGGGACACTCTCGCCAATAATCACAAAATCCGAGAATTTTGAAAGCTTTTTTCCAAGAGTTCTGGATTTAGTGTAAATCTCAAGTGCATCCGCCACCGCATTTCCTTTCCTTATATCCCCGCCGGGTTGGGCGTTGATATCTATAGTCGGTATTTTTGGGCGGATGCGCAGCCCTGCGTTAATAAAAAGGCATGGGATTTCCGTGAGAAGCATTGATGCTCTTGTTATTACTGCCGGAGAAGGAGCCCCCGAAGGTGTCATTGCCGGCTCACTGATACTTATGGCATTGCCTGTCTCAACGAGTTCGGCATCCGCTGCAGGGGTATAATCCGTAAGCTTCGGGGATTTTCCTGCCGCGGATATGTTTGGGATTTTAGCCGTCTCGGTATTGGCAAGAATGCACAGGAACAGGGGTTTTTCCGGACTGAAATCCGGATGAGGTTTAACCCACATTTACCTCTATAGTTCACTTGAAGTTTCTATATGCATTGATGCAGGGCTTTTTACTAGATTGCCCATTTTTGCGCCTATTAGAGTCTCAATTCCTTTTTCTGATGCAATATCCACAATGCGCTGGGTTATGACGCCATCGAATACCAGGCTTTTGACATTGCCGTTTATGTCCCTCAATGCATTTGCGAGGTCGCGTACAGGCACTTCGCTTATGACGCTGTTCTGTTCATCGATAAAACGCGCGCTGAGCGTGCCGCTCAATTGGGTTATATGTTCCTGGAAAGGACTTTCTTTCCTGGCCTCTTTTTCCCTTTCTTCTCTGGGTTCTTCCCTCGGCCTGGGTTTTTCTGGCTCTGGCGCTTCAAATTCTGCAAGCTCTTCCTTGGCAGGTTTCATTTCTATTTCTTCAGGAATTGATGGTTCGCTCTTTCCTGTTGTCTTTTTCCTTGTCGCTGCCATGATGGCAACTCTTCTCTTTTTGCCGACCTGGTAATAATCAAGCCCCTGCTCAACAGGTAGTTTCTGTCTTAGTGACTTGACAATTTCTTTCTGGACAAGTTCCTCAACGCCTTTCCCGTCCGGGGCGCGCGCAATGAAATCTATATCCGCGACCTGGAGCAGTTCCTTTATTATGAGTTCCCCGCCCCGGTCTCCATCTGTAAAAGCCGTGACCGTCTTTTTCTTGCATAAATCGACCACAGCCTGCGGCACATTTGTTCCACCGACTGCAATAGAGTTCTTAATACCGTAACGCAGGAGGTTAAGCACATCAGCCCGCCCTTCAACCACTATTATGGCATCCGAATCAAGAACATTGGGTCCCATCGGGATGTTATCCTTGCCATACGTGGTCATCTCTTCAATCCTCACAGACTGCCTGACCTCATCAATGATTTCCTGGCTTTCAGGCAGCATTTCATCAAACATCGCTGTAAGAATCTGTTTTGCGCGGTCTACTACCTGTTTCCTTTTCGATGACCTCACATCCTCTATTTTAACCACACTGATGTTTGAGATGCATGGTCCTATCCTGTCAATGGTTTCAAGGCTGGCTCCAAGGACAGCGGTTTCAACCTTATCAAGGCTTGAAGGTATCTCGATTGTCCCGTTTGATTTACCCATGTTTGATTTTATATTGACCTCAAGCCGTCCGATCCTGCCGCTTTTTTGCAGTTCCCGCAGGTCAAGGTCAGCGCCTATTAGTCCTTCTGTCTGCCCGAAAATCGCCCCGACGACATCCGGTCGTTCTATAACTCCATCCGCTTTTATTATGGCATGAATGATATATTTTGTTGTATCTGAATTTTGCATGTTTAGTACCCTCCCTAAGAATAGTGTTAGAAAAAGAATTTCACTGGTTTGAACTACGCTATTTCGACGTTTTTTACTATCCTGAACTAATATCGTTTCTATTAGTCCCCGGACTATTTATCTTTCTCAAACCGGAAATGACAGGTAACATTGAATATCAGGCCACAATTCATTGATTGTGACTTCTGCATGATTATTATTATCTGAATCTAACTACTTTCTTGGATGATTATTTGCATTGATGTTTTTCGTAACCGCATCAATGCAAGTCATACTATAATTGCCGAATCACTTTAAAAACTTTGTGGTTATCCCTTTTGATAGGATGAGATGTAAAAACAAAATAAAAAAATACGTTTTCAGGTGGAACGCCAAACACCTATTATTTCAAGAGGATCGTGAACGTATGTTTGTGTTCTTCCTCAGCCGTTAAAATCTCCTCAAACAATAATCGTGTGGTTGAGTCCTCTTTTTCGGATGCCTTGTCTATTATTTCTTTGTACAACCCGATAGCCTCGTTCTCTGCCCGGAGGTCGTTCTCAATCATCTCTTTCAGGGAATCGCCCACCTTAATCGGCGTTGGTTTGGTTGTAGGAATCCCGCCAAGATAAAAAAGCCGTTCTGCAATCTTTTCGGCATGTTTCATCTCTTCTATGGCAATATCTTCGAAAACATCTTTAATCTCAGGGCTTTTCATACCCAATGCCATAACATGCTGCCACATGTACTGTACACTAACACCGATTTCCCTTGCAATCGCTTTATTTAATAACTCCAGCAATTCATCCGCCATAATTATCAATAATTGTCTGCTTTGTTCTTATTTAAGGATTGGCTTTTTCGATTTTCTTATTTTATTTCCATTCCTTTAACAAAGATCCCCTCATCCACAATCTCCCCAACAATTTTCCCCCCCATCATCTTTGAAGCCTCCTCTGCTTCGCTTTGCGGTACTACCACTACGAAACCCATTCCCATATTGAATGTCTTGTACATCTCAACATCTTCCACATCCCCTTCCCCCTGGAGGAACCTGAATACGGGCTGCGGCGGAAGCGGGTCGGAAATATCAAACCCGAGTTTTGTGATGCGGTGAAGTTTCATAAGCCCACTGCCGGTTATGTGCGCCAGCCCGTGAATATCGAATTTTTGTGCCGCATCCAGGATTTCCATGTAAATCCTTGTAGGACTCAATAGCTCATCGCCGATAGTGGTATTTTTATTATACGGGAAAGCGTCTTGGTAAGAGTAGCCAGAGTCTTTTATAATCCTGCGGACAAGGGAATAACCATTACTGTGCACCCCGTTTGAGGGAAGCCCGATTATGGCATCTCCGATTTCGATTTTCTCACCTGTAATAATGCTGTCTTTCTTCACCATCCCAAGACATGTGCCCGCGAGGTCAAAACCATTTATGATATCCGGAAGAGTCGCAGTTTCCCCTCCTACTATGGTCATTCTTGAAATCTCTGCGCCTTTTGCAAGCCCCTCCCCGATCTGCTTCATGATTTCATTATTGGGTTCCTGGATGGCGATATAATCCACGAATGCAAGAGGCTCGATGCCCATTGCCAGCAGGTCATTCACGTTCATGGCGATGCAGTCAATACCCACAGTATTCCATCTCTTCATCTCGTTTGCGATGAGGACTTTTGAACCCACCCCATCTGTGGTAAGCGCAAGAGCATACTCCCCGAAATCTATCAGACCTGCATAATGACCCACGTCTGTCAGGGGCGCTCCCAGTCCCTTTCGTTTATAAACAAGTTGTTTTGCAAGGGCTGCTATTGCACTGTTTTCCCTTTCAATATCAACGCCAGCCTGCGAATATGTTAAAGCCATATCCAACTCAATAAAAGTTATTGCATAAAGATTTTATGATTGGAAGAGCAGGCTTGATAGGGTGTGGGAGTTAAAAAAGCAATGCCTGCTCACAATCATAATGATGAAAAAGCATAATAAATGTTTCGGTCTGTTTAATATTTTCCGCCAAAAACCTAACAGAAATATTTACAGATAACTCAGGGCATCTTCAATCCGGCTTATCTCAGGCCCGGTAGTATCTTCACCCACGACGTATCCTTTGCCATTGGCAAGAATCCCCGAACCCACAAGCGGTGAACCAAAATTAACCGTCCCGATCTCCACCGGGAGATTGAACAGTTCTTCGATTACTCCAATTTCCGAAGGGGTTGATTTTGGATGCACAAGCACTCCTTTGTTCGTTGCAATGCCAGCCATACCCACTGTTTTTAACCCTCCGATAGTACCGCGTTTAACATCAACATCAAGAGCTTTCTTAATTATCCCGACTGATTTATCGCTGAGGTCGGGATGCACGATAGCAGCGGTATCGTTGGCAAGTATGAGATTTCCTGCGGCATTTAATTCACCCGTCAATTTTGCGGCTTTCGTGTGTTTCCTGAGTACACGCAATTCTTTATCATATATGAGACCTGCTACCATGACACTTCGGCTGTTTCCCCGCAGCAGCGAGCCGACAATTGAGCTTCCGCCTACGGAAGAACTGACAGCTATTACACCAAGTGATTCTTCTAAATCTTTGATGGTCTCAGGCGATGTATTGCCTGAAACAAAAACAAGCTCATCAGTACAGGCAGCAAAAACACCAAGTACGGGGCTCCCTGAAATATTTAACTTACGTTTCAAATCTGTCCCTTTTTATCCAAAAAAAGTTATTCCTGGGCGAGTTCAGCCTGCACGCCGCCCGCCTCGAATTTTACAGCCCTTACCCTTACTTTCAATGGCGGTTTCATGGAGCCTCTCTCCCAGAGTTTCTCGTTAATAGTCTTGTCAATCTTAACTTCTTTCAAATCTGTCTTCAGATGCTTTGCAAGATATGCCCTTACTTTTCTTGCTGCGCTTTCTGCTCTCTTCCAGCGCGGAACTTTCCTTGCATCTGAAAGTGGAATCGTATATATTCTTTCAATGTCTGCCATATTAATCACCTTAAACATCCAGCGTGCTGCGTCTCCAGTTGCGTCTCTTTGGATGGGTCATTACATTTCTTTGAGTTTTAACGATAACCCATGCAGGAACGCGCTGGTTCTGGTTCTGCGCTTTTGCCAGCCGTTTCTTCTTTCCTTTTGTCTTTTGCGTCATAAAAAATTCACCGGATAATCTTAAATTGGGATTATCCATAAGGTATTGATTTGTTGATAAAGCTTTTGGCGATAATCTATTTATACCCTCCTGCCATCTAAAATCCTCGCGTGGTGAATATACTCATGACAAGAACATCAAAGCTTTCAGGTTTTTATAAATTAAGCCCGAAGGACAGGCTAAAAATAGTATCCGAATTTTCAGGTCTTACAGATGAAGAGGCTTCGTGCATCAGCGCTACCGGCGCTCTCTCGCTTGATGCGGCAGATCGCATGGTAGAGAACCTCATAGGGGTCATGGAAGTACCCATGGGCGTGGCTGTCAATTTCCTGATTAACGGCAGGGATTATCTTATCCCCATGGCAATAGAAGAACCTTCGGTGATAGCTGCTGCCAGCAACTCTGCCAAGATGGCAAGGGAAGGTGGGGGCTTTACCACGAGCAGTACCGGCCCTGTGATGATAGGACAGATACAGGCTGTGGGGATAGCCGACCCGAACGGCGCCAGGATGAACATCCTTGAGAAAAAAGACGAGATTATAAGGCGCGCAAACGATGTTGACCCTGTACTTGTCAAGTTCGGAGGCGGGGCAAAGGATGTGGAGGTCAGGGTGATAGACACGCCGGAGGGCAAAATGGTCATCACTCATCTGATTGTGGATTGCAGGGACGCCATGGGTGCCAATGCTGTAAATACCATGGCGGAAACGGTGGCTCCTTATATCGAGGAGCTGACTGGTGGAAGAGTGTATCTTCGAATCATCTCGAATTTTGCGGACAAGCGTATCATGAGGGCAAAAGCAGTATTCACAAAGGAAGCTATCGGAGGCGAGGAGGTCGTGGACGGTATCCTGGCAGCCTATCACTTTGCTGCGGGAGACCCTTACCGGGCGGCAACGCACAACAAAGGCATAATGAACGGGGTAAGCGCGGCTGTGCTTGCCACGGGCAACGACACCAGGGCAATAGAGGCTGGTGCGCACGTCTATGCAGCCCGAAGCGGGATATACAGGCCGCTTTCGTGCTATGAGAAAAATGCAAACGGAGACCTCATAGCCACAATTGAAATGCCAATGGCAGTAGGTCTTGTGGGCGGCGCCACGAAGACAAACCCGATTGCACGATCGGCAGTAAAGATTCTCGGGGTCAAGACTGCGACAGAAATGGGCGAGGTATTTGCAGCGCTGGGACTGGCGCAGAATTTCGCCGCACTTCGTGCATTAGCCACTGAAGGAATCCAGAGAGGGCACATGGGGCTTCACTCAAGGAACGTTGCGATACAGGCAGGCGCTACCGGCGAGATGGCGGATAAGATTGCCGAAATCATGGTCAAAGAAAGGAAAGTCAGGGCAGACAGGGCAAAGGAACTGCTTGACGAGATGCTGCAGAAAAAGAAATAGTATCCATCCTTATCAGGTTAATTATTTAGCACATGAATACTAATATTTATGATAAGGCGAGGGATACATTTTGAGATTTGAAAATAAATTATTAAGAGATATAATGACAAGAGGGGTTGTAACTGTGCCCATGGATGCTACGGCCAAACAAATAGCCACCATGCTGAGCAAGCAGGGGCTTTCCGGGGTGGCTGTAATCAGCCCGGAGGGCGGAGCAATGGGGGTAATCTCGGACATGGATATTCTTAAAGTGATAGGAAAGGATGACTGGGAAAACCTGCCTGCAGAATCAATAATGACCTCGCATCTTGAAACGGTCAAGCCCACTTCAACACTGGGCGAGGCTGCAAGAATAATGAGAGAAAAGCATATTCATAGACTGCTTGTTTTCTCAGAAAAGGGCGTTGGGGCGTCGCAGAGACCTATCGGGATACTGAGCGCGAGCGATATTGTAAGGGAAGCGGCAAGGGAATAAAATCAAAGTTTCTGGTTATTCCATTTCGAAGGCATCTCTATCCTCGTTTTCTCACTCGGAACAAGCCCGCAGCACATACCATAATAGTTTATTTCATAACCATTTTCTTTTGCAAAACCAATCGTTTGCATCGTCGGCGCCGCAATGCCGCTCACGCCGACCCTAAGTGCGATTTTTTCGATTTCATCCCGGTCTTTCCCGCTTGAATGGGCGCAGCCAAGTACAACGGGCGTATCGGGGAACATTTCCTTTGCCTTTTCTATAACTTTTTCAAAATCTGAGGGTCTGGGCTTGATATGCTCCATCGGCGTGCCGGCAACAGGCATCAATCCTGTTATTATTATCGTGGTCGGATTGATTGAACTTATGAGTTCAAGGGCGCGGTATTCCCCTCTCAATTCGCCAAAGTGCAATCCCACGCACACATGGGGGAATACTATGAGACCCGAATCTTCTATAGCGCGGAGGCTGTCCGTGTATTCCTTTTCCGAAACATCAAGACCATAAACATCTCTTACCGTGGTCATATCGCCTATTACGTCAAAACCAATGCCGTCAAGCCCCGAGTCTTTTAGCATGGAAGCCTCATCGCTTGAAATAAAACCTGTATGCGCAATAAGAATCAAATCTGTTTTTTCCTTGAGTTTTTTTATTGCAGGGATTAAATTTCTTATCGGCACACGTCCGCGTTCATCGCAGCCGCCTGTCAGGAGTATGCCTTTTGCCCCTTTTCTGTAAAGCGCCAGGGCTTTCTTTTCAAGTTCTTCGCAGGTCTTTGCAGGAATCAGGGCTTCGAGCAATTTGCCTTTACAGTGCTGGCACATGAGGGCGCAGGAGCTTCCTGTAATCGAGAGCGAAGGGAAAAGAGATGAGGTGATGAAGAAGTTGATTTTTTTAACTCTATTTTCAGGCATATTTATCTTATAGTGCAGGGTGCTGATGAGAATCAGGGAAACTTAAATAATACTTGCTTCTTAATAAGCCTTGCATGCTCAAAGAAGAAATCTGGATTGAGAAATACCGTCCAAAAAAACTGGATGACGTGGTGGGGCAGGTTGAAGTAATGAAGCGCCTGAAATCCTATATCCAGGCAAGGAACCTTCCGCATCTTCTTTTCTCAGGCCCTCCCGGAGTCGGGAAAACCGCTTCGGCCATATGCGTGGCGCGTGAGCTTTTTGGCGAATCATGGGCCAATAATTTCACCGAGTTAAATGCCAGCGATGAGCGCGGCATCGACGTGGTCAGGAATAAAATCAAGAACTTTGCAAGGACGGCGCCCCTTGGCGAAGCCGAATTCAAGATAATTTTCCTTGATGAAGCCGATTCCCTCACATCGGATGCGCAGTCGGCGCTGCGAAGAACTATGGAAAAATACACAGCTTCATGCCGTTTTATACTCTCCTGCAATTATTCTTCAAAAATTATCGAACCCATCCAGTCAAGATGTGCGGTTTACAGGTTCAAACCGATATCAAGCGCGGCTGTTGAGGAAAGGGTAAGGCATATCGCCAAAATTGAAGGCGTGACTCTCACGGATGACGGGATGGAAGCAATACGATACGTGGCTGCTGGCGATATGAGGCGCGCCATAAACGCCCTTCAGGCTGCTGCCATGCTTGACAAGACTGTAAATATGGATGCAATTTACAAGACCACAGCTACTGCAAAACCCGAAGAAGTAGTGGAATTGATAAAACTCGGTCTTGAGGGCAATTTCATGAAAGCCCGCGCCCAGCTTGATTACCTCTTGATTGAACAGGGACTTTCTGGTGAGGATATAATAGGACAGATATACCGTGCCATGTTTGACATGACGATTCCCGACAAGCTGAAAGTTGACCTTATTGACCGCATCGGTGAAACTGATTTCAGGATGGCAGAAGGTGCAAACGAGCGGATACAGCTTGAGGCACTGATAGCCCATTTTATTCTCTGCGGTGGAAGTAAAAAATGACCTTTGAGCGGGCTCCATTCAACAACCTTTAAATAATGCCCATCTCTATTCAGTTGTCATGATTGCCGAACTCCTGTCTGGTTATATCACACAATTCATTTCCACCATCGGATATGCAGGAGTTTTTATTTTAATGACCATGGAAAGCGCCGCCCTTCCAGTGCCCTCAGAAGTTGTGATGCCGTTTGCAGGCTTTGTGGTATATCAGGCACATCAGGGAGTTTTCAATGTGTTTTTGATAAGCATTGTAGGTGCAGTTGGATGCACCACCGGCTCGGTCATCTCATATTATGTAGGACTAAAAGGAGGGAGACCCTTCATAGAGAAATATGGCAAATATCTCTTTATTGAAAGCAGCCATATGAAGCTTGCAGAGACATGGTTCAATAAATACGGGGACAGGGCTGTTTTCTTTTCAAGGTTACTCCCCGTTGTTCGCACTTTCATCTCACTCCCGGCAGGTATAGGAAAGTATGACCTGAGAAAACTGGTGACATTCAGTTTTATCGGCTCATTACCCTGGTGCTTTGCCCTGGCATACGTGGGATTCTACCTTGGGCCTTTCTGGAAGAATATCATTGGCTTTTTTAACGGGCTTGATATTGTTGTGGTCGTTTCGATAATTATTATCGTTTTGTATTATTGGAAACTCCGGAAGTGACCCATCTCATGAATCCCGGCGCAAGAATAAATATATTTAACAGAGTATAGTTTTCTTCAAAACATTTATCCATTTATAATGCAATATATAGCGTGTTAATGAGAGAGTATATAACATCTATTTGAGAGAGACCATTCATGGGAAAAAGAACTCGTATTATAAATGAACCATCAGATATTGTCCCGCTTCTTCGTGCATTCGGTTCTGATGCACATAAAAAAGTTTTCGATTGCCTCCAAAATGGCTGGAAAACCGAAGAGGAGATAGAGAAAGAAGTTGGATTTAACCCGCGTGAAAGTCTTGATATTCTGAAGAAGAGCGGATTTGTCGAGAGCAAGTGGCGAATGCCGCAGCCCGGGAAAACCCCTGAAAAAGAATATCATTCGTCTTATTCCAGGGTCCAGGTCAATTTCCAGTGCACTGTTGAAGATTTAAGCGACATGATAATGGTCACTTTTAAAAGCGATAGCGAAATAAGGAATTATATTGAGATAATAGAGAAAGAAGTTAAAGCCGGTAATCAGTCAATGAACGGTCTGCAGAGGGTAGTAGATAAGAGTATTATGTTCATCCGCGCGGTCGCAAGGCGTTCACACATCCTATCAGTGAAAGGACAGAGGATTGAAATGTTCGGGGAAACCGAATGAAAAACTTTATGAAAGTTTTATCAAAAACTGTTGCGTCAGTTTACACCGCGCACACATATGGCTTCGCCATACGTGGACTGTCATAAAGGGGTGTACCCTTTATGATACTGCGGAGTAAAAAAGAGATAACCAAATTCCAGATTCTTGTTGAAATAGCCGCACACCAGCCTGATGTAATGCAGAAAGAGATTGCGGATAAGATAGGTATAACACCGCAGGCAGTTTCGGAATATATCAAAGACCTTGTTTCGGATGGGCTTTTATACTCAGACGGCAGGGTGCGTTACCGTGTTACCAAAAAAGGCATTGAGTGGGTTCTTGAAAGGGCACAGGAACTGAAAAAATATGCGCGTTTTGTCATGGAGGATATTGTAAGCCATGTCTCGGTCGCGACTGCAATTGCAATGGAAAAATTTAAAAAAGGGCAAAAGGTCTCGCTCTGGATGGAAAATGGTTTGCTGTATGCAGGCTTAAAAGGCGATGTCACGGGTGTTACAATATCAGATGCGGTGGAAGGAGAAGACGTCGGGGTGACGGATTTGAAAGGTATGATAAGTTTTCCCCCGGTCAATATTACCATCTGCAAGGTGCCAAGGGTAGAGAAGGGAGGTTCCCGAAATGTGGATTACGAGATGCTAAAGAAACATGTTGAGAATAAGCCGTATATCGCAGCGATAGGTGTCGAGGCGCTGGTATCTCTTCGTAAAATCAATATCCAGCCCGGCATTCTATTCGGAGCCAAAGAATCAGTCGTGGAGGCGGCGTTTCATGGGCTTTCCTCTCTTGTGGTTTCGGTGGACGAGGAGGTTCCTTCACTGCTCAACAGGCTTGAGTCCGAGGGGTTGAACTACGAAGTTGTGGATTTGGGGAAATAGCGGTCACAGTTTTTTATAGATGATAACTCTAAGTTTTTCTATTATCGCCAGAATTTCTTTCATTTTTCTTTCCAGATACTCATCGGTTACGAAAAATCCGTTATAAGCGATACGATTTCTTGTCAATCTCAGGTCATCTATGAGCGAAATCTCATGTCTTTTGAATTCCGGGTAATTTTTCTCCAGATACTCTATCAGCTTTTTATGCGCCCCTTCTCCCTGCGTCTTGTAACCATCCAAAAGTAAAATGACTGTAATAAGCTCCCGAATGACCTCATAATATTCCTTAAGTACATTGGATGGATATTTCCTGGAGTCTATTGCGCTTATCATTTCCAGTGTGGTTTCCACCATTTTCAAGATGGATTTTGCCTTTTCCCTGTCAGGGATGGTTTTTATGATGCCTTCTTCCATCAGAACACCTTCAGGTAGCCTTTTAAAATTGTCCCATTTATTATGTTGTTTTTCAATTCGTTGCTGAGTTCACCAAAATCGTTGCTAAATAACAGGCTGATTTTTCTTTTTATTTTTTTCTCGAAATCCTGTAAGTCCATCTTTCTTTCTTTGCACATCAGGTATAAGTCTATATCGCTTTTTATTGTATCTTCGCCTCGTGATGCAGAGCCGAACAAAATTATAACGTCAGGCATGCATTTGCTATCAAGAAACTCTATTAAGCCTGAGTCTTTTAAGGTCATTATTGTATCTATTTTTTTCAGGAACCTGAATTTTTCGCTTTCCAGGTTCGCCCGATAAACAGGATATGCATGTATCCGGTGTCTGGATATTGTAATCAGTTCTTCATTAACCAGTTCGTTCAGATACCGCTTTACAGAGGTTGTGGCAAGTTTTGTAATTCTGCCAATCTCTCTTAATTGAAATCCTGCGCCTTCCGGATTCGGGTTCTCAAAGAAGACCTTAAGCACTTTCCATTTGTTATATTTTTGTAACATATGTGACAATATTGTAACGATTGTAATATAAATGTTTCAGTATCTTTTCAACCGCACTTACAGCGCGTCACGCGTCAGTAATTGGTAAATGCAATATATCAAAACAAAAAGGGCTGCATATTAAAAACCACGTAGCTTATATAGCGTGCCACGCACGCAACCGTCTAAACGGTTATATCACAAACATAACCAATCTTTTCACAACAAATAAGAATGTTTGCAAAAAATTATCCGATGGTTTTTTATCTTTTATTGCCATATAGCATTTATTCCATCGGTCAGGTTGATGAACCCGTCTAAAAAAGAATAATTTTGGGTCGTCAAGGAAGGAGGCTCTATGGAACTTGAATTTGCGCCCCATGTTGAAGAAATAAAAAGGGCGCTCGATAACGAAGTAGATGAAAATAATATTACCGCGGAGCTAAAAAAACTGCTCGAATATAGAGTCCCACTTAGCGAAGCCAAGAGAAGCCTTATCAGGAAATATGGCGGCGGGGAAAAAACTACAATCAAGAAACTAAAGGATATACAAATCGGGGACCGCAACATCGAAGTAACCGGGCAGGTCATGGAAATCGCCAAAAAAACGGTTAATATAAAAAATGTTGAAAAGACCATTTTTTCAGGGACTATATGTGATGAGACGACTGCAAGAAGTTTCACTGCCTGGTCGGATTTTGACCTTAAAGCGGGCGACGTAATAAGGGTCACACAGGCTTATGTCAGAAACTGGCAGGAACGGCCTGAGATAAATTTCGGGAACAAATCAAAAGTAACAAAACTCACTTCAAAGATTGAAATCAATCAGGAAAGCGAGATTAAAAAACTTGCAGAATTAAAGGACGGGGACATTAATGTACATGCCGTGTTCACCATCCTGAATTTGGAAACGCATGATATCAATACAAAAGACGGCGCTAAAAAAATTATGGGTGGCATCGCCGCAGATGAAAATACCAAAATTCCATTTACGGCATGGGTAGTACTTCCCGAGCTTGCAGCCGGGAACACGGTTGAAGTGAAAAACGCATATATAAGGTCATTCCGGGGTGTTCCCAGCCTGAATATCAATGAAAACAGCACAGTAATTAAACTTGATAAAAAGATGGAATATAAAGAAACCGGCAGCGTCAGGATAGGGGATATCACCGGGAAAGACGGGGCTTACGATATTATAATCGAAGGGAACATCCTCTCCATAAGACCCGGGTCGGGATTGATAGCCCGCTGTCCGGAATGTTCGCGGGTTATCCAGAAAGGCATGTGCCGTGTCCACGGTAAAGTGGATGAAAAAATGGACATGCGGATTAAAGCAATAATCGATGATGGAACCGGGGCGCTGACACTCGTTCTCGATGCCGGGCTCACACAGAAAATATGCGGATATACAGTCGAGGAAGCGCAAAAGATGGCAAAAACAGCCATGTCCCAGAAAGCCGTGGAAGATGAAATCAAAAAGAAACTTATCGGAAAAATTCTCGCTGCAAGGGGTAATATGTCAAAAGGCGAATTCGGGATTACGCTTGTGGCAAATGATGTGTGGGAACCGCAGGAAATAACCAGGGAAAAAGCAAATGAACTGCTCGGGAGGATAGGGGGATAATATGGAAAAGACTGAAAAAATAATGGACAGGGAAATTGCATGGCGCATTTTTGCCCACGAGTTTAACAGGTCAAATCTGCATGTCAGTGAAGGGGATGAGCGCGCCCCGAATTATATCATTACGCCGACAGGAGTAAAGTGCAACAGGCTCTTTATTGTCGGGGTGGTCACCGAAGTTGAGAACATCGGCAAGGACAATAACCTGTGGCGCGCCCGCGTGGCAGACCCGACTGGCGTGTTTACCATTTACGCCGGGCAATACCAGCCCGAAGCTGCTATTTTTTTGTCTGAATTGCAGGTGCCTGCATACGTAGCGATTGTGGGGAAAGCAAGAAAATACGAACCTGAGGACGGAAGCGTCTATATATCGGTCAGGCCCGAGGAAATGAATGCGGCTGATGAAAAGCAGAGGGACAGATGGATTTTGGATACTGCGGAGCGCACCATGGAACGCATAAAACTTATGGAAGAAGCCTTGAACTCTGGTTTATCCGGGAATGAATTAAGGGAATTTTTGCAGAAAAAAGGAGCAAGTCCCCTGCTTGCCGATGGGGCCGTGCGTGCGCTCCAGCATTATAAAAACCTCGATAAAATCAAATTGGAACTTAAAAACGTCGTAATCCATGCTGTAAAAACGATTACTTCAGAGAGCGGTGCCCAGGAAAAGACAGTTGGAAAGGAACAGGCGGAAAACGTGCAAATGAGCAAGAATCCGCAGGGTTCCGGCGATGGGCCTCTTGAACAGGAACTCAAGATGGAAGAAATAAAAGAAGAAAAAGAAGAAGCCGAAAGCCCGCAGGAACCCGGTATTACCGAAACCGAAAAGACGCCGGAACCCAAAGAAGTCATTGCAGCCATAATCGACAAACTTGATACAGGGAAGGGAATTTCTTATTCTTCGGTTGTTGAAACCGCGATGAATGCCGGTATAAACCCGGAATCCGTTGAGGCCGGTATCAAGGAGCTTATGGATGAAGGAAGATGCTATGAGCCGAAAATCGGGGTGCTGCGGAAAGTCTGAGAATGGAAATCAATCCTCTGTTAAATGAGCCTGCTCTTATCGTTGAAAACACCAAAAAGACGCTTGTGATCGCCGATGTACACCTGGGAATAGAATGGGAGCTTTACCACCGCGGTTTTTCAATTCCCAGCCAGGTTGAGAAGCGCAAAAAACGCATCTGCGATTATATTGAAAAAGTAAATCCGGACAGGATAGTACTTCTTGGGGATATCAAGCACAACGTGCCCAGGACATCATGGCAGGAAAAGAAGGAAGTCCCGGAATTCCTGAGGACAATAGCGGCGTTGGCGCCGGTGGATATCGTTCCCGGCAATCATGACGGGGATATAGATGCTCTTATCCCTGAAAACGTGACGATGCATGAGATGAGGGGTTTTGTGCTTGACGGCGTTGGTTATTTCCACGGCCATACATGGCCTGGTGCGGAATTGCTATCAGCATCGCATGTTGTAATGTCGCACAACCATCCCACGATAAGGTTCACAGACCCTCTCGGTCATGCTGTTTCTGAGGAGGTATGGATACGGACGCACTTTATTGAAAAAGCCATCAGGGAATATTACGGGGATATTGTGTGGAATGACCCGGAGGTTATAATAATGCCAGCATTTAATGAATTATGCGGCGGGATACCTTTTAATGAATCCATTCATGAAGAACTGCTGGGTCCGGTCTTTGCAAACCATGCAATCGAACTTGAAAAAGCAACCGCATACCTGCTTGATGGCACGAATCTTGGTACAATCGGGAGCATCAAAAATCTTGGAATTACCAGGGTGAGAAGAAAAAGGAAAAAGTGAATTTTAAAAATAAATAAAGAACCCTGACAATTTGTTCGGGTTAGGGGGTCATTTTATAGACCCCGCCACTTTAACCAGTTCTTCCTTGCTCAATGGGCTGGAAACCGTCAGTTCAAGATTTCCGATGTTCCATGTAAGCATTTTGCTCTCTCCAAACCCGGACATGATTTTACCTTCAGCGCCATTTATGCTGACCTTCTCAACATCCCCAAAATCAGGCGCATGGTTCGTATCATCCTTCAGCTTTTCAGAAAGCAGAAGCATTTGCGAACCTTTCTGATATGTAAGGGATACGATTTCCATTTTGTCATATTTGAATACTGTGGCGCTTTCAAATACATACCCCTCTGGCAGATAGGAAGGCGAAATTACTGAGAAATTGACTTCTTTCTTCGCCTCTTCAAGTGTTATCTTTTTAGGCGGCGCGGGCAGCTCTCGTGTGGAAACTTTCGCCCCTTCAGGTATCTTGAACTCAAATTCGCTGTCAGGTATGCCCGTGTTGAACTTTATATCGCGATATTCTATAGAAGATAAAAGTGTATCGTTCTTATCAAAAGTTTCCATTTTAAGAGGCATCCAGTTTTCACTGTCTACCCACATGCTGAAATGTATTCCCATCAACATATCTTCTTTTTTGGGCGCGGCTTTTATGAGATATACGCTGCGTTCCTCAAACTTATCCGTGCCCTGATATGATATGTCTGTCTGGTTAAGAAGTTCCCTGATGGATTGTATGTAATCCTGTTCGGATGGATTGGTATTGTTGATTTCAGGCATATCCATCTTAGTTACCTCATTTTTCTTAGGGTCGTAACTCCAGATGGTCTTGCCGTCGTTGACCATGACCTGGCCGGCCATTTCAGCGGGTTCAAGATATTCAAACCGGCTTTTGCCGGGCATCTTGTTTATTATTTTAGCCTTTGTCATCTCGTTCTTTCCGCCAAACGATGATGAGATGACCATCGTGGCTGAATAGTCTTTAATACTGTCCTGCTTCGCTTTCATCTGCTTTGCAATCTGCTCGGCAGACATGTTCGCAGTACAGCCAGAAATAAGGGCTATTATAATAACTGCGAGCAGAACTATTCCTGTTCTTTTAATCATGTATTTCCTCCTGTGTTAATTTTTGTCAGAAACGCGACCCACAAATCCCGTTTTTTATCACGTTGGTAACCGCAAATGTGATGACCCTTTTTGATTAGAGCCGGATTACTCATCAAAGATAAAAACCTCCTCTATTTTGGATTTCAATACCTTTGATATATCGTATGCAAGTTTCAACGAAGGATTATATTTCCCCTTTTCTAAAAAAAGGATGGTTTCTCTTCTCACACCTACCTTTTTAGCAAGCTCTTCCTGGGTTAAATCGTATCTTGCCCGAAGCTCCTTGATTCTGGTTTTCATTATACTTCGCCTTTTTTGTCAATATAATGCCCAATAATTATCCAGGAAAACATGCTGGCGACCGAAATCACATATACCGTGCTTGTATATTCCAGCCTTAAATTTAAGATGCTGTTAGCAAGGCCGGAAACGATCAAGACCGCAATAAGCAGCAAAAATGCAAATGATCCAGCCTTCTCACCGACACGCATAGATCGTTCGTCAGCTATTGTATTTCCTTCTGATTCTGCCTTGAACCTTTTGATGTTGAAATATGCGCCTATCAAAAGAGTCAAGCCAAAAATGATGAAAATCAAGGGCTCATAATACGGTTTTCCTTCATAAATAGTTTGAAGGAACCAAAAAGATGCAAATGCGAGCATAAATACGCTTGTGGCCAGGTTAATCTTACTCATCAACAGTAGTTTTTTATTTTCGTTAAGTTTCATTCGATATCGCCTTTTTTGTAGAAATAAAATGCAAATAACGCATATAACACAAACATGCCTAAAGGCAAAAAAAACCCCACCTCAATAAAATTTATCTCAGGCGGCGGAAATCCAATGTTGAGCATACCGAAAAGAGACAGAGAAACGAAAGTCAACCAAAAAACATAATATGCCGCCTTTTCTGAGCCTCTTTGTCCTCGTTCATCGACAAGAATAACTGTTGGTTTTGGTTTTGTTGATTGATATATCGTTCTTACCAGCATAGTGGCCCAAACAGCAGTAAAGACTGACAGATGCTGATTTGATGTATTTTGAAGCCAACGCGCAAAAAAAATTAACACCAAAAAAATAAAAAAACCCGCTTCAAACAAAATATCTTTATCTTTCCTGAATTTCATTTAATATCACCTTTTTTATTATAAAACCACAGAAATAATATGAATGAATATATTCCCATAAACAAAATCACAACACTTGCATCCTTGTATATTATGGTTCCAGGAATTACAATTTCAAATATGTCCAGAATTATAATTGTCTCCATGACAATCCAAAAAGCAGCATGTCCTGCTTTATCCCTATTTTTATTAGTCCTCTCATCAGGCATAAAATATTCTTTTGGCTTTGATGCAACATACACACCCATTGAGGTCAGTATCAGCCCGCCAAGAATAAGCCCTCCGCCAAGAAATGGCGGATTTACATATTTGGATAGAACTGCGCCTACAAGCGCCATGCCTATGCTTGCCGCAAAAAACTTCATTATTTCTTTGTCTGTTCTGAATTTCATTCAGCATCACCTTTTTTGTTGTAGTACCACCTAAACACAATGAAAATCCATAGTCCGATAATCCATATATCCCGAACCACTTGCTCTACTTCTATCGACGGTGTTATTGACGGGGAGATTTTCAGCAATCGCAGGAGCGAGATTATTGCTGCAATCAGCAGGGTTGCAATAAACGCAGAATATCCGGCTTTTTCACGGACTCTGGTGGAGCGTTCGTCTTCTATTAAATCTTCTTTAGATTTAGTTGCTGCAATAAGACCGGCAGTTAATCCTATCAGACCACCCATAATTAAAAGAAATCCGATAGTGCTAAATGGTTTGATAAATAAAAAAATGATAATTCCAGCCAGAATTGCGCCCAGACTGATCCCAATAAATTTTATGATGTCCTTATCTTTCCTGAATCTCATTTTATAGTCACCCTTATCTATCGGTTTTATTCTCCTTTTTTAACAAAATAGTAAACCAGTATGCCCCACGAATATATTCCGATATGTGCGACAATTATCGGCGTCCATGGGGAATCCTTGGCTGCCAGCAGGAAATTATTTGTCCCACCCAAAATGTATGCTCCACTCAATAGAAACAAACATCCCATAAGAATCAGAAATGCGTATAAGCTCGCTTTTTCACCAGCTCTTCTGGTTCTTTCATCGCCCAAAACTCCTGTTCTTGGCCTGGACAAAAGAAGCGAGGCAGTTATGATGATGTCCAACTGCCAAATAATGAAGATAATATTGTTTGGGCTAAACCTTCGTCCTAAAATTATTTGGATTATTGTACTTGCCAATAACACAAACCCGAGAACGAATACCAAATACAGCCATTTTCTGTTGAATTTGTTCATTTGATATCACCTTTTTTATTGTAGTACCACTTAAGTATCAAGAAAGAGTACAGCCCTATGACCCAAATTAGAAGAGCTCCACCCAAGAAATCGTTGGAAGGAGTTAACGAGGGGGACAACTTCACAATATTAAGGAACATAATTACTGCCGCCACAGACACCATTATTTCATACGCGTAATACCCTGCTTTTTCCTTAATTCTTCCAGACCGCTCATCTTCCATAAAGTAATCTTTGGGTTTTGAAGCTATACGTAAACCTATTATAAATCCCATCAGTCCGCTAGAAATTGAAATAACCCCAATAATCGTAATCTGGGGAATGAACCATATTATAAATGTTCCAGCCAAAATTGCAGCCAAACAGAATCCAAGAAGTTTTGAAATATCTTTGTCTTTTCTAAATTTCATTCCACGTCACCTTTCCTTTTGAAGAACCACTGAAAAACTCCCGCAGCCACGGTCGCCACAGCCAATGTTAATGAAAGAGCTTGTGAAGCAGGCATCTTAACCAGATTATAAAGATCTAACCATAGCAATAAACTCACGAATATAAATGTAACCAGCCATGAATAAGCCAGTGCAAAAGCCCCAAGCTTTGTTGTTCTCTCATCACTCTCAGGTCCCTCTCCGAATTTTAGATGCCGAAGCGCGCTTCCTATAATGAGAATCAAACCGGACAATGTAAATAAACTTGCAATTAAACTGAAAACGCCTTTCCAGATAATCTCTATCGCTATACCCAGAAGCAGCAGCACAAGCCCAATCGCCAGACGGGATTTATATTCGTTCTTCATATACTTACTCTAAAACCCGATTTCCTTCTTTATCTTCGTATAATACAAGTGGAATGCTATTTTTGAAACTATTATGACCGCAATCAAAATCCCGAGTACTTCGAACACATCAAAAAGCATTGGGTAAAAATGCAACACTATCGTCAGTATCCCGATTGTTGAGATTGCTGCAACCAGTGTATACTCCGACGCTATGGAGGAAATTCTTTTTGTCATTTCATCTTTTTTCATTTCACCTTTGTATATTGATCTACGTAAAAAATAATTTAAAAATAGTGCTATTCCAGCAGCGGCCATCATACTTACCCCAACAGTATCGCCATAAAATGATAAGATAACGGCAGCAATTCCAAAAATCGAAGCCAGTACCAGCGTTAGCATGTCAGATTTTTTCATATCATCAACCTCCAAATGTTGTATATTTACAACATTATGTTATGTATTTAACACTATTTAAAACTTTCTTTTTTGTTAGAAATATATCACTTAAAAGTTCTTGAATACGAAGAACCTATAGCTCTGCAATAGATAGGAGCAGCTTTATCCGGTGTTGATAGCTGGTAGTGCGTCATCTTGATTTGTTTTTGTAAAAGTGACGGATGGTCCCGGTACGAACATTTAATTACATAACCTATGAATATTAACCTGAATCTGGCTATGAATCAAAGACAAAAACCAGCACAATCGACTGCATGGGAACAGGATAAAAATTACATTTTCTGGTGCCCCAAGTGCAACATCCCATTGCTTGAGGAAGAGTGCGGCATATGCCATGAAAAAAGTGCTCAAATCGAGCTTTCCCAGCCCGGAGACGTGCGGTTTTCCTCGCAGCATGAAAGAGAAATAATCAACAACTTGATGCTAGAGCTTTTTGGCAGCAATCCTCTTGCAGGAAAACTCATTCTTTTGAATAAAATTCCGGGCGAGGATAAGACAGACGAGATTCTCGTGGATGGAATTCGTTTCGGCGTGTTGAGATTCGATATGAAGGAACTCGATTTCAAGCTCGACCTCATGGTTGAAGGGGCTTCTGCGCTCATAAATTCAGGCATTTTAAGTAAACTTGTTAAAATATCCTCAGGCGGGCGGCATCTGAGCGGCAAAAACATTGACGGGAGCGAAGTCATTGAGTGTTCGGAGGATATCAGGAAAGGGGATACCGTTCTTGTAATTGCCAGGAATTTAAGCGGGTTTGGCATATCATATCGCGATAGCGGCGATTTGAAACACCCGGGGCAGGCGTTAAAGGTCAAAAAAATCGAATCGCAACAAGTGAGCTTTATTTCAAGGAATCCATCCATGGATGAAATTATCCGCGCCAATGCGCCTCACATGAAAAGGCTTGTCAGGGATGCCGTAAATACTATCAGGGGAATCGCAAACCAGAAAGAATTCAGGGATTCGCCTGTCTATGTTTCTTTTTCAGGCGGCAAGGACAGCCTTACAACGCTTGACCTCACGCGGAACGCCGTGAAAAAACCAATAAAGGTATTTTTTGCAAACACTGGAATCGAATTTCCGGAAACGGTTGAGTTTGTAAGAAGATTCTGCAAAGAAAACAGTATCGAGCTTATAGAAGTGGAGGCAAAGGATGCTTTCTTTGAGAATCTTCCGAGTTTCGGACCTCCTGCCAAGGATTTCAGGTGGTGCTGCAAGGTGTGCAAACTTGCGCCCATCAATACCGTCATAGAAGAATGCACGCGCGGCGGGGGGAAGTGTTTGACGATTGACGGGAAAAGGAAATACGAGTCCTTTACACGCTCGCGGATAGCCCCGAAAGAGGAGAACCCGTTCATTCCGGGGCAGGTGAGCGTGTTCCCGATACGCGACTGGCGCGCCATCGAAGTGTGGCTCTATATTTATTACAGGAAACTTGAATTCAATCCATTGTACGAGCTTGGTTTTGAACGAGTGGGATGCTGGCTCTGCCCTGCTGAACTCAGCGCAGAATATTACCGGGTCAGGGAATTGCATCCTGAATTGTTTGGGCGCTGGAATGATTACCTTTTGAATTGGGCAAAAGAGCACGGAGTTACAGATGAATTCATCGGGCATGGATTCTGGCGCTGGAAAACATTGCCGCCCAAGATGATTCGCCTTGCTGAAGAGCTGAAAATCAGTACGGCATTAAAGGGCAAAAAAGAAGAGTTCGGCATCGTGGTGACAGGCGGGGTTTCGCCCTGCAAGACGGGCAGCTATACGATTGAAGGGAAAGTTTCAGGGCTTACACTTGATGAAGCCCAGAATATCGCCAACATCCTCGGTGATAATGTATTCTCAGAAGACCTCGGGGTGCTTCTGGTTAAAACAAAAAGCTCAAGCGTCAAGATATTTTCATCAGGGCATATCTCGGTGAATGCGCCGGATGAAAAAGAGGCGTTGTCGCTTTTTGAGAATGCGGCAAAGCAATTAATCCGGGTGAAGAAGTGCACGAAATGCGGCGTGTGTTTGAAAGTGTGTCCTGTGGATGCTATCGTTATCGAACCGCAGCTTAAAATAAGCAAAGAGTGCACACGATGCGGGAAATGTACGGAATCATGCGTTGTTGTGAAGTATTTTGACAGGCTTTTGCCACAATTCAGCCAGAGAAATACCGTGCAATCACCGGCGTCACATAAGATTCAATAACAGCGGCCACAAAAAGCTGGGGCGCAATAATATCGTATCGGATTGTTCTAAAATTAACCGATACCGATATATACTCTTGTGTAATATCGGATATATTAAATTATGTCCGATACCGATACATCATCAATCCAGGAAAAGCTTCTTTCACGCATAAATGAAAAAATACACAGGCTTAACTCGCTTCGCCCTCTTCCAGCCGATGCCGTAAAAAAGTTACATGAAGAAATGAGGCTGCTGCATACGTATCACTCAAATGCAATAGAAGGGAATACCCTGACGCTTCCCGAGACAAAACTTGTTCTTGAAGAGGGTATTACCATAGGCGGGAAATCACTGCGCGAGCACCTTGAAGCAACAAACAATGCCAGGGCATTCGATTTAATAGAGGATATTGCAAAGAAGAAAAAGACAATAGACCATGCTGTAATTCAGCAAATTCATGAAGTTATCACGTCAGGCATTCTCGAAGGCGCAGGCAAATACCGCACCAAGAACGTCAGGATAACGGGTGCAGCAAAAACTCCGCCAGACTGGTCAAAAGTTACCAAGCTGATGGATGAGCTTATTGAAAAAATCACTCAATGTAAAAGACATCCTGTTGATATTGCTGCCTTCCTGCATCACAGATTCGTTGAGATACATCCATTCATAGATGGAAATGGCAGGGCGTCCCGCCTTCTCACCAACCTGTATTTGATTGCCCAGGGTTATCCGCCAATAGTTCTCAAAATAGAGGACAGAGGAAAATATTACAGGTTCCTGAGAGCAGCGGATGCTGGAAACATTGTCCTGTTTGCCAATTTCATTGCAAAGGCTGTTGATGAGAGCCTGACGATGTATCTTTCCATCTCTGGCGGGGTTGATGAACTGCTGCCCCTCAGAGAACTTGCTGGAAACACACCTTATTCCCAGGAATACCTGAGCCTGAGAGCAAGGCAGGGTGTTCTGGATGCGGTAAGAATAGGGAAAATATGGTATTCATCAAGAAATGCAATAGAACAATATCTATCTGAACACGGCAAACGATAGCGGTATATCCCCTGTATAATTCGAGTTGTGCCCCAAATTTAAGCGCTAGGATTGTTATTCTGATTTCAGGCTGCCTATGATGAACGGGAACGCCTATCACATAGAAAAATACAGCGCTATCACCGGCGTCACATAAGATTCAATAACAGCGGCCACAAAAAGAAGAGGAAGTATCCTCACCACATAAAACCACAGTCCCTGCTTAAATTCCTGTTTCAGATTCGTCCTTTCGCCTTTTAAAAACCGATACACCTCATACCCGAGCCGAAGCCCGATGGCGGCGCTAAGAAACACCATCGGCAATTCTATGATACCATGGGGAAGGACCGCTGCAAGCACAAAAAGAATCCCTTTTTCTGTTGAAAAAACCTCAGCAACCATTCCCAGGAATAATCCATTCACTGCTATAAGAAAAATCGGAACGAAACCAAGACCGATGCCAAGCACAAGAGCCAGCAGGCTGTTAATTGCATTGTTCTTGAAAATCGCGAGCATTCTTTCAAAAGGGTCAAGTTGTGTAATCCATCCGAACGTCTTCTTAAATAAATCAATATAGTATGTTGATTTTTCCGGGTTCGTTATTGATACCAATACGCCGATAATTAAGAAAAACGTGAAAATCACGGTGACTGCAAGAATATATTTCCTTAAAGAATACAGATATTCGGCATCTTTTTGCATCTCATACCCCCATCAAAATCCGAAGCGTGTTCCTGGCCGCCGGGGAAAGCCCTAGCACCAGTATGGCAAGTTTCATCATAGCTATAAGTTTCTTTTCTTTTTGGACATCAAATTTGTTATCCAGCATATAAAGCACAGGTATGAACACGAGCAATTTAAGCGGATACATCACAAGCGAGGGGTGGTCCGTATAATTTCCTGCCATGTCAATAAAAAATGTGGGAGCCACATGCTTTTCATAATATCCGAGCCAGTCAATTCCGATAAATGTAGAAGAGGCATCCAGTAGATGGGTGAAGAGTATAGATATATTGAGTTTATCCGTAAGAAGCGTGAACCTGAATTGCCTGGATACCAGATATACAATACCGGTCGTTATAATCCCTAAAATCAATATGGCAGCCGCGGGAACAGGATTTGTTATTTTACCAATATCCAGGAGCGTTGCTATATTGATAGCAGTCCATACAAGCCCCGCATAGCCGAAAAACGCATGATAATCCTTAATTTTCCCTTTCCGTTCAAGGACAATGGCAAGTACAAGAAGGCTTACCGTTACTGCAAACATGAAAAAATAGATGATGGGCGTTATAAAGAGATATTCAAGCGGCGGCGTGAAGGCTTTTGAATCCTCAAGCACGCGCAGGGATGAGCCCGCAAGAATATACGGCGTCACCGCAATCATGAATCGCGTATCGATGTCCACATCAAGTTTTTCCAGTAACTTTAAGACTCCGAAAAGGCTTATACCAAGCAAAATCGCATAAGTGAGCGTGTCCACAGGATTGTAGGACGTATCATTGATTATGCCGTTTATGTAATACTTATATATATACTGCCAGACGGTATTTATTATATCCATATCGTGACCTTATGAAAGAGAAAAACTATAAAAACAAATGGATGCAGCTGCCAAGAAATGTAGTCGTTGGTCATGGTGTTATCAATGACACAGGTAAGGTTTGTAAAGACCTTAAGCTTAATGGGAATGCGCTCATAGTAGCCGGGGGCACAACTTTTAAGGCAGCAGGGAAAACGGTTGCTGTATCTCTTGAAGATTCTGGTTTTAATGTAAATTTTGCGAAGGTTGAAAATCCCACGCTGGATGAGGTCAATAAAGTTGAGAAAATCTCAAAAGAGGTAAAAGCAGAATTTTTATTGGGTGTTGGAGGGGGGAAATCCATTGATATCGCCAAGCTTGCCTCCATGCACCTTGACCTGCCCTTCATCAGTGTCCCTACGGCGGCATCGCATGATGGTATAGTTTCTTCGCGCGCCTCCATCATAAGAAATAATAAAACCGTTTCAGAAGCTGCACAGACCCCTCTTGCGGTTGTGGCTGATACCGCTATCATTGCGGCTGCGCCGTACCGTCTCCTTGCAGCAGGATGCGGGGACATCATTTCCAATTACACTGCTGTCCGGGATTGGGAGCTTGCACACAGGCTTCGCGATGAACCCTTCAGCGAATACGCATCCATAATATCAAAGCTGACTGCGAAAGTATTGATTGATTCCGCAGGGTTGATAAAACCGGGACTGGAAGAATCGGCATGGACTGTTATGAAAGCTCTTGTGGCAAGCGGTGTCGCCATGAGTATTGCGGGTTCGTCACGTCCTGCCAGCGGCTCCGAGCACAAGTTCAGTCACGCGCTGGATGAGATTGCCCCCAAACCCGCGCTTCATGGCGAGCAGTGCGGCGTGGGAACTATAATGATGATGTACCTGCACGGCGGTGACTGGCAGGAAATCCGCGCAGCACTGAAGGCAATCGGCGCGCCCACAAATGCTTCCGAACTCGGGATAGGGGAAGAGCATATTATAAAAGCGCTCCTTCATGCACACAAGATTCGTCCTGAGAGATATACCATACTCGGGACAGGACTGACACGGGAGGCGGCCGAGAAAGTGGCAAGGATTACAAAAGTGATATAATTATTATAGAATATTAAAAACAGGTGAAATCATATGGAAGAATCAGATACAATAATAACTTTGATAGGAACAAAACTTGCAAAAATCGGGAACGAGTTCATTTATAAAGGCGGCGCAAAGGAATGCGAGCCATGTAAACTCAATAAAACATGTTTGAGCCTCAATCCCGGAAGTAAATACAGGATAACCGGTATTCGAACCGGGGGAAAACTTGAGTGTTTTGTGCATGATTCCGGCGTTTGCGCCGTAGAGGTAATCGAGGCGCCGATTATGATGGCTATCGAATCCAGAAAAGCGATAAAAGGCTCAAAAATAGTGTATGAACCAGTTTCGTGCAATCTTTCATCCTGCGAAAATTTCAGGTTATGCCGCACTTCAGGACTCAAGCCGGGTGATAAATTCACAATCATGAACGTGGAGAGCGATATAAGCGAACCTTGCAGGAAAGGTTTTTCATTGAAAATGGTGGAGGTTAAAAGATAGTATGCTACAAAATATCAACCAGGATACATGCATGGATTGCGGGGTCCCCCTCGCTGGTAAAAAGAGGCATCCCGTATATTCAGCGAGGCTTGCTGTCCTTGGATACAGGTGCGAAGCATGTAATGAGAAAAGTAAATCCCCGGGGCAAAAAAAGCGGGAGGAAGAAATCAGCAAACTCACAAAAGAAGTGCCCAAACTTGAAAACCCGAACATGGACATCAGGAAGTCACTAAAATAAATAATGCATTTTTGGTAAATTATATAACATGATGATTCATATAATCAAAAAAAATGATTAAGAAATGCCCGAGTCACGGATTCTTTAGAGGAGAAACCTGCAGTTGCGGTGACGCAGGAACTATCGTACTTACTGACGAGCAGACAGAAAGGCTTGGCAGGTTTATCTCCGGGGCGCTGCGGCATTTCCCGGATGATCTCGGCCTGGCGATGAATCAGCACGGATGGGTGGATGTGGATGTCCTTATTGACGCCATGAGGACGAGATACAAGTGGTCAAACAAGGAAAAGCTTTTTTCGATAATAGAATCGGATGAGAAAGGCAGGTATGAGCTAAAGGGCAATAAAATCAGGGCGCGATATGGTCATTCGGTTGATGTAGACCTTGATTATCCTGAAAATACGCTGCCTCAGCTTTACTATGGGGCAAGTCGCGAGGAAGTGGATATCCTGCTTGAAAAAGGGATAAAACCCATGAAACAGCGATATGTGCACCTGAGCACGTCTGTGGAAAAAGCAAGGGAAGTGGCAAAGATACATACTGATGACCCGGTATTGCTGGTAATAAATGCTGAATTGGCCCGGAATGACGGAGTGACCATGCTTTCAGCTACCGAAAATATCGTTCTTTCCGAGGAGATTCCGCCGCAGTATCTGGGTTTATTGCAGGAATAACGTAACGACCAGGGTATTTTTGCAGTAAGCTATTTATATCTGTAATAATATCCTTATTATTACTTAGAAAAATGGCGCTTTCGCGTCATGGGGATTCTAAAAGAAGGGTTGGGTTTTGAAAAGTAGACAGGGAAACAGTTCATGCTGGCACAATAAGTTACAGGGAGCCCTGTTCATATCGGCGTTTTTGACATGGGGTCTTGGCGATGCAGTCACCAGTTTATGGATGATTGAACACCGCGGTATTACGGGAGAGGCGAATCTGATTGCACAGTATATAATTATAAATTATGGCGCTTCAAGTTTTATAGCAATGAAAATATGGTTCACAACCATAGTTCTTTTTTTTGTACCCTTTTTAATGCAGAAAAGGTCACAGGAACCAGTCTACTGGATGATTAACGGCTATTTTTGCTCCTTTTTTGTTGCAGGAGTATTAGCTATGATTCTCAATATGCAGGCAGCTCAGAATGAAGCGCTTCTCCTTTCACCCGAACAGGTGATATTTTTATTTTTAAGTTTGATTTTTATATTGACCAGCGTTGGAGAAGAAGTTGATAAACGGACAAACCCCAGGATAAGAAGCTATTTTGATTGTTTTTTGTATGATATTGCAAAAGTACAGGCTTTCATTAATAATCTTAATTAGTAATCCCCTTTATAGCATCAAAAGGATGCTCAAATCATTTTTGGTAGGGTGATGCTGGCCAAGGCAATTAAAGCAAGGACCCACAATGCGATTTTTCCTTTTGTTAGCCTGATGTTCGAGAATATATTGGTCATATATTATCCGTTTTCTTTTAATATAGTTTTTGTCCTCATTAGTAATAAATGTTTCTATAGGGCGTAGATGTTTTTTCGGTCATTCTCATTCATAAGAATCGTCTCTACCTTTTATTTATCAAACGGGTAAGATAACATTACCAATTACAAATTATTTCGCACCCTCTCCTCCTTTCCACGGGCCATGCATGAATGCGGTATGGTGCGACCTTGGGAAATCTCCCGCGGTAGGATTGGGAAAAGGTGCACGTCTAAATAAGAAGGAGACAAAAAAATGAACAAAAAACTAATATTTGGGTTAATACCGGTGGTAGTAATAACTTTATTAATACCTGGGGCTTTGAGTTCGTGCGGCTATCTCAGTAGCTTCGAAAAAACGTACCCCGATGCGGTAGGATCAAGAATTGATACTTGCGAGCTCTGTCATATCAACCCGTCTGGCGGAGGACCATTGAACTCCTATGGTACAGATTTTGCGAACAATAGACACAACTTTACAGCAATAGAGTCAAACGACTCGGATAAAGATAGATTTACCAACATTGCTGAAATCAATGCCACGACTTTCCCTGGCAATGCACTCGACAATCCATTAACCCCAAAACAGACACCGGCTCTCGACGGGGCGACATTATACTCCAGCTACTGCCAGGACTGCCATAACCCACTGACATCTTCCAGCAAGCTAGGGGCTACGGCGGCGCAGATTCAGATTGCAATCAACACAGTCCCCGAAATGAAAACCCTCTCCCCACTGAGAATGGCGCAGCTCCAGGCTATCTCAACCGCCCTGGCTGTGTCGCCAACTTCTTCACCGACTACGGCTCTTGACAGGGCGGCACTTTACGCCAGCTACTGCCAGGGGTGCCATAACCCACTGGCATCTTCAACCAAGCACGGAAGAACGGCAGATCAGATTAAGAATTCCATCAGCACTGTTTCAGCCATGAAATCCCTCTCCTCTCTGAATTCGGCGCAGCTCCAGGCTATCGCAATCGCGCTGGGTGCGTCGCAAACACCAATCCCGTCGGTGATTCTCGACGGGGCGTCACTATACGCCGGCAACTGCGCAGGCTGCCATAGCTCCCTGGCATCTACCGTCAAGCCCGGAAGAACGGCGGCGCAGATTCAGAATGCCATCAGCGCAGTCTCCTCCATGAATTCCCTCTCTTCCCTGAGTTCGGCTCAGATCCAGGCTATCGCAGCCGCCCTACCTCCAGCACCGGCACCAACGCCACCACTAGCACTAACTACGACTCTTGATGGGGCGACACTATACGCTAGCTTTTGCACAAGCTGCCATAGCTCCCTGGCATCTACCTCCAAGCCCGGAAGAACGGCGGCGCAGATTACGAGTGCCATTAGTTCAGTTCCTGACATGAGTTCCCTCTCTTCCCTGAGTGCGGAGCAGATCGCGGCTATCGCAGCCATCCTACCTGCAATCCCGACACCAACGCCATCACCAACTCCGACCCTCAACGGGACAGCACTCTACGCCGGCAACTGCGCAGGCTGCCATAACCCTCTGGCATCTACCACCAAGCCCGGAAGAACGGCAACGCAGATTACGAATGCCATCAGTACTGTTTCTACCATGAGTTCCCTCTCTTCCCTGACCTCCCTGAGTTCGGCGCAGATCACGGCTATTGCAGCCATCCTACCTCCAATTCCGACACCAACGCCATCACCAACTCCGACCCTCAACGGGTCA
>JBGQBI010000005.1:0-262198 GCA_041494705.1 Candidatus Methanoperedens sp.
TATCAAAAACTGTTGCGGCAGTTTACACCGCATACACGTATGGCTTTGCCATACGTGGGTACTGCGCAAGCCGAAGTTTCGGCTTACAGAGAACTATTACAACTCTGTGCTCTCTGTGTGCTCTGTGGTCGATTATCCTTATCTGGATTCATTTACCCAGAAAAAATTAAAGATAGAGTTAAGAACCTAATTATTCAAATATATTATTGTGAATAGTTTGCGTACTTGGCGCCTCGATGTGCGATTTTATTCACCAGAGAGAGCAAAGGCCGCAAACAAAATAAATTTACTTCGAAAAAAGTTTAGAATATTATAATAACAAAAACACATTAAAATTTGTAAACAAAAAAGGAAAAATGATTACGCGTTAACCAGAATTACATCATTTTGTTCGCGTAATGCATCTTTATTGTTATCGTTAAATGCCTCATATATCGATTGTGCCGCTTCTTCATGTGACGAAGCACCTGAAAACAGCATGTATATCGATGCCGGATACTGCAATAATTTGCTTATTTTCTGGGGAGTTTTGTTATTTGCCAGAAATATGGCTATGAGATTGGCATAAAAACTATTGATTTCAGGATCTATTCCTGTAATTTGAATTGAAATATGGCTGCTTTCATTCCCGATATTTACCGAGATTGGCCAGTTAAGATAGGATATTTCCTCATTGATGACTTTATTCAGGCTGTTTATATCATAAACATTGATATTATGCGGTGCAAAGAGCTGTACCGCTTCATTAAGCGGTGGAAGATTACATGTCCTGTTTGTTAAAAGCCACCTGAACATTGTAAGCGGGATTGTTACGCCGTAGATTCTGTTACGTGTCTGTTCCATGGCATGGTTCTTTTCTTTAAAAAGGTCCTTTGCAGTTTCAAGGCTTCCCATGTTTTCGGTAACAAAACCTGTGAAATCTATTATGTCTCTCATCGCCGCAGAAAGGTTACCCTGATGTTTTTTAAGCAGCGGGTCAAGCATTTTCAAATGTGCGTCACTTATAGATACATTTTTTCTTAGCATATTTTCCACCTTTTTGAATTTGATATCATGAGGTCGATGAGGTTGTGGAAGTTATTGCTATCTGAAGTCCATTTCCTCATCACATCATCATGATTATAAGCATCATAATACACTATACTATTTAAAACTTTCTCATTTTTTTGGGAAAAATATATATGTAAGTTTCTACAACCAATATACAAATATAAGGTGGAATTATGTGTTGTAGTCAAAAAATGGCAGGTTATGTACTGTACGCAATAGGAATAATTGGCGGTGTGGAAGGCGCAACGGTAAGGAATGCATACAGTATTCCCATAAGCGTGATAGCCTTAATCGTGATAGTAGCTGGAAGCTATTTGATCGACAAGAAGTAATAATTTGAAAAACCGTTTATTTTTTTCAAGACAAGTTTGATTTGCGTAATACACAAACTTGTGAATTTTTTCCAATAATTTAATTACTCTCCCCGACCATCAGAATAGGGTGATACTTATGAGCGATTTAAAAGACCTTTTGGAACGATTATCCAATGCCCACGGCGTTTCGGGATATGAAGGAAGCGTCAGGCAGATTATTGAAGATGAAGTGAGACCTTACGTGGATGAGATAAAAACCGATAAAATGGGGAATCTCATTACCACAAAGAATGGCGGCTCTCCTGCAGTCATGCTCGCCGCACACATGGACGAGATTGGACTTATGGTGAAATATGTTGATGACAAGGGTTTTGCACGATTTACAAAAACAGGCGGATGGTTTGACCAGACGCTCCTTAACCAGAGGATGATACTGCATACTGAGAACGGAATGATTTACGGCGTGCTCGGTTCAAAGCCTCCTCATGTCATCAAAGAGGAGGAGAAGAACAAAGTGATTAAAGCAGATGATATGTTCATAGATTTCGGCGCAACGAGCAAAGAAGATGCAGATAGGCTTGGCGTGAAAGCGGGGACACCCGTGACCTCAGACACGGCGTTCAAATCACTCGGAAATGATAAAGTAACAGGCAAGGCTTTTGACAACCGGGCAGGATGTGTAATGCTTATTGAAGCCCTGCGGCAGATGAAAGACGTCAAAGCAACAGTACACGCGGTTTTTACGGTTCAGGAAGAGGTTGGATTAAAGGGAGCGAAAACCTCAGCTTTCGGATTAAACCCTGATGTTGCCCTTGCCACCGATGTTACCATTACGGGCGACCATCCCGGTATTGAGAAAAAAGATTCAGCCATCGAGATGGGAAAAGGACCTTCTGTTACCGTAAGCGATGCCGATGGGCGTGGAATAATAGTCCCGGAGCCGGTATTGAAATGGTTAAAAGAAGCCGCCGAGTCAAACGGTATACCCTACCAGCTTGAGGTTGGAAGCGGGGGAACCACTGACGCATCCGCAATACACCTGACGCGTGAAGGTATCCCGACAGGGGTTATCAGCATGCCATCACGATACATCCATACGCCTGTATCAGTATTGAGCATGTCTGACCTTGAAAAGAGCGCAGAATTAATCGCAAGGGCAGTTGAAATTGTGGATAGGTTTTTCTAATAGGAAGCGTATTTTAAAAGCTCACACTGAATCCGGTGATACAATGAACAGAAGGGATTGCTTTATTTAACGATATAAAAATACTGGACACCACTCTCAGGGACGGCGAACAGACACCCGGAGTATCACTCACTACTGAAAACAAGCTTCTGATAGCAAAGAAGCTTGACGGTCTGGGTGTGGATATTATAGAGGCTGGTTCTGCCATTACCTCAGAGGGTGAGCGGGAAGCTATTAAAAAAATAGCTGGCGAAGGTTTGAATGCTGAAATATGCAGCTACTGCCGTATCCGCAAGGAAGATATCGACAGCGCCCTTGGCTGCGATGTGGATTCCATCCATCTTGTAGTACCTGTATCAGACCTCCATATCCAGCAAAAATTGAAAAAAGACCGCGATACAGTACGCTCGCTTGCTGTTGAAATGACAGAGTATGCAAAATCACACGGGTTAATCGTGGAGTTAAGCGGTGAAGATGCATCCCGGGCTGACCTTGATTATCTCAAATCGGTATATAACGCCGGAATCGATGCAGGCGCTGACAGGCTGTGTTTCTGCGATACGGTAGGGATTCTACTTCCTGAAAGAACGTACGAGATTTTTAGCGACCTGTCACAGCTTCGCGCTCCAATCAGTGTCCACTGCCACGATGATTTCGGGATGGCTACAGCAAACACGGTTTCAGCGCTCCGGGCAGGCGCGCGTGAAGCACATGTTACCATTAATGGCATCGGGGAACGCGCAGGAAATACTTCGCTTGAAGAAGTGGTCATGGTGCTTTATTCATTATATAAGCAAAAAACAAAAATCGATATAAAAGGTTTATACACCACCTCACGGCTGGTGAGCAGGTTAAGCGGAATCCCGGTAGCTCCAAACAAAGCCATAGTTGGCGGAAACGCTTTCACTCATGAGGCCGGCATCCACGTTCACGGACTACTTGCAAATACAGCTACTTACGAACCCATCACGCCCGAACTTGTGGGAAGGGAACGGAGGATAGTGCTCGGTAAGCATGCAGGCAGGACCTCGGTTGTGCTTGCGTTAAAGGAGTTTGGACTTTCTGCAAGTGAAAAACAGATAGATGACATAGTCATAAGGATGAAAGAACTCGGCGACAAAGGAAAACGTGTAACCGATGCAGACCTACAGACCATTGCAGAGACGGTGCTTGGGATTTACCAGGAAGCCAAGATCAAACTTGAGGAACTCACCGTCGTAGCCGGAAATACTGTGATGCCCACCGCCTCTATAAGGCTGAAGGTCAATGGAAACCATGTCGTTGAAGCAGGCGTGGGAACAGGACCTGTTGACGCTGCCATCAATGCGCTGAAAAAGGCCTTATCGGGTGTAGCCGACATCCAACTTGATGAATATCATGTGGATGCGATTACGGGCGGGACTGACGCCTTGGTCGAGGTCTGGGTAAAGCTCAGTAAGGGCGGCAGGACCATCACAGCCCGCGGCGCGCGCACTGATATTATAATGGCGTCCGTCGAAGCTGTGCTTGAGGGCATAAACAGGCTGATGCAGCAGGAACAGAAGAAAAGTTAGGAAATATTTATAAAACATTAATATGTGTTAATGGTGAATCATGACAAAACAAAAAATGCCAGGTGCAAGAGCGGTCATAGAATCACTTTACTGTGAGGAAGTCGAGGTATTATTCGGCTATCCCGGCGGACAGGTGCTGCCCCTGTACGATGAACTCTATGACGCAGACATAAGGCACATACTTGTAAGGCACGAGCAGGCAGCTGCGCATGCAGCCGATGGATTCGCAAGAGCCACTGGGAAAGTTGGCGTATGCCTTGCAACTTCCGGGCCGGGCGCGACAAACCTCGTCACAGGTATCGCCACAGCTTATATGGATTCTGTACCCATAGTTGCAATAACCGGGCAGGTGCCGCGCTCGCTCATTGGTAACGACGCGTTCCAGGAAGCCAATATCACGGGTATAACCCTCCCGATTACCAAGCATAATTACCTCGTGCAGGATACCAAAGACATCCCCAGGATATTCAAGGAAGCATTCTATATCGCCCGAACGGGCAGACCGGGTCCGGTGCTTATAGATATACCCAAAGATACCCAGATTGAGGTAATCGATTTCGAATACCCGGAAAAAATAGAACTGCGGGGATACAAACCCACTTATGCCGGGAACGAACAGCAGATAAAAAAAGCAGCCTCACTCATCCTAAAAGCTGAAAAGCCTATATTATATGTTGGGGGTGGCATCATATTTTCAAACGCGACCGAAGAGCTGCGCGCCCTTGCCGAGGGCATAATGGCGCCGGTCACGACCACTCTCATGGGAATGAGCGCGTTCCCGTCAGCCCATCCTCTCTCGGTAGGAATGCTGGGCATGCATGGAACAAGGTATGCTAACTATGCAGTCCAGGAATCCGATTTGATAATAGCGGTCGGAGTACGCTTTGATGACCGCGTTACAGGCAAGATTTCAGCGTTTGCCCCCAACGCAAAAATAATCCATATAGATATCGACCCTGCTGAAATAGGGAAGAATGTCCGCGTTGATGTCCCGATAGTCGGGGATGCGAAGAATGTATTGAAAACCTTGCTTAAATATGTGAAACAGGAACAGGTAAAAACCGATGCATGGAATAAGAAGATAGCGGCATGGAAAAAAGAATTTCCTCTTACTTACAAGAAGGACAAACTCCTCCGGCCGCAATTCGTAGTTGAACAGATAAGCGAGATATGCCCTGATGCGGTCGTAGTCACCGAAGTCGGGCAGAACCAGATGTGGGCAGCACAGTTCTTCAATTTCAGGAATCCGCGCACATTCATCTCAAGCGGCGGCCTTGGCACCATGGGATACGGATTCCCTGCTGCGATGGGAGCAAAAGTAGGAAAACCCGAATCCACAGTCATAGACATTGCAGGAGACGGTTCGTTCCAGATGAATTCACAGGAGCTGGCCACGGTTGTCCAGAACGATATTCCTGTAATCGTGGCAATACTGAACAACGGATTCCTCGGTATGGTGAGGCAGTGGCAGGAATTGTTCTTTAACAGGCGGTATTCACAGACATGTCTTGAGAGCAGCGTTGATTTCGTGAAACTGGCCGAAGCTTACGGTGCGCTGGGACTGCGCGCGACAAAGAAGAACGATGTGAAGGATGTTATAGAGGAAGCCGTGAAATCCGGGCGCCCGACGGTAATTGATTTTGTGGTAGAGAAGGAAGAAAACGTCTCCCCGATGGTTCCTGCCGGCGCTGCTATCAACGAAATACTGGATCTGGAGTGAATTAAATGAAACATACACTTGCCGTGCTTGTTGAAAACAAACCGGGCGTACTGACAAGGGTTGCAGGTTTATTCTCAAGGCGCGGATTTAACATCGAAAGCCTGGCTGTCGGGGTGACCGAGAACGCCGATACCTCGCGCATAACAATCGTTGTCAGCGGCGATGACCATGTCCTTGAGCAGGTTGAAAAACAGCTTAACAAGCTCATCGATGTAATCAGGGTCAGCGATATCCCGCCGGATGAATCGGTAAGCAGGGAGCTTGCGCTCATAAAAGTCGGGGTGGATTCCACGACACGCGCAGAAGTGATGCAGATAGTGGACGTGTTCAGGGCAAAGATAGTTGATGTCGGCATAAAATCGCTCGTGATCGAGGTCACGGGCGACGAGGGGAAGATAAATGCCATGGAGCAGTTGCTGCGCCATTTCGGGATAAAAGAGATGGTGAGAACGGGCAAGATTGCTATGAACCGCGGCGCGAAGGTTGTGCAGGTTGAGAAGAGATAGCTTTGTGAAAACGCCAGTTTAAACAGCGCTCAAAGTTTTCCGATATCTTCATTCCATAGCAGAGGATGGTTCCGTATGAACCCCCTCATCAATTGCTTGCATTCATCAATGTTCAAATCCACGACCAGAACGCCATGCGATTCCATAAATTCCCTGGCGCCTGCGAAGGTCTCGGATTCTCCCACGATAACTTTCTTAATTCCGAACTGGACAATCGCCCCGGCGCAAAGATAGCAGGGCATCAATGTGGAATAAAGAATAGTCCCGCTGTATCTGCCGATTCTTCCGGCATTACGGAGGCAATCAATTTCCGCATGCATTATCGGGTCATTATCCTGAACGCGCCTGTTATGCCCTCTCCCTACAATCTTCCCATCCTTCACAAGGATAGAACCGATTGGAATTCCGCCCTCACGTAATCCCTTTTTGGCTTCTTCAATAGCTGCTTCAATGTAGACATCCATAACTGCTTCTCTTCGATATTTGCCAAAGTTATCGCTTGAATGCTAATTTATACACCGCAAATGTGAGTATCAGATAGCCAAGCATTCTGATTATGAAAACACTTTCCAGTGTTCTTCCAAGACCGAGAAGTGTAATAATATACGAGATACCAAATAACAAGAAGGCCATACTAACATACAAAGGCACCTTATCCTGGCTTTTCTTATAACTCCAATAACCCACGACTATTATTACGATATTGAACGTCAAACCTAATGCATTGACAGGGTCCCATATAATTGCCATTTCTTATCACCTCCCTCTGATTTATTTATTGTCCCTATCTATCGCTTAAATGCTATTTTATACACAGCAAATATAACTATCAGATAGGCAAGCGTCCTGATTATTATTAACACACTTACTAAACTTTGCGTAAAGCCGAAAAGTGTTGCAAGATGCGAGACGCCAAAGAGCCCGAAGGCTATACCGACATAAAGAGGCACGTTATCGCTGCTCTTTTTATAGCCCCAATAGCCCAGGACCAGTATTATGACGCTGAGCACCAGATTTACCGCGGTTATCGGATCCCATATAAATGCCATTTCTCATCACCTCCTTTAATTCCAATAATTCCTGACATATAATCCCGATTTTTTAATGTGGGGCGTAATGTATCGCAGCAGCAACGGGGTAATCACAATTGTTACTATTATATTGGGGATAAGCCAGCCCGCAAATATTCCAGGCGCATTATTCCATGAGATAATCCCGCCAAGGGCAAGCGTACTTGCACCCCAGCCAGCCCCGGCAATATTATTTAACACCACGCCAAAAACCAGGAATATTAAAAAGTCCCTTTTTGTTGTAAGACCTGCATCAGCACCTGATATCCTGAAAGCTACCAGTGGTATCAAAACCTGCCAGAGATCAGCCAATGACCAATAGGCATTGACGCCGGGTTGCAGACCTGTGCTCATCCCGGCTCCTATAAAACATCCAATATATGCTGCAATTGCTCCCCACATCCCGAACCATAGCGAAAAGGCAATCATAAATGCAACTGCAAAGTATAATCCGGAAACTCCCGGGGCAATCTGCCAGGTAATTACGGCATAACGTGACAAAAGTGAGTTTATTATAGTAATTATTATTAAAATTATCAGATAAGTATATAATGACTTTTGTTTCTGATTACCCCCAATATTCATTCTTACCACTCCACATTATATGGGATTCCACATAAAACTCATCCCTTGACATCCCAATTTTAATATTATTGTTTATGGTTAATAAGACTTTGTTTTATGTTTTACTAATATACCCGATTGTGCGGGAAAGCGAAGTTGAATTACCTTAATCAGGCCTTTAATGCCTTCTGCTTTACCAGATAAAATCGAAAGAGTTAATTATTCAAAAATTACCTTGCGCGCCATGAGGAATTTCAAGGTGGATGAGTATGCGGTTTCGCCTGTTGTCGGCGTGATACTGATGGTGGGAATGACTGTGATTATGGTTTCAGCCGTGGCTGTGTCTGTATTTGCATTCTCGATTCCTGAGAGCGCGCCGCATGCTAAGATTGTGGTGGTGGAGGCGAGGGGAGATATGGATGATGATCTGCATGAGAATAAAATAGTGCTAAAACATAAAGGTGGGGATGCCTTAAATGAGAACAATACTAAAATTATCATCACAGGAAAAGGATGTGCATATACAGGGAATATGTCGTCATGTCTCCTAAAAGATATGCGAGCCACTTATGGAGATTTAACCGGAGAGAATTATTATCATAACGGAACTGATTTCACTTTAAAACAAATAGTAAGTGGCACTTCATGGGATGCTGGGGAACAAATAGAACTTTATGGACGAGATGGAGTAGATTTAGATTATAGCGATACGCGCAATACTGTCGATAGTAAATGGAAAATAGATGCAGGCTCTACAGTTTCAGTGACAATAATAGACACCATTACAAATCAAGTAATAGCAACCTCAAGGCTTACTGTAAAACACCCATAAACCTGTTCAAACCCTCGCCGTATCCTCACTCCCGCACTGAGGGCACGGTATCGGGATGAAGTTCGGGTCTGCTTCGAATTCGAAGCTGCAAACCATGCATCTGAAGAATACGGCAGACTGGTTTAACTCTTCCATAATATATTAATCGTTATAACTTAATATAAATCTTTCGTTATCCACAAAAAGTAGAGGCTTGGTGATAATCCCGTCAAGATGAATCCCGGCTATCACATCCCCGCCAAAAGTGCTGTTATCCCCGAGAGCTATATGCACCGTGCCTCCAACTTTCTCATCCTCAAGGACATTCCCGATAAGCCGCGCTTCCGGGTTGATTCCTATACCGAATTCAGCGATGTTGCGCGCTTTCTCTCCCACTTTATCAAGAATAGTTTTCAATTTCTCAGCGTGTTTGCCCTTGATACCAGTCACATACCTGTTCCTGACAGTGAACTCAAGGGTTGAATCAAGAAGCCCGAATCCACTCATGGAACCGTCAACCACGAAAACGCCGTTTGCATCCTTTGGCGCAATATACAACTCTCCTGCTGGAAGATTGGTGCTGCGCCCTTTTTCATGGCAGAGCCCCGTATCCGTCATCCATTTACATCCTTCAAGGTCAAATGTAATATCCGTGCCTGAATCCGTAACAACTCTTACTTTCCGGGTTTTCTCAAGCCGACTGTACAATCCAATAGCGATTTCATTGACCTTAGTATAATCCGCGGTCATCCCGCCTGAATTCATCATTTTCTCTGTGATTCCAGGCATGGAAGCAATCCGCGCACCTTTTTTGCAGGCATTTATTTTTGCCTGTGTGTGGGTTAGTGAAAAAGTAGTCGGGGCGACCACAACATCTGCATTCTTCATTGCTTCAGCTATCACAGGAGGAAGCTCTTCCCCGTGGCGCGTTCTTGGAAGCACGGTCATAATCATTACCTCGCATCCAAGGTTTTTGGCAGCTTCGAATAAACTCCTGCCTATGGATATTGGAGTGGAGGTATCCACTACGATAAGAACGCTTTCCCCGCGTTTTACTCCCATGCATTCCATTACCTTGCGTGCGCCTTGAGTTGTCATATTAAACTTTTCTCGGGTCTTTAATTTCGCCGTACAGCGCGCTTGCAGCCGCAGTAGCAGGAGATGACAGGTACACAAAAGCATCCGGGCTTCCCTGCCTTCCTTTGAAATTGCGGTTTGAGGTCGAGAGCCCGACTTCTCCTTTGCCAAGGAGCCCGAAGGACCCGCCCATACACGGTCCGCAGCATGGCGATTCCACGATTGCCCCGGCTTCCATGAACTGCTCGACGTATCCTGCGCGAAGGACTTTCATATATTCTGTATGCGATGCAGGAATTACCAGGAGACGCACACCTTTAGCCACTTTTTCGCCGTTCATTATCTTAGCTACTATTTCAATATCCTCAAACCGCCCGTTGGTGCATGAGCCCACGAACACCTGGTCTATCTTTGTTCCTTCGACCTCTTCAACGGATTTCACGTTATCCACGTTGTGCGGGCACGCTACCTGTGGCGGGAGATCGCTTATATCGTATTGTTTAATCTCGGCGAACTCTGCGTCTTCATCGCTCTTCCACTTAGGGTCAAGTTTGAAACCGGGTATCCTTTCTTTCAGGTATTTCTCAGTTGTTTTATCAGCCTCTACGATACCTGCTTTCCCGCCCATCTCGATAGCCATGTTGCAGATGCTCATCCTTCCTGAAATATCCATGTTTCTGACTGTGGAGCCGCAGAATTCCGCTGTCCTGTATCTTGCTCCTTCCACTCCGACATCGCCTATGAGGTGGAGGATGACATCCTTGGGATAAACGCATCTTGGCAGCTTTCCTTCAACTTCAAACTTCATGGTTTCCGGCACCCGGAACCACAACTTTCCTGTGGCAAAAACGAATGCCATATCAGTGCTGCCTATGCCTGTCGAGAAGGCGCCAAGTGCTCCGTAGGCGCATGTGTGGGAGTCAGAGCCGACAATGAGGTCGCCGGGTCTTACATGCCCTTTTTCCGGCATCACCTGGTGACACACGCCTTCAAAAACATCGTAATTCAGGATGCCCTGCTCCTTTGCGAACTGGCGCAGGAAAATATGGTTTGCCGCTGCATTTAACGAGTCGGCTGGCACCTGGTGGTCAAAAAGAATAACAATCTTGCTCGGATCCCAAACCTTCTGCTTTTTCTTGCCTTTTATTATTTCCCTAAAACCCTCAACAGCAAGCGGACCCGTGATATCATGGGTCATGGCGCAATCTATATTCGCGAGGACGAAATCTCCCGCTTTTACTTTTTTGCCGCATGCTTTGCTGAAAATCTTTTCCGAGATAGTTTGTGCCATGAAGCCTTATTGATAGCGTGGAATTATTTAATCTTTTGGAGATTAGAGCGCTAATAGAAAAGAGCGCATGTAGAAAAACGGATGATAACATTTTTAAGCAATCTGCCCTATCATTCCAGTTAAATATGGTGGTTCAATGACAGTTGAGATTAAAGCTCCTGGAAAAATAAAGAAAGGCGGGGTTCTGGAAGGGACTGTAATAATAACTCTTGACAAAGATGTAAAATTCCGTGATGTCATAATTTCATTCGGCAATACAATCACTTACCCCAACCCCTGCAAGAAAAATTTTTCAGGCTGGAACCTGGTTTCAGAATCACAACAATACCTGGATAAAGGCGGAAGGCTTCTGAATGCGACGATTCCGTTTAAATTCAGTATCCCCGGAGAAGCCCCGCCGTCATACAAAGGAGTACACATCGAAAGCACCTGGCAGGTAAATGTTAAAATCGATATACCTTTGTCCTTCGATATTCATGCAGAGAAATGTGTGGAGGTTGAACGGTGAACATTTTTGAGCCCGGCGGAACCCTTGATATCGGCTTTATGAAAATTTCCTTTATGCCGGGTGAAACGGTTAAAGGAAGGGTGAAGCTTGTTCTTGACAAACCTGTCAAAGCAAGGCGGCTCCTGATTTCATTGAGAGGAGAAGAATGGGTTGATGTAAGCTGCGGGAGCGGAAAATCCAGACGGGCGAAGAAAGAAGAAATCAAAATCCATAGTGATGAAATCGAACTATCAGGCGAGAGAGTATATGATTTTGTGGAAAAGGATTTTGAATTCAAAATACCGGAAAATGCGCCCCCCACGATAGAAGGAGAAGGAGCCGGATTGCAGTGGTTTGTGCATGCAAAGCTGGATATACCAATGGGGCGGGATAAAAATGCGAGAGTGGATTTGTTTGTGTATTAGCCTGGTTTGATTACAATCTCATGCATACATATAATTGAACTTCGGCTCCGGTTTTGCAATATCCACGACCTGAAGAGGGACTGTTTTATCCCCTGAAAGGCAGGTCGCCACTATTCCAAGGAAATTTTGTTCAATAAAATTAACTTCTTCTTTGGTAAGCCCTTTCTTTTCCTGAATTAATTCGCTTTTTTCATCATATACGCACAGCATCCCTTTTTCAGCATCTGTTACAACTTTCCATATCCTGTCAACAGGTTGAACCCATGCCCAGATTCCCATAGCGAATGCCTCCTGATAGATTTTCGATTTTATGCCGGATTGAGAGCCCCACATCGTTCCTTTGGATTATTTAGTCGCTCTCAAGTTTATCTCTGTTATAGTATCTGTTATTATCTTATTTAAATTTTTCTATTAAAATTTTAATTATCATAATAATTATAAGATAGATAATATCGGTGGCAAGCTCTGGATTTCCCCGGTTTTAAAATCCGTCATTTCCCAAATAACCGATCCAGTAAACTACGCTTAAATATCACGCCATGAATAAAAAAGTACCCGGGAGTCTTTTAACAATCTCTCCCGGGGCTGCAGCTTACTGGTATATGAAGTTCTCAGATATCTTGGTGTATTTCTCCAGTTCCTTCTTTGAATACGGTTTTACTTTTACCATGGCGTCCCTGAAATTATGGTAGCCCACTTTCAGTCCCCTGACAGAGTTTTCATCCTCTGTAGGCTTACCCGATGCCACATACTCCCTGATGGCAAGTATCGCGGCTTCATTGCACACAGATGCAATGTCCGCCCCTGTGAAACCTTCCGTGTCATCAGCAAGCGTATCAAGGTCAACATCGCTGTCAAGCGGGGTTTTGCCGGTGTGGACTTTGAATATCTCAAGCCTTGCGTCCCTGTCAGGCGGCGTGACATAGATAAGCCGGTCAATCCTTCCGGGTCGGAGAAGCGCAGGGTCTATGATATCTGGCCTGTTCGTTGCTGCAATCACAGTAATGTTGTGCAGCTCTTCAAGCCCGTCGATTTCCGAAAGCAACTGGCTGATAACCCTCTCTGTGACATGGGAATCCGAACCCGTCCCGCGTACAGGTGTTATTGAATCAATCTCATCAAAGAAGATGATGCATGGAGATGCCTGTTTTGCCTTCCTGAAGGTCTCGCGGACCGCTTTTTCGCTTTCGCCAACCCATTTGCTCAGGAATTCCGGGCCTTTTACACTTATGAAATTCGCCTCGCTCTCGGTAGCGACAGCTTTTGCAAGCATGGTCTTGCCTGTTCCGGGCGGGCCATAAAGCAGGATTCCCTTCGGCGGTTTTGCGCCTGCCTCTTTGAACAACATGGGATATTTCATAGGCCATTCAACCGCTTCTTTTAATTCCTGTTTTGCATCAAGAAGCCCGCCAATGTCGCTCCAGTGGACATTTGGCGTTTCGATGAACACCTCGCGAAGCGCCGATGGCGTAATTTCACGCAGGGCATTACCGAAATCCTCCGCAGTCACTGTCATCTTGTTCAGGATATCTGCCGGGATGCTCTGAACCTCAAGGTCAAGTTCAGGCAGCACACGCCTTATGGAACTCATGGCTGCCTCCCTGGCGAGGGCTGCAATGTCTGCGCCCACGAAGCCGTGAGTGATGTCGGCAAATTTTTCAAGTTTCACATCATCAGCCAGAGGCATTCCCCTGGTATGGATTTGCAAAATCTCAAAACGCGCTTTCCTGTCCGGGACGCCAATCTCGATTTCACGGTCAAACCTTCCCGGGCGGCGAAGCGCCGGGTCAATTGCATTTGGCCTGTTCGTGGCGCCTATGACCACGACTTTGCCGCGGGCTTTAAGACCGTCCATCACAGCCAGAAGCTGGGCAACCACGCGCCGCTCCACTTCGCCTGTGACTTCCTCTCTTTTCGGGGCGATGCTGTCTATCTCGTCTATCAGTATGATGCTGGGCGCATTATCCTCAGCCTGCTGGAATATCTCCCTGAGTTTTTCTTCAGATTCGCCATAGAATTTGCTCATGATTTCAGGCCCGCTGAGGGTCAGGAAATTCGCGTTAGTTTCTGATGCAAGGGCTTTTGCAAGCATGGTCTTCCCTGTTCCCGGCGGCCCGTGAAGCAGTACACCCTTCGGGGCTTCAACCCCGAGGCGTTCAAATAGCTCAGGATGCCGGAGAGGAAGTTCAATCATCTCCCGTACTTTCCTTACTTCATCTCCCAGCCCACCGATATCTTCATACGAGACCCTCGGAATTGTGGGCATTTCTTTTGCTGGCTTATCGCTTATCTCTATAGCCGTACCCGAGCCGATTATGACAGAGTCAGCCACGGGTTTTATGGAGATGACCACAAGGTCAACGCGGCGTCCCATGATATTCAATTCCACTACATCCCCGCGGGTGATTACCCTTCCTTCAAGGTTATGGGCAAGATATGCCTCACCGCCCTGGATTTTCAAGGGCTGCGTGGGTGAAAAAAGGATTTTTTCAGCAGGCGCCGTATGTATCTTTCGCACATGCACCTTGTCATCGATGCTAACGCCGGCATTTCGTCTTACAGTCCCGTCAATGCGTATGAGACCGCTGGTGCTGTCCTCAGGATAACCCGGCCATATTATTGCCGCTGTCCTTTTTGTGCCTTCAATACCTATTACATCGCCGGTTTGAAGCCCGAGTTCATAGGCGGCCTCAGGGTCCAATCGCGCAATACCGCGTCCTGCGTCGTATGATTTTGCCTCGATGACCTTTAAAGTCACAGCTTTATCTTTTTTATCCATAATTATCTATTAAACTCCTGTTATAATTATTCGATTTTGACAGTTTTCCCTTCAGGTTTCCTTCGGCCTTTGAGTTTGAGAGTAATTTCAAGGACTCCGTTGTTATATTTTGCACCCGCGCTGTCGGGAACGACAGGTGAGGGATTGGTTATTGCCTTAAAGTATTTCCTGCCATTACTATCCGCTTTAATGACCAGCTGGTTCTCTGTTGCATTGAGTTCGATATCTTCTTTCCGAACTCCAGGCATTTCCACGGTTATGCACAGTTCTTTATTCTTCTCGTCAATTATGGAACTGGCAAATGGCTCTCTGACATCCTGATCTTTTGGACCGGGAAATCCGCCTATTTGCGGAAGACCATCCTGCCTTACATTCCCGAAGTGTTCCACGTGCGGGATGCCGTCAGGCCCGACATGCATGCTATATCCGTAAACCAGAGGTTCTTTTCCGGTTTCATGCATCATTTTCTCCATAAGCTCGTTCATTTCTTCCATTTGCTTCTCGAATTCTTCAAAAATTCCCTTGTCAGTTCTTTTCCATCCTTCGAACATATTTGTACCTCTATTTTTATTTCTATTTTATTTTTATATACTTTAGCCTATACTGTAATTATTTTCATCTTTTTTTATTATATCTTTTCGTTCCATTCTATCCAGGTATTCCTCAAGCACATATTCAGGAATGCCAAGCTGCATGGATAACACACGCTGGGTCATGGGGCCTTTAAGGAGCGCATAGAGTATTTCAGCCTCAATGTGATCTTCTGCGACGTCCTCGATGGCGTTCATGCACCGTCCCATAGCCTCGGTGATTCCTGACTGGACTTGCTGGTACTCTTCCATCAGGGAGCGGCGGTGTTCCAGAAGCCCTTCCACCTCGCTATAAACGGATTTTAACCCTGAGACGGCTTCCTTTGATTCCAGATGGCTACTCGGCGCGTCAATGATGGCGACTGTAGTGGTCTCCACTTCAAAGGAGTAAGGCGACACAAATACTTCAAGACGGAGGTTGTCTGTTATATGGAAGTATTTGCGCCGCTGGTCGTCTACGTTGCCTTCAATCAGACCCGCTTTCTCAAGGAGCAGAAGGTGTCCGAGAACTGCTTTGGCGCCTACGTCCAGCCTTTCTGCAATTTCGCTCATGTAGCAGGGGCGGCTTGCCAGAAGATGCAGTATTTTCCTTCGGTTTTCGTTCCCGAGTATGTCCAACAGTTGTGCCGATTCCATATTTATGTTTCACCCCGAGTTAGTGACTTGAGGTTACTAACCTTAAGTTAGTGATGATGGTATATATAGGTTACTCCATGATTAGCTTTGCACCTAAAGTACCATTTTTAAGCGACTTTAGGTGCAGACAATGGACTTTAGGTGCAGATGTTTTTGATAGTAGATGGATAGAAGTATCATATTATAGCCTTGTGCAATTAATATGGCGTTGGTGAAAATATGAAAGATTACACAAAAAGTTGCGATGGATGCATTCGCTCTCAAGGAAAGGACACGGTTCAGGGAGGAATCGTTGAATTAAAAGGCGATTGGATACTTAATCATATTAGTGGCGAAGGAGGATTTCTTGGATGGGTGATATTGCAACCTCGTTATCATCGGATGGGGTTAGCAGACCTTGAATCTGACGAATTGAGCTTCTTGGGTGAAAACATTCAGAAGATTGATATAGCCTTGGAAAGCTATTGGAATGAATATTTCGAAAATGATTCACTTGAGCGAGTATATGTGACCTACTTTTTTGAATCTGCTTATGATAAACCAAATCCAGAAAAATTTCACTTACATATTCATCTAATTCCTCGCCCTATAAGTTTTGACAAATTACTGAGAGAATGTGTGCCTAATTCGAATAATAAATCATATATCAATGCATGGAAAATCTACACACTTCCAAAATACAAGAATTTTCCTCCTGAGTACGTCAAAACTAAAGAGAATGTGACAAATCTCATGGAATATCTTAGAGATATTCTGCAATGCGTTGATTAGGTTTAAGAATTGAAAGGTTTTGAGTGCAGAAGTCGGGCTTTATGCCCAACTCATGCATCTCATGTATCAGGACTATGATGTTGTGCGCTATCAGCTTGCAGAGTAACTCATTTTTCTGAGCTATGAAATTCTTGGATTTCAGTTTATCCCCAAGCTTCGCTTTTATCATGTTAAAGGTACTTTCTACATTGCTTCTCTTGTGGTAGTGATTCCAAAAATCCTCTTGGTTAAGCTGGAAATACAGAAACATCTTCCACCATAGCGCACTGCCTCTACTCTTGCCTGTTGCATTGCTCTTGAATGGGATATATGCCGTTCCCCCAACCTGTGCAACCGCTTCAAGGTTATCCCTGCTTGAATATGCCTTGTCGGCGGTCATTTCCTTGATGTTAAAACCGTTCTGTGCCGTTGCCATGACAAGCGGTGCGAACTGCGGGCTGTCTGCACTATCCCCATCTGTTATTTCTGCGCTGGCTATCACATTGGTTTTTACACCTACGGAGATATGAGCCTTAAGCCATTTATGCTGCCTCTTAAGGTCATATTTCTGATTTGCATACTCATTATAGCTTGTAGTCCTGAATCCTGAGCTATCAATGGCAAATGAATCTTCAACAACTGCAAGGGGCTGGGCAGAAATACCTACCAGCTTGTGCAACATAGGAGTTATGTCCTCTTTATTGAACATCTTACTTACGGTATTGAAATGCGGGGCATGTTTTATCTGTTCCCTCTCAACCGCATTGCCGAATAATGATGCAGCCCTTCGGCTCGAAAGCTGAGAATAGACTTTCTGGACTGAACAGAATATCGTTTCCCTCATGCTCAAGCGTGGTCTCCCGAAATCCTGCGGAGGTTCTTCTACACTTTCTACTAAATCCTTTAGCAGTTCATCAAACAACTTTATTTCGCTTGTTTGAGCCTTGTTATAGACTTCCCATGCCTGTTTATAGGTTAAGCGTACTTTTGTTTCTTCTGTGCCGATGGGTGTTTCTTTTAAAATTTGCAAGTAGTAGCGTAAAGCGTGGGCGTGCTTGCATGTGGTTTTGTGGTATTCCGCATCTGGGCAGTTGCATGTAAATTTCTCATCTACGAAATACACCTTATCGCTTGATTGCGATGGCACTAACCAGATATGTCTTTTCCCATCATATCTTATTTTCTTAGTCTGTACGATTTCTTTTCCTTTTATTTCTCTTGTATCCATGTTTGTTTCCTCCTTAGTGGATGATATTCTAATCTGTCGTACGATAGATTGTTTTAAAAGCATATAAACTTTACTATAAATCGTACGACAGGGTATCTTTATATATTAAATCGTACAATTTAATAATGTAAATGCCCGAAAAAACCGTACGAAAGAAAAAAGAGAAGCCTGTGCCTTTGGATTATTCCAAACTACCGAATGAATTAGAGGACATAGTTGCCGAGCCACTATCAGATTTAGCGGAAAAAGAAGCGAACATTAACTATGACGGTAAACAATACTTGGTTCGGTTTCCGAACGATATAGCCAATGCTATCGGTATTAAGAAAGGAGACAAAATTAAATTCAGAGTTGTACTGCCATCTCCCAAAACAAATCAGCAAGAGGAGATAGATATTAAATATGTAAGGAGTGAAAAGCGTGAATAGCAAATTCACATCAAACGAAAAGCGAATAGTCAATCTCCTATACGTAGCTCGGAGACCTTTGACAACAAAACAGGTTTCAGAAAAATTGGGCATAGCTTGGCAGACCGCAAAAGATAACCTCACGAGCTTACGTAAAAATGGTTATGTAAACATGGAGGAGAGAGGCAATAGGACTAATTGGTGGCTGAGGATATGAAAATGGAGGACTGTATATTGGGAAAAAGGGAGACGGATAGGATAATTACTTTCACTCCGCTTTCATTAGTGATTTATAAAGATAAAAATACAGATAAGGAGGGCTAAAATGAATGAGCGAATCACAGAGGATATTGTTCGTAACCATTTCAAGAGCGATGGGTGTTATGACAGAATACTTCTTGAAGAACAAAAGTCCAGCATCCCCCGTGTGGATAAGTTGTTAAAAAGTGCATCAAAGTCTGGAATGGGTGGAGGCAAACCTGAGTTTTTAATCACATTCAGAAATGAAATAATGGATTTTATAATCGTTGTAGAATGTAAGGCAAGTAGAACAAAACACGAGAGCAAAACACGAGATAATTACGGAGAATATGCCGTGGACGGCGCAGTGTTGTATTCGTCGTTCCTTTCGCAAGAATATGATGTGCTTTCAATTGCTGTAAGCGGGGAAACAAAAAATAATTTAAAAGTATCACATTTCCTACAACTGAAAGGGGAAACTGAGGCGAAACCCATATTCGGTGACGAGTTGCTGTCCGTTAAAAACTATCTGAATGGTTACGTCACCAGCGAGCGTAAATGTATTCAACAGTATCAAGAACTTTTGAAATATTCTAAACCTTTAAACGACTATCTCCACTCCATAAAAGTAAAAGAATCGCAGCGGAGCCTTCTTATTAGCGGTATATTAATTGCGTTAGAAGATGAATCGTTTGAGATAAGTTATAAAAAAATAAAAGATACCCAGCAATTAGCGAATCGGTTGGTCACTACCATAAAAGAACAACTTGGAAATACCTTAAAGCAGGAAAAAGCTGAGAATCTGGCTGTAGCATACAGTTTTATCAAAACACATACAGATATGTCGCAGAAAGAGGGGATATTGAGAGGTTTAATTGATAATGTAAACAATAAAATTAAGCCCTTTATTAAGACCTATCCTGGTCATGATGTTTTAGGTCAGTTTTACATTGAGTTTTTGAAATATGCTAATAACGATAAGGGTTTGGGAATCGTCCTGACGCCACCCCATATAACAGAGCTTTTTTCAGATATAGCCATGGTAAACAAGAACAGTATCTTACTCGATAATTGTGCTGGTACTGCTGGTTTTTTGATAAGCGGAATGAAAAAAATGATGGCGGATGCAAAAGGAGATGAGGAAAAAATAAAAGACATAAAGAAAAACCAGCTTATAGGAATCGAGTATCAGGACGATATTTTTGCATTAGCTTGTTCGAATATGTATATTCATGGGGATGGTAGGAGCAACATCGAGCATGGAAGTTGCTTCGATGAAGATATAATAAAGAGGGTCAAGACCAAGCACCCCAATATCGGGTTTTTGAATCCGCCATATAAAACCGAAAAAACCGACCCTTATGAATTATCGTTCATATTAAACAATCTTGCCATGCTTGAAAAAGGCGGTACTTGTGTGGCTATAGTTCCGATGAGTTGTGTCATGGCACAGTCAGGGGAGGAACTCGATTTAAAGAAACAACTCTTAGAACATCATACATTAGAGGCAGTTTTCTCAATGCCTGATGAATTATTTATTAATTCAAACGTAGGTACAGTCACTTGTGTTGTGGTCGTAAAAGCGCATCAGCCTCATCCGACCAACTTTGAAACCTATTTTGGATACTGCAAAGACGATGGTTTTATTAAACGGAAGCCAATGGGGAGAGGCGATTATCTCAATAAATGGGACGGTATTAAGAAAGAGTGGGTATATAATTTTAGAAACCGCAAAGAGATTGCAGGGCATAGCGTCAAAAGATGCGTGACTGCCGAAGATGAGTGGTGTGCTGAGGCTTATATGGAGACCGACTACTCAAACATAACCGAGGAGGATTTTGTTAAAACGGTCAAGGAATTTGTGATATTCCAAGAGATGAATTTGAAATGACCACTCTAAAAAAAGTCTCCGAGTTATTCACTATTAAATATGGTGTGAGTTTAGCATTAAGTGATTTGGAAGAATGCAAAAAATCAGACAAAGACTCTATAAACTTCGTTTCGAGAACTGATAAAAATAATGGTATTTCTGCTTTTGTAAAAAAAATAAAAGGCATTACTCCCAATGAAGCTAATACGATTTCTGTTGCAGTAAGTGGCTCTGTTCTTGCTTCGTTTTATCAACCAGAGCCATACTACAGTGGCTTTCATTTGTACGTATTAACTCCAATTCAGAAAATGACATCAGTTGAGATGATTTATTATTCTATATGTATAAGAAGTAACCGATACCGTTATAATTTTGGGAGACAAGCCAATAAAACCCTGAAAGATATACTCATTCCATCAGAGATGCCAAAGGAGTTTTCAAACATTTCAATGGATAAAATTACATCAGTTACAAACAAAAAACTAATTAATAATAAAACTTTTAATTTAAATATTTCTCAATGGAAACCTTTTAGATATGATGAATTATTTAAAATCGAAAGGGGACGTGGAGGGAGGAAAAAGGATTTGAAAAAAAATGGAAAAATCCCATTTGTAACATCAATTGATAAAAATAACGGTTGGTTGGGGATGATAGATTCACTTCCTTACCATAAAGGAAATGTAATTAGTGTAAATCGCAACGGGAGCGTTGGAGAAGCATATTATCAACACATTCCTTTTTGTTCAACTGAAGATGTTCATATTTTTAACCCAAAATTTGAATTAAATCAATACATTGCAATGTTTCTAATATCACTGATAAAAAAAGAAAAATATCGTTATAATTATGGGAGAAAATGGGGAATGGAAAGAATGAATAAAACAATTATAAGATTGCCAGCGGACAAGAATGGAAAACCTGATTGGCAATTCATGGAAAATTACATTAAATCATTACCTTATAGTTCTTCCATGACATAATTTCCTCAAACTGACTTTAGGTGCAACTTCACTACTTTAGGTGCAAGTGTGACTTTGGGTGCAAAGCTTCCATGATTAGCTTTGCACCTAAAGTCGGAAAAGGTGGCATATTCAAACCGAGATAACTTTGGCGCTTGACCGATATACGCTTGCCTGAGCAGGTTAGGTTTTATTATAAAATTAATGAACTATTCTATTCCCCCGAATTAATAAAATCGTAACCGATTAACGAAATGACAAGCACAAAAGTTACGGGTACAAAATACATTCCAACAGTAAAACCCGACAAAAATTCTACAATTATCTGAGTAATTAAGAGAGTAATTGCTATAACCCCTGAATGTTTCTTAAATGATAATAATCCCCCAATGACCAGCCAAAAAATTGAACCATTAGCAAGTAATAGTAGGACTATTTGTTCAAGATGCAGCGGTTCTTCTACTATTATTGCCCCTTGTTCCATAAGAGCACGCAGTTCTACATAGTGCTCAATTTGCCCAATAACAAATAATACTCCCAGAATGAGGCTGTATAATCCTATCAACCTAAACAGAAAAACTTTTGTGTTCATATTCCACCAGATATAATCGTCATTTTCATCTTTGTCGCCATTTCGATACATTAACTGTCCCGATTGGCTGACAAGGAACATATTGTCCATTTACCCCACAAGAATTATCTGTATTGTATGTTACATATCCTATGACTTCGATATGCTGACCTTGATTTGGTGCTCTGGTCAAGCATTCCTCCTGAAGCGCAAGCGAGCCTTCACAAATCTGTTGACTGCCATCTGGTAATCTTGTACTTATTAGGAGGTGGTAAGTGTTTCCATCTTCTGCATCTAACCAATACTGCGGATTACACGTTGTATTAAGAGGGCATGGAATAGTGATGTCTTCAATTGTACCGTTCATATCAAAGTTTGGCTTTTCAGTTAGGCTGCTTTGTTGAGAGTACCAATAAAGGGAGAGAATTATCACAATTCCTACAAATACAACTTTTATGCCTTTTTTCATAACTATTCCTGTTCCTCCCATTTTATTTTGATTTTGGGTGGTTCTTTATTGTTTGATTCACTCATTTCATGCTCCATTAATGCGGCTTTGCACCTAAAGTATATCGTCTGCATCGCTCAAAAACGGTACTTTGGGTGCAAAGCTCCCAGAATTTTCTTTGAATGGCAATTCACAGTCTATTCAATTATATATGTGACCTGCACAGAAAGCGACACCTGAGATTCTCCCGGCTGGATTGGTGCAGCTTTCTCAGTAATACCCAGAGCCACAGGTTGCGGAATTCCCCCTTCGCTGATAGAAGTTGAGCTTACGCCTGTTATCTTTACCCCCAGGTTCTCTGCAAGCTTATCCGCTTTTCCTCTTGCATCCTTTACAGCCCCTGCAAGAAGGTCATCGTGTATTTGTTTCTGTTTTTCTTCGGATACCATGAAGGATATGCCGCCTACTTGGTTAGCTCCGGCAGCTACGGACTTGTCCAGGATGTCGCTTAAATTGCCAACCATCCGGGTGGTTACAACTACGTTGTTGGAAGCGGAATAACCCGTAATTGTCGGCGCGCCCCCGTCCTTGGGATAGCTGTAAACCGGCTGGATGGAGAAAACGGTAGTCCGGATTTCCTTGTCTGTGAGCCCCTGGTTTTTAAGCGCGCTAATAACGGCATTCATAGAGACAGCGTTCTTATCCGATGTTTCCCTGGCAGAAGACGCCTGCGTTAATACGCCAAGACTTATGGAGACGGTATCCGGTACAACAAATGCTGATGCCGACCCGGAAACGTAAAGCAGCTTTTGCCCCGGCGTGGTGACATTGAATAATTTTACTCCAGCCGTGCCGGCAACGCTGTATAACCCGGCGGCTATTACAACAATAGCTATCGAAAGGATAACTATTATCACGTACAATTTATTATCCGAAGTTTCTTGCGGCATAAAACCCCTAGTTTATAAAATGACTTTTTCAGGTATATATTTTCTGTATAACGCCTATTGGATTTTCTACAGCCATGCTGGTAAACCGCAGACTTTTCAGAACCTTCAAGCGAGACGTTTCAATTCGTGTTGGTAGTTATATAACATTTATTTTTGATTCATTTCAATTTATCAATACAAATTGAAACTGATTTTATCATCAGTTAAATCACCACCTTTACTTTTATTTAATCTTCTGCTAAAAGCTTAGAAATTTGTCTATTGGATGACAACGGATATAACTCGAGTTCGATGCAGAATTCTTCAATAAGATTTGCTATTTCTTCATGATTATTTTCGTACATTATCATGTTCTCTTCTATATATGTTATTGGCTCCCCATGAATGTATTTTACATCAAGATTTTTCTGTTTACATAATTTTATAAACTTAGCCTCTAATGGTTTCCATTCATCATTACTTACATCATTTGTTAATACTACACAAAGAGGTTTATTGTATTTTTTCCAGAAATCAAACCAAATACCAAAAAATAATATCCATCGCTCATTTGAGTTCCTTATGTAGAATCCATATTCGTGATGCGAATCCTTATAATAACGTCCAGTTGTATCTTCTTGTTTTATGTTGTAACCTCTCTCGTATAATTCTTCTTTGACATGATACATAATGTCCATCGGTTTGATAATTATTTCTGCAATTTCTTTGTTAAACAAATTTTTTATATCATTATAATTGATATTAGTTGTTTCTATAATGCCAAAAAAATTATTAAGGAATTTATAATACTCATTAAACAATGTGCTTGTGTCAACTAATTCTTCTTTGTTAAAGGATTCAATCAATTGATTCCAATAAATGGTCGGCGTAAATATATCAATTCCCGAACGTTTTTTAAAACTTGATACTTGACTGTTGTAATCATTTTCATAGATATAATCCTTAGGTGCCATCAAGACCAAACCCCTAAATGGTTTCTTACTTTCTTTGGCAAGATATTCAAGATATCCAAGTGGTTGATTGTTAGTTAAGGTGGTATTTTTTATTTTGATTTCAAAGATTATTTCGACTTCATCATTTTTTATAACTAAATCGAAATTCCCATATTCGCCATTATTATCATTAATTTTAAGATGTTCATATTTAACTCTTGACTTATGGAATCCACTGGTTTTTAGCAAGTTCAATAACAATTTTCTTAAAATTTTAAATCTTAAAAAATTATGAAGTAATTTCGTGAATGCTTTTTCATCATCTCCAACCATATCCGAGAAGACGTTATCTGAATTTACCATATAGACGATTGAGTCTGCATTGAATATAAATATATTTTACTATTTAGGTGTTGCACATTAACATAACTACCAACACGAATTATAACGGTCTCCTTCAAGCATAATCTTTATATTTGATAACGGTTATGTATAATTTTGTCAAAACTTAGAATATGGAGGTTTACATGACAACAAGCCTGAATTTCTTTAAACAATATCACAGCACAGTGATAAAAGCTCTGGGTGAGGATGCCAAGAAGGTAAATGCCAAGGTCGGCTCGATTCTGGCCGACAACTGGGCTGACAAAGCCGGGGAAATCAATAGCAATGCCGAGTTCGCCGAAAGTTTTGAGAATTACCTGAAAAACCAGCTTGAATTTGCAAAGCAGGTGAAAGTCAAATGTGACGACAAGAATTATTCACTTGAAATCAAAGGATGCGCAATCTGCCACGGCAATGAGATATTGAGGAAAGAAGGGGTGGCAACTGCCTGTCCTATCGTACAGGCTGCAAAGTACGCTGCGGTCAAGAAAATCGGGAGAAATGTGATAACAAAAGGTGTGGAAAAGCCTGGCGTTGTTGGTGAATGCACCATCAAGTTTGAGCTTGAGTAATAAATCACCGCAAAGGCGCAAAGTTCGCAAAGCACATCAGATAATCTTCGCACTCTCCGCTGTGAGATTCATAGTGAAAAATAATTAAATCCCTATCCGTTCAAGCAGCGGGTCTTTTGACCCAACCATTTCAAAAGCGCGCTTGCGCCTGAGGCATGATTCGCACACGCCGCACGGTTTTTCCTTGCCCTCATAACATGACCATGACCATTCAAGAGGGGCATCAATTTCCAGCCCACGTCTTACGATATCGGCTTTGTTCATGGAAATAAGCGGCGTATAGACCGATGGGTGCACCAGCGTTCCGAATTTAAGCATTTCATTGAAACGCTCCACGAATTCAGGCGTGTTATCAGGGAAAGTTGCAGCTTCTTCAGCGTCAAATCCCGTAACAATAAGGTCATATTTATAGTTCTCAGCAAGAGCTGCGCCTATTGAAAGAAAAACAACATTGCGAGCGGGCACCCAGACTTCTTCTGCGCTCTTTTGTGTAATCTCTTTATCATCAAGTTCATGCCCCGATATTTTCGGAAGCGCCCCGCCTCCTGTAAGCGCGCCGCGAAAAGTGCCGTACCACGGAAGAGAAATTATGATATGTCCAACCTTGAATCGCTCGCAGATGGTTTTCGCAAAAGCAATCTCTTTTTCCCTCGCCCTCTGCCCATAATCAAATGTCACGCAAACCACTTCGTCGCACCTGTTGTAAGCTTCCTTGAATGCAACGGTGGAATCAAGGCCAGAAGAAAGCAAAACAATGGATTTCATAATGACTATTGATTTTTAAGCAGTAAATATTTATCGTTTGGTGCTTATTAATCGCCGATGCGACCCACAATAGATGAATACTTCATGGAGATAGCGACAATAGTTGCAAAACGCTCCACCTGCCTCAGAAACCAGGTCGGCGCCGTCATCGTGAAAGATAAAAGGATACTTTCCACGGGCTATAACGGCGCACCGAGGAACCTGGAACACTGCCTTGATATCGGATGCATAAGGCAGCAAAATAATATAGCTTCTGGGACGCGGCATGAACTCTGCCGCGCAGTTCATGCAGAGCAGAACGCCATTATACAGGCGGCGCTGCATGGCGTGAGCATTGAGGACGCAACAATTTATTGCACGCACCAGCCATGTATCCTGTGCGCAAAGATGCTGATAAATGCCAGGATTGAAAAAGTGGTTTTCGGAGTAGTTTACCCGGATAAGGAAGCCCTGAACTTTTTTAACAAGGCAGGCGTCAAAGTCGAACAATTTGACCTCAGCCGGAGCTCTTGAGATATATGTTTGAGACAATTGCAGTAATAACCGGATATATTCTCAAGGCGACATGGTTGATGCTTCCGGCTTATATTGCAAATCCCACAGCCGTTGTGTTCGGGGGCGGGACACCCATAGATTTCGGGAAGAACTGGAAGGACGGGAGAAGAATATTGGGTGACGGGAAGACATTTCGGGGACTTATCGGGGGGACAGTCTGCGGTATTATCATCGGACTCATCCAGATACAGGCGTCTCCTCAATTTTCACTGCCAGCTTTTACCCTCGGCGCGGTGGTTGCCCTATCGTTTGGCGCATTGCTTGGTGATATCGTAAAAAGTTTTTTTAAACGACGGCTTGGATTAGAGCGGGGAGCTAAATTCCCGCTTGTGGACCAGCTGGATTTTGTAGCAGGTGCATGGGTCCTAGCGTATATCGCAGACCCGAAGTGGTTTACTGACAACTTTACTTTCGGGATAATGATTACAGTCATCATTTTGACACCCATACTCCATCGCCTGACCAATATTATCGGGTATTATATTAAACTAAAAAAGGAGCCATGGTAATGGAAACGCTTGCAGGAGCTTTGAAGGAGTGCGGGGCGATCAAGTTCGGTGATTTTACTCTTGCTTCAGGGAAGAAAAGCAGGTATTATGTCGATATCAAAAAAGCAAGCACAAACCCGCGAATATTGAAAATCATAGCTCATGCCATAAAGGAGAAAATAAAATCCCATTCCATATCTGTGGATTATATAGGCTGCGTGGCTCTCGGAGGAGTGCCAATAGCCGTCGCCGTGTCGCTGGAAACTGGATTGCCCCTGATAATCATAAGGAAAGAAGCGAAAGAATACGGCACGAAAGGACAAATCGTGGGCGAATTCAAGCCTGGTGAATCGGTTTTAATGGTCGAGGATGTCGCAACGACAGGCGGTTCTGTCCTGAAAGCCATAGAAATGCTGCGGGGTGAAGGGGTGGTCGTTCGGTATGTTATCGTGGTGGTTGACCGCGAGGAAGGGGCAGGCAAGGCGCTTGATGATGAGGGTATTGAACTCATACCGCTTGTGAAGAGAAGTGAATTGCTAAACGAACCCTAATACGAATACCTCTCCTCTTTCCACGGGTCAGCGCTGTTGCTGTAGCCGCGCTGCTCCCAGTAACCCAGCTCCTGCTTTTCAGTGAACACAACCCTCCTCACCCATTTGGCACACTTGTAAGCGTATTTTTTGGGGACAACGAGGCGAAGCGGTCCGCCGTGTAATGGTTCAAGCGGCTTTCCTTCAAAAGCGTAAGCTAAAAGCACATCAGATTCCATAAGCTCAGTAAGCGGCAGGCTTGTAGTATAGCCGCCGTCAGCCTCAATGGTCGCAAACCTGGCATTAGTTTTGGGTTTTACAAGCTTTGCAACATCACTGAAACGAACGCCTTCCCATTTATTATCAAACCTGCTCCATCCGGTTACGCAATGAAAGTCACTTACATCAACCGTCCTTTCAAGCGCCAGGAATTCATCATACGTCAGCCTGACCGGATTTTCTACAAGACCTTCCACACAGAAATCCCAGGTTCCTTTATCAAATTCGGGCACTCTTCCGAAATGAAGGACAGGGAAATCCGCAGTTTTACGCTGGTTAGGGGGAAGGCGTTGCATACATCTCCTCTATATAGACCTCTACAGCTTCTTTTAGATTTTTCAGAGCATCTTCGATTGTATAGCCCTGGCTCACAACATCTATTTCAGGGCATAATGCCACAAATTGCTTTTCGCCTCTTCTAATGATCGCTGTAAAATCCATTTAACTCCTGAAAACAATATTTTCTCCAATCCTTTAAATATCTGAGGGTATACCGGCTAGCTTTACCGATCCGATATCAACACCATAAAGTTTTAATTGCAATATCACATTACTAAACTTCATTCTTTGATAAACCCGTATAGTAAATTAAGATATCAAAAGGATTTCAAACTCTGGAGATTATTTTCATGTTAAAAGAAGCAGCGCAATACGATGCAAAAAACTTAGAACAGAATATACGCAAATTCTGGGATGAAATAGACGCTTATTCAAAGGTAAGAGAACAACGGAAAAACGGCAAGAAATTCTTTTTTGTTGACGGGCCGCCATATACAACAGGAAGGATACACCTCGGGACAGCGTGGAATAAGATTATCAAGGATTCGATACTTCGCTACAAATCCATGAACGGCTTCCATATACTTGACCGCGCCGGGTGGGATATGCACGGCCTGCCCATCGAGGTAAAAGTGGAAGGCGTGCTCGGCTTTAAATCAAAAAAGGACATTGAAAAATACGGCGTTGGCAATTTCGTTGCAAAATGCAAGGAATTCGCTCTCTCCCACCGCGATGAAATGACGCTCCAGTTCCAGAACCTTGGCGTCTGGCTTAACTGGAAAGACCCGTACATGACATTGCGGGACGAGTACATTGAGGCTGCATGGTGGACATTGAAAAAAGCGCATGAAAAGAAACTCCTTGAAAAAGGCCGGCGCGTTGTGAACTGGTGCCCGCGCTGCGAAACCGCCATAGCCGACTCCGAGGTCGAATATTCGGATGTTACCGACCCTTCTGTTTATATCAAATTCCCGGTTGCGAACGAGGAGAACACCTATATTGTAATCTGGACAACAACGCCCTGGACTATTCCTGCAAATATTGCAGTTGCTGTGCATCCTTCTTTTGAGTATGTCAGGGTGAAGGTCGTAAAAGACGGGAAAGAAGAGATTCTCATAATGGCATCCGAACTCATGAAAAATGTCATGAAACAGGGAAGGTACAAAGAGTTCGAAGTCCTCGAAACGATTCTCGGAGAGGAACTGAAAATCGAATACAAGGCGCCTCTTGGTCATAAAGTGCCCAAACAGAATGAATTTCCGCATCATGTTTACATGGCAGATTTCGTCACAGCCGAAAATACCGGGTGCGTTCATATTGCGCCGGGGCATGGCATTGACGACTTTGAACTCGGAATGAAGCATAAATTGCCTATATTCTGTCCTGTCGGGCCTGACGGCAAATACACCGAAGAAGCCGGGGAATATAAGGGGATGCATGTCCGGGAAGCCAATAAGGTTGTTCTCGACGACCTCAAAGAAAACAACCTGCTCCTTTCAAGCGGCACAATCTCGCACCGCTACGGTCATTGCTGGAGATGCAAGACTCCAATTATCTATCTTGCCACAGAGCAGTGGTTCCTGCGGGTCACCGACCTCAAGGAAAAAATGCTTGAGGAGATTAAGAAAGTAAAATGGTATCCTGAATGGGCAGGGTCAGCGCGGTTTGCGGATTGGGTCGCTGGCTCGCGCGACTGGTGCATTTCGCGACAGAGATACTGGGGAATTCCAATTCCGGTATGGGTGTGCGATTTTTGCGGCAATGTTGAGGTAATGGGAACAATGGACGAACTGAAATCAAGGTCGGGAGTAAAAACGCTTTCAGACCTGCACAGGCCCAACGTTGATAATATCCATATCAAATGCAAATGCGACGCAAGAATGAGCCGGGTTCCCGATGTGTTTGATGTGTGGTTCGATTCCGCAGTAGCCTCATGGGCAACGTTGAATTTCCCGCGCGATGAAAAAGCATATAAAGAATGGTGGCCAGCCGATTTTATAACCGAAGGTCATGACCAGACGCGCGGGTGGTTCTATTCCCAGATGGGCGCAAGCATGGTTTCATTCGGGAAAGCCCCGTATAAGAGTGTGCTGATGCACGGTTTCACCCTTGACACCGAAGGCAAGAAGATGTCAAAGAGTCTTGGGAATGTTGTCTCGCCTGACGATGTTATTTTAAAATACGGGGCGGAATCGCTCCGGTTTTACGTGCTTTCCCAGAATGCACCGTGGGAAGACCTGAAATTCAGCTGGGATGAGGTGGGCAATATCCACAGGATGGTGAATATCCTCTGGAATGTGTACAGGTTCCCGCTTCCGTACATGATTCTTGATAAGTTTAACCCGGCTGACCTTGATAAGAAACTTGCGACTTTGCCGCTTCGCCTTGAAGACAGGTGGATACTTTCAAGGATGCAGTCCCTGATAAAATCCGTTGACCTGGCAATGTCCGAATACAACCTTCATAAAGCCACGCGTCCCATATCGGAGTTCATACTTGAAGACCTCTCGCGGTGGTATATCCAGCTCATAAGGCCAAGGACATGGCGCGAGGCAAACGACCCTGATAAACTGGCGGCTTATTATACACTGTATGAAGTCCTTGTCACAATAACAAAACTCATAGCGCCTTTTATGCCTCATATTTCCGAGGAGATGTACCAGAATCTTGTGCGCAACGTAAATCCTGGTGCGCCTGCAAGCGTTCACATGTGCGAATGGGCAAAACCAAGGGAAAATTTCATTGATGTCGGGCTTGAGAAAAAAATGGAAATCATAAGGGAGATAGTTGAGGCATCATCCAATGCAAGACAGAAACTGAAGCGTAAACTGAGATGGCCTGTGAAAAGAATTGTTATCTCGCCGAAGAATGAAATAGTAAATGAGGCTGTTGCAAGCCTTGAATCCGTACTGAAAGAGCAGACAAATGCCAAGGAAATCGTTTTGCTAAAAGAGGGTGAAACATGGGAAGAGCTTGGCGTGGAAGTGCTGCCCAACCATGCGGCGCTTGGGCCTGCTTTTAAAAAGGATGCAGGCAAAGTAATAGCCGAATTAAAGAAAGCTGACGGCAGGAAAATAAAAAAGGCGATTCTGGAAACGGGTCAATATGAGCTTAAAGCCGGTATAATAACACAGGAAATGGTAAGTTTCAAGGACTTAGTCCCGCCTGCTATTGCCAGCGCCGGATTTTCGCAGGGGGAAGTGTTTGTTGATACTGAACTCACGCGCGATATCGAATCCGAGGGCTACGCCCGCGAGGTCATAAGAAGGCTCCAGGACATGAGAAAAGAACTTGACCTTGCTGTTGAAGAAGAGATAAACGCTATTGTGGAAATCAAGGACGAGCGTGTTGCGGCGCTAATACTTGATTTAAAGGATTTTATTTCAGGAGAAGTCAGGGCAAGCTCATTGAGTATTGGTCCTGAGATTGAAGCTGAGGGCGCACTTGTGAAGGATTGGGATGTTGAGGATGTTAAGATGAGGATGGGGATAAGGAGGAAATAAAGTTTCATCCCTCAATTAAGGGATTAAACAGGTTGACGTAAACATTGACGCAAAGGTTGACGCACGGTTCTCTTGCTTTCGTTTTTGCTGTCAAGACTATTGCAAAACATACGTCATCGCATCCTCAATAGTCCCGACCTCCCTCACCTCAATCCCGATATCCCCCACATCGGCTTTTTGTCCCAGGGGAACAAGGAACAAGACAGCCCCGGCATCCCTGGCAGCCAGTCCTTTTGCCCTGGGAGACCCGATTTGTCCAATGCTGTGATCATCATTTATTGTGCCTGTAATCAGCACATCCTTTCGCATAGTTTTCCCCTGCATTGCCGCAATAGCCGAAAGGGTCATGGCACTGCCGCCGCTTCCCCCGGAAATGAGTAATTGCTCTTGCAAAGGGGACTGTATATTGATGAGAATGTCCTTATCTGCCAGGTTTTTCCTCGTAATCTCACGCGCCACACGTACCGCCGTTTGTGCCGAAGTTTGAATAGTCGGGTCAAGCAGGACATTGGCGACATTAAGTAATAGATCTCCGGTTCCTTTCCTTAAAATGACTTCAAGGGGAATCAGGTGTCCGACATCATTATTATCCACAGCCAGGACATCATAATCGGCTTTTGAGACCATGGTGAGGTTTATGATTTCATCCTCAAGCCGCGCGCTTCTTTGTGTTTCGTTTTTGAGTTGCGTCTCTGTTGTGGATAAATTCTGTTTGAGATTATTTACGCTTATTTCAAGCCCTGAAATCGTTTCTTTCTGGGAATTGGTCTCTGCAACCAGGCCGGTAATAGTCTGGTTCTGGAGGTTTATTTTTTCAAGACTCGTATATAATTGGAAGGCTGAGCCTATCAATAATACAGAAAGGATTATTGTTATGATTTTCAGTAATTTATTGTTGTCAACCATACCCATACTTTATTAATACGCTATAATGTAAAAGTCTTTGTAATGGCTCCTGTCAATTCCGGGGTTTTTAATTTATTCATAAAACAGGAGCTTCAGATTATATCTTCAGAAAGATTTAGTAAGATATATTAGTTGGAAAAAGATGGATGATTTGAACGTTCCTTTGATAATCGCTCGGTGTGGGCTAGGGAGTAGGCATGGGTGTGCCTTTGGGATGGCAGGTGTTGCAAGAGACAAAGTGAATGTCGTTCTTGCTTTCCTTGTCATTATAGGTCGTGTCGAGTTTGGTGACATCGGGATGCTTGGGATTGACCATGGGGTGGCACTGCGTACACGCTTCATGCGGGTCGAGACTCATCTCGGTGCCCTTCACGAAATGACACTGAGCGCACTGCAAGCCCTCGTGCACCGAGCCTTTGAGGTTGCGGCTGTCATCGGTGCCGGGCTGATGGCATTTTTCGCACAGTTCGGTATTGTTCTTCACCGCGACGTACACTTGCTTTGTCCCGTCGTAGAAGGCAAGCAGCATCGGCGCCTTGCTTGTCGGATCGTGGCAGACCTCACACTTAATCGCCTCCCATGCTTTCGCGTTGTCTACGAGCCTCCAAGGACCCTTTTGGTCTACTGGCTGAACGAAATCAGTGATATTGAACTTTGCCACCTGAAAGGGCGAGTGACAAGTAATGCACTCATCTGTCAATAATTCTGCCGTGTTGTGGTTCTCGTTCAGCAAGACGGTTTGGGCATCGGCGGCATGCAGCGTTGTCGCCCAACGCTTATGTTCCTCTTTGTGGCACGCCGCGCAGTCCGCGCCCGCCACATGAGGATTGGGGGTTGATGTCGGAGTAGGCGTTGGAGTAGCCTTAGGGAGCCTGCTCACACAGCCCGAGATTATCAACGATAATACTATTGCAGCAAATACAACATAATAAGTTGTTCTTCCCCCAATCATAAATACCTCTATAGATGTTTATCTAGGATAGTATTTATAATATACTAAAAGCAGATTTCGCAGGCATTTAAGTATTAAGATGGCTTACGATTTCAGATTTGCCCGCCCATGTAAAAAACCGCTTTATCCTGACTTTGCAAATTCCAACTGTTTCGATTAAACATTCGTTATGCTTTTCCATAATGTACTTATTCACATCGGTTTTATCCCACTTTTCAAGAGCCTTAAACCTATTGATGTTCTTTAAAAATTTACTATAATCCATTATAGTTTTCTCTGCCGTGCCATTAATTTTAAGGTCATGAAGGAATTGATCGATTATTTTAATCATACTCCTCTATATGTAATTACTAAGCAATAAAGCCATAATCTAAAACAAATCCCCATAATGTCGTTTTTTAAAATAAAAAATTATTTATACGTATATTCTTACAAAATATTAGTTTATAAGCATTTTTGTATGTTTTTTGAGTTGGTTGGAGCTTCAATACACGCACTTGAATGAAATAGCATAAGATATAAAGTGCATCAGGTTATGCTTAAATAAGATAGAGATAGATACAATGAAAATACGTGAAATCATAAAATTATTAAAAGCCGAAGGTTGGTATCTTGTTGCAACAAAAGGCAGCCATCAACAATACAAGCATCCAACCAAACCAGGCAGAGTAACAATCGCCGGTCATCCAGGTGATGATTTGGCTGAAGGGACATTAAACAGTATATTAAAGCAAGCCCAACTGAAAAAGGTGAAATAATATGTATCATTTCCTTGTTGTGATCGAAAAAGCAAACAATAACTACTCGGCGTATTCGCCGGATTTACCTGGCTGTGTGGCTACAGGCGCTACCCGTGAAGAAGCTGAGAAAAATATGTATGAAGCTATTGAAATGCATATACAGGGTTTACTGGAGGATAATTTATCCATTCCAGAATCAAAGTCATTTGCAGAGTATGTGGCTGTTGCTGAAAAATCAAGTATAGAGCAAACGGCTTAATGACAAGCTGTCTGCTTACTCCAAAACATCCGTTTCTCTTTTGGATTTTTGCGCCTGAATTAAAACACTGGAATCGTGTAAACCGATAGCGTGCTAAACGCTCAAGCATCAACATGATGCACGGCGCTTCAGCCAGGGGTCGTATGACTTCCTCCCATTAATCTTAAGCACATTGATATACTTTTTAACCATAACCCCACAAAACCAAAACCGTTATGGAAATAATCAAAACTAACTCCATCAATTTCAGGTACTTCAAGAAAAACATGCAGAGCATCGCAGTCCTTCGGCCCCTCCTTCCGGGTGCGGATAATGTGAAACAGCCATGCGACGGCATAATGATTTACAGCTTTTCCTCACCCCAGGCACAGTCTATCTTCCGCGAAGTAAAACACTCAAAAACCAACTCGATATTCATAGCAGGCGGACCGCATCCATCGGCACGCCCCGAAGAGACGCTTCAGTATTTTGATTATGTGGTCGTGGGCGAAGGCGAGGAAACCCTGCCCGAATTGATACGCGTTCTGCAAAATTGTGGGGATATTTCTTCTGTCAAAGGTATTGCGTTTAAGAAAAACGACAGGATTATTTTCACAGGAAAAAGAGACGACATTGACCTTGACAGGTACCCGGCCTTTGACCCCGATATTATGTACAGCACAATCGAGATAACACGCGGCTGCCCATTTAACTGCTCTTACTGCTCAACCCCGCAGCTATTCGGTCACAGGATGAGACACCGAAGCATTGACGCAATAACAAGATATGCGCAATTCCTCTGGGATGTCAGGTTCATATCCCCGAATGCTTTTGCCTATGGTTCGGACGGGAGACATCCCCGGCCTGAGAAGGTAGAAGCGCTCCTTAAGGCATTACCCTATAAAAGGGCATTTTTTGGCACATTTCCATCAGAAGTGAGACCTGAATTTATCAGTGACAGGCTTCTTGAACTTGTATCGGAATATTGCGCCAATACCACGTTAAACATGGGCGGGCAGTCCGGGAGCCAGAGAATGCTTGACATGATTAACAGGGGACATACTGTCGAGGATATCATTTCCGGCGCGGAAAAATGCCTCCAGCATGGATTCACGCCAGTCGTTGATTTCATTTTCGGCCTTCCCCATGAAACCGAAGATGACCAGCATGAAACCCTCAAACTCATCAAGTGGCTCACAGGAAAAGGAGCGAAAGTACATTCCCATTATTTCATGCCGCTTCCCGGAACTCCCTTTGAAAACATGGTACCTGCCCCATTATCAGGAGAGGTTGACAGGATAATGGGCGAGCTTGCGCTTAACGGGAAAGTGACGGGAATCTGGTCTAAAGCTTGATATCCTCGTTTTCAACAAGGAGCCTGAAATCTTCAAGGCTCAGGCGTCCGTCCTTCTTGAATTTCTCTTTCGCCTGCTCCCGTTTTCCCATATTTTTCTGCTCGTCCTTGCTTAACTGGACATCCTTCATCTGTTCAAGGTAAACTCCAAGTTCATCCCTGAGTTTGGGGATTTCAGCCTTGAGCGCCCCTATTTTCTTCCTGAGGGGATTAATGCCTTTATATTTATCAGACAACTGGGCATGATAGGAATCCGCCTCTTTGCGAAGCGCGTCTATCACTTTATAGAGCGCAATCATCTCCTCATGATATTTCTGGGATTCCTGCGCAAGCGCCTGGATCTGGGCATGCAGGGAATCCATGTCCGTATAAATCTCTTTTCCTTTGCTGTATTCTTCTGTTATCTCGGAATGTATGACGTTAGCCTTTTTAGTGGCTTCATACCGCTGGCTTAATTCGATAAGCCGGTTAAAAATATTGATTTCAAGTTCAAGAGGGATGTCAGCGGTCAAGAATGTATTTAATTCCTCGGCGTATGCTTTCTCAAGCGTTTCAATCCTTCCCCGCGCGGTCAGGTTCAGTTCATCGCGTGTTTTCTTCAGTCCGCCTATTTTTTCGCCGAATTCCTTTCCTTTCATTTTTAACTGGTCGCGCTGTGATTTTAACTCCGCAATCCTTGCATTGACTTCATCACGTTTTTTCCGTAATTCGCTTGCTCTGGCGGATTGCTCTTTCACCTTCGCATTCAAACCGTCGCGCTTGACCTTTAGCTCCTCTCCGCCATTGCTGTGGAGAGAGATGTCTTTGAATATGGTTTTTAATTCCCTCTCTTTTTGCTCGAGCTGCTGCCTCAGGAGATTGATTTTTTCCTTTAATTCCCTCTCCGGAAGCTTCGGGAATACTTTTGGTGAATCTATGCTTTCGGTTTTCTGTTCAATAACAGGTTCTTCCTGTTGTTTGGCAGGAACAGGGACATCAAGGGCTTGTGCATCAATTGCAGGTGTATCAGCAACAGGCGCATCCGCAACAGCCTGGGTATTTTGTGTATTTTCCGGCTCGCTCATCTCAAATCCCACCTTTTTGTTTTTCCCAGTAAGCAACAGCATTATTATGGCTTTCAATCCTGCGCTTTAACCAGTTATGTCGCCCTTCGGTTTCATTTATTTGGTTATCGACATCCCTTGCGCCTGTATCCTGTTTTGGTTTATTCTGGAGGGATATCAATTCTTTATGGGATGAGTTTGCCTCATTTAAGATATCAACAACGCCTTTCCCTGTTACAATTAATCCGGCTTTGCGGGCTTCGGATTCGAAATCATAAAGGAGTTTTTTGATTTCCACGATTATCCTTTCCTCGTCCTCGATATTTTTTGAATTTTGAAGTCTTTTCTCAAATTCATCTATTTTGCCTGAGATACGCATGATGTCATGGATGTTAGCCGCTTTTGCCGGGCGCATTTTTTCAATGACTTTACCGAATAATTCTTCCCTCAGTTTTTTTGCCTGGTGGAAAACCAGATAATATTTTTCATTAAGAACAGTAATTCTTGCCTCTGTTGTCCCTATCTCTTTTTTTATTGCCTGGGATTGCTGTTTGGAAGCAGCCAGTTTGCTATCAAGTTCTGAAAATTCGGAATTAAATGTCTTAAGAAATCCACTATGCTTTTCAATAACCTGTTCGATTAACCTGTTGCTTTCAATAATTTCAATCATAATTGTACCATCTGCGCATGAGGAATGCCCTCGATAAAGATTACCGTATCCGGGTCGACACATCCGCAAGCCACTGCGCATGCTATTGATTTTTCACCAGCGATATTGGCCATTGTCGCGCCGGACAGGGCGTCTTTCACTTCTTCCTCACAAACTTCATCGCCTTTATAGAAACACTCGTCCAGTTTGAGAACGAGAATGCCTTCCTTGAATTTTTTCCCGATAATGTCCTTATCGCAAAGTGCCACTACGATTTGCCCATCCGTATCATATTTTTTCATGTACATGTTCAAACTACCCTGAACCGTTCGTTACTCGCTTCAATAATCTCTCCGGCGCTCTTTAATTTTTGTATCATATCTTCAACTGTTTCTTTTTTAATTCCAGATTCTTCTGCCCTGGATATAATATCTTCTAAAGGCGCAGGACCTTTATATTCATCCTGTAGTTCCCTGATTAGTTCCCTCAGTACCTTAATCCTGTCGCGCTGGTTCTTACCCATTCCCACATTGATAATATCAGCATCAAGCTTTCCTGTCTCAGGGTCAGTCATGACCTGCTTCAGGCTTGCCATCACTATCCGGATGACGCGGGCTGTATCATCAGTAGTTATAACATCGCTCAGGCGTACGCGGGCGCTCGCCTCAGCCAGGCGGATAAGCGCTTCAAGCTGGCGCGCGGTCACAGGCACAGGAGAATTGGGGTCTTCGCCCTGTTTTCGCAATCCAAGGTAAAAGTCAATAAGCTGCTTTCGCGCATCATCCTGGATTATGGGAAAGATGTTCCTCTTGGTGTAAGCGATATATTTGCGGAGCATATCCGCCTCTATGACCGGCTGGATTACCTCCATCGCAGTCGTTATCTCTTCCTGGCTTATCCCCGAATTAATGATATTTGTTCTTCTTACTGAAAGCTCGCCTGCGTAATGCGCTTTCAGGATATGTTCGGCTATTGCAGTATCCCGGTTGACAGAAGGTTCGTCTGTGAGAATGAAAATCAGGTCAAAACGCGATAAAAGCGCTGGCGGCATATTAATCTGCTTTGCGATTGGCTCGTACCTGTCAAACCTGCCAAATTTCGGGTTAGCAGCCCCGAGCAGCGCGCAGCGTGATTTCAAAGTCGCCATGATTCCTGCTTTTGCGATACTTATTGTCTGCTGTTCCATCGCCTCGTGCATTGAGCTTCTGTCGTCGGCTTCCATCTTATCAAGTTCATCAACGCAGGCAAGACCCATATCGGCAAGCACGAGGGCGCCGGCTTCAAGCGTCCATCTTCCATCCCCGAACTCGTCCTTGACTGCGGTCGCAGTAAGACCGGCTGATGTTGAGCTTTTGCCGCTTGTGTATATGCCGCGGGGAGCAAGCCGCACGGCATAGCGCAGCAATTGGGATTTCGCGACTCCGGGGTCGCCCACAAGGAGAATATGGATATCGCCGCGTATCCGCGTGCCGTCGGGGAGTACTTTAGGAATCCCGGAAAAAAGCTGCAATGCCATGGCTTCCTTGACTTCATCATAGCCATAAATCGAAGGAGCTATCGAATAGATTATCTGGTTGTAGATTTTCGGGTCTTTCCCGAGCGCCATGATTTCTTCGATGTCCTCTTTTGAGATCTCGATGTCCTCGAACTCCTTGTCTTCTATCTCTATCGATGCCCCGCCAAGCACAAGGTCAAAGAACGTGCTTTTTCCCTGCTGGGTGCTTCTCTGGTATGAGCGCAGGATTCCCGAAATGATAACACGGTCGCCCGGCGATACAATTCCCGCAAGGTCATCATCAACATCCACATCAAGGGTTTGCGGCTGCTCGCCTCCCCGCAGGTCATCCGGCGATTCCTGTATCCGCAGCTTCTGCGCATCGATAAATTCGGAGTCTTCATGCATCAATTTAAAATGGCCTTTACGCCCGCAGCTATCGTTCTGGCACTCGAAAGGTTCTACGAATTTTCCTTCCGCCTGCGGCATTAATGTTACATCCCCGCACCGCTGGCATTTGAAAGCCGCTTTCACAATCTTGGGCCTGACCTCGGTCGCTTTCCTGATAAGACCCGATACAGCTATCAGTTTGTTGATGTTGGCGCTGCGGAGTTCCCTTATCTGTATGCGTGGTTCCGGAAGCCTGATAATCCTGACATGTGTATTAATGAAATCAACATCAGCGGGAAGGTCAATTGCCGAAAGAGCTTCATTTGCATGCGCCAGCACCTGTTCAGGATGTTCAATCAGCTCGCGCGCAAGTTCCATATCGAATTTTTCAATATCTGGAAACTGGATGCCAAGACTTCTTTTTTCAGGGTATTCATTTGCTAATTTAAGTATTTCTTCCCAGTAATAGCGCTTGAAAAAATCTTCCCAGACCTGAAGTGATGATTGTACCATTCTGAATCTATCATAAAGCCCGAAGGGTATTTCAATGTTTCGAGCCAGATTATACTTGAGGTTAGATTATGTCAATCAAGATAAATTTCAATGGCGTAAACCATCTTGCAATGGCAACCGGAGATATGGATGAGACAATACGTTTCTGGAGGGATTTGCTCGGCATGAGGCTCGTGGCAGGGCTCGGGCAGCCGGGCTATCGGCATTACTTTTTTGAGATATCGCAAAGTGACCTGATAGCCTTTTTTGAGTGGGAAGGGGTTGAACCCATGATAAAAAAGGAACACGGTGCGCCTGTTAGCGGAAGGTTCGGTTTTGACCATGTTTCGTTTGGTGTTGAGGAGGAAGAAGACCTCTGGAACCTGAAAGCGAAACTTGAAGCCGCAGGATTCCCTGTATCTGAAGTGATAGACCACGGTTTTATCCATTCCATTTACGCCTACGACCCGAATAACATCCCTATCGAGTTCAGCCATGACGTGAGCGGGATTGATATCAGGAAGGAACCGAGAATGGGGGATATCAAGCCCACAAAAGCAGCGCTTGAAGGACCGGAACCCCAGGATAAATGGCCGGAAGTCAAACGCGTTACCCCGCCTGGGGAGAGGATAGTCTATCGTGGTGTGGGAAGCGAGCTTTTCCAGGGGTATAAAAAGTGATGAAAATAAGGTTCAGGGATACTTGGCAGCTCTTCAGCTAACAAAAATTATACGCATCTTTTTTTTCAGGCGCATGTATGTTATCTAAGAAGAATAGCAGAGTGTCAGGACAAATTGAAAAAAATTATTCTTCTGGAGTTTCTTCTTCCGGAGTTTCTTCTTCTGGAGTTGCCAGTGAAGCCAAATATTCCTCATAAGTTTCATTTGGTCTTCTTGTAAATACAATCGTTGTATCTTTATGTTCTTTCTTTCCAGAACCTGAACTTCTTGAAATCCATCCACTTTTCTGTTTCTTCTTTTCTCCGCTTAATTTCTGGTGTTTTGAAGATGTTTGGTTTTTGTCGCTCATAATTTACTTTCTATAACATGTTTGGTTTGTGAAGCTATAAAAGAATATCCTGGATATTACGAGACCGTTACAATATGTGGTGGTAATTGCCCTAATGTGCAATATTTACTTTAATACGAGGTTATGGTCGATTGTACTATGTTTATTATATTTTTTAACCGATTGTTTTAGATGTTCAATATTGATTAAGAGGGAATCCTACCTAATATTTTTTATTAAATTCACAAACTCAAAAGAATATATATATCATAATCTCATAATCTGATTCTAAATGTCCTAAATAAATATTATTATGTTTTTTATGGCTAGTGAAAGTAATGAAATACGATATAATTAAAAAATTTCAAAGATTAGGATTATTATCGAACACATATCAACACCCTTGCCCAGATAAAACAAGCAAAACTGTTTATAAGAACATCGATGATGCCTTACCTCTTTACATACCAGGTTGGGAAGGTAAGGTTACAACTGAATCACAACAAGTAAATATATCAGCTGAGTATGCAACTAAGATTCATGGATTACTATTTTATATAGATGAATCTAATCAAAATATTATTTTTCACTTCAGAATGATATATATTGGATATAAAAATGATCCTTGCAATGATAATGGATATTTTAATAGACAAGTAGAAAAAATAAGAGAAGAACAAAATAAATTAATGATGTTTAAAGCTAAGATCGAATTACTCAAACACCTTGCAGAAAAGAATCCATATAATCCAGAACAGTTTAATGAATTATATGAGCAAACATTGGAACAATATTCAGGGGTGAATATTCCTAAGGCTGCTGAATTAGAAATCAATCAAACCAGAAAAATAGCCGAAAAGTTGTGGGCAGGACGTTAATATGGGCGCTAAGATCATTTGTATGGCCAGTGCAAAAGGTGGTACTGGAAAAACGGTTCTTACAGCAACATTCGGTACATTTTTAGCTGCTTTGGGGAAAAAAGTTTTACTTATAGATACTGATGCTGCAACAAATGGACTTACGCTTCTCTATTTCAAGGAAGTTGCATTGCAAAATGAATACGCCATCGCAGAAAATCGAAAGCCCAAGGGAATCTATGAATTGGTAAAATCCAATGATCCTGTAGAAATAGTAACTCTTAAAACAGGAGTTCAACTTATTCCAGCTACATATTCCTACCTTAATACCGAATCTATTCCACTTGATGCATATAAATCAACATTGAGTAAAACACTTTCATCCATGAGAGATTCTTATGATTACATTTTTTTAGATGCACAAGCTGGATCAGATCCCTATGCCCAAGTCTCTATAAGTAAAAATATTTCAGACGAGGTCGTAATTGTAAGTGAGTATGATCCTATGTCAGCAGCAGGCGTCGAGCGTTTGAAGGGATTATTTAGAGAGGATCTCACATACGTTCGAACTTGGGTCTTGCTAAATAAAATGTTACCAGATTTTGTAAAATCATTCAGCGATTTTCTTGAAGTAGCAAAGTACCTGAGCCCGATTCCTTGGGATCCTGACGTAGTTAGAGCATATGCGCGTCGAAAACTTGCTTTAGATCTGGATTATGGAAACGAGTATACATTAGCTGTCATGCAAACTATAAAATCACTGCTTAGAGATACTATTTCTGCAGAACTACAATCTTGGACAAAAGAACGAGCAGCGGTAATAAGTCAACCAATTGAAGACCAATATAAAGATACGGAAAAGGAACTTCAAACACTAATAAAAGAAAAGTATAAATTCGACAAGAAAAATGAAAATAGACGCAGTTATACAACAATTCTTTTACTAAGCACTTTTGCTATTATGGCAGCAGGAATCATAAAATTTACAGGATTCGGTACAATAAACGATTTGCCCTTAGTGTTTATTATTATAATTATAATAACTACATTTATTTTATTTATTAAATCTAAATATATAGATGATGAAAACACAGATATCTACTTATCCCAATCACGTATACGCAGAAGCCAAGAAAGATTAGAAGAGAGACTCCGTAAATTGGAAGCACTTAAAGCAGGGGATTTAGAAACTCTGGTTAAGTACAGATCAATGAATCCTGATCAATCAGGCAATATAAAGTAGACTGTCTCTGATATTGATGGTCAATTATTCTATATCAAGACGTTAGAATTCGTATTGATGAATTGAACCCATCACAAAAAATAAACAATTTTATATATCGCCACAACAAAACAAACACTGATGATAGAGATAGAAGTAAAGGCACGCGTTGACGACGCAAGAAAGATGGAAAGGGCAATTATATCAATGGGGGCTACGCCTATCGGGATTCAGGACCAGGCAGATACATATTATAATGCGCCGCATCGCAATTTTGGGACGACTGACGAGGCATTGAGGATAAGAGTAGAGGACGGGGATGCCTTCCTGACATACAAGGGCCCAAAAATGGATTCCGTATCCAAAACAAGACAGGAATTCCAGATTGTGATAAAGGACACCGAAACCATGGGAAACATATTGACATCGCTCGGATTTGTCCCGGTGGCGACTGTAACAAAAAGAAGAAAAAATTACAGGCTCGGGGATTTTTTTATCTCTCTTGATGAAGTACATGACCTCGGGAGTTTTATTGAAGTTGAGATTCCTGTTAAAAATTCCAAAAATTATGAGGAAAAGGTCGAGAGTATCTTAAAAATCATTGAAAAACTGGGCCTTGACAGGACAGCAACAATCCGTGAATCATACCTGGAAATGATTCTTGCGAAAAAATAAAAAAATAAACCTGCGATTGTTCGCCTGTAATAGAATAAATATATATACTGTAAAAATCTTTTCAGCGCCTATGAGCGTTTTCAGCCTGCTTAATCCTGCAATCCGGGAAGCATTGAAGAAACAGGGATTTAGTGCTCCGACTGAACCGCAGGTAAAAACAATCCCGTCAGTTCTTGCAGGGGAACATATACTGCTGATTGCGCCTACGGGTTCCGGCAAAACGGAATCGGTAGTGCTTCCTGTTTTTCATGCTTTTATGCAGAGAAAAGAAGAAGGGCGCGTAAAAGGAGATGAAAAGCGGGGTATTTCAGTCCTGTATATCACACCGCTTCGCGCCCTTAACAGGGACATGCTGTCGCGTCTTGAATGGTGGGGGAAAGAACTTGGGATAAAAGTGGCTGTCAGGCACGGCGACACGACAACTTACGAGCGGCAAAAACAGTCTCTTAAGCCGCCTGATTTTCTCGTCACAACACCGGAAACGCTCCAGGTTATGCTGACAGGGAAAAGGCTTCGCAATAACCTCAAGACGGTTTCGCATGTCATCATCGATGAAGTGCATGAGCTGGCATCATCGAAAAGGGGCGCGCAGCTTTCTATCGCGCTTGAGCGGCTTGTTGAGGTCGCCGGGGAATTCCGGAGGCTCGGACTATCAGCTACGGTTGGAAAACCAGATGAAATAGCGCATTTTCTTGCCGGGGCGGAGAGAACCGCCCGCGTGATTGAGGTTTCGCTCATTAAAAAACTCGAATTTAATGTGGTATGCCCGAAACCGACGCCGAAGGACAATGATTCATCCAAAAAACTTATGTGCACGCCTGAGATGGCGTCGCATCTGCGGGTAATCTCGGATATTGTCGGAAAACACAAATCCACTCTGATATTCGTAAATACAAGGGAATCCGCGGAGATGCTGGGCTCAAGGTTCAGGATGCTCGGATTACCAATCGGCGTACATCACGGTTCACTTTCAAAGGATGCGCGTATTGAAGCTGAAAATAACTTCAAGAACGGAAGCCTCAGCGGGCTTATATGCACATCCTCCATGGAACTCGGTATCGATATCGGCGATATTGACCATGTTATCCAGTATATGTCGCCGCGCCAGGTCACCCGGTTGATACAGAGGGTTGGAAGAGCGGGGCACTGGGTTGGCGAGAAATCAAGCGGGACAATCATCACAACAAGCGCGGACGACGCTGCCGAATCCTGCGCTATCACACGGCGGGCAAAAACCGGTCAAATCGAGATTATCGATATTCATGAGAACAGCACTGATACGCTTGCAAACCAGATATGCGGGTTGGTGCTGGATTTCGGGGAGATATCCATTGAAGGTATCTATTCGATTGTTAAAAGGGCATATCCTTTCAGAGACCTGAAAATCGAGACGCTACGCGATGTTATCAGGCAAATGAATGATAACCGGCTTATCTGGTTTGAGAATGACAGGGTGGGCAGGAAGAGGAAAACCTGGCAGTATTATTATGAAAACCTCTCCATGATACCGGATGAAAAACGCTTTGAGATTTTCGATATAGTGAGCGGAAGGACAGTCGGTGCGCTTGACGAGGCTTTCGTTGTGGATTTTGCGGAAGCCGGCGCCGTGTTTATAGCAAAAGGCGAGATGTGGCGCATAATCGAGATAATAACAGAAAAGAGCAGGATTAAAGTAGAACCGATAAGCGACCCCGGCGCCGATATCCCGAACTGGGTTGGCGAGGAAATCCCTGTTCCGTATGAAGTGGCGCAGGAAGTTGGAGCCATAAGAAAGCGTTTTATGGCAGAAATCACGATGGGTGGAAACACTGGAAAAATCATCGAAGGCTATAAAACAGAATATCCTGCGGATGATGAAGCAGCTAATGAAATTCTTGAACTGGTACGGAAACAGCAAAATGCAGGTCTTACTGTACCTGCTGATGACACAGCAATCATCGAGCAGGAAGGCAAATCAATCGTTATCAATATCTGCGGCGGGCATAAAGTGAATGAAACCCTTGGGCGCGCGCTCACGTCGCTGCTTGCGGCAAGATTCGGGGCAAGCGTGGCGATGGAGATAGACCCGTACAGGATAAAGCTTGAGCTTCCAAGGATGCTGAATGCCGAGAAGATAAAGGAACTGCTCCTTGCCACGAGTCCTGACCACATCGAGCCTATCATCGAAATGACGCTTAAGAATACCATGCTGCTCAAGTGGAAGATGGTGCATGTGGCGCGAAAGTTCGGGGCGCTCAGCCGCGATGTGGATTATGAGCGCATAAGCATGAAGAAACTGCTTGAGGTTTTCGAGCATACGCCCATGTACGATGAAGCTGTGCGCGAGATTTTCCATGATAAGCTTGATATAGCGCAGGCAAGAGAGGTTCTGGGCAAAATCCAGGGCGGAAGCATGAAGCTTGTTGTGCAGCCCATAAGTCCTATCGGGGAAGCGGGTTTCATGGGCGGCAGGGAACTGATGGCGCCAGAGAGGGCTGACAGCTCCATAATGATGGCTCTTAAGAGCAGGATTATGAACGACCATGTGATACTTGTCTGCCTGAACTGCAAGAAATGGAAGTCCAGTACGGTTGTTAATAGAGTGCCCGAGCACCCTGAATGTCCATTGTGCAGCAGCAGGCTGGTTGCGGCGCTCAAGCCATGGGAAGAGGAGGAGGTCAAGCTTGTGAAGAAGCCTGATAAGGAAAAGACAGAGGAGGAGAGGAAGAGGACTGCAAGGATTTACAGGAATGCGAATATTGTTCTTTCGCACGGGAAGACTGCGGTTATAGCGCTTGCTTCGAGGGGGATTGGGCCTGAGACTGCTTCCCGCGTGATACGAAAGTTGAGGGAGGATGAGGAGGAGTTTTACAGGGATATTCTGATTGCTGAGAGGAATTATGCGAAGACGAAGAGGTTCTGGGATGGATAGGGTGGGGATGTTCCCCCATTCCCGCCGCCTCCGCCGCAGGGAAGCGCGCCGCCCATGCGCACTCAGAGGACGGCGCCCGATTCGGGCACATGCGACTGCAAATATATCGTCGCCGGTACCCATACCACGCCTCACAGCCATTAATTGAATGAAAGAATTACCCGGTAATTACCACGCAATACATATCAGATTCGGGATGCGGGGGTTTTTCAGTGGTTCCAGTATCTATCCGCTCATCAGGAAACCCAAGCCTTTCGCAAACTGAAATCCGCCTGGATAATTGGTGTGATTTTAGAAAGCCTGCAACTTCAACTGCGCCAAACGATGAATCCGGAAGAAGAAACACATTTTTCCCTGCTCCAAGCTCCATCAATAGCTGTTTTTTAACATTCCCGATGTCACGCGAGTGCGCAGAAATCACAACGAGATTCTCAATATCAAGGCGCAGTCTTGCGCATGCCAGTTGCAGCGAAGAAATTCCCGGGATAATCTCGTCCCCATCCCGCGCATATTTCCCAAGACCTGAGAGCATCGGGTCACCTGTCGAAAGAACGACTGCGTTTTCTGGCAGCGATTTTAATGTATAATCCGAAATCTCGCGGACTTCGCATTTTATATGTTTCCTTGCAAGTTCAATCGCCCGTTTTGAGCCGTAAATTATTTCAGCGCTCTCGATTGCAGATATTGCTTCCTGCGTCAGGAGATTCGGGCCTGCGCCTACGCCCACAATTATCATCGTAAATCACCGCTGTCACGCAGTATTGTCCCGTCCCTGTTTAAAAGCACAACCCTTTTTCCTGAAGCCCTGACAGCCTCCATGAGCCCACGGTCGATGAGAGGATTATCAGGATTATCATCTATCATTTCCCGGACTGTGAGGTAGCCGCTGTCTTTTAAGAGTTCCGGGGATGACCATTTCAAAATCAGTCCCGCAAGTCCGCAGATTATTACTTCGCTATTATCTTTTGCTGCTGCCAGACCCCGGGAAATATCGCTTCCGATAAGTATAACGGTGTATTCAGGAAAAAGCATATGGGAAAAACGCATCCCAAGCCTGCCTGTCGTAAGGACAATTTTATCTGCATTCCGGATAAGCTCTTCTTTTGTCTCGCCAAGATGCTCATTCCACGGTTCCACAAATCCAGTGGTACCCAAAATCGATATTCCTCCTGTTATCCCGATTTTCTCATTCAGGGTTTTTTTTGCTATCTCTTTGCCTTTCGGGACAGAAATAGTGACATGAGCGCCCTTTAATCCTGTTTCTGCCAGTGCCTCTTTTACTGCTTCCTCTATCTGCCGCATCGGGGAAGGATTGATTGCAGGACTGCCTTTTTTGGAACCTATCCCGGCGCCGGCTTTTATTACAATGGTCTCATATTCCCTGGCTTCTGCGATAATCTCAATTCCTCCTGTTACATCGGATGCATGGTCGCCAGCGTCTTTGATTGCGACAGCTTTCCCATGCGATACCTTGACTGGAAGAGTTACGCGTATCCCGATTGGGGTTGGGACAGATATTTCAGATACCTCTTTTTTCAATGACAGGACAGCCGCCTTTGCAGCAGCCGCAGCAGTTGTTCCTGTGGTGTAACCGCGCCGCAGGAGTGACCCGTCTGAAAGGAGCACATAGCGCCCGCTGGTTATACGTGCTTTTAGTTCTACAAGAGGCAATTTTACTCTTGCAATCCATTCTTCAGGGATTTGAAAATTATTAACCGGGTCAATCATCGTTGTTCTATTGATTACTGTATCTATTATTAAGCATACTTTTTTCTCATAGAAAAAGTAGAAATACCACGAATGATAATTATAATTTGCGGGAGCATGCCAAAACTTGTAATAATCTATGGCACAGGTTCGCACAATACCGAGCGCATGGCGCATGCGATAGAGGAAGGCGCAAGAGAAGAAGGTGTAGAAACGGTCCTGAAAAACGTAAATGTTGCAAACAAGAATGACCTCAGAGAAGCAGATGCCATTGCAATAGGTTCGCCTAATTATAACCATGCCATGATGCCCACTGTCCAAAAATTCCTGAATGGGCTTGCAGATATCGGGTTGTCAGGAAAAACCGGTCTTGCTTTTGGTTCTTATGGCTGGAGCTTTGAAGCGACAGAGGGGATTAACAATAAACTGGCATCGTATGGCGTGGAAATGATAAAGGATTTGAACATAAAGAGGATGCCGGGTGATGAAGAGCTTGAGATATGCAAAAGGGTTGGCTCATTGTTAGCATGTAAAATAAAGAAATAAGGAGGCAATATGTGCAGCGTAGGAGATTCTTTCGGAATAGAGATTGAAGGCGGCATGGAATCGCATGAATATGTGTGCAATCACTGCGGGAAGGAGTTCAAAGGGATTGGCGCAGGTCAGCGATGCCCGAAATGCCACTCGACAGATGTCAGATGCACCGAATAAGACCCCGTATTCAGTGCCTGTCACTTTAATCGATGAAAATGTGGAGTTTTTCGGCCTGCCTGACAGAAATAAGGCAAGAGAGGCTGTAAAAAGCAGTTAATAAAATCAATATCAATCCAAACTAATAGAATAGACAACCGGAGAGTGATAAAATGGTCGTAGTATTAAAAGAAGGCGTGTACTGGGTTGGAGTCGTTGACTGGAACATCAAAAAGTTTCATGGTCATGAATATTCAACGCACAGGGGCACTACGTACAACGCTTACCTGGTAATCGACAAAAAAATAGCACTTGTCGATACGGTCTGGGGTCCTTATTCCAGCCAGATGATAGAGAACATAAAGAAAATTATCGATGTCAGGAAAATTGATTATGTGATAGCAAATCATGCCGAGGTTGATCATTCAGGCGGGCTTCCCGAGTTGATGAAGCTCATCCCAGATGCAACGGTGGTAGTCTCGGATAAGGGAAGAGAGAGTATTCCCAAACATTATCACCAGGACTGGAATTTCAAGGTCGTAAAAACCGGCGATAGCATAAGCCTCGGTGAAAACAGTCTTGTTTTTGTTACCGCTCCCATGCTTCACTGGCCTGACAGCATGTTCACGTATCTTACTGGCAAGAATATCCTGATGCCCAATGACGCCTTCGGACAGCATTTCGCATCCTCAGGGCGCTTTAATGACGAAGTGGATATGATAGAAGTGTACCAGGAAGCCATTAAATTCTATGCAAATATCCTCACGCCTTTTTCCGACCTTGTTATCAGGAAAATTGATGAATTCAAGAAATTGAACATTCCTGTGGATATCATCGCGCCAAGCCACGGGATTATCTGGAGGAAAGACCCACTGCAAATCGTGAATAAATATTATGAATGGGCATCGGGGGGCAACGACGGCTCTGCTGTTATAATATACGATACCATGTGGAACGCAACTGAAAAGATGGCGCAGGCGATAGCAGAGGGGCTTTCGAAAGAAGGCGTGAAATTCAAGTTGTTCAATATGGCAGTGAGCGACCGCAACGATGTACTTACAGAGGTTTTCAAAACCAAAGGGATCATTATCGGTTCACCCACATTGAATAACGGTCTCCTGCCTACGATTAAGCCGATACTTGAGGATTTGAAAGGGTTAAAGTTCAAGAACAAGGTTGGCGCAGCTTTCGGGTCTTATGGATGGAGCGGGGAGAATGTGAAGCTCATCGAGGAGACTCTTGAGAAAGCGAAGATAAAAATATTGCAGGAAGGTATTAAATTCAAGTGGCAGCCCACGGAGGAGGAGCTTGGGAAGTGCGTGGAGTTCGGGAGGAGCTTTGCGATGAAGATGAAGGCTGCATAATAATTGAACGCAGATAAAGCTCCTGAATTGCGCCTTGGGAAGGCGCACATACGAATATGACAGGGAATATAGCCCTATTAAACGCTATATACAGGCCTCGTACATCGTACGGGGTTTATGGCTGCAGAGGATGGGTGTTTCATGCTCGGAGAGACAATGGGAGCCCAGAACAAATTCTTAAAATTAAAAATCGGGCGCACATTATTTCAGAAGATTTATATGCAATGGATTGAATGAATAAATTGGCAGATTAACTAATTTATCAGTTATCTGGATTTACAGAATAAATAAAGAGGGATATAAATGTTAATGCAGGGTGGAGGTGGTGGTGGATTTCCACCAAGGCTTAAGTTCAAATCATTTTTCTTTGTTTTGTTAGCATCAGACAAAGAGGGACGAGATAAGGTAATTTACGATACCTTTTTAGATGTAGGAAAGCATACGGAAGATACTTTTGTAAAGGTATACATACTCAAAGATGAGGGATTTGAGAGTTGTAGAAATTATTTTAAAATCAAAAATATTCCTGCTTTCGCTGTAACTACTGATTGCGAAATCAAAAACGACGAGATAAAATTTTCAGAAGATGGTCCTACGAATATTTTACTATTTAATCCAGGGTTTTTTATTGAAAAAATATCGCAATCACCCCAAAAATTAAGAGATGTTATTTATCAAATTCATCTGGCGTGTAGAGATAACCGTTTGAATGAGGTTAATAAGGAAATATTCATAGAAAAAATTAAAATCACTTTAGGAACTATTTGGAGCGAAATTAAAGGCAATGTTAATTTTTCAAAATCTCTGTAGGCGCAAGAAGTTAAAGAAAGATATATAATGAACTTAAACCATTATTTTATTGGGGAAATCTACAGATTCATTTAACCCTCTTCATATAAAGTGCAGTTTATCTGAAGCGTGAAGGTCAAAACGAAGGATAAGTTAGAGGTTATTATGGAATGCACAGATATTAAAGAACTAATGCCTGGAGCCACTTCTTGTGTGGAAAACTTTGTAAAAATAATCGAAGGGGATAAGATTCTTATTATCACTGATAATCCAAAAATTGCAGAAGCTTTAGCTGAAGCCTCAGTCAAAGTTGGTGGAGAAGTCAATATCATTTATCTACCTCGTATCATGAGGCCAATAAAGCACTTAAGCAATACTTTGAAGTCAATGATTTTGGGATCTGATGTTGTTTTTACACCTTTTGAAGCATTTAAGGACGAAAGGTCTTTCCGAAGAGAAATTTGTGAACTTGCTAAAGAGGGTGCTGGACGAAAAATTGCTCACATGATTGGATTTACAGAAGGTATGTTTCGTGGCCCAGGGATGCTAACTTTGAATTCTAAGGAAATGCAAAAAATGGTTGATCTTACAGAGAAATTGGCAGTTTTGCTAAGTGCTACTAAGAAAATTAAAATTCGTTCTGCAATTCATGATGAAACGGAACTAAGTTTGGAATTAGAGGGTTGGAATCGCTCAGGGATAGTAAGCACGGGACATATTTTGAAAGGATCCTGGGGAAATCTGCCCTCAGGCGAGGCCTTCGTAGTGCCGAAAAAGGGTACAGCTAATGGAACAATAGTTGTAGATATGGCTATTTCAGAGCTGCCGAGTAGTGAATTACCTCTAACGATGAAGATAACTCAGGGCAAAATTATTCTCGAATCCATAAAAGATGGAATATCACTAAAAAATCTTTTGAAAGATTATAGTGAAGATGCGAGAACAATATGCGAATTTGGGATTGGAACTAATCCAAAGCCTTGTTATGGTTTTTCAGTAATCGAGATCGAAAAGATAATTAGGACAATTCATATAGCAATTGGAAGTAATTCTGTATTCGGTGGAGATATTAAAACTCAAGTTCCCCACACAGATATGGTCATTGCTAGACCTAATGTTTCGGCAGATAATCTCCTATCAAATGGAACTGTTGATATTATTGAGGAGGGAACAATTATGGAGGAGCAAATCGATTCCTTTTTTAAGGTTAATTATACATGCTTTTCAAAAGAGTTAGATAGCTCTGCTTTTATAAAGGTTAAACAAGCGGTGACGGTCGAAGAGGAGGGGGATAAACTATACCGGTGTTGGAGCGATTTTAGAGGACATAAGCTACGGATTGCAATTGGAGATGATGAAACTGCTATAGAAGTTAGAAAAGTTTGGAGTCTTATTGACTCGAAAAATATAGAGAAAGTAAAAGATGTTCTTCTAAAATTTGATAAACGTTTTAAAGTAGATGGCGAACATGCTTATCAATTATTAAACGTGCTGGAAAAATTTGGAATAATAGATATTACTAAACATACGGTACCACCACCTCCGAATGTTTGAGGAATATGCAAATAAATTTATGTCATTTTCATTGGAGTTTTCTATAATAAATTAAGGAGAAAAAATGAACTTGCTTAATCTCGCAACGTTTCTTGCTTTATTAGTTGTAGGCTTGCAGTATATTATAAATCATTTTCTGGACTATTATCTTGAAAAGCATTGGATTAAGAGGGGAATTATTCCTGACTTGGCAAGAATAAAAGTCGAGGATTTTAATAGAAAGATGTGCTGGATGATTCTATTCATTTATATTGCAGCGATAGCCCTTGGCATAATAGGTTTGATAAGAGAATAAATGTGACTTTGATTTCCTGAGCCTGAATTTTAAAACAGAGAACAAATAAACCTATGAAAATACAAAGCTCACGAGCATCCCCTGCTGATGCCCCGTTCCTCGGAACGGCGGTCGGTGGACGCAAAGGTTTAGCTTATATTCCTTCATATCAATCTCTGTGCAATGACTTCCCCCAAACCAAAAGCGCTCCTCATCGCAGGCACAGGCAGCGGCGTAGGAAAAACCACAGTCGCAATGGGACTGATGGCAGCCCTTGGCAAACATTATAAAATCCAGCCTTTTAAGGTCGGACCGGATTTCATCGACCCAAGCCACCACACAAAGATAAGTGGGCGCCCATTCAGGAGTCTTGACTGCATGCAAGCCAAAATCCATTCTTTAAAAAATGATATAATATGAACATTCGTTACTATATTGATCCCGAAACAGGTCTGCCCCATATCTACAGGCATGATGTGTCTGAGGATGAAGTGAAAGATGTTTTATTAAAGCCAGGCGAAGACCGTTCAGGCAGAGAAGGTTCACGGGTTGCTATAGGTCAGACCCGCAAAGGGCGTTATTTGAGAGTAATCTATGTTCCTGAACCAGAAAGTATTTTTGTCATAACTGCCTTTAATTTAAGTGGCAAACCATTAATGGCTTATAAACGCAGGAGCCGAAAGAAAAAATGAAGAAAAATAAATTTCCAAAAGGCTGGGATGAAGAGAGAGTGAAGAGGGTTCTATCTCATTATGAAAAACAAACTGAAGACGAAGCCGTAGCAGAGGATGAGGCGGCTTATGAGACCAGAACCCAGACAGCGATGGATATCCCGGTTCAATTAGTTCCTAAAGTGAGGGAACTTATCGCAAAGCATCAGGCATTACAGGATGTGGAAACAACAGCAGATAACATTGGGTAAAAGAATCGATGCAAATGGATCTTTCTCTATGAAATCTTCATGCCATTATCTTCGTAGTGATGCCAATTAAAACAAGCGCACTCCTCATCGCAGGCACAGGCAGCGGCGTGGGAAAAACCACAGTCGCAATGGGATTGATGGCTGCCCTTGGCAAAAACTATAAAGTCCAGCCTTTCAAGGTCGGACCGGATTTCATCGACCCTGGTCACCACACGCGCATCTGCGGGCGCCCTTCCCGGAATCTTGACAGTTTCATCATGGGCGAGCATGGAGTGCTTGAAACCTTTGCGCGCGCTTCGAAGGGCGCTGATTTTTGCATAATAGAAGGAGTGATGGGACTTTATGACGGCATCGACGACACAGAAATAGCAAGCACCGCCCATGTTGCGAAGATTCTCAAAGTGCCGGTGATACTCGTTATCAATGCGCACGGCGCATCGCGAAGCATTGCTGCAATCGTTAAAGGTTTTAGCGAATTTGACAGGGTAAATATCGCAGGGATAATCCTCAATAATGCAGGCAGCGACAGGCATGTTAAGCTCATAAAGGATTCACTGCAAAGCGCCGGCATCAATATCCCGGTAATCGGAGCACTTCCCAAAAATCCTGAATTGTCAATCCCGTCACGGCATCTTGGTCTTCACATGGCTGGTGAAAATAATCTGGATATTGAGAAGCTATCGGATTTTATTGAAAAACATATCGACATGGGTTCTGTTAAAACAATAGCGAATGATTTTGAGACTCCTGATATCGATATAAATGAGCGCCATTCAACATTCGATGTCAAAATCGGGATTGCTCATGACAGCGCGTTCTGTTTCTATTATGAGGATTCATTTGAGGAACTCAGGAAGTTAGGTGCGGAGCTTATATTCTTTAGTCCGATGACCGACAGGCTGCCAGATGTGGACGGCATTTATCTCGGAGGCGGATATCCTGAGCTTTTTGCAAAGGAGCTTTCCGCCTCCCTAACGCGCGGTGAAATAAAAAAAGCAGCAGAAGACGGCATGCCCATATACGGCGAATGCGGCGCGCTTTTGTATCTGAATGAAAGCCTCAAGACTGACAGGACTTATAAAATGGCAGGCATCCTTCCTGCAAGTTCGAGGATGACCGACAAGCTCCAGGCGCTCGGTTATACTGAAGCTGAAACTTCAATAGACTCGCCCATTGCTAAGAAAGGCAGAATTATCAGGGGACATGAGTTCCACTATTCGGTAACTGAATGTGACAGGGATGCGACCCTTGTTTATAAATTGAGGCGGGGTAAAGGGATTGTTGACGGGAAGGATGGGCTCATGGAGTATAACACCATGGCAAGCTACATGCATACACATCCTGCTTCTAATTCCTTTGATGAGTTCTTGCGCCAGTGCAGGAAATATAAATCGAGATAGAAACCCCGCGCCGCCAATGTTGCGGCGGCGGATGCGAGCGCTGATGGCTTTCGGTTAATTTCCAGAGATGAGCATGAAAATATGCTATAGCTTGGTTTTTGACGAAAAATATTAGCCACGGAGGCGCAGAGAACACAGAGAAATAATGACTCTGTGACCTCCGTGTCTCGGTGGCTATTTTGCTTTTTGATTTAACAATACCAAAGGATTTTACAACCCACGATAAAATAAAACAATTAAAAAGGATTGGGATACCGCTCCGGTATCGTTCAATCCCTTTATAAAACAGCCTTCAGACTTACATCATATAGCTCTCAGGTCCGGGCATCGGCATCTCGGACTTCTTCTCAGGGATATCAGCCACAAGAGCCTCCGTGGTCAGCATCAGGGCAGCTATGCTCGCTGCGTTCTGGAGCGCCGTCCGCACCACTTTCACAGGGTCGATGATGCCCGCCTCTATCATATCCACATAGGCGTCAGTCTTTGCATCGTAGCCCATGTTGGGATTGGTCTCATTCTTGAGCTTCTCCACAACCACGGAACCTTCCTTTCCCGCATTCTCTGCTATCTGTTTTAAGGGCTCCTCAATAGCTCTCCTTATGATATCCACGCCAATCATCTGGTCGCCTTCAAGGGAGAGATTATCAAGCTCCTTTGCAGCCCTCAACAGGGCTATCCCTCCGCCAGCAACCACGCCTTCTTCAATGGCTGCTTTGGTTGCGTTCAGGGCGTCGTCTATCCGCATCTTCTTTTCCTTAAGTTCGGTCTCAGTAGCCGCACCTACGTTTATCACGGCAACGCCGCCTGACAGCTTGCCAAGTCGCTTCTTGAGGTCAGTTATCTTATACTCCGATTCCTCAAGCTTGATGCGCCCTTCGATTATGGCTATTCTCCTCTTGAGGTCATCCTTCTTGCCCTGTCCTTCGATAATGATGGTTTTATCCTTGTTCACCTTGATTTTCTTGGCGCTTCCAAGGTCAGAGAGTTTTGTATTCTCAAGCTTCATTCCCATATCTTCACTGATGACCTTCCCACCTGTGAGCGCAGCAATATCCTCAAGAATCTCCTTTCGCTCATCGCCAAAGCCCGGCGCTTTTATCGCACACACCCTGAGCGTGCCGCGAAGGATGTTGATCACAATGGTCGCCAGCGCCTCGCCGTCCACGTCTTCGGCAATGATGAACAATGGTTTATTCTCCTTTACCACGGCTTCCAGTACCGGGATGAATTCTTTCATTGCGCTTATCTTCTTGTCATAAAGAAGAATCAACGGGTTTTCAAATAAGATTTCCATTCCTTCTTTATCCGTGACCATGTACGGTGAAATGTAGCCTTTATCAAGCTGCATTCCCTCCACGACTTCAAGCGAGGTTTCCATGGATTTTGCCTCTTCTACGGTAATGACGCCAGAAGCTCCCACTTTATCCATTGCATCCGATATCAGGTTCCCTATTACTTCATCGTTATTTGCAGAAATGGTTGCCACCTGTGTTATCTTCTCTTTGGTCTTGACCTCTTCGCTCATGCCCTTGATGGTTTTTACTATAGTCTCAGTTGCTTTTTCAATACCGCGCCTTATTTCAATAGGATTTGCTCCTACTGTGATATTCTTCATTCCTTTGTGGAGAATTGCCTGTGCCAGAAGCGTCGCTGTCGTAGTCCCATCGCCCGCCACATCCTGCGTCTTTGTCGCCACTTCCTTTACCAGCTTTGCTCCCATATCCTCGTAAGGGTCTTTAAGGTCGATTTCCTTGGCGATAGTTACCCCGTCATTGGTAATTACCGGGCTTCCATAGCTTTTTGAAAGCACTACGTTCTTGCCTTTAGGTCCAAGCGTTATCTTCACGGTATCAGCCAGCTGGTCAACTCCTCTCATGAGCGCATGCCTGGCTTCGTCACTGAATATTATTTGTTTCGCCATATTATCCCTCTATCTTTGCGATTACATCCTTTGATTCAAGGATGAGGTATTTTTCCCCGTCCACTTCAAGTTCTTCCGAGCTGTACCCTGTGTATAAAATCACATCACCTTTCTTTACAGGGAATTCCTTGTCTTCAACTGTACCAACTTCAACTACAATCCCCTGTTTTTTCTTTTCCTTTGCAGTCTCGGGAATAAATATCCCGCCTTTTGTTTTTTCTTCTTCTTTGACCGGTTTAATTAAAACTCTTTTACCTAATGGTTTTATTTTCATCAAGTCACCTTCTAATATAAAATTTTTTCAAATGAACGTGTTGAATGATTTATCATGTTTGCAGTTCTATAAATAATGTCGCAATAGGTTCGGTTTTTGACCTGTCAGACGTGCCGGGATTTCTTCAGGATATTTTCACTCTTTTCAAATAAACATACAAAGGAATTGAAAACGCTACATAAGCCGCGCAGTAAGCAAGCGCCTCCGTGCCGATTGCCCCGGCTGATAATCTTGTAACCAGATTAAAAGGCGAGTCGGCAAAGAGATATCCTGCGAGAAACATGAGAATGAGGATAAGGGAATACAGGTACTGCGAGATCAATCTTTTCTTGTATTTGACTGCAATAATCGCCCCCAGGATTACTACTAAAACCGCTATTACGCTTGCCAATAACAGGATAATTGCAATATTATTTACAACAACGCCGTTAAAACTCACAAGCGCCAGCCATAGAAAAGCCTGCATTGGAACAATAAGTACGGCAGTAAGCATCTTGCCGTTTACTATCTCTCCGAACGACGCCGGAGAAACCAGCAGCAGTTCCATCGTCTTTCGTTCAAATTCTTCGGTGAACATATCAATGATTAATCCGCCTGAAATGAAAACGGGAGTGAAAACGAGCAACGGTATAAGTATCCCGTATATGAATTCAAAATAGGTGGACGTTTTTTTGGGAACTGAATCAACATAAAGCCTGACCGGTTCAAATCCGGTTCTCTTGCTCCTTATATCCCTGACATAATTTTCGTATTCCTCAAGGGGTTTTTTCAATTGCAGCGTTACAAATGTGCCCCTGATATCAGATTTTGGAAGGTATATCTCTATCTGGATTAGCTCTGTCCCTGATGAACTCTCATTCGGGATTACAACCACCCCGTCTATTTTATTATTGTTAAAATCTGAAAGCGCCGCGGCGAGGTCATGGTAGTAATAAACATTGACCTGGCTTTTTTCAATGAAATTCCTTAGTTCCCCATCGCCAACGATTCCCACGTTTGCAACCTTCTCATCGTAATTCGAAAGTGCAGACGGGTCAAAAAACGAGGCAAGACCGACAACAAGCAACGATGAAAATGATGCGATAAGCAACTGGACTATTATCGCAAGGATGAGGGTCCTCTCTTTGAGAAGTGAATTCATCTCCTTCTTTGCTATAACAAAAGTATTAGCCAAAAACGACCCCCCTGACAAGGTAAAGATTATATGAGGCGTGGATTACAGATGCAAGGACAAGAGAAGCCAGGTAATTCTTTGTTCCAAGATATCTCATGCTAAGGGAAGCGGCGGTCGTTGAGGAGATATGTAAAAGCAATGGAAAAATAAGAAGCCCGATTCCCATTACAGACCCAAAGACCGAGCCTGCAATACTGGCAATTACCACAAGTAACAATACCTTTTCACCGACGAAAAATCCCGCGCCGGATAAAATCCCGAATTTCAGGGCACTGGCAGTCGTGACTTTTGCTGTTTTGTTTGAAAAAACCGTATAAATCCCTACGGATTTGACAATTTCTTCTATCAAGGCTGCAAGGATGATAAAAACAAGAATCCCGATACGCAAAGGAACATTGAACATCAATACTATCAGCATCAACTGGATTGAAAATGCAAGTGGAAGTAGCGCGATGCTTAGAAAGAAAAGAGGGTTTGGGACACGGGCTATGAATTCACGGAGAGAATCCAGTAATTTTCCTTTGATTGACTTCTGGGTGAAAAGGTCTTCTTCCCGGTAAATAAAAATACCGAACATGAAAACAAGGGTTGATACAAGATAGAACGGCGTGGTTGAGAAAAGGTATTCGCTTATCGAAACAGGTTCGTTCTCAAGCATTTTTACAACAAGAGTGATTGGCGAGATTATGCTGATTGCATGGATGTTGGCGAACATCGCAGGAAAGAAAATATATCCCGAGAGAAAAACCGAGAGGAAAATCAGCACAAAACTGAGTTCCTTAAAGCTGCGTGCTATTATTGCGCCAAAGAATGCGGTTGAGAGGAACATCAACGAAACCGGAAGCAAAATAAGAATTATCCAGGGGCTTCCCCCGAGCTTGAAGGTCATTCCCGCTACCATCACAAGCGTAATTAAAAGATAAGGCAAAAGCTTGCCAAGGACAATCTCAGAGGAGCTAAGCGGCGATACAAGCAACAGCTCACCTTTGCGCTTCACTCTTTCTTCCATTATGCTTGATGAAAAGAACTGCGCTATGAAATATATGGGAAATATGAAAATGAAACTCAAGACGACTGATTTGAAAGGAATGGGCGGGTTAAAATGAGATGGGGTTGCAAGGGTCTGTTCTTGCAGAGGAGAGCTTTTTTTGAGGTCGGTGAATTCCTTTATCGAAGGGAGCTGCGTATTTTCCGAAACAGCCTTTTCTACTGTTGGTTTTTCAACGGGAACGTTGGCCGTATTCTCCTGGACTTTTTCAAATTCGGGAAGCTTTTGTATGGACACGGGCTGGAATGCCTGTTCTCTCGCTATATTTTTCACGTTTAGCCATACCGGGAATGTATCATTCAGGTCATTATAAGACAAAAGCCTTGCTTCATCGTATTTTTTGATTGCTTTATCAAGCGCATCGAGTGCGGATATTGATTTTTCCGAATCATATGAATATGAATCATGGTAAAAGATTCTTGAGTCGAGTATGAGAATATCAAAACCCTTCAGTTCAAATAGGTCTTTTGCATTTTCCTTATTTGTGACAAATACATCGAATTTATTATCAGTGCGTAATACCTTGGCAAGTTCGGGGTCTGTTAAGACAACCTTGTAAATATTATCATTAATATGAAGCCCGGATTGCGATACAAAAAAAGATGTCGCTCCGATTAAGATAAGGATTATAACTGAAAGAAGACGGGTTCTAAGGCTAAAATTTAATCGCGTTTTTCGAAATTCCCATTTTGAGATTGTTAATAATTTCATTATGATTATGTTTATCATGGTGAATAAACAAATAAGTGTTTCTATGCATGAAATTGAAGTGGCAAATCTCAGGAAAGAATATGATAATTTCATAGCAGTAGAGGCCCTGAGTTTTGAAATCAAAAAAGGTGAGATTTTCGGCATCGTGGGACCGAATGGCGCAGGCAAGACCACCACTCTTAAAATGTTAAGCGGTCTTGTTACACCGACACAGGGAAGCATAAAAATACAGGGAATGGATATTAAAAAGGATACGCAGAAGATAAAAAAGAAGCTTGGCTTTTTGCCTGAGGAAAGCCCGCTTTATGAGGGGATGACTGCAAATGATTACCTTTTGTTTTTCGCTGAAATTTACGGGATTGAAAAAAAAATAGCGGCTGAAAGAATAAAAGAACTTCTCAATGCACTCAGGCTTGATGCTGGGGATAAGAAGATAGGCGAAATGTCAAAAGGGATGCAGCGTAAAGTTGCCATAGCGAGGGCATTGATAAATGACCCTGAGTACCTCGTTCTTGATGAAATGACCTCAGGTCTTGACCCGACGACCTCGAAGTATCTTTCGGATTTTGTGCTGGAACTGAAAAGACAGGGAAAAACAATAGTATTCAGCGCGCATAACCTTTACCAGGTGGAAAGCTTATGCGACCGTGTCCTTATAATGAACAAAGGAAAAGAAATTGCGATAGGCACATTGCCTGAGATAAAGAAAATGTGCGGGGCTATCAGGTATACAATTGAGTTCAAGGTTGAGGAAGCAGTTGATTTTAAGGCCGTGAAGAATAACGGGAATCTTGTTGCCCAAACGAACAGCCTTGATGAATTTAACATGATAACAGGCTGGGTGGCAAAGCACAATGGGAAAATAATTGATATTAAAACCACCGAAACTTCGCTTGAGGAGATTTTCCTCAAATTAATGAATTGAATATTAATTTCTTACGTCTTTTTTCTTATGTCCTTTTCCATGAGTATGCGTTTTTTCTTAAGTTCATTAATGCTCCAAAGATAATAGCTCATGACAAAAATAAAGAAGATAAAAAGTACAAATAAGAAATAGGACAATAATGTCGGAGCATCTTTAAGCTGATATTTCACTGTTATTGTTCCATTATCAGGAGTGGGCTTTTCCCAGATAATCACTTCCCTTCCTGACGCATCCTGCGTAATGTTATCCGGAGGCGGCTGGATGAGACCTAAAATTTTGGAGGTTGCAGTGTAATTTAAAGGTAAAACCACCCGGATTGTTCCATTTTTGGTTATCGGGTATATAAAATCCCCGCCGCCTGCCTGTGTATATGCAACCCATCCTGAAAAGGGTGAGCTAAAGTTCATCTGGATATAATTTTCTCCAAGAACGGGTCCCTGTGAAGCATTGAATGAAACATTTTTACCTGAATAATCCACCGCTACCGGATTCCTGAAATTGGTTTCGGGATTGCCGTTAATAATGAAATCAACTGAAGTTTGATTAACGACATTTTCCACTACCTGCACTGAAGAATCAGTCAGGTAAAAAACAGTTGTATTATTAAGCCCCGGAAGTTCATATTCTGCTGGATTCCCGGCCTCTATCTGCGGGTTAACGCATCCGGATACAAGTATTAAAAGCAAAATGCCAAGGAATAATTCCGGTTTCATTGATGTATGGAATAATATCCGCTTCAATCTTAACCATTTCCATACCGTCTTTATAAATACGAAATATACTCTTCGTGTGTGGGTATCTTTCCTAAAATAGCGATAACAGCGGCAAGTTCGGCAGAGCCGAGATACACCTTTGCATTTTTACCCATCCGGTTATCAAAATTTCGCGTGGATGTCGAGAACACCACTGCATTATCGGCAACCCTTGCCTGGTTGCCCATGCACAGGCTGCATCCCGGTATCTCCATCCTTGCGCCGAGTTTTTTTAACAGGGAATAATTGCCCGTTTCTTTCATGTGTTTTTCGATAAGCTTCGTCGGCGGGGCAATCCATGTTTTTGATTCGAGGCGGTCTGCTTTCCCCAGTATCGCGGCAGCCCTGTCAAACTGTTCGAGCCCTATCATGCATGACCCGATAAAAACCTCATCGATTTTTTCACCGGCAACAAGCGAGAGCGGTTTTATGTAATCAGGGTCGTTGGGACATGCAAGCAGAGGTTCGGTTATTTGTGACAGGTCAATCTCTATAACGTCGGCATATTCCGCATCCGCGTCTGCATGAAGGAGCGAGGGCTGCTTCAGCCATTCTTCCATCGCCCTGATGCGCATTTGTAGCGCTTTTGATGAATATCCCTCGCTAACAAGCGCTCTTAGTATGGAAATATTGGTCTTGAGGTAAGACACAACCTGTTCCTGCGACAGGGAGATTACCGCAGCTTCAGCCGAGCGCTCGGCTGAGGAATCCGTAAGTTCAAAAGCCTGCTCGACAGTAAGGCCGGGAAGTCCTTCTATCTCGATAATCCTGCCGTTGAAGATGTTCTTTTTGTTTTTCTTTTCAAGGCTGAGCTTGCCCTGTTTTAGCGCAAAATATGGGATGGCATTAACAACATCCCGTAAAAAAATACCTTTCCCTGCCGCGCCTTTCCACCTGACAAGCACGCTTTGCGGCATGTCAAGCGGCATGACCCCGAGAGCTGCGGCAAATGCCACAAGGCCGCTTCCGGCAGGGAATGAGATACCTATCGGGAAGCGCGTATGGCTGTCGCCCCCGGTTCCAACCGTATCGGGGAGAAGCATCCTGTTCAACCATGAATGGATTATACCGTCCCCTGGTTTCAGGACAACTGCGCCCCTTTCCGTGAAAAACCGGGCAAGCTCCTTATGCATTATCCTGTCGGCGGGCGTGGGATAGGCTGCGGTGTGACAGAAAGACTGCATGACCAGAGGCGCTTGGAATTCAAGGCAGACAAGCTCTTTTATCTCATCTGCTGTCATGGGGCCTGTGGTATCCTGTGAGCCCACTGTCGTGATTTTTGGAAGACATGCCTGGCCCGGACGCACGCCGGGAAGACCGCATGCCTGACCCACTATTTTCTGGGCAAGGGTGTAACCGCTGCCAGAAAGTGGCGGCTCAGCAGGTTTAATAAAAATATCATAATTCACTCCAAGGGCATCGTTGGCTTTTCTTGTAAGCTCTTTCCCGATTATCAAAAGAAGCCTGCCGCCAGCCCTGTATTCATCGGGAAGCGTTTCAGGTTCAAGGTTAAATGCTGCCAGTATGCGCCCGTCTTCACCGCGAATCCTTCCGTTCGCGAAATCTATTGTAACCACCATGCCCTTCTCAAGCCCTGACACGTCACATCTTATGGGAAGGGCGCCGCTGTCCCTCGCAGTGTTAAAGAAAATTGGCGCAACCTGGCTTCCGAGGACGACCCCGCCTTTGCGTTTATTAGGGACGCCGGGAATGTCTTCCCCTATCCACCATATTAGTGAATTTGCAGCGGATTTCCTGCTGCTGCCTGTCCCGACCACATCTCCCGCGAACGCAACCGGATAACCCTGCTTTTTGAGTTCCCTTAGTTCCGAAAGCGCGCCCGGATAGCGGGATTCGAGCATGGAAAGTGCATGGAGAGGGATATCGGGACGCGTCCCCGCATGCGAAGCCGGTGATAAATCGTCGGTATTGACCTCGCCGGGCACTTTAAAAATTATCACTTTTTGAACTTTTGGGATTCCGGCGCTGTTGGTGAACCATTCGGCTTTTGCCCAGCTTTCGAGGACTTTTCTGGCATTGGGATTGGTACGGGCAAGCTTGTTGAGCTTATCAAAGAAACCGAAGATTAAAATGGTATTTGACAGGGCATGAACAGCCTCATCCGCAAGCCCGTCGTCTTCAAGCAATTCAATAAGCGTCTCGATATTATACCCGCCTTTCATCATGCCAAGAAGCCTGACAGCTTCGCGGGGCGTGATTATCGGGGATGATTTCTCACGAAGCGCCAGATGCCTTAAGAGCTTTGCTTTTTCAAGCGCGGCAGGGTCAACGCCAGGCGGGATATGTTCTTTTAAGATTTCGAGGATGAAGTCTTCCATGCCAGAGGGAGGTGCTATAACTAATTCCGAGAGGGCTTTTACCTGTTCTGCGTTCAGGGGCAGCGGCGGGATTCCAAGGTTTTGCCTCTCAGTAATGTGTTTTTTATAATTGTTTAGAGCTTCGGGGAACATTTCGTGCCTGAAGAGGTTTGCTATGTCTATTAATTTAACGCAGAAGGATAACGAACAACTAATGAAACGATTTAAACCACAGAGGACACAGAGAGCACAGAGAATATGGGCTTATATTTTGAAGAAAGCCTGCCGTCATCGTTCCGCCCTCAATTTGAGAGCCTGGTTCATTTCTTCAAAGCCCCGCCGTGTGTCCTTATCAAGCCCGCGCGCAAACAGTGGAACGAGCAAGCCTGTAAAAATCTCGCGCTGGACAAATCGCACACGTCCGGCTTCAAGTGGCTCGATGGTGAAACTGTGCTCACCGTCGAACAGACCGGGTATCAGGAAGTGTCCCAGCCAGCGCAGTTCGCGGTTTGGTTCTGCCTTGAGAACCTTTGGCCGGAAAGTCATGCCTTTTGCGCCTGAAGGCTGGAGATATACCTGAAGCTGTGCGCCTTTTCCGGGTTCCCCGCTGGCTTGGCGTATGAACGGGTTCCACTGCGGAAAACTGGCAAAATCAGTGAGCAACTGCCATACACGCTCAGGAGAGGCGTTTATTTCGATTTCGGTGCGGAGTTGTTTCATGGTTCAGTTTCTTTCCATGTTTTTCAACTATTATCTATGTGAAAGAGGTTTATGAGGCATAATCTTTATTAAAATTAAGTACGGATTATGATGGATTGTAGTTACTCTTACTATCGTTCAATAAATAGAATCCTTTTATTGCAATTTTCACATTTTTTGGGCGAGTAACATTCAATTCATAATATCCTGGACTCAAATTTGTTGTATTGATAAAAAGTCCATACTTCCCATTCTCGAATGAATTGGCAGAGAGATTACCAGATACCAATATATTTGGTTTGTGATTAGGTTCTATATTTTCGATTAAATCAGTTAGAAATAAATTATTCTCTCTATCCGATTTTGATAATTTTATTGATATATTCGAATTTAGACCTGTTACTTGAATAGTTACAGGAATTGGGTCACCATTCTTATGATAAATGCTACCGACGTCGATTATAACATCACCGTTGATGAAATATGAAAAAGGAGTGATTGATAAAGCAAATATAATTAGACCAATTAAAAAAAGAATTGAGGTGATACTAAATACCCACTTGTAATATCTTTTTGGAATTATGAAATAATAGAGAAAAGTTCCATTTAATATGGACATGAGAAGTAAAAAAGTATTAGCTAACAATAAGGATTTAAGATAAAAAACGTACAAAACAAGAAACCCAAACAATATTAAAATAATCCCAAGTCTCAGCAAAAATGATTTTCCTTTGATATTGAAATTTTTTATATTTCGTAAACCATCTATGGTTTTCTTCACAGCGAATTCATAGGTTCTACCGTTATTGCTATTCAGGTTGACCTTGGTTTCTTCATTGTTAAGTCTTAGATAAAGCCAATTATCAATTGTAGATACTTTTATGGTTGTATCATTATAGATTTTTTCGACTATAGCCGTTTTTGCCCAAGCAATATTAATCGTTGATAGAAATTCAATAAGTTTTTCTTTATCTCTTCCTGGAATTTTATCCCAGCAAAACAAAAACGAAAAATATTCTAAACATTTGATCCATATGAAAAAAAACATTAAAATATAAATAATTATCACGATTACAAAATTTTCCGGATTTATTGCCGAAAAGATTAAACTTAAAAGGTATATTAAAATTATTGCGAACAATAAAAAGGCTGAATGGTAGACGATGGCAGCCAATGTATCCCACTGCCTTTTATTGTCGTCTTGCATTTTAATCGAGATACCATATATTATAACATATATAATAAAAAATGAAATGGAAACAATAGTAACTGGAATTAGAAGAGAAGCATAAGTATACCATTTTTCTTCAATAGGGTATTTTTGAAAATATATATAAATTGCTGATAGAAAACCCAAAAGAGTAGTAACTGCAATTATTGCAAAATTAAATCCATCTGATTTTTCATCATCTGCCATGTGTTTTACCGTATTGAACAACACTACCTTTATTTATTTTCGTAACATCATCACCCATTTATACTCCTTTATTAATAGTATATATCTTAAGATTATCTTTCTGGTTAAAAGTAATCCTACAGATTTTCTCTTTTCATAAAAATAATCCATCTACCAATCCTAACGGTCAATATTGTATATGATCCAAGACGGGGCGACCCCTGCCCAGCCGCGCCGCCAGCCGCGCAGTCCAAGCCCTCCTCCCCGATGGGGACGGCGCGCCCCGAAGCGACCCTGCGAACTGCGCCGCGGTTTTCCATTCGCTATATGCTGGAACCAAAGTGAAGATAATCGACCACGGAGGACACAGAGACCACAGAGAATTTCCGTTTGGCTCTGTGTCCTCTGTGCGCTCTGTGGTTTTAAAAACCAGAAAATAATAATAAGTTCCCAAAAATACACCGCAAATTTTATGTTGATGCAGATGATATCATATATGCAGGTGTTGATGATGACAGAATACGTCCGAACAACAATAAAATTAAGAGAAGATGTTTACCAGACCCTCAAAAAAGAAGCCGGAGTGAAGAACATTTCAGAAAAAATAAATGAAATCCTGATAAAAATGCTTTTCAAGGAGAAAAAAAGCCTCTTCGGGACAATGCAAAAGACCGATTTATCCGACCTCAGGGACCATGAGGACAGATTGTAATGCTGCTGGATTCATTTGCATGGATGGAATATTTCATGGGGACTCAAAAAGGTGAAAAAGTCAAGAGATTTGTGGATGATGATTCACAATTGTACACATCCCCTATTGTGATCGCAGAGATTTATTCTAAATCCATCAGGACTGATGGAAATGCGAAGGAGAGAACGGATTTTATAATTAAAAGATGCGCCATCGTCGCACTTGATGAAAAAATCGCAATTGAAGCAGCAAAAATACATGCTGAGAATAAAGCCAAGACTCCTGATTTCGGCCTTGCAGACGCCATCATACTTGCATCCGCAAGAAGCAGAAATATGAAAGTATTGACCGGAGACCCGCATTTTAAGAATTTCAAAGATGCTGTTATGCTCTGATTTTACAGGACAAGCTCTTAAGCAGCAGCAATCATCTTCCGCCAATACATTCGACTGTACCTTCTGCGGTGGAAAATCCTGCACCGCAAAGCACGCCAGGAGCGCAAAGTTACTTTAGACGAAATTTAACACCAAAAGATTTTACACACATCTTTAAGAAAATATTATTAATACAGCAGATGTGTTAGAGGTATAGAAAAAAGAAAAGTCTAAACTGAAAAAGAACCTGTAAAGGAGATTTTTGGATAATGGATTTGAAAGATGATAGTGGGCTAAGTTCCGGCGAAGCCCGGGAAAAACTCTTAAAGTCAGGTCCAAACCAGATTTTCAAAGCAACCGAAATCAGTTTCTTTGGCATTGCAAGGCATGAAGTAACAGAGCCTATGATTCTTCTTTTATTAGTCGTTGGCTTTTTCTACAGCATCTGGGGAAAACTGGAAGATGCTTTTACCATCTTTGTAGTAATCGCTTTGCTGGTTTTTGCAGAAGTCTATAATGAGTTCCGGGCAAAAAAAGCAATAGCATCTTTAGAAAAAATAGCTGCGCCCAGAACGAAGGTGTTGAGGGATGGAAAAGTCACTGAGATTGACTCGGAAAATGTTGTACCTGACGATCTATTAATTCTTACCTCAGGGACTAAAGTTGCAGCCGATGCAAAAATTAAAAAATCAACAGGCTTGCAATTCGATGAGTCTCCCCTGACCGGTGAATCGTTTCCCCGGGACAAGGAAATTGGCGATGAAATATATGCAGGCACAATAGTACTTTCAGGAGAAGGGGCAGCTGTTGTTTTTTCAACAGGAAAGACTACAAAACTTGGCGAAATTGCCGCTGCTTCAAAAGTTATCAAACCTCCAAAAACCCCGCTGCAACTGGCTATGAAATCCCTGGCCGGCAAACTGGTTTTCGTGGCTTTGTTCTTTTCAATTATTATACCTCTTATAGGAATCCTGAGAGGGCAGGATATAAAGACTATGATTCTAACAGGTCTTTCCCTTTCTTTTGCCACTATTCCTGAAGAACTGCCGATTATTATTACGATGGTTCTGGGCCTCGGAGCATATACCTTATCAAAGAATAATTTTTTAGTCAAGAGAATAAAAGCTGCTGAAACTTTGGGCAATGCCACTGTGATTGTTACTGACAAAACAGGAACCATCACTGAAAATAAAATGAAAATCGCTGCATTTTATCCTGCTGATAAAGGGAAAGAAATCCTGGAAATTGCCATTGGTTCAATTACTGAATATTCGTTGTCTCCTTTAGAGCGGGAAATTAAAAATAAAGCCGTTGAATTGAAGATGGATGCGACGCTGCTAAAAGTGGTTCGCCAGAGAAATCTTGGCAACGGCAGGAAAACAAAAGCAGTCATAAGAGAAAACGGGCCGGGCTATGAATTGTTCTTAAGCGGTGCGCCTGAGGAGATTTTTGGAGTTTGCTTTAACATAAGCAATAATATAAAAGCTGCATTAAGTAACGAAGTTGAAAATGGGAGACGTGTAATCGCCATCGCTTATAAAAAATTAGCACCCGGGGAAAAGAACCTCGATTTTAATGAAATCGAAAAGCAAATGAATTTTGCAGGACTAATAAGTTTTGAAGACCCGCCAAGAGAGGGAATCAAAGAAACCATCGCTCTGGCAATGATGGCCGGCATCAGGACAATTATGGTTACAGGGGACCATCCTTCAACAGCCGTTTTCATTGCCAGGGAAGTTGGTATTTCAACTAGCAATAAAGTATTAACCGGCACAGAGCTGGATAATTTAACGGATGAGGAATTACAAAATACCGTGAAAGAGTTTTCCGTTTTTGCACGGGCAACTCCCGAACATAAATACCGGATTGTAAAGGCTCTGCAAAAGAACGGGGAAGTGGTAGCTGTAACGGGCGATGGAATTAACGACGCGCTGGCCCTGAAAGGCGCGGATATCGGCATAGCAATGGGAATCAGGGGAACGGATGTTGCAAAGGAAGCGGCAGAAGTTGTCGTGGCAGATGATAACTATATCACTATTGCCCAGGGGATTTTTGAAGGCAGGAAGTTTTTTGACAACCTGCAAAAAGGAATTAAATATTATCTCTCGGTGAAGGTTGCTTTAGTACTGATTTTCCTGTTACCTGTTCTTTTGGGAACCCCGATGCCATTTGCTCCCATCCAGATAATCCTCCTGGAATTATTCATGGATCTGGCCGCATCCGCCGGTTTTGTCGTGGAGGCGAAAGAAAAAAATATTTATTCCAGGCCGCCCCGTAACTCAAGAGAAAACATATTCAATAATCAGGTGATTAAAGACTTTTTAACTAAAGGCGTAGTGCTTTTTGCAGCAGTTATGTCTGTGTATTTCTATGCGCGGAGTCAGAATTTAAGTCTTCGGGAAACGCAAACCTATGCTTTTTCGGCATGGATTTTTGGTCATATCTTTCTTGCTTATATTTCCCGTTCTGATAAGGAGTCCATTTTCTCCCTTGGGATATTTGCCAATAAGGTTATTAACCTCTGGGCAGTAGCGGCAGTGGCATTTCTTGTTCTTGGGATTTATATTCCGTTTTTGAATGACAGATTTAATCTCGCCCCGATTAACTTTATTCAGCTAATGTTTGTTGCTCTGGTTATGGTATTCATTATAGGTTTATTGGAGGTTAAAAAAATATTCAGCAACCAGAGGGCACTACGAAAATGACTCGGATGAACAATAGACCTTTTCAAAAGAATTTTATGCAATTGGACAATCGTATTTTAATTTAAATTTTGTATCCTATATAGGAAAAAACTAATCCTCAAACGGAAAGACATAAATACTGTCTTTAAGCAACTATTAATTATGACAGAAGCAAAATCTGCATATAGCGGAGGTATTTCTCAATTTCATCCGGTCATTTCCATACCTGAAAATCCAAAATATAATCTTGTCTGTACAGGGTGCGGTACTACTTATTTGGATGACAGGTTAAAATGCGCAACAGATAATGCCCTGCTTCGGGCGAATTACAGGAGCAAAAGACTTGATTTAAAGAATGTTCAGGGGATGGGAAGATTCCATGACTGGCTGCCAGTAAACGATTTAATAACAACCGAATCAGGTCCGATTACATACAGAAGCGCTGAACTTGCAGCTGAGCTCGGGCTAAAAAACCTGTATATCTCTTTCAATGGCTACTGGCCTGAGCGCAAGGCATTCATTAAAACATGCAGCTTCAAGGAACTTGAAGCATTTCCTACCCTTGCGAAATCCAAAAATTCAGGAAAATCACTCGTGCTGGCATCGGCAGGGAACACGGCACGCGCTTTTGCCCATGTGTCGGCAATGACAGGTGTAAAAATCTACATTGTAGTACCTGGAAGCGGGATTTCAAGAATGTGGCTGCCAGAGGAGCCCACAGATTCCATTCGTCTTATACAGATGGGGGAAAATTGCGATTATACGGATTCAATACACCTTGCAGAGCGGCTTTCAGCGCTTCCCGGAATGCAGGCGGAAGGCGGGGCGAGAAACGTGGCGCGCAGGGATGGAATGGGAACGGTGATGCTTGACGCATCGGTTTTTATGAAAAGGATGCCTGACCATTATTTCCAGGCAATAGGCAGTGGAACCGGAGGCATTGCGGCATGGGAAGCATCAATGCGGTTGCTTGAAGACGGTAGATTCGGCAAGAAACTCCCCAAACTTCATCTGTCACAGAACCTGCCTTTTGTGCCCATGTATAATGCATGGAAAGCGGGCAGGCGTGATATCATAAAAGACATTGATATGCCTGAGCCAAAGAAACTCATACATGAGATGTATGCCGATATTCTCTCAAACCGTGAGCCGCCGTATTCGATTTTGGGCGGCGTGTTCGATGCATTGCATTCAACAGGCGGGAGCATGTATGCGATATCCAATAGCGATGCAAAAAGAGGCGTGGAATTATTTGAGCGGCTTGAAGGTATTGATATCTTCCCGCCAGCCGGAGTTGCAGTTGCGTCCCTTATCCAGGCTATGGAGAACGGAAAGATAGAAGCAAACGAGCATGTTGTGCTGAATATCACAGGCGGCGGAGTGAAGCGAGTGGAGAGCGACTATCATCTTTATAAGATTGAGCCATTTGCACATGCTGAAAATTCAAATGTCCCGCTCGAAGATATAATTAAATAGAAGGCTGTCTCCAATGTCCATAATTGTGAAAGATTTTATACGGAAATTGATTAAACACAAATCACTTGAAATGAACGCAGAAAACGCGAAACTCAAGAACAAGAATCTTTGCGGTCTTTGCGCCCTTTGCGGTGAGATAACCAGATGAAAAATCCAGAGCAAAAAGTCATCGAAATTCTTAAAAATAACAAGATTGACCTTGCCGCTACTTTGCCGTGCGATAGGATAAAAGCGCTGCTTCCACTGATAAGTGAAAATATAAAGACCATTCCCTTAACCCGCGAGGAGAACGGCGTGGGGATATGCGCCGGCGCCTATCTTGGTGGCGGAAGACCAGTCATGGTCATCCAGAGCACCGGTCTTGGAAATATGATAAATGTGCTTCTATCGCTAAACCTGACCTATTGCATTCCCCTGCCCATACTCGCAAGCTGGCGCGGGGTTTACAAAGAATCAATCGAGGCACAGTGGCAGTTCGGGAAAAGATTGCCTGCGATTCTGGAAGCTGCCGGTATAAAATTCACTATTATCGAATCCCAGAGCGAGCTTGATAAGATAAATGATGCAATCAACGATTCTTTCAGTAATGCTCACCCGCATGTTGTGTTGATTTCCCCTTCTGTATGGGAATGTTCGTTATGTGATGCGCCTCTGCCCTTTGAGATAATTCCGAGGCGCCTGGAATTGAAATTTAAAAGTGAAATAAAAAAGCCTGAAATGACAAGATATGATGCCATTAAAATCCTGGCTGGAATTGTTGACGATGATATTATAATCGCCAACCTTGGCATCCCTTCCAAGGAATTATTTGATATCAAGGACAGGGAGCTGAATTTCTATATGCTGGGTTCGATGGGACTGGCATCGTCTATCGGGCTTGGGCTGGCGCTTATCCAGAAAAGGCATGTGTATGTGATTGACGGGGATGGAAGCCTGCTCATGAACCCGAATTCATTGACAGCTATTGGAGAATATAACCCCGGGAACCTTACTATCATTGCTATTGACAATGCAGCCTATGGCTCTACCGGGAACCAGAAGACAGCAACATGCAGCCAGATTGATCTTGAACTGCTTGCTAAGGCAAACGGGATCGAAGATACAGTGAAAGTTCATACGACGGCTGAATTGAAAGAAGCTTTACTTCGCAAAGTGAGTTTTATACATGCGCTTGTAAAACCCGTTAATGTAAAATGCAGGGAGATTCCACTTTCTGCGAATGAGATTAAACAAAGGTTCATGAAAGAACTTTAGGAAAGTTTTATCAAAAACCTTTAAGAAATCATGTCGCCGTTAAGTAAAAATGAATACAAAGATAAGCGGGAAGGGGAGTGGGTGGTATCGTTGAAAAAATGAACCCGCTTATCTTGTTCGTTGTTCAACGAACATGCATATATTGAAGTCCATTGCTTAAATAAGTATCGTATCAACAATTTTAAGCAAGTTTGCTCATCTTAAGCAATTTCAACCTTCTATGATCTTTGCCCCATTTCCAATCGTGGTGATAAAAGCCTCGCTTCTTATGTGATTATCTGAAAAAGCCTGCGTCATTGCCTTTGCGATATTTTCTCTTTCATTAATCCTGCATACTGCAATCATAGTCGGTCCCGAACCGCTGATAGTTACCCCGGAAGCCCCTGCCTCAATCGCACTTTTCTTGACCTGTCCATATCCTTTTATAAGTTTTGAGCGCACTTCCTCGATTACCCTGTTCTCCATGCTTTCTCCGATGAGCTTTATATCGCTTTTCATCATCCCCACCACCATAGACGCTGCGCTCCCCGTGTTAAAGGAAATATCAGGAAGCGATAACTTCCCGGGCAGGATAGCGCGGGCTGTCCTTGTGCTTACAATTATTTCAGGATGAACTGCAACTATACCTATATTTTCGGGATACAGGGAGATAATCCTGTCTTTATGCACTATCACAAACCCGCCATAAATGGCAGGTGCAACATTATCGGCGTGAGCTGCTCCTGAAACAGCTTTTTCCCCCTGTGCCGCTATCCTGACAAGTTCCTCTTTTGAAAGACCGAGAGAGAACATTTCGTTTAAGGCAAATGCCACCCCTGCCGCTGGCGCCGCGCTGCTGCCAAGCCCGCTTGATAAGGGAATACCCCTTTGTATCCTGATTTTCATTTGCTTTTCAAGAAGAGATGCAACAATTCCCGCAGTATTCTTTTTGGGGTCAACCGGCACGTATCGCGAATCCCTTCCTGTAACGGTTATTATTGTTTTGTCACTTTTTTCAACTTCTATAATGTCAGATGGGTTTCCAAGCGCTATTCCAAATACATCAAAGCCGGCGCCAAGGTTGGCAGATGTCGCTGGAACCCTGACCTTGAGGTAATCCTTTCCCATTATCTCTTATACCCGATTGATTGCAGGAAGATTTTTCGCTCTTCCTTGTCCTTGGCACTCTCGATTCCATTCGGACTTTCCCCATCAACGACGCCCATGATACCCCTGCCCTGTCCTGTCTCTGCCACAATCACCTCGATAGGATTTGCCGTGGCGCAAAAAATATTGCATACTTCCTGCACGTTCTTTATTGCATTCAGGACGTTTATGGGATAAGCGTTTCTCATGAATATTATGAAGCTGTGACCGCAACCGAGCTCAAGAGCATTTTCTTCTGCCGCTTTAATTAGCTCATCGTCATTCCCGTCGCTGCGGACAAGGCACTTTCCCGAGGCTTCGGAGAATGCAAGCCCGAATTTGATGCCCGGGGCGCCGGTGATGAGGGTTTCGTATAAATCCTCGGCGCTTTTGATGAAATGCGTCTGCCCGAGGATCAGGTTTGTATCATGAGGCGCAATGATTTTAACTGATTTTAATTCCATAGGTTTCCTCCCATGTTATTATTGGGGTTTTGGTATTTATATGACTACTATGGGCTGAATTAATCATTTTGCCAGCTTCAAAATCCCTACCAGTACGCAGGCGCTTATTATATTTACCAGGTACTGCTCCACGGTATATTGTTTCATAAAAAAATAAACAAGAACGAAGACTGAAATTGATAATATAATCCGAAGTTTTGAAGAATTATCAAAAAGATTTACCAGTCTTATAAACAGGTAATTGCACACCAGGGCAAAAATAGACAATATCGGCAGCAATACCAAAAACATTACAACATATAAAAGAAATACCGGATTCAATTTCAATAATATCCAGAAAGACGCTATGAAAACAAGCACGGATAATATTGTATATACAGGGAATTTGTAAAATCCTTCTATCAATGATTGTAAGTCCCCCTGCATGCCTGATTTTTTATCAATTGAACTTGGTTTTGCAGCCGAAAAAGAAAAAGTTAAAATCAACAGCAAAAGAATGTTTTCAACTCTAGAATAATCGAGGTTTACCAGTCTTTGCCCGACGGTTTTTACGATATGGGGAATTAAACCGAGGTATAAACCGGAAAATACGCTAGCCAGTTCCAGCGACCCGAAATCAAAGGTGAAATTCCCAAGGTCAATGTAATGCAAATATCCCAATAGTATCGCCACCATGAGCGGCGGCACAAATGCCGGGGATGCGCTGATTAGCTGCGAAGCCAGCCACTGGAAAAATCCGGAGCCGCTGCTGTAATGCGTAACATGCCCGCCGGTTGAGGATACTTTAAATTCTTTTACCTTATTCAGGGTCAGGAGGGCTGTAACGGCATGGCTGAGTTCATGAATGAATACGCCCCACCAGTTCATCGCCCTGAACAATCGCGGGTGCTTGAATGAGATGTTGCCGAGATGGCGGCTGACGATGTTTATTGTAATTGATTGGATTATTAGTACGGAGAGAATTACAATTAGAAATGAGAAAGGGATGATGAAGAGATTTATGAGATTTGGGTTAATGTCGTTCATGCCTTAATGCACTTTTCTAAGCGTATATCAGCCTACCTTTAGGCTTTGGTACTTCCCTTCCAAGTTCCATAGCAGTTTCTATCCATTCTTTTATTACAGTGAGTGTATTTTTTATCGCTTCTTCGTACGTCCTGCCATCCGCCATGCAACCAGGAAGCTCAGGCACTTCCGCAATATAGGCGTCGTCATCTTCACTCCAATATACGACCATTTCGTATTTTATAGCCTCTTTCATATTTTGTCCTCCATTAAATGGAATTTATATTTAAGAAACAAGTTTCTTACCTGTTTAACTTGATATTGTTTTGCATTTCCATCCTTCAATGGTTGTAAGTTAATTATTTCAAAAATATGTTCTTTCGAAAATATATAATGATCTCCCCGTACTCTCTCGGAAAAACCGTAATGTAATAAGAGTTTTCTCAAATCATTGAATTTTATGTTCCGGTCGCTTTTGCCGGTAAAAATTTTATCGAGAGTTTTATCCTTGCTCATATATCCTTTTCACAATATTAACAGATGTCATTCAATCTGTTTTTCTTTAAACTTACTTTCCTCAACATAATTTATTTTATCATTATTTATGAAAATTTTCTTATCATTCTTTAACACGCACACATATTCACCGAATTTTAAAATTTTTCCTTCGATAACACTACCATCTACCATGTATATCTTTCCAGGAGGGTAATATGCATCACCAAAACCATAGGCTAATGCAACCATGGTTAATATTAAAAATGCGAATACTACAGACATTAAAAATAACAGCCCATCTAATTTATACAAATATAGATTTGATAATATTGTCAAAAACGAAAAGATAAAGAGAGTTACTTTATTTCCAAATAATTTTATTGGAATTTCGTAGATCACATTGATACCATAATTTAGACTCCTTGAAATGTTCACTTTTAACAATTTTTGCTCTTTGAGTTGAACTAGCTTCTGTTCTGCTTTCTTCTTGACAAAATCTAACAGTTCATATCTCTTGGATTCGTATGCCATGATTGTGAATGTAAGACAAAAAAAAATGGCTACTTGAACAAACACAGATACCAAAGGCGATATCGTAAACCAATTTTTAATATAAATAATGTATGCTAATAGAAAAGGAAAATAGATATAAAACAATGAGAAAAATAGTCCATCCCTATAATATCCAAATTTATCGTATTTTTCAACTTTTGTCTCTCCTACAATTCCTCCAAAATAAAGAAAAAGGGCGCCAATAATGACAATAAAAATTGGTATATCCTGACTTGTCAACTGATTTATTTCAAACATCTTCAACGCTATATTTTCCTCGTTTCTATATATAAAGTGTTACTTTGCAGTAATCCCTCAAATCACAAACCCCGTCTCTGACTTCGGCCTCGGCTTGATCAAAATAAAGTTCCTCATCTTCGAAGGCAAAACCTGCGCCACCTCCTTCAAAGTAACCCCCTCAACGAACCTGATATTCTCCAACTGCTCATGGAACTCCTCATAAGGCAACTTGACCCTCGCGCCATTTAACTGCAATGTTATCGGAAGGGGATGAAGATTGTCAATTACCTCCTGCACCTGCTCCTCGATTTCTTTCTTGATGCGCGGAGGGGCTATGGAAGGCGGGTCTTTTGATATCTCTTTCCTGACGTCATCCAGGACTTTACCTATTACCTCAGCAAGCTTATCCAGGGTGCGAAGCTCCTCGGCATGCCGCATATGATGCAAAATCCTTCCGAAATTGCCCACGTATGCGGTTGCATTCGGGACATCCTCTGTTCTCAATTCAGGCGCGCCCGTGACCACAACCGGTATTTCAATCCCTTCGTAAAGCCTCTTTGACTTTTCAATAATGCAGTGCTCATAATTCCCAAGGATGAAAACAGCCACATCATGTTCATTAATAAGGTCGCGTTCATAAGCCGTAAGCTGGCATATTCTCTTCCCGACTCCCCGCGCAAGCCCGACCATATTTGTCTTGGCTCCCTGTTTTCTCAGGAATTCAGCCACGTCGCAATCAAGGTGCGGGAGATGATGATAAGCAAGCGTTGGCGCGACGGTGGCGATTTCGCTTCCTGTAAGCGGTGCCCGCGTGAGCTTTCCGAGAAGCTCTTTTGCCTTGGCTTCAACGATTGCGATATCATTTATGGGGACAAGCATCAACAGGACGACTTCGGTCTGCATCACGTTTTTCTGAAGGATATATCCGCCAAGGTCTTCCACCAGTTCTACTAAATGATTGTGCTTATAGACCCCGCCTACATACATAATAGGTTCAAGCATTTTCTTCCCTCCGCAGTGACTCCAGCATGTCCTTTGCTTTCGCCAGCCATTCAGGTTTCAGCGTATCCTCGGAAGCCACGAAAAGAACATGAGACATCGAAAGCTCATGTTTTCGCACCCTGAAACCTTCAGGTATTATGCGAAGGGCAATGGCATCGATGAGCCTGTCAAGCACTTCCTGCTGGGGTTCTTCAATCACAAGTTCGCGCATGGCGTCCAGTTCTTTTAACGGGTCGGTTTTAACAATTAATATTTTCTTGTCTGGCTGCTCGATATTTTCCTTGCCGTATTTTGCCCAGAGTTTATTGAGTAATTTAATAGTGTAGGCTTCTTTATCAATTTCTATCTTGATTTCGTCCTTGCCGATCGAGCCCATTTCGACTTTGGCAAAATCTTTAAGCTTGACAGAAGGTGTTCCGAGGCGCAACAAGGCTGCAAATATGAAAACAGGTTCAACCGGGTCCACGAAAACCCGCAATCTTCCGATGACACGCGAGAGGGACAGATCCGCAATCGTATCCATTATAAGGGTTCGCGTGGTTTTAGCCCCGACTGCATCTGGCGATTCCACAATAAATATCTCGAGCTGTTCCATCATGGCTCCCTATTTGGAAATGAATCCTGAAGCAAGAAGCGCCGCCCCTACCGCTCCAATATACTGTGCGTTTTCGGGGACGATGACCTTCACTTTTAGCAATTCCTCAACCGCCTTTGGCAGCCCTTCAATAAGAGAAGTGCCGCCAACCATTATAACAGGTTCCTTCACATCAATCTCCTGGAGCTGCTGCTCGAATAATTGTTCTGCAACGCTGTGACAGGCTGCCGCTGCCACATCCTCGGGAACGCTTCCCGCAGCCAGTGAATTTACAAGGGACTGGATACCGAAGACGATGCAGTAGCTGTTCATCTTGACGTTCTCGGCCTTTCCTTTTACTGCGAGCGCTCCAAGCTCGGTTATGCTCACGCCGAGCCGTTTTGCTGTCATTTCAAGGAACCTGCCCGATGCGCCGGCGCAGATGCCACCCATCGTGAACATGCCGGGAATGCCGTCAATAACGGATATTGCCTTATTGTCCATGCCTCCGATATCGAGAACTGTAGCGGTTCCTTTTTGTTTCCCGGCAAGGTAAACTGCGCCTTTTGAATTAACCGTAATTTCTTCCTGGATAAGGTCTGCCTTGAAATGTTCCCCGATAAGGAAACGCCCGTAACCCGTAGTGCCGAGAGCCTGTATTTCTTCGCGTTTAACCCCGGCTTCCTTCAATGCATTGGCATACGCTTCCTCAGCGCTTTCCAGTACCTTGATGGTGGGCACCCATCCTTTCCCGATAATCTTATCATCTCTCATGACAACGGCTTTTGTTGTTGTAGAACCTGAATCTATTCCTGCTGTAAGACCGCTCTGCTTTTCTCTTGCAAGAAGGCTCTTCCTGCGTGCCGTGGTTGTGAGCGCCTCCATTCTTGTAAGTAGTGTTCCCGCAGTGGTTCTTTCCGTGAATGAGTAACTTATGACCGGGATACCGGTTTTTTCATGTATGTAGCGGCGCACTTCGCTCCTCACAAGTGCGGCTTCGGCGCACCTGAAGCAGGTTGCGACGAAAACAGCATCGACATGCACCTTTCCGGTCACAATGGCTTTTGCCCGCGCCATTATAAGTTTGAGGTCGGGACTTGCCACTTTAAGCCCGAATTCCTCTTCGATTGCTTCAATATCCGCAATATCCACTTCGGGATAGACCATGACCGCGTTTACCTGCTTGACTGCGGAATCGATTTCTTTCTGTATCCCGCTGTATTCCGCGCCGCATGAAAGCTGGGCTATCCTTACAGGATTATCAGTTGAAGTCATTTCTTTTCCTCCGAGGGCTTGAGGGATTTTAAGAATTCCGATATTTTATATACAAATTCTTTCGCATCTTCCTCGGTTGATGGATAATCCAGCTCAAGTAGCGGGATTTTTTTAGCCCGCAATAAGAAATTGACAAGTTCATTCGTCCTCGCGCAGCCCATACAGCCAAACGATATCACAGGGTCGCGGACAACGATGGCAGCTTCTGCATTCTTAAGAAGCGGGTCAAAAAGCGACATCCTGCCTCTTACGCCTGACGGGACTTCCACAGCCGCATATTTCAACCCGAACTTCGGGTCTTCGGGCGTGATGTTCAAAGGGGGCGAATCAAGTCCCTGTGATTTGACCTTTTTCCCTATCTCCTGCATTATTGCAAGCGGTTCATGGCCAAATCGTTCAACCAGGTCTGAAAGAATAAGACTGTTTGATGGGTAAATAAAAACCTTCATTGCATTACCTCTGTTCCTTTTATAATACTTTTAAGTTTCTCTATATCGAGTTTTTTCTTTTTTTCTTTTAGTTTGGGAATTTCACCTTTATCAAGCGCCCGAAGCGCCGAAGCGATGTGCGGTAACAATTTATCTTCGCTCTCGAGATTATGGAATCCGGGTCTTGCCCCGCCGCGTCTTGTCGCCCTGCAGCGGTATGGCTCACCTGGCGCAAAGCCCCGCTCTTTAATGAAAATGCCGTAGGGGTCCATCTTGCGAATGTTTGAAAGGAGAGAATCAACAACCTGGCGTTCCCCGGTTACCATGACCCCGAAACAGGTTTCCTTAACCAAAACATCGGCATTGGATTCGTAAAGCTTTATAACTACATCGCTTGGCAGCAGTTTTGACGAATTGATTACCACCATTTTGGTTATGGTATCCATTATGAAACCTCTCTTATGTAAATTATATCGCCGACCTTAAAACCTTTTAAGCGTTCCGGCTCAATGACTTTCCCGATTATATTTGTACATTCGAACTTTTCTCCCGTAGGACCATATTTTTCATCATCTGTAAGCCTGACGCCAACCATACCGTAGCGTTTTGAAGCCTGGTTGGTCACGCCGATTTCACCTGCTGCGACCCGGGTTTTAGGAACATTCTCGGGATTGATTTCCTTATAGGCCTCAGCTTCTTTCCCTGACTTGAAAAGGTAAGTATTCTCGTATGTATAAACCACAGGCAGTGGACCTAACGGCCTGTCTTTCAGGCGCAGTGAATGCCTGAAGAAATCAAGTGTCATTGGGGCTTTGTCATCATAAAAACTGACATTGATTATTTTATCGGATTTCACGCCAAGACCTGTGACACCGCCAGACCCAATAATTTCAATTGTGGTATCAGGGTCCTGTTCTACTATTATAGCATCATCGCCTGTGTATCCCTGTTTTTCAAGTTTCAATCCGCGCCCGCTTAATAATTTTTCGGCATCCTTAAAGTTCATGCCAAGAATCATTATCCGCTCTGGATTTGATATAACTCCAAGCTTGCTTCCTGCATCTACTATTTTAATAAGTTCCATCCCCTGGGAAACATGTCCTACAATGCTGTGAACCGCGCTTGATGTCCTGTCTTCTTTGTAGATATATATCCTTCCGTTTCCCAGGCCGTCAGTGCGCACTGCTATGGCCCCTTCGGAACGGGCATCCCAGTGTTCATACTGGCATCCTTCGCCTTTTAATTCATCATCCGATATGAACGAGTTTGAGAAAGTGTCTACGGCGAAGACCTTTTTCCTTATGAGGGCGAGGAAATGTTCTGCCCCTTCAGGGGATTCATTTGACAGGTCCACTTTAAAATAAGTGAAAATTTTCATTCCGTCTTCAAGCTTGAGATTCAAATCCTTCGTTGAAATCTTATCAAGGAGCGTTTCCCATTTTATGACGGGTTCTATTTTAAGTATCGTATCTCCCTGTTTGAGATTCAAAATAATATTTTTGCCGCTTATGACCTTTGCGAAAACCGCGTCTTTCGGGCTGCCATAATCAGAAATATGCTTATTTTTCGCAAGCATTAGGTATGAATTTTTCGCATCATACCCGCCTGTCCCCAAAAAAACATCGTACCTGTTATATTTCTGTTCCATCCTTTGCGGGATTATATCCGTTCCGACAGGACCGAACGCAATGGAATTTATGGTTTCCCAGTGTGCATTCGTGCCCGGAAAATCATGACTGAATTTATTCCATAACCCGGGGTCGCCGGACAATTCTATCCTGAATTCCCCTTTGCTGGTAATGATTTTATACTCGGATGTGGCCTGTTCTTTTTGCGTGCCTGTTTTTAGGATTCCGATAGTTGTGCCCGGAATATAGAATGCTTTTGATAGTTCGATTGCATCTTTCAGGCTTGCATTCTCTTTTAAATCTGATTTTTGCCCATTAATCTCAATTGAAACCACATATCCTCCTTATTTTATTTGCGATTGAACGGGGCGATTATTTACTTTCATTTGTGGTTCTTTCAGGATTCTATTTCAATTCTTTAACTATTCCTTCCAGAGCTTCCTCCCGCTCTTTACTGGATAGTTTTGATAAAACAGCACCACTTTCCCCTATATCCACTATTTTACCAAGACGCATCAATGCAGCCCTGTCGCAAACTTCAGCAACGAAATCCATATCATGCGATACTATGACAAATGTCTCTCCCATTTCTTTCCTGGCATTGAGTATCGATTTTGAAACTTCAATTTTCGTAACAGGGTCCATTGTTCCTGTAGGTTCGTCAAAAACAAGTATCCTTGGCTCTTTGATAAGAACCTGGGCCATTGCCACCCTGTGCCTTTCCCCTTCGCTCAGTTCATCAGGCATTTTATTGAGAACTTCTTTTGCTTTTTTCTCGGTAAACCCGGCAGTCATCAAAGTCTTGATAGCTTTTCTTTCACCCAGTTCAAATGGTAAATCAAGCCCGATTGATTCGGTCAGGTTATTAATAACATTCCTGTGCGGATAAAGACTGTATTCCTGATGCAAAACACCTATATATTTTGTAGCGCGCCCCTTCTTATCCGGACCAAGCTGTGTCAGGTCTATCCACTCGTCACCAATTCTAACATCAATCGAACCGGATGTGGGACGCAATAAGCCTGAAATAATTTTTGATGTTGTAGTTTTACCTGCTCCGCTGACCCCGATTATTCCGAATATTTCCCCTTCATTTATATCAAAACTGACATCATTGACCGCCCTGACTATTCCCCTGTCAAGAGAGAAATACGTCATCTGCAGGTTGCGGGCACGGATAATGGTTTCCCCTATCTTTACTTCTTCCTGCTCGCCTATCTTCCCGACTTCTTTCATAAACGCAGAAGCGACTTGCGAAGGATCGCCTATCATTATTATTTTCCCTTCATCAAGCCATATGGCCTTATGCGAAAGCTCTTCGATTACTTTTGGCCAGTGCGAGGTGATAACAAGTGACATTTTGAAGTTTTTTGTTGCGTTCAAAATGCTTTCATGAACGACTTCCGCTGTTTTGGGGTCAAGAGTACCCGTTGGCTCATCCGCAAGCAGCAGGATGGGATTTTTTACAAGCTGCCTTGCAAGGACAACACGCTGTTTTTCACCGCCTGAAAGTTCTCTTGCGATATGCATCATCCTGTTTGAGAGATTGACCTGGTCAAGCAAATCCGCAGCCCTGTGAATCGCAGTGGGACCCATTTCATCTATCTCCTGGAGTGCGTTCATAACATTCACGATAACCCTTTCATCCCCATACAATGCAAACGTCCTCTGCAGCATGATGGCAATTCTTCTTGTTATGTCCCGCCTTAACGGGTCATGGATTGGCAGTTTTATAAAATCAACATCGATCCCTTCAAAATTTGCATTGCATTTAGGACATGCTGTCCCCACTTTACTCGGAAGGTCGATAAACCTGCATCCACTGCATCTTGCAAGATGATATACCACACTTCCTGAGATATCATCAAAGGTTTCCACTCCTCTTAACACATGCATCAAAATAGATTTGCCTGCGCTGCTTTTGCCCAATATCCCGACAATCTCGCCTTCTTTGATTTCAAAGTTAATATCTTTAAGAACATCGACTCCATCAAAGCCAACACGAAGATTTTTGATTTCAATAAATAGCGTCATATATTTTCTCCAGGGGTTGTATATGTGGATTATTAGTCCGCTTTATTATAAGTTTTTGTATTTAAGCGCATGATGTTATAAACGATCGTTTTTGCGGTTAAACATCTCTTATAATCATTACTTATGCGGCATTTTTAAATGGCTAAAGCAGTACATAAATATAACGATAATACATTACATATTATCAGCAAGATAAAAATTCATTACAGCCTTTAAACCAATTCTTTATATTCTTTCTGTCTATTAGAGGCATGAGGTATTGAATTGGATATTATTGGCGGTCCTGCTTCACAATTGCTTGCAGGGAGAGTTTCAAAGGAATTGAAATCAAATTTGCTGGTTAGCGAATTCAAGAAATTTCCTGATGGGGAATTATATACCCGCATACTGGAGGATTTTGCCGGTGATAATGTCACTATAATTCAAAGTACTGTGAACGATTCTGATTTTATTGCACTTCTCCAGTTAATTGACGCCTGCAGTGAAGCATCCAGGATTAATGTTGTAATCCCATACATGGGTTATGCGAGGCAGGATAAACAATTCAAGAAGGGAGAACCGATAAGCCCGCGCGCCCTGGCAGGAGCGATAAAAGCTGATAATGTCTTTACTATCAATATTCACGCTGAAAGCATTCTTGACTATTTTGATGCAAAAGCGGTTAATCTTGATGCGACCCCTGCGATAGGAAAATACATAAAAAATATGGAATTCAAAGACCCGCTTATAGTCGCGCCGGACGACGGTGCTATCGCTCTTGCCCGGAACGCGGCAAGAGACCTTGGCATTGATTGCGATTACCTTGAGAAAACACGTTTGAGCGGAGAGAGCGTAACCATCCAGCCTAAAAATATAAACGTTCGGGGAAGGGATGTAATAATTATCGATGATATAATTTCAACAGGCGGGACGATGGCAGAGACCATATCATTGCTCAGGAATCAGGGCGCTCATGAAGTGTTTGCCGCCTGCATACATCCTGTCCTTTCAAACAATGCCATTCTGAAATTATTTAAAGCTGGCGTGAAGGGAATCATTGCCACTGATACTATAGATAAAGGTGTAAGTGTTGTAAGCGTGGCTCCGGTGATAGCATCCGCAATAGGTAATATTTAAATATAATGAAGTTATTTAGGAAACTGATGGGCAGGTAACTAATTTTAAATACACTAACCCCCACTCCCCAACCTGTCCATCATCTATTCTATCTGTTTTTTAAGTTGGACTGAACAACATTTAAATAAACACACACTAACATTGATTATGGAGGTTGCATATGAAAAAAGTCCTTATCATCGTTGATATGATTAACGATTTTGTCACAGGAAAACTGGGAAGCCCCCGCGCCCGGGAAATTATCCCGAACATAGCATCTCTTATAAAAAAAGCAAGAAAGCAGGGCGTCCCTGTTATATATTTGCGTGATTCCCACACCCTGACCGACAAGGAAATGGACATCTGGGGAGAACATGCCATGAAAGGCACGGAAGGCTCTGAAATCATACCTGAACTCAAACCTGAAAAAAAAGATATCGTTATTGAAAAGAGATGGTACAGCGCCTTTGTGGATACGGAACTGCCTGCAATCCTGGAAAAAATGGGGGCTGAAACCGTGGTTTTCACAGGCGTAAGTACGGATATCTGCGTACAGAATAACGTTGGTCATGCTTATTTTTCAGGTTATAAAACAATCGTCCCGCGCGATTGCACAGCCACACTGGATGAGGAATCCTTCGAACAATCCCTCAAATATATGAAGAATATCTACGGCACTGAAATAACGACTAATGACAAAGCGCTTTAGGACATAGAAATGATTTCCGGCATAGATGAAGCTGGCAAAGGGCCTGTGCTCGGTCCCATGTGCGTTGCGGGAGTACTTCTTAATGAAAACAAGCTGGAAACTCTATCACAAATCGGAGTGAAGGATTCAAAACAATTGACCCCTAAAAGACGGGAAATTCTTGCGGTCGAGATAAAAAAGCTGGTCGATAAATATTTCATCCTTGAAGTCACCCCCTTCCAGATAGATGAACTTCGGAAAATAATGACAATGAACGAGATAATGGTAGTCTGTTATGCAAAAGTCCTTGAAGAACTAAAACCAGACCATGCTTTTGTGGATGCTGCGGATGTGATAGCAGACCGTTTCGGGGAAAATATCAGGAAAAAATATACAAAAGATATAGAAATCACTTCGGAACATAAAGCAGATGTGAAATACCCGATTGTTTCTGCTGCCTCCATCCTTGCAAAAGTAAAGAGGGATGCTCTGGTAAAGGAACTGGAAAAAAAAGCAGGTGTGGAAATCGGAAGCGGCTATCCGGCAGACCCGAAAACCATCACGTTCCTTGAAAATTGGATTCAGGAATATGGGTCGCTCCCGGATTTTGCCAGAAGTTCGTGGGAAACTTCAAAAAAACTGGTTGAGAAATTCAGTAAAAACCAGAAGAGAATATCTGAATATTAACCTGTGGTATTACAGAAGAAATAATCCCGCTTCTCGCCCGGAACCATCTATTCTTATTTTGTTTCTTCTTTTTTCTCTTCCTTTGCCATTTCCTTATCCATCTTGTAATCGTCATATCCCATCCAGGCGACGATTAATCCTACAAACAGAAGGAAGAGACCGATTGTTGCTTTCAATAAACTAACGAGTTCACTCCAATACCCAAGATAACCTGACAATCCTGTGTACCATACGACGCCGATAATTAAAATCACTATGCCGGCCAACATCTTTATTAAATTACTTGCTGAGGACATTGTATCACCATTGCTTAATTCATTTAATCTATATTAAGTTTTTTTATGCAGCGTTCGGAAAAACTTATTACCCCGCTTATTAATAATACTGTAATGAACGGCACAATCCTGCAGGTAGCGATTAAAGGCGTTTATTTGATTGAGAAAGCCCCGGGCCCGGTACCGATTGTACTTCTTGAAGACAATTCAAAACGCATTATGCCTATCTATATCGGTTTATCTGAAGCGATTTCAATTAATGCAGCGCTGAACCGGGACGTTCCGCCAAGACCGATGACTCATGACCTGTTCGTTTCCCTCCTTCAAAAAATGAGTTCAAAGATAGACAGTATCCTGATAGATGAACTGAATGAAGGTGTTTATTATGCGCGGATGTCTGTTTCATGGGATGGGCAGCATTTTGAACTGGACGCAAGACCAAGTGACTGCATAGCGATTGCCCTTAGATGCGGCGCGCCTGTTAATATCAGGGAAAATATACTTGCCGAGGCTGTAATCAGTAAAGAAGAACTGGAAACTATCACGCCGCTTGACAGTTATTTCTAGCAATTAATACTTTCACATCGCTATCACAAAGCAGATACATATCAGGAATAATATAACAACTAACTATGGTTTTTGAAGAGAAAGGCATCTATACCGTACATGAGTTCACCCTTGCTGTAAAAGGTATCCTTACTTCGGGACAGTGGAACGACGTCTGGGTAAGGGGTGAAATTTCAAATTTCACGAACCACAAATCGGGTCACCGCTATTTTACCCTGAAGGATAAGAACAGCCAGCTTCAATGCGTCATGTTCAAATGGTACGGCAAGAACCTGAGATTTGAATTAGAGCACGGCATGAAGGTGCTTGTCCTGGGAGACCTGGATGTCTATGAGCAAAAGGGCGTTTACCAGTTAAAGGTCAGGGCAATCCGGCCCGACGGCATCGGGGAACTCTACAAAGCGTATGAGCAATTGAAAAACAAACTTGCAATGGAAGGTTTGTTCTCGCCTGAGCATAAAAAATCCCTGCCAAGGTTCCCCAAAAAAATCGGGATTGCCACATCGCCCACCGGCGCAGTTCTTCACGATATTTTGACTGTTATCAAAAGGCGCTATCCTGTAAATCTGCTTTTTATCCCTACAATAGTGCAGGGAGAATATGCGACACAAAGCATTATCAACTCAATTTCAGCGCTCAATAAAACGGATGTTGACCTGATTATTCTCGGAAGGGGCGGGGGCTCGATCGAAGACCTCTGGGCTTTCAATGAAGAACTTGTGGCGCGGGCGATATTCAATTCAAGAATACCAATCATATCCGCCGTGGGGCATGAGACCGATTATACGATAGCTGATTTTGTGGCTGATGTCCGCGCCCCGACTCCATCGGCTGCCGCGGAGATAGCTGTGCCGGACAGAGCCGAACTTGCAAATCACATAAACAGACTGTGCGACAGGCTAATCGAGAACCAGAGGCGCAGTATCAGCGACACGGCATCCCACCTTTCCGAACTGAAAGCGGGCGTCGAGCCGCGCCTATTCCTTGAGAAGCTGGCTGATTATATGCAATATACGGATGAAATAACGCAGCGGCAGATATTGAGCTTGAAGAGAATCATGGAATCAAAAAAGTCGGTTTTCAATGCGCATGCGGGTAAACTTGATGCGGTCAGTCCGCTCGGGACGCTTTTGCGGGGTTACAGCATAACGTTGAAAATGCCTGGAGAAACGCTTGTGCGCAGCATAGGTGATGTTGAGAAAAAGGATGAGCTTTCGATAATAGTTAATGACGGAAAAATCAAATGCAAAGTAAATGACAAAGAGGTATGCACATGGAAATGAGTTTTGAGGAAGCGCTTTTGGAGCTTGAGGGTATAGTGGAAAAACTGGAAAAGGGACAGCTTTCGCTTGATGAGAGCCTTATGCTTTTCGAGAAAGGGATAAAGCTTGTGAGGGAATGCAATGATAAATTGAAAAGCGCACAACAGAAAGTGGAACAGTTGATTGAGGAGAATGGTGAGTTGAGAACGGAGAAGTTTGAGGTGGAGGAATAAACTCCCCCCTATCGTGTTGTATAATCGCCGAAAGAATATCATGTAGTATGTGCCTGCACGCGCTGCATTTCTCATCTGCTTTAAGGAAAAATGGTATTCCAACATGGTTATCGCACCAATGTTTTACGTATAAAATCCATGAACTTTTTCATTTGCATTTCAGGCTTTGAGGGTAAGTCGCTTTCAATCACTGTTTTTTCATATTTATCATGAAAATGGTGTGGAAAAGTAGCCAAACGTGCCCAGACCTTATGAGGGGCATTATCGTAACGATATATTGTTCCATCAATTTCAGACCTGTCCCAATGATATGAATATTTTCCAGAAATCGAAATCCAGATATCTGCAAAGCTGCCATCAATCAGCTCGATTCTCAATTTAGCAGGTTCGCCGGAGGGAAGTTTAATTATTTTTGTTTCCAGAACAACTTCTTTGAATTGTCTCGCGATTGATTCAAGAAAAAGATATGTTTCCAACATGCGAGAGTTCCTTTTTCAGTTTCTTGATTGTATTTTCAAGATTTTCAAGAATGATCAAATCTTCCCAACCGGGATGTTCAGGAATGCTGCCTTCCTGCACTTTTTTTTCAAATTCATCCAGAGAGGATATCTTATATCTGGATATAATTTCCAGCCTATCTCTCATACAACCTTTGATTCTGGATTTTATATATTCGATGATGCCTTCACGTATGAGAATGTCCTCGTTTATCCCAAGGTCTTTTGACAGATGCTTAACTGCTTCAATAGAGCTGCCCATGGAAAATCCTTTTAATGATATTCTAAAATTATTTTGTCATGTATTTAAAGGTTGTTGCATTTTGATAGACGGTTTCTCTGGAATTTCTGTATCAAGCACTTCCGTCCCTCCCCAATCAGTTCCTCCCGCCCCGCCATTTTCAGCCCTTCATACACCAGCCCATAATTCCTTTCGTCCTTATACTGAAGCAAGGCGCGCTGTATCCTTTTCTCCCTCCCCTTCGCCACATGCACATTTTCCATCGTAAAAGGATTGATTCCGGTATAATACATGCATGTCGACGCGGTCATCGGCGTGGGCGTGAAATCCTGCACCTGTTCTGTATAGAGATTATTGTCGCGTATGTACTCAGCCAGTTCAACCATATCCTCTACAGTACAACCGGGATGACCTGACATGAAATACGGAAGAATATACTGCTTTTTCCCGAGTTCCTTGTTCAAGGCGTCAAACTTTATTTTAAATTCCTCAAACACTTCCCTTGACGGTTTGTGCATGATATCGGTGACATGCTGCGTTATATGCTCAGGCGCGACCTTAAGATGCCCGCTCACATGATGCGCGCAAAGCTCCGGGAGATAACCGGATGAATCCGCCAGTACGAGGTCGTAACGAATACCTGAGCCGATGAATACTTTTTTAACGCCTGGAATCTCGCGAAGGCGCCGCAGAAGTTCAACCTGTTTTTCATGACTCGCATCAAGGCTCTTGCAAAAAGTGCATATTTTATCTGTACATGCGCCCTGCATATCCCAGCGCGCGCAATGCAGCATATACATGTTGGCTGTCGGTCCTCCCACATCCTGCACGATGCCTTTGAAATCAGGCATCTTTGTCATTCTTTTAACCTCGCGCACAATAGATTCGATACTGCGGCTTTGCACGATTCTTCCCTGATGATGCGTCAGGGCGCAGAAAGAGCACGCTGCAAAGCATCCGCGGTGGCTTACTATCGAAAACTTGACAGGAGCAAGCGCAGGTATGGGTTTTTTATAGGAAGGGTGGGCTTTTCTTGAGTATGGGAGTTCATACACATGATCAAGTTCCGCAGTGGTTAAAGGCATGGCAGGCTTATTCTGGATAATTACTGTTTTCGGGTGCGGCTGCGCTACGGGTCTTCCCTGTACCGGGTCTTGCTCATGGTAATGGAGTTTGAAAGCCGTTGCGTACTGTTCTTTATCCTTTGAGACTTCATCGAATCCGGGTATCACATCGTAATCCCCCTGTTCAGCCAGGTGCCATTTTTTAATTTCCATCTTGATGGCCGTCCCGGGGATATCGGTGATATCTTTTATGCTATCGCCGCGGGACAACATGCGTGAAATCTCCAACATCTGCCTTTCACCCATCCCGAAAACCAGTATATCCGCTGGCGCATCCGCAAGGATTGACTGGCGCACCGAATCCTGCCAGTAATCATAATGCGCAAACCGCCGCAGGCTTGCCTCGATGCCTCCAAGAACTATCGGGGTTCCAGGGAATATCGAATGAATTTTATCAGAATAGACAATCGCAGCGCGGTTTGGTCTAAGTCCTCCTTTTGCTGCTGGCGAATAAACATCATCGCTTCGTACTTTCAGGTTTGGAGTATAATTATTCACCATGGAATCCACGTTCCCTGAGGTGACGCCAAAGAATAGGCGCGGTTTTCCGAGTTTCTTAAAATCTATATCGCTCTTCCAGTCAGGCTGGGCTATGATACCCACGGTGTAGCCTGCATCCCATAGCACCCGCCCGATTATTGCAGCGCCAAATGAGGGATGGTCAACATAGGCGTCGCCTGTTACGAGGATTATGTCAAATTCATGGATTCCAAGCTCTGCGGCTTCACGCATGGACATGGGAAGGAAAAAAGGTTGGTGTTTCATGTTTTGGTTTAATTTACATTCAGGATTTAACAATCCCGCTTCTTACATTCCTGAAGCAGTTCCTCAAACGTATAGTGTTTCGGTATTACCTTAACCTCTATCCCGAACCCTGATAAAGTATCAGCCGTCGGTTTCCCGATTGCGGCAACTGTCTTTTCATTCATTATCCTGACAAGCTCATCCTTCACTCCCATTTCATCCGCAAGCGCCATGAAATTCCTTGCCATCATCGAGCTTGTGAATGCAAATATGTCAATTTCCCCGGCAAGCGCCCGCTCCATAAGCCTTTTGTGCCTTTCATCCCTCGGGCTTATTAACTGGTACACCTGCGTCTCATGAACAACCGCGCCCTTTTTCAGGAGCCCATCGACAAGTTCGGGCGCGCCGTGACTGCTCCGGGCAATCTCGATTACCGCCCCTTCAATTCCGCTCATTTGTTCAACAAGCCCCTGCGAACTGAAAGATTCCGGAACAATACTCACATGTATTCCGTTTTTTTGAAGGGCTATTTTTGTATTCGGGCCAATTGCGACCACATGCGTCTTATTGAGCTGGTCTATAAATTCATCAGGGTCATCCAGTTTTAAAAGCGTGAACTCAACGCCATTTGCGCTTGTGAATATCACGTAGTCCACTTTTCCACCTATGACCCTCTCCACAAATCCCTTAAAATTAGCATCTGTCTTATCCACCACATCAATCATGGGCGCGGTAATCGTATCGAATCCCATTGAATTTGCGAGTTTTACCGACGCTGCCAGATACCCGGCAGGTCTCATAATGGCAATTACTTTCATAGCTATCATTTTTTAACACATAGGAATTTATAAACGCATTTTCTTATCCCGCTATTGAATAAATAAGTTGATTACATATTATTTTATTCTGGATTATCAATCCCGGTCAGATAATTAACCACGGAGGACACAGAGAGCACTGAGATTTGTTATTTTTTTTCTCTGTGTCCTCTGCGTTGTCTGTGCTTTTTCAACGAACCAATTCATGGTGGAGTTTTACCACATCGCCTATAACGGTTATAGCCGGCGCCTTTACTTTTCGCTGTTTGCAAAGTCCCACGATATCCGCCAGCGTCCCGATAGTGACGCGCTGGTCTGGCCGCGTGCCCCTTTCAATAACAGCCACAGGCGTATCGATGGATTTCCCGTGTTTTACCAGTTCCTTAACATTGCGCGAAAGCATGCTGACGCCCATAAGGATAACGAGCGTCCCTTTAAACCGCGCCAGCAGTTCCCAGTCAAGGGCAGTATCTTCTTTTTCAGGGTCTTCATGCCCTGTGATAAAAGTGACCATTGAAGCATAATCGCGATGCGTTATCGGAATTCCCGCGTAAGCCGGAACCGCAATAGCCGAGGTGATACCAGGCACAATCTCGACCTCAATACCCTCTTGCGCAAGCGTCTGGGCTTCCTCGCCTCCGCGCCCGAAAAGATAGGGGTCTCCCCCTTTAAGCCGCACTACTATTTTTCCTTCCTTTGCCCGCTTGACCAGCAATTCATTTATCTGCCACTGTGAAAGCTTGTGGTCACCCGCATATTTCCCGACATCGATCTTTTCCGCGGATTCTGGCAGCATATTAAGTATCGCCTCTCCCGGAAGCTGGTCGTAAAGGATAACCTCTGCGCTCTCTATAAGCCTTTTTGCCTTTATTGTCAAAAGCTCGGGGTCACCAGGACCTGAGCCCACAAGATAAACTTTCCCGGTCATGTTTTCCTCTTTTTGCTGCGAACATTTTTATTGCTTCTTCAACGAGTTCTCCTCCACCTTTTTGTTTCAACTCGTTCCCGATGCTCAGAGCTTTCTGCTCATATTCGGCAGGGTTTATAAATTCATCTATTTTTATGCAGCGTTTTCCATCCACTGAGAGAACCTCGCAGCGAACATGAATCTTATCGCCCTCAGTTTGTGCAAATGCCCCAATCGGCACAAGACAGCCGCCCCCAAGGATACCGATAATGATGCGCTCTATCCTTGTTTCAAGTCGTGTTTTTTCATTATCCAGCGCTTTTGCCGCGCGCTCTGCTTCCGAATCTTTTTTCGTGACTATGACCACGGTTCCCTGGTTTGCAGATGGGACAAAATCATCAGGATTCAGGCGTTCACCCGGAATATCCCATTTCATACGTTCAAGCCCGGCTTCGGCAAGGAATATACCGTCGTACTGCCCTTCCTTTAGCTTGCGAAGGCGTGTGTCGATGTTACCGCGCAGTTCTTTTATGATAAGGTCATTGCGGAATCGCAAGAGCTGTGCGCGGCGCCGCAGGCTCGTGGTTCCTATGGTTGCGCCGGCTGGCAGGTCTTTTAATTTGGCGCCGTCGCGCGTGAGCAGGAAATCATATGGGGAATCACGCTTCATCACAGCCGCAATCGTAAGTTCTGGAGGGCGTTCCGTGGGAACGTCTTTCATGCTGTGCACCGCGATATCGATATCATCTGCCAGCATCGAATCATCTATCTCCCGTACGAATACACCGAATCCCTGCACTTCATGAAGAGGCCTGTCGGTGAAGGTATCGCCGCACGTCTTTATGATTTTTATTTCGGTTTTAATGCCGTTTTTTAAAAGAAGTCCTGAAACGAGGTTTGCCTGGGCAAGCGCAAGCTTACTGCCCCTCGTTCCTATCCGAAGCGACGTATTCCCGGAAATCTTCATTTCAAATTCCTTCGATAAGCCTCTATGGTCTTATCTATATCTTCCTGTGAATGGGCAAGCGATAAGAAGTTGGTCTCGTATTGCGACGGCGGCAGGAAGATGCCGTCAGCAAGCATTTTCTTAAAGAACACATTGAACTTTTCTTTATCGCATTTTAACGCATCCTGGTAATTGTACGGCATATCGCCGAAGAACACCTTGAACATGCTACCGATACCGCTTACGCTGTAATCAAGACCGAGGTCGCTGATTACATCCGATAGACCGGCGCGCATGGAATCCCCGGCTTTGTTCACTTTCTCATGAACTTTTTCATCCCTGAGGGTTTTGATTACCGCAAGCCCGGCGGTCATGGATACCGGGCTGCCGTTGAAAGTGCCGGCCTGGTAGACCGGTCCTGCGGGAGAGATATTTTCCATGATCTCGCGCTTTCCTCCTATCACGCCAATGTGAAAGCCGCCGCCGAGTATTTTCCCAAGCGTGGTCATGTCGGGCGTAACACCGAAATATTCCTGCGCACCGCCCATGGCAAGACGGAAGCCCGTTATGACCTCATCAAAAATCAGCACAACATCATTCTCACGCGTTACGGCGCGGACTTCTTTTAAGTAGCCCTCTTTCGGAAGTATTGGCCCGATATTGCCAAGCACAGGTTCGATGATAACCGCAGCCACATCGTCTTTATACGCATCTATTGCAGCGGTCATTGCCTCGATATCATTAAAAGGCACTTGCAGCGTATTTTTCGTGAAATCCTTTGGAACGCCAGCTGAATCGGGCATACCGAGCGTAGTTGCGCCAGAACCTGCTTTTACAAGCACCGCTTCATGGGCGCCGTGGAATCCGCCTTCGATTTTGATGAATTTGTTCTTGCCTGTAAATCCTCTTGCAGCCCGGAGAGCGCCCATCGTAGCCTCTGTCCCCGTGGAAACAAAGCGTACCATATCTATGCTCGGATAAAGTTTGATTATCTCTTTTGCAAGCGTTACCTCAAGTTCGGTTGGAGTGCCATACAGCCAGCCGTCAGAGAGCTGTTTTATCACAGCCTCTTTGATAGCTGGATAGTTATGGCCAAGAAGAAGAGGCCCATATCCCATGACATAATCGATGTACTCGTTGCCGTCGATATCTGTTATTTTTGAGCCGTTTGCGCGTTTCGTGTAAAAAGGATATGGCTTGATTGCCCGGACCGGGCTGCTCACGCCTCCAGGAAGGACTTTTTTTGCCTCTTCGAATAATTTTCTTGATTTCTCAGTATTCATGGATTACTAAAATTAGAGGATGAAGTAATATAATTTGTGATTTTCACTTAAAAAATAAAAAAACGTCCGGACCGGGATTTGAACCCGGGTCGGAGACTCGACAGGCCTCCATGATAGGCCGCTACACTATCCGGACTTTTGGGGATTCGCATAAAGGGTTTTGTTGCATTTAAGCCTTTTGTTAATGTGTTGATGAAATGTCTTTTGATTTTAGCCTTGATTTAAATTCTTCTTTTGAAATCCCTTTGAAATCAGAAAGGCGGCGATAATGTTCTTTGATATGTTCCGCAGACGCAGGGCTCAACAAATCCTACTACCCCTTCTGATAAGCCACATCCGTAAGAGTTGCCATATCACTAACAGCTCCGGCATAAATGGAGGATATCTTTACGCTGAAAATATTGTTGTAATTATAGGTCTCACCCTCGGACAGAACTTTATCATCTAATTTAATTCCATTTCTGGAAAGAACAAGCCATATCTGTTTTGGGGTTGCTTTGGCATCTATTGCCTGTGCCTGGACCGACCAGCCATCACCGATACTCCATGTTTCACCAACAGCCAGGGTTATTCTCGTTCCCGATGTTCCATCAACAGGTTGAGATGGTGCTGATGCTAAATTTAAATATATGCTGCCTGTCTTTACCCCGCCATTTGAGGTTACGGTGATAGTTCCTTTATAGTTTCCGGGAACGAGGTCAGCGGTATTGATATTAATGGTAACAGTACCGGAACCGGTTCCGCTTTCCGGGTAAACTTTTATCCACCATGGCTGGTCGGCTCTTACATTCCAGGACAATGTCCCGCCGCCGGTATTGGATATCGAGAAGGCCTGATATCCTGCTGCGCTATCAAAATTAAAGGACGGCGGGTCCGGGGATACGGACAGGAGCGGCGGTCTGGCAATCAGGTATGCGATTATGCCAATGATGATAATAACAGCAACGATAATCATATTTCTCATGTTTGAAGGCTTCCCCGTGTCTTCTTTTATTTTATCATCTGCTTCTGCCATATTTCGACCCACGCATAAATTGATGAGCGAATATAAAGATGCATCGGAAGTTATATCATTTGCCGTGCATCTTATGGTTTTTGTTGGCTAAAAACTTTTAATGCCATAAATCTTATCAGGTTTATAGCTACTGATTTTAAAACAGATTACGATTCTACAGAGCAATTATAAATAGTTTCATCTTTATTTAGCCTATTCACAAACATGAAAGTGACAATCCAGAAATCGGACATAAAAGGAACCGTCAACGCCCCTCCCTCAAAAAGCTACACCCACAGGGCTATTGCAATAGCTGCGCTCTCAAAAAAAGCAACAATCAATAACCCGCTGATATCCGAAGACACAAAAGCAACGATAAGGGCATCCGAAGCTTTCGGGGCTGAAATCGTATCAAAAAAAGATTCCCTGGTTATCAAAGGGTTTGACGGGAAATTAAAAATCCCTGACAATGTAATTGATGTCGCGAACTCAGGCACCACGCTTCGCATAATGACAGCGGTGGCATCGCTTGTAAACGGCGCCACTGTCTTAACAGGCGATGCAAGCATCAGGACAAGACCCAATACGCCGCTTCTGAATGCGCTAAACGACCTCGGCGCCGAAGCCTTTTCCACGCGCAATAACGGGAAGGCTCCGATTGTGGTGAGGGGGAAAATGAGGGGAGGGGCTGTTTATATCGACGGCTCTGTAAGTTCGCAGTTCATTTCCGCGCTCCTCATCGCCTGCCCGTTTGCATCAAACAGGACAAAAGTGATGATAAAAGGCGAATTGAAATCCCGTCCGTATGTGAATATTACAATCGATATGCTAAAAGGCGCAGGCGCAAAAATAACCGCAGATAACCCGAACACTTTTACCATTCCGCCTGAGCAGGAATATGACATGAGTTCCTATAATGTCCCGGGCGATTTTTCATCTGCATCGTATATGATGGCCGCAGGCGCGCTGTGCGGTGATATTACTATTAAGAACCTGTATCCTTCAGAGCAGGGTGATTCGGCATTGATTGAAATTCTCGGGAAAATGGGAGCGCAAATCTCATGGAACGAGAAAAAAGGAGAGGTCAGGGTAAGCAAGAGCGAACTTAATGGCATCGAAGTGGATGTCGGGAAGACCCCAGACCTTGTGCCAACGCTGGCTGTGCTTGGCGCGGCCTCGAAGGGAACCATGGTCATCGGGAACGCAGAACATGTGAGGTATAAGGAAACTGACAGGCTTCATGCAATGACAGTTGAACTTAAGAAAATGGGCGTGGACATCACAGAGGAAAAGGACAGGCTCATAATAAAAGGCGGCGCGATAAGAGGCGCAGAGGTGCACGGCTGGGATGACCACAGGATTGTCATGGCGCTGGCTGTTGCCGGATTGGTGGCTGGCGATACGACAATCGACACGATTGAATCTGTAAGCATTTCGTATCCGGGGTTTTTTGAGGATTTGAAAAAAGTGGGCGCAGCAGTTGAGATGCCTTCGCAGGATTAAAGTATCGCGCAGGATTACGATATATTTTAATACACCCTTTGCATGTAGGAAAGGTTTGTGCCCAGGTGGCCTAGTTGGTTAGGGCGCCAGACTCATAGGGTAAATTTGAAGAGGCGCTAAAGCTTCCTGAGAAATCTGGAGGTCACGGGTTCGGATCCCGTCCTGGGCATGCTAACCTAATTTTCCAAACATATTCTTGTGAATACTTCGCTTCCTTGGGCACTACGGTGTGCGATTTTATTCACAGAGAGCCGCGAAGGTCGCAAAGATAGTTTTAATTGTTGGTTTTTAACTATAAATATTAACAAACCTTTGCATCCACCACCACATGCCACACACCCGGAGAGTATTTCTTTATTCTCCGCACACCGATAATCTCCACATTCCTCCCAATCTTCCCCGAAGCCTCCATTATTCTCTCAACAGGGCGGCGCTCAACAGCCTCGGGCACAGCCTCATGATAGTGAATAATCCCGCCCGGCACAAGGGCGCGGATGCCCTGCTCAAGATAAAGATGTGCGTCTAAATAACCCATGATTACACGGTTTGCAATCCCGCGCGGAGTTACTATCGAGCAGTCACCGGCTACAGGTTCGATTATGTTTCCGACCTTGTTAAGCTTGATATTCTGTTTTAGATAACCAAATGCTTCAGGATTAATCTCTATTGCAAATATCTTTCCTGGCTTTGAATGTACTGCCATAGGTATTGAAAAATACCCGATACCTGCGAACATATCGACAACAACTTCACTCTTCCCCAGCCTGCTCATTCGCTTTTTTTCAGCGAGGTTGCCCTGGGAAAACATTATCCGCATGGCGTCAAGCTTAAAAAAGCAGCCATTCTCCTTGTGTATGGTTTCGGTATTTTCCCCGGCGATTATTTCCCTGACCGGCTGCCTCATCTGACCTGTGATTCCCCTGTCAAGAAGTACTGTCCTGCATGCCGGATATAAAGAAATTAATGCCTCCCCTATCTCCGCTTTTCGGTGTTCCAGTTCTACCTTGAGCGTAACTATGACAATATCCCCGAGAACCTGCCATCCCGAAGGTAAAAGTTTTTTTTCGCTATCAGGAATATCAAGAACATCGCCGAGGGTTTTTTTCGGGATGTATAACCTTGGAGCTTCCTGCTCAACCAGTGTAAAGCCTTTGATATCAAACTTTATCGGGATTTCAACAAAGCTTTCTTTTCTGACGAGCTTCCTTGTTTTATCGAGCGCATCCTCTAAAAGCAGTTTTTGCCTTACGTTTTCAGCTTCCTCCACTCTCGCAAGAACAGCCTTCATGGATTTCTTGCAATGTACAGGATATCACTCAGGATAGAACTTGCAGTCTCTATCGAACCCGCCCCTTTCCCGCTGATTGTTATCCTTCCTGCAAGGTCTGTCAATATCGACGCCACGTTCAATGTCCCGCCCACAGCAAGCGGGTGGCGCTTCGGGACAAGGCGCGGCGCGACGGTAAGCTTTCCCTCGCGAGCCTCGCATACGAGTTTCACCACATAATTATTCTTGTTTGCAAGTTCAAGCGCTTCTGGTGTGATTTTCGTGATACCTGTAACATCCACGTCGCTGTAAGTTGCATTTTGCCCGAATATCGAATTTGCGATAATGACCAGTTTGATGGCAGAATCGATTCCTTCAACATCATATGTCGGGTCGGTTTCAGCAATCCCAAGTTCCTGCGCCTCTTTCAATACAAGCTCATAAGGCATGCTTTCTTCCGCCATCCTTGTCAGGATATAATTGCAGGTGCCGTTAAGTATGCCCTCAATCCCGATAATGGAATTTCCGGCCAGAGCCTCATGTACGAGGTTGAATATCGGGACAGCACCGCCAACGGTCGCCTCATACCGCAGGTGCAATCCATTATCTTCAGCAGCCTCCTTTAACTCGGTGAAACGCAATGCAAGCGGGCCTTTATTTGAAGTGACCACATGCCTCCCCGCCTTTAGCGCGGCGCGTATGTTGCCAAGTCCGGGTTCTCCGTTTTTAATATTCGTGGGAGTTACTTCCACAATAATATCCTGTTCCACATCACGTATGATTTCAAGCGCCGTTTCTGTCCCTGTTGCGACGGTGCCTTTCTCTTTTTTCCTGTTCAAGGCATTTTCAAGGTCTATTCCCTTAGTGTTTATTTCACTGCCCTTGGAATCGGATATTCCCACGACGCGGATATCATAACCCTGTTTTTTAAGATATTCCTGTTTTGAAAGGAGCGAACGGGCGACTCCCTGCCCCACGGCGCCAAACCCGATAATTGAAATCTTAATAGTCTTCATGCTTCCACCGAATTCATCCGTATTGGTTCTATCATAAGCAGGTCTTTTTTATTTGCCACATCCCTGAGGATATCCAAAGCCATGCCCAATTCTTTCTCGCCGACGGCATTGATGACAAGGTACGCGGACGATGTTTTTTCTATGGCCGGCATTGAGAGCGACATGTCCACAACTTCTGCAAAACCTGTTGAGTCTATCCTGTCGATGGTGTCTCCCATGTCCGAATGAACGATATGCCCTATAAGAATTACAGAAACCGTGGACCGCAGGCGCTCTTCCCCGACCCTTGCTACCCTGACGCCGCTTTTTTCAAGCCGCTGGATGAGTTTGTTAAGGACCGTGTGCTCTATCTCGAAAGTGACCTGCACCGGGATTGTTCCTCTTGGTGTCTTCTCGTAATGCTGGTGCACGACACTCATGATATTGCCATGGAGTTCCGATATTGGCGCGAGCGCCAGAACCAGTTGCCCGGGGATATCCTTGAGTTCAAGGGTCATCGAAATTATCATGACTCTCACTATGCACAGGTGAGTAATAAGTTTTTTTGGTGGTTGGGAACTGTTTTAATTAATTGTTATATTGGATTTAACCTCATTCCCTCTCCTTCACAAGCACATCAACCACAGAAGGGTCTGCCAGCGTGGTAATATCGCCGAGATCATGAATAGCCCCTGATGCAATTTTCCTCAATATTCTCCTCATGATTTTCCCCGAGCGCGTCTTGGGAAGCGCATCCGCGAATTGAAGTTTCTCGGGTTTTGCAATCGGGCCTATGGAATTCCTGACATGAGCTATGAGTTCTGCCTTCAATTCGTTGCTTTTTATTTTGCCTTCCTTGAGCGTGACAAATGCATAGATAGCTTCACCTTTTATCTCATGCGGATAGCCAACCACTGCTGCCTCGGCAACTGCATTGTGGGATACAAGAGAACTTTCGATTTCCATAGTTCCGAGCCTGTGTCCTGAAACCTTTATAACATCATCTAATCTTCCCATTATCCAGTAATAACCATCCTCATCTTTCCTTGCTCCGTCCTCGGTCTGGTATAGTCCAGGGAAAGTGGTGAAATATTTGTCCTTGAAACGCTTGTGGTCGCCGTAAACCGTTCGCATCATCCCGGGCCAGGGCTTCTTGATAACAAGCTGCCCCCCTTCATTGACATCTGCTTCCTTGCCATCCGCTCTCAAAACCACCGGCTCGATACCCGGGAAAGGAAACGTCGCAGAGCCCGGCTTAAGCGGCGTTGCGCCCGGAAGAGGAGTTATCAGGATGCCTCCAGTCTCGGTCTGCCACCATGTATCAACTACAGGGCATCTCCCGTTCCCGATAATGTTATAATACCAGAGCCATGCTTCCGGGTTTATGGGTTCTCCTACCGTACCAAGAAGCCTGAGGCTTGAAAGGTCTCTTCCTTTTGGCCACTTATCTCCGCTTTTTTCCATTGCCCTGATAGCCGTAGGTGCGGTGTAGAAAATCGTAACCTTATATTTTTCAACGAGTTCCCAGAACCTGTCAGGTTTCGGATAATCCGGCACCCCTTCGAACATAAGCTCAGTCGCCCCCGCTGCCAGTGGTGCATATACCGTATAGCTGTGACCTGTTACCCATCCGCAGTCCGCGGTGCACCAGTAGGTATCCTCATCGCGGTAATCGAATATCCACTTAAAGGTCAGCAATACATATAGCAGGTATCCGCCTGTGGTATGCAGCACGCCTTTTGGCTTGCCCGTACTCCCGCTTGTGTAAAGGATGAACAGCGGGTCCTCGGCATCCATCGCTTCAGGTTCGCATTCCTCTGAGACTGAAGACATTTCTTCATGCCACCAGAAATCTCGTCCTTTTTGCATATTTACGCTGGCATCGGCGCGATTATAAACAATCACCGTTTCCACGCTGTTTTCAAGCGCCCTGTCAACATTCTCTTTAAGCGGCACCATCTTACCGCCCCGCAAGCCCACATTTGCCGTGATTACCATCTTACATGAACTGTCATGAATGCGGTCGCGCAGTGAATCTGCGCTGAAACCCGCGAATACCACGTTGTGAATGGCGCCGATTCTTGCACATGCAAGCATCGAAATCACAAGCTGCGGTATCATCGGCAAATAAATTGCCACCCTATCGCCCTTCTTGATTCCTTTTTTCCTCAGAACGTTTGCGAATTTACATACTTCGGTATGCAATTGTGCGTAGGTATAACTCTCGGTGTCCCCGTTATCGCCTTCCCAGAATATGGCTATTCTATTCCCGCGTGAAGAAAGATGCCTGTCAAGGCAGTTGTACGATGCATTCAGTTTTCCCCCTTCAAACCATTTGCATATTACGTTATCAGGCTCCCATGAATAAACACTGTCCCATTTTTTAAACCACGCAAGGTCCTCCGCTTTCTGCGCCCAGAAAGATGCAGGGTCTTTAATGGAAGCGTCATAAATTTTTTTATATTCTTCAAAACTTTTTATATATGCTTTTTTGCTGAATTCCGGTGCGGGGTTAAATATACGTTTTTCCTTAAGTAGGGATTCAATAGTGTATTCGGCCATATTGCTTTACCTGCCTTAGCTTAATTCATTGTCTCCATTAAATAAGTTATCAGGTTCCTGAAGGAATAAATCTGAGGTATCAGAAGAGTCTATATTAATCAAAGCATTATAAATCTTTATTTTACAAAATAAACTGTAAATAACTGTGTTTAACTTAAAATACACTTACCCCTTTGTTTCAACTGGAAAAACATATTGGACAATTATGGATATTATTATCACGAAGCGAACACCAGAAGGGATTTATTATTATATTAAGGCTATTTTAAGCTTGATTTTTAAAAAATACGTAATTAACCATTGTTTTTTGATTTAAACACTAATTAACCTTTATTTCGATTGAAAAGCTTAAATATTAGGAGTTACATCTATTCACATGTCGTTCACAAAATATTTCACCTAAGAAGGAGACATCGGAGGGGAAATCCGCATGTCAGGGCTGTCCGCTACGAACGGGCGGACAGCACCTCCAATTTTTTGAGGCATCATGAAATTACGGCTCGAAATCGAAGGAAAAAATGCAGGCAGCATAAATTATAAAGGGCCTGACTGCGCCGAACTTGCTGTAACTTATCTCAATTCAATCGAAGCCGATGAGGTTTTTATCCACCTGGAAAAGGATGACGGGACGAGAGCAAATGCGCAATTCGAAGGCGAATTCCTCGCCATGTCTGCCACTAAATTCATCATGACGGCTGCAAAAAGTAAAACCGCTGCCCCGCAGGATACATCCTTTCCAACAGGCATCGACGAGTCCGAGCCACTCACTTTGAAAGAGCGTTTAGAGATGTTCCTGCGATTTGAATATCCCAGGATATGGTTCTCATCCATCGATGTAAAACGACAGTACGAGAACGTTTACGGGAAAATCAGCCTGAGCACCGTATCAACATACCTGGCAAGAATGTACAGGGACAATATACTTTTGCGGAGAGGAAATCGCAACCAGAGGGAGTATCGGTTTAAAGAGGAAACCGCTCTTCTCTCGAATATGGAATATGCACTGGCAAAATGAATGTGCAAAAATAGTGATGGGTTGATGAGCCGACCCTTCAAGGCTAACTTTCAGGGCTTACAGCACCCTCGCAACACTAAAACTCTGTGTCGGCTTCGCTGTAAATCGCGCTCCATGCGCTTTCTTATAGCACCCCGGACACGGGAGAAATCCCAGTCAAACCACTTCCTTTCAGACCTTGAACGGTCACGGGGCATTCACGCCCGGGAAACTTGGAATTTACTATATTCCAATATGGTCATTCTGCCGATTTCTTGCTAGCTCATCATAGCGTGCGCCTTATTACACACATTTGTAATAAGGTAAATGATTATTTTATTTTATCATGATTAATACTTTTCGATAACAAAACTGATAAAAAATAAGGTCACACTATCTAATTAATAGTTTCAAGCTTGAACATCACATTTAAACCCTGCAATGTCATCTGAACTTTATCACCAAAACGCAGAATTTCCTCTACATTCACATTTGTCCCCCATTCATAAACGTAATCGTGGGTTCCCTGCATTGGCTTGAACCCCAGGGACATAAGCCGCTGATTAATCTCTGATGGTTTTCCGCCTTCACTGTTAAACCATACGATTAGATAGCTTTTCATTGTTCTATAAGTTATTATTAATATTATATCATGTTTTTGGTCAATTCTCTTTATATCCCATCTCAGCTAATAGATTCCTTGCTATGTCGAGTGAATCTTCTTTGGTCCCGGCTTTGATAAGCATTCTTCCGCTCGGGTACATCGAGATCTCCACTCCTTTATAATTCAAAAGCAGTATGTGTTTTGTCGCTACTTTTGTATCGAAAATCCTGCTTGCGCTGATAAGATCAATTTTAATATTGGTGCTCACTTCAAAAGCTGTTCTTCCGGAACATAATCTTACAGAAATTACCATATTTTAATTCCTGAGAGATGCAACGGAAATATATAAGCATGCGTACGAACTCAATAAAAACAATATGATGGGACGAAACGCACCGATTTTATTTTTATTCTTTTTATTTTTCTTTTTTGCATTCACAGGTTCAGGGACAGGCGATATCCTGTTGAACGGGACAGGCATATATCTTGCTTCAGGCGATTCCTACGGTCTTTACCAGGGATATGTGCTCAGCGTTAAAAGCGTAAGCAGCGATGGTTCTGTCTGGCTCCAATTAACGGAAAACGATAAGATAGTAAAAAGTGAAATAGTGGCAAGGGATTATTTCATTTACAATAAAAGCAACAGGACGATATTATCCATTAAAGTTGACAATATATATTATGGTTCATCAGAACAAACCTTAGTCTCGCTATTCCCTGTTTACCAGTACATTGACCCTGATTTGCCTGTTCCTGATATAACCGAAATGATTCCCAACGATGTCAACAATCCTGTTGACAAAAATCCCGCATCGAGAATAGGCACGCCGGGGGAACCTGTAATCTGGGCAGCCGGGGTCGTTTTTATTCTGGTTCTATATTATATCCTGCGTAAGTTATGGTGAAGTAATGAAGATACTGAAAAAAGACCTCAGGTTTAATGAAGGAGAGATTTCACTTATCACTGAATCGCTGGATGACCTGTGGCATCTAAAATATATCCTTGAGCCTCAAGACATCGTATTTGCATTTACCAAACGAAGAATTGAAGGCGCAACCGACAAACTCCGGCCTGAAAAAGCCGATAAAAAAACTGTGCGCCTAGGTATTCAGGTCGAGAAAGTCGAGTTCCATAAATTCTCAAACCGCCTCCGTGTGCACGGGATTATCGTGGAGGGAATAGATTCCGGGGCTTATCATACGCTCAACATCGAAGAAGGGACGAATCTTTCAATAATTAAAAAATGGAAGAACGACCAGTTAGAAAGGATAAGAGAAGCTGAAATTGCATCCCGCCGCCCAAGAGTGATAATAGCGACAATAGAAGAGGGAGAGGCATGTATTGGAATGGTAAGACAGTTCGGGGTAGAGGAATCATCATCGCTTCGCCAGTCGCTTGGAAAAAGAGAAGGAAATCAACGGAACGAATTTTTTGGCGAGCTGACAGCGCAGTTGAAGTGGGCTGCCGATAAAGTCGATGCTGTTATACTTGCTGGTCCCGGATTCACCAAAGAAGATTTTCTTGATTTTGTAAAAACAAGGGAACCGGAACTCGCAAAAAAAATAGTTCTAGAGGACACTTCATCCATAGGTGTTTCAGGTTTCCAGGAAGTACTGCGAAGAGGTGCTGTTGACAGGATAATGGAAGAATCAAGGATTGGCAGGGAAGCAATAGTCATCGAAGAATTGATGAAGGAAATCTCGACAAACGGTAAAGTTGCCTATGGTATGGATGATGTCAGGAATGCACAGAGCCTTGGCGCGATAGAGACTTTGTTGATAACTGATGAACTTCTTCGTACCGAACGTGAAGGCAATAATATTGATGGTTTTCTAAAGGCGGTAGAACATTCGCAGGGGAGGATTGTGGTTTTCAGCACTGAATTTGAACCCGGGAAGAAACTTGAATCCCTGGGCGGTATCGCGGCACTTTTGCGGTTCAGAGTAACAGCATGAATCTTGAGAATGCAGCCAATGATATCAGGTATCTGCTTGACAGGGGGTATCCTCAGGAAGGTGCCGTAGGATTCGTGTGCGCGCATTACCGGCTGGATAAGGGCTCAAAGCACCTTCTTTCAAGGTCTGTTCTCTCGAAGGAGGTTTCAGAAAAAAGGCGGAAAAAATTCTTGCCCTGCGAAATGATAAAAGGTAACGCCATAGCGATCGACGGGTATAATATCCTTATTGGATTGGAGAGTATTCTTGAAAAAAGGGCTTTTGTTTGTGATGATGGAGTGATAAGAGACATCAAGGGAATTTTTGGGAATTATGAGACTTCAGAAAGCACTGAAACTGCAATTGAGCTGATATTACAGTTTTTAAAGGAAAAAACCCCTTCTTACGTTTGCTTTCTTTTTGATTCACAGATAAGCAAAAGCGGCATGCTTGCAGGGAGGCTAAGGAAAAAGCTTGATGAGTCGGGATTAAACGGCGATGCGAGGACTTCAAAGCATGCGGATTATACCTTAAAAAACTCTAAATACATTGTTGCTTCAAGCGACGGCGTGATAATCGATGAAGCAGAGAGGGTAGTTAATTTCCTGTACTGTCTGGTGTCAAGATTCGGATATTTGGAAGAAGGAGCGGTGCGCAAGTTGCCAGAAGTCATGATAAATAAATACTGAGTTATTATATGCCGCTTATATGCGTTCATTATCGGTTAATATTTTACTAATTGTCATACAAAATACTAATCGTTCTTCCATCTCATTTTAGCTCTCACCATCCTTATTTCCCCATACGAAAAATTATCCCCCAACTTTTCCTTTATCGGTTTCAGGGTATCTCCCCCCAATTCAATGATCGTCCTCGATATCGCTTCGATCTTTTCTTTCTTAATGAACTTCTCAATCTGGATATTTTCTCCTGAAACCATCAATTTTTCAATGTGACCATAGATAGTATTCAAAGATAAATTCCTTGTTAATGTGATCTCATCAAGATCCATTCCCTGATCCAGCATTTCCAGGGTCACATACTCACTGGACCGCTTTTTCACGGGCTGGATAAATGAGCTTTGTTTCTCGCAAAACCTGCGGATCTCGCTTATGAAAATAGCGCCATATCTCTCAAGTTTCTTATCTCCCACACCTGTTATCTTTCGAAAATCCAGAGGAGTGCATGGGCGCAGCGCAGCCATCTGTTTCAGGCTGGCGTCATTAAATATCATATATGGCGGATAATTCTCGGCGTCAGCCAGTGTTTTTCTTAATGTCCGAAGCGCCTCGAACAATCCACTGTCATCGGAATCCTGCTCTATTATTGCAGGTTTTTCGACAGCCTGGGGTTTTGCAAGGTATATTTTTTCGTGTGTCACCTCCCCTTTTGTACCAACTAATAAATCCCTGCTCTTCTGGCACAATTTCAGGACAGGATATTCGCCTTCCAATTTGAGATAGTCGCGCTGGATGAGTTCTCGAATAAACCCATGCCATATTTTCTTCGGCAGGTTCTTACCCGACCCGTATGATTTCAATATCGTGTGACCGTTATGCATAACGCGGCTGCTTTTGCTTGCTGTAATCACATCTATGCAATAGTTTATCCCGAACATTTCATCCAGTTCCTGGACACAGGAAATGATAGTCAATATCTCACCAGTTGCTTCGATCTCATCCTTTGGCATGAGGCAGTTATCGCAGCCATTGCACTTATTCTCTTTATAGTCCTCGCCAAAATAACCAAGGAGGAGCTTCCGCCGGCACACGGTTGTTTCACAAAAATTTATGATGTCCATTAATTTATTATGTGATATTTGCCTTTCCTTTTCATTTGCCATCTGGTTTATGAAATACTCAATCTTCTGCCTGTCGCCGTAGCTGTAGAAAAGCACGCAATCGCTCCTCAGCCCGTCCCTGCCTGCGCGTCCTGTTTCCTGGTAATAGGCTTCAAGGTTTTTGGGGAGGTCATGATGTATCACAAAACGTATGTTGGGTTTGTCGATGCCCATTCCGAAAGCGACAGTGGCGACAAGTATTTCCACATCATCTTTTATGAACTTTTCCTGGTTCGTTGACCTTATGCTCGCGGAAAGACCCGCATGATACGGAAGCGCCCGAAACCCTGCAAATTTCAGGTTTTCTGTGAGAGATTCTACGTTTTTCCTGCTGTAGCAGTAAATTATACCTGATTCACGGGGCTTTGTTTTTAAGAACTCTACTATCTGCCTGAATGCATCCTGCTTGGGTTTGACATAATAAACAAGGTTCTCCCTGTCAAAGCTTGCAATATATTTTCTGCAATCTTTGAGTTCAAGCTGGTTGACGATATCTTCCCTGACTTTCATGGTCGCTGTGGCAGTAAGGGCAATTATGGGGACATCAGGAAAAGCCGCGCCGATCAATTTCAACTGCCTGTATTCAGGCCTGAAATCATGTCCCCATTCCGAGATGCAGTGAGCTTCGTCAATTGCGAACAGGCTTATTTTTAATCCCTTTAAAAATGAATGGAACGAAGGGATGGTCAGTCTTTCCGGCGCAATATAGAGAAGCCTGACCCTGTTTTGCATTAGGGCGGATTTTATTTTTATAATTTCTTCGTAATTCAATGAACTGTTGAGATACTCAGCCGGGATGCCATTTGACCTGAGGCTGTCCACCTGGTTTTTCATCAGGGAAATGAGAGGAGAGACTACGATCGTTAATCCCTTAAAAAGCAGGGATGGATACTGGTAGCACAGGGATTTTCCACCGCCGGTGGGCATCAGAACAAGTACATCATTCCCTTTCAGGACGTCAAGTATTATATCCTGCTGGAGCTGCCTGAATTCGGAATAACCAAAATAGCGCCTGAGTATTTCTTTATCGATAACTGTGGACGTCCCATCTTTCTGCGCCTGGGGTTTTACCGTTTTTTCAACGGTTTTCAATTTTGGGCACAGGTCAAAAAGCCCTTCATCTTTTAACCCGCACCTATCGCATGCTTCGCATGTACTGCAAACCTGCATGAAAGCTATTGACAATTCCAATCACAATAACGGTTTCTATGAGTCTGTTGTTGCTGTTGATGCGAATTTCTGGAATTGTCTAAACGAACAGCGCTGCATCGTCGCCAGAGTTGACCAGCTCATGTCCCTCTGCGACGAGCTCGAAGCCAGGCTTGCGCGCTCGCAGGCGGACAGCGAGAGGTTGATGGAGGCGGTTGTGGGGAGGATGCTGGCGGAGTAACGGGAAAAGCAAATAAGCAATTAAAACAATTACTAACTTGAGAAATACATGGTTAAAGACAAAATAGCAGAAGCCATTAAATTCTTTGAGAATTGTTTGAAAGAAAAAGGATTGAAAGTTTCAAAGATAATTCTATTCGGGTCGCACAGCACGGGAAAAGCGACTATAGATAGCGATGTGGATATTCTGATTATTTCTCCGGATTTTCAGAACAAAGATATTTTTGAAAGGGCAAGATTGACGAAGGAAGCAGAGATAAACACCATAAAAAAATTCAGGGTGCCACTTGATATTATCACTCTCACTTCTGAAGAATTTGAAAGTGGTAATTCTCTTATTACTGACTTTGCAAGAAAAGGCAAAGTAATGTATGCAGCCTGATAGCGCCGCATCGTCGCCAGAGTTGACCAGCTCATGTCCCTCTGCGATGAGCTCGAAGCCGCACTCCTGCGCTCGCAGGCGGACAGCGAGAGGTTGATGGAAGCGGTCGTGGGAAGGATGATGACAAGGTAGCACTTTTGCAACAGACTGCTTTATCTATTATAAATGAAATAATCAAGTTAAGTGAATTAAATGGTTGTTGACATACAAGAAGCATATAATCTCATGGGGTTCTTGAAGAAATTGAAACCAGAAACTGGCGTGAATGTAGCCCAACAAATGGTTGGAAAATTCAAAGGAATAATCCCTGAAGGCAGAAGCAGCGTTGATTTTTTAAAGAAAGTTCGTGAAAGTCAATATGACTAAAATTTACATTGATACGAATATTTTTTTCAATGTCTGGAATGAGGAGATAGACCCTAAGAGCGGAAAAGAACTCTGGAGAAGTTCCAGGGATATACTCGAAAAAATCGAAAGAAACGAATTTGAGGCAATAACCTCAATTACTACAATAATGGAAATAGTCCATGTTTTCAGGGTAAGGGGCAAGGATTATAACGAAGCTATAGAAGATGTCAAGAGACTGAATGTCAGTATTAATGCACCGGACTCCTGGGTTATGATCAAAGCGCTGGAATACCAGATGGAATATGAATTAGATCCTTATGATTCAATAGCTTTTGCAATTGCCCAAACTGCCGGATGTGAGATTTTCGTTACAAGGGATGAAAAAATAATAAAGAACATAAGACTGAAAATGCGCGGTGCAAGGCCCGAAGAAATTTTGGAACGAACATCAGATAAATCATAATTACAGCGCCGCATCGTCGCCAGGGTTGATCACCTCATGTCCCTCTGCGATTCTCTCGAAGCCGGACTCCTGCGCTCGCAGGCGGACAGCGAGAGATTGATGGAAGCGGTCGTGGGAAGGATGCTGGCGGGGTAGAATTTATCATTTGAATTTTTAGGTGTCGCTTAGGTGTACACGTATCACGACCCGTTCAAAAGGTTTATGTCTTAGAAGTAAGATATAACTTACTATGAATGCCACAATTGATATGGTAACTATCTCCTCAAAAGGTCAGATAGTAATTCCTAAAAAGATCCTAAAAGCCCTTGGATTGAAAGAGCAAGATAAGTTATTGTTATTCAATAAAGGCGAAAATATTATTTTAAAAAAAGTTAAACCTGAGATGTTTGAGAAAAATTTAAGGGACATATTAGCGCCAATTCGTAAGGAAGCAGAAGCAAAGGGATTGACTGAAAGAGATGTAGAAATTGAGATAAAAGCACATAGAACGCAAAGAATCCAGGCATGATACGATTAGTAATTGATACAAACGTCTTTGTTTCTGCTTTGATATCAACCAGAAGTATTCCTGCGCTGCTTCTTGATGAAGCGGGGAAAAAATACTCACTTTTTATATCAAAAGAAATACTGGGCGAAGTGGAGGACGTTATTTCAAGAAAGAAATTCGGGTTTACTAAACAAAAAATAAATTCAGCCATGGAAGCTATCTTGTCATTCTCTGAAATCATAAATCCAGAGATAAAAGTAGATGTTATAAAATCAGACCCTGATGATAATAAAATACTGGAATGTGCGATCGCATGCAAGGCGCCATATATTGTTTCAGGCGATTCTCACTTGCTTGACCTGAGAGAATATGGTAGTATCAAAATAATAAATCCAAAGACCGCACTTGAATTATTGAATAACTTATAAAAATAAACCAACTCATGTCCCTCTGCGAGGAATATTATGTTATCATATAGGTTGAACCAAAGGTCGATATTCTCATGAAAAGAGTAGGGATAGCGGTAACTGATCCTGATGACTGGACTGGCCTTGCTTTTCAGAATGCCGTCAGGCAATATGGCATGCATCCGGTCACATTCAGCTTCGATGATGCGACCTCGGATATCTCATCAGGAAAAATATATGCGGGAAAAATAGACCTTGCAGGGCTTGATGCGATTATCGTAAGAGACTTGGGACCTGCGACGCATAACGATGTCTCGTTCAGGTTTGATATACTCTGCCAGCTAAAAGAACTTGGCGTTGCGGTCATAAATTCACCGGAATCAATAGCTAAAGCGGCAAACAAATATGTTTCAAGTTTTTTGTTCCAGAAAAACGGCATACCAACACCCAAAACTATTGTGACAAACAATCTGGATGAGGCTCTTTTTGCATTATCTTCTTTCGGGCGCGCCGTGGTGAAACCTGTGTTCGGGTATAAAGGAGTAGGAGTGGAGTGTGTCAGGGACAGCGAAAGCGGAGCGTTGAAACTCAAAAAGCTCTTTAAAGAAAAAAGATTGATATATATTCAGGAATTCATACCAAATCCGGGCAGGGACATTCGGGTATTTGTGGTGAACGGGAAAGTTGCGGGCTCGATATACCGGATTGCGCCGGAAGGCGGCTGGATAAATAACCTGAGCCAGGGCGGCAGCGCAAAACCCTGTGTGTTGACCGACGAACAGGAAAGACTGGCTCTTAAAGCCGCCGGGGTTATCGGGACGGTATATGCAGGCGTGGATATTATCGAGGGGGATAGGGATTACGTTATAGAGATAAACGGAACGCCTTCGGGTAAGGGAATATTTGAGGCGTGCGGGGTGGATGTTACAAGGATGATTGCTGAATATTTAGAAAGGTTGATTTAAGAATCTTTACCACTATCTGGTCTAAAAACCTTTTTCATAGGTTATTATGTCACCGGAAAAATCCTTCGATGCCTATTCTCATCTCTTTTTCTGTTCTACCATCAATTTTAGACTGTCCTGGATTTCCTGTCCTGACTGGCTGGTTGTTTTCCCGGTTACACTGCTTAAAGCTTGTTGCCAATTTTGAGTTTGTTTTAAATTCGTTAAAAACTTTTCCAGGGCTCCTTCGCCATAGTTTTCATTGATATACCACACAGTAAAAGTTCCCTGGCCGCGGCAAAGAAAATTAAGAGTTTCTTCATTAATATACCCATCGCACTTCTGCGCAAGCTCTTCCAAGCTCAAAAGTTTCGGGTTGCCTGTTTCGATACCATTAATCAATAGGTCTGAGTGATAAATCTGGTCAAGAGGTTCAAACCCTGGTCCTGCTTTAAAGGTATATTCCAGATAGTGTGCCATGCCCTCGTTCAAAAATCCCGGGAGATATCGCATCTTGTCCTGTCCAAAAAATTGATAAGCGGCTGCATGAACCCCCTCGTGGATAATCACTCCTCCTGTTTTGCCAGGTATAGTTTCTCCAAACGGTTTATAAAGATAAATTTTGCCGTTTGGAGCCGAACCATCCCCGATTGCCACATTCTCTTTCCCGCCTGGAAAATCCGCTATCTTAACATACTCATCGACAGCCACAGCCAGATACACCGGAATATCTTTTGGTTCAAATCCAAGATATTTTTTATATAAATTTAAACCGCCCTGTTCCAGTATTGCCAACACTTTATTTGCATTTGTTTCGTCGCCAGGATGATAGTAAACGACAAAGCTTGAGCCCGTTTTTTTCATTTCAAAACCATTAACATTTGCTGCAGACGCGGGATATTCATGAGAATAATCAATCTGGGAACTCAGCGGCTGTTGGGCGATAATCGTTTGTTCTGGCAGACCCTTTATTTCGTCGTTGGATGTCACCGGCTTAGTTGTATTTGGAACTATAGTTGAACCCTTTTCTTGCTGAATACAGCCGCTTGACAGAACAATGCCCAGAGTTAATATCACTAAAATGTAATATATCATCTTCATATTTTATAGATAGTTAAAGGATTATTAAATACTTTCTAATATGCAACTGATATGCTGTTATGATTGGAAAGATGGCAATTCCAGCGCATGGGTTAACGAATATGATGAAAAAATTATGTAAAAGCAGCAAATTTTATTGGATAACTTAAATTAACTCGTGCATCATATAACCCCCAATGAAACAGGAAATGTCAAGCGTGGACGTTGCAGCGCTTATCAAGGAACTGCGCCCCCGTCTTCTGGATGCCAAAATTGCAAAAATATACCAGCATTCAGCCGATGAAATCAGGATAGGGCTTCACATTTTCAAGGAAGGCAGGACAAATCTTGTTATCGAAGCCGGAAGGCGGCTGCATCTTACAAAAAATCCTGAAACCGCCCCGAAGTTCCCGCAGTCTTTCCCGATGCTGCTGCGCAAACACCTGACCGGAGGCAGGATAACCGACATTTCGCAATATGATTTTGACAGGATAATCGAGATGCAAATCCAGCGCGGCGAGGATAAGACGATTCTTCTTATCGAACTTTTCTCAAGAGGCAATATTGTGCTCCTTAATGCTGAAAAAAAGATAATCCTCCCTCTAAAATCCATCAGTTTTAGGGACAGGAAAGTAAGAGGCGGTGAACCCTATGAGCTTCCGGCGCCGCAGCTTTCCCCTGTTACTGCCACGGCGGAAGAGCTTGCGGAAATGTTCTCACATTCGGATTCCGATATTGTCAGGACGCTTGCGACAAGAATGAACATGGGAGGGCAGTATGCTGAGGAACTATGCCAATGCGGCGGTATTGATAAGAATACGCCTGCAAAGCAATTTAGCGATGTTGCTGAGGTGCAAAAAGCGCTCTCTGAAGTTTTCATGCCGCTTCGTACCGACCTGAAACCCCACATTGTTTTAAAAGACGGAAAACCGATTGACGTGCTTCCGTTTGAGTTATCGCAATACGGGAAAAACGAAAAGAAATATTTTGGCACTTTTAATGATGCGCTTGATGAGTATTTCAGCCCTGAAACCGGGAAAAAAGGTGAAGCAAAAGAGGAAAAAAAGGATGAGGAAAAAGCAGGAAAAACCGGGCTGTATGAGCACCGCATACAAAAACAGATGCTTGCGCTTGAAAAGTTCAGGGAAGATGAAGGAAAACTGGTACGCAAAGGCGAACTGGTATATGCGCATTACCAGATGTGCGAGGAGATTCTGAAAACGATAAAAGATGCCAGGGATAAGGGATATTCCTGGGACGAGATAAAGGGCAAATTAAAGAATTCGGATAAGCCTGAAGCAAGGGCGATAAAATCCATCGATACCGGCAGGGGGATAATCACTGTAACGCTTGATAATGTAGATGTGGACCTGGATATCAGGCTTTCAGTCCCCCAGAATTCCCAGGTCTATTACGATAAATCAAAAAAACTGGCCTCGAAGATCAAAGGTGCGCTTACTGCTATTGAAGGGACAAAGAAATTATCCGAAAAGGAAGAGGCGCCCCAAGTCAGGAAAAAACCTGAAAAACTAAAACAAAAGTGGTACGAGCAATTCAGGTGGTTCATATCCTCCGACGGCTTCCTTGTTATCGGGGGCAGGGATGCCCAGAGTAACGAGGATATTGTGAAAAAATACCTCCAGAAGCGGGATATTTTCTTCCATGCCCATGTGTCGGGTTCTCCGGCTGTTGTTATAAAAACAGAAGGAAAAGATGTTCCTGAAACCACGCTCACCGAGGCTGCGCAGTTCACAGTCTCTTACTCGGGCATCTGGAAATCCGGGCAGGCGAGCGGGGACGCATATTGGGTGCTACCGGAGCAGGTCTCAAAGACACCTGAATCGGGTGAATATGTGGCTAAGGGGGCTTTTGTGATACGCGGAAAACGCAACTATTACAAGGATGTTATGCTCGGGACGGCGCTGGGTCTTGTTCTGAATGAAGAAAAAAGACTGATTGGAGGACCTTTGAGCGCAGTAAAAAGCAGGGCGAAGTTCGTTATGGAGATAGAACCGGGAGAGTTTGAGCAGAACGACCTGTCAAAGAAGATTTACAGGATGCTGAATGAAAAATTCAAGGACATGAAACTCATCAAGACGATTGCCTCGCCCGATAAGATTGCGATGTTCCTGCCTGCGGGCGGGTCGAGGGTGAGGGAGTGAGGATTAATCGGTGTTAGCGCAGTCGTTTTCGTATTTTTTGCCGTCAGACGAGGGAAATTTCAACTTCGGGACTTAATATTACAGGTATTTTTCCGCAAATGTGGAACTTATATCACTTCAAAAATATTAAACTCCCGGCGCCGATATGTTCCCGAAGCAACCTCAGCGTCCAAGAAACATGCGCCTTTATCGGTTTGCGAAGGGCTGCAACCCTGCTTTTAACGGACAGGTGATGAAGGACACGGCGCGGTTGGGCAGGCGGGCGGCAAAGTAAGTTGAAAGAAGCAGTGCTCCAATTCATGAAAGTTAATCCTTCCAATCCTCTCTCGTCATCAACTTCCACGCATTTTTATAGGCTATCTTCTCAGCGACATCCTTTCTTACTCCTTGAAGAATAATGGTTCTATAAGTACTCATGACCCTATCGTATTCACCAAATCTTCCTGAATTTATATCAGACCCAAGAACAAACCTGTCAGGGAAATCCTCAATTAATTTTTTCCATTCAGGATTAAGGGAAGCGCCAGAAGATGTGACATCATACATAATTCCCTCCACATACCCTGTCTGATATCTTGAGCCGGGTTTTGATGCAAGGAAGTCAAAATAAAGATTTGGATATTTATTCAAAAACTCCCGAACTGCATCAGGCCGTCTGAATTTTGCCCAGGTTACGGGATTCCTGTTCCTTCCTGCATGAGCCCAGATAACCTTTGCTTCTGGATATTTTACGAGCATCCTTTCCAGTTCAGGGAGAAGTTCATCCTCAGCTTCGTGATGAAGTAAAAAAGGAATGCCCGTATCATTTGACGCCCCAAAGACAACCTGCATGGCTTTGGAGTCTACAGGCATATGCACATCACGGTTATTTGTGTTCGACGGGTAGTGTCGTGCTTCAAACTCGCCCATTGCAAAATATCTCCCTGACCGAACATCATTCCCCAGTTTTTCAAGAAAGCCATTATCGCTGCCGTGCCATTTTTGGCCGTCGCCGTGAACTGTTGTCGGAACGAATCTGTCAGGATATAATTTGTTAAGCCTTATTGACTCTTCACTTCCTTGGTTTTCATTTGGTCCAAGCCATGTTAATGCCACGCCGTTTCTATCCATGTTATATATCAGTTTATCAATGTCCATATCCCCTCCATAATGAAACTCTGCATCAATTATAGGAAGGGTGCCATTTTTAAGCATTCCGCGTATCCTTCCCTCAAATATCTTTATCTGTACATTTTCCCCGGTCAAAAGCCGGGACTCATTAACGACGGCTGGAGTTGGGACTGAAGGTGGAGTGGTAAGCGCAGGACTAATAGTAGGTGTGACATTTTCAGTTCGAGGAGAGGGTGGTGTACTTACGCATCCTGAGATTAGACTGACAAACAAGATTAACAATAAAAACATTACATAATTTCTCTGCATCTCATACCTCTTCCATATCCCGCATAATATTTACTTAAAATTATGGTTTAATTGTATTTATAATCTGACAATAGGAATTTAATCCTGTATTTTTGGCTATCCTTGTGAAAGTGATGCGATTATCCTCGCGCCCCGACCGGAAGCGACATGTTTTCATATTCTCAATATTTCCGGTAGATCTTTTTCCTGTGACCTGCTTCTATCACCAGGATAAGCAAACGCTCATTTTCTATGTAAAGGATAGCCCGATATTCACCAACACGGTGAGTATATAGAGGATTCTTTTGTGTCCCTTTGATCTTTTTTACATGAGGGGAAGGATCATCTTTAATGCTGTTGATTGATCGAATTATGCTCTGTGCAATTTCCAGAGGTAACTTTTTGAGATCCTTTCTTGCTTTTGAAGTATATTCGACCTTATAGCTCATTTCAGGTCAAATTCTTTCATGATCTCTTCTTCGGAATGCAGGCGTCCGTGCTTTATGTCTTCAAGAGCTTCTTCTATACCTTTTATCGCCTCATCGCTGAGCGGTTCTTCATCTATTGCCAGATTAGTCAATCTTTCTATAACGGAACTATACGATTCACGGGAATGATATTTTAGAGAGGTAAGTTTATCCTTTACCTTTGGGTCTAAACATATCGTTGTGGTAGCTGTCATATATGTTACTATAGGTACCTATATGTAATATACTCTTCGGTAATTGATCTTCATAACCCCTTCGACAATATCCACGATTTCAAGCGCCAGCCCAACTTCTCCCACTGCCACCTCCCGCCGCGCCCCCCGACCGGAAGCGGTACGTCTTCAGGTTCGCACGAAAAAAGCCCATCCCATCGATGCGAACTTGAGGAGTTCGGGTCTAATGGAATATTGTTGCATCGGGAACATATCGGCGCCAGAATTTTAATATTTATAGGGTTATAAATATTTGGCGCAGTAGAAAAATGCTATGAAAACTCTAAATCTGCGTATATTTGCGTTTGTTTTTAAAAAATTTGCTACTTTATTTTTCATCAAGCCCTTACGCTCGATAACCTACCCGAACTTCACCACAGGACATGACCATGTGCATTTCCCGCATCGGGTGCATTTCTCGCTGATTCTTGCAGTGCCGTTGACACTGATTGCCCTCGCCGCGCACTGACCAACGCACACCCCGCATCCCGTACACGACAGCGCGCGCCGGATGGTTTTTTCAGCAAGCCCGATTAACTGTCTCGCCTCGTCCTCGCTGCCGCCTCTTGCCACTACCGCGCCGCTGGCATAAACATGGACATTATTTTCCCCCCGCTGGGCAAGAATCACGCCATCTATCGAATTTGTATTTCCGATTATCCCCAAAAAGCCAGTCTCTTCAATCAGGGAAAGATTCAACGGCATTCCGAAACTGCCTTCTGCCGTGATGCCTCCGGCTTTGCAGGGCCGGTATCCCACGGTCATAGTAAAATGGACTGGTTTTTTCTCGCATATGGGAACCAGGTTTATACCTTTTTTCTCGGCAATCATCCTTATCGACTTTGGCAGAACCTGCCAGCGCCAGAAACCGTATGTTACCCATTCCTGCGGCAAGCCGTTCCGCGCGGCGTATTCCTTGAGATATACTTCAAGCTTTTCGCTCAATTCAGGATGAATTTCTGCTAGCCTCGAAAAATCAGCCATGCTCGCCGAGGGGCAAAGCCAGCACCCTATCCTGTCAAATCCCTGCTCGTAAAGGGGATTGTATTTTGCCTTTTTCCAGAAAAGGTACAGCCATACATGAAGCGCTGTCCAGTTCTGGATGGGCGTAGCAGCTATCTGGTTTCCTACCGAAGGGTTCTTCCAGATATGCTCGCTGTTAGCGCGAATCTCACTCTCGTATTTCCGCTGTCCTACAAAAGTCAGGCACTCGTTCTCGTAATTGTTCTCGATGACCTGAGTTATCGCCCCGAGCTTGCAGACCTTGCAGCACCATCTGGCTTCCACCGTGGGCGGCCCGAAATTATCGATGGACTGCCAGAACGAATCACCTGAGGAATGTATCTTCAAAGGTAAATTAAGTTCCTCTGCGGTCTGTTTTACGTTATCTACGGTCTCTTTGAACTCAAGTCCCGTATCTGCAAAAATAATATCGAACTCCGGCACGGTATCACGCACAAGAAGCAGCGTGGTAAGGCTGTCTTTTCCGCCAGAGTATGAAACAGTGACAGGTCTTCCTGTGGTTTCAGCTACGTTCTTTATGAAGCTGTGCGCCTTTTCTTCCATCTTTTTCAATATGTGCATGTTCGCCTGCACAGCATCATCCCATGTCCTTTTTTGCTCCGGGCGCGAGCGTTCCGCAGGCTGCGGTTTCCCGTTCCAGCGCGTTTTCACAGCCATCCCCTTCTCATGCGTGAGCATCCTCTCCGCGTTCATCCGCGCCCTGCCTGTTGCGATTACCTCTTTATCCGGCGTCAGTATAATAACCTCGTCATCCTCAACAATACCGGCGCTGGCATCGTTCACCCCGGGTGCAAGCACCGACGCGCCTTTTATGATAAAATCCACAGCGCCTTTATCCACGATTATCCATTTCCTGCCTTCGGCAAGCAGCCTTGCCCCTTCAAGCCTCGGGATAAACACCCATTTCATTTTATCAAGCTCAAAGCGAAGCGAACCCATCACTGCGCCGTCAAATACCACTTCGTCCATCCTGTCCTCATATGGCGCCTTGTTCAGCACCACGAGCCTGCCCTCGGGAATGAGCCTAACGCCGAACTGCTTTTCTGTCGTTTTGTTGATAAGGTCTATGTCGTACTGGAAAGCTGGCCTGATGTCGCCCGGCGGGGTTATGTCGATTTTTTTGGTGGCGGCTGTGCAGGCGCAGGTTTTCCCGAGTACGGGGAGGTTGCAGGATGGACACCAGTATAACAGGAGTTCGCCGAGGTAATAGGGCATGGTTCTTCTGTTGGTGGAGGGGGTATTTATATGGTGGTGCTGGTGAGTGTGATATTATTTTCGCAGGCTCACCGCAAAGGGCGCGAAGGGCGCAAAGAATCGAAGGAGAGAGAATGTGTTATTCCCCCTCCGCCTTCTTCTTCAACTCCGCCAGCGCATTCAGCGCCTCCAAGGGCGTCATGGCATCCACATTGAGCTTTTTAAGTTCCTCGACTACAGGCGATTCCTTTTTCTCTTCAGAATCAAAAAGCATAAGCTGCGTGTATTTCGCGCTGTCCTTCCCCCTGCCGCCGATAACGCTCCCGTTCTCCACTTCCTTCAATATCTCCTTAGCCCTCTGCGTCACCTTCAGAGGCACACCAGCAAGCCTTGCCACATGGATGCCGTAGCTCTTATCTGTCGCGCCCGGGATTATCTTGCGGAGGAACACAAGGTCGTTGCCTTCTTCTTTGACAGCGACGTGATAATTCTTAACGCGCCGCAGGCTTCCGGTTATGGCTGTAAGCTGGTGGTAATGCGTTGCAAAAAGCGACCGCACACCAACGCGGTCTTTGTTATGGATGAATTCAACAACGGCTTTTGCGATGCTGTAACCGTCGTAGGTGCTTGTGCCCCTGCCGATTTCATCAAGGAGAACGAGGCTTTTCGGGGTTGCATTGTTCAGGATGTTGGCAAGTTCTACCATCTCTATCATGAACGTGCTCTGCCCGCTTGCAAGGTCGTCAAAAGCCCCGACGCGCGTGAATATCCTGTCCACAAGCCCGACGGATGCGTATGATGCGGGCACAAAACACCCCATCTGCGCCATTATCACTATCAGCGCGGTCTGCCTCATGTATGTCGATTTTCCTGCCATGTTAGGACCGGTCAGGAGCAGGAACTGGTTCTCCTGGCAGTCCATGTGGGTATCGTTGGGGACAAACCCTCCAGGAATCGCAAATTCAACAACAGGGTGCCTCCCGTCGCGGATAAGGATATTGCAGCTATCGTTCACCTCGGGGCGCACATACTTGTTATTAACAGCCATCTCGGCGAGGTTTACTATCACATCCAGTTCGGCTATTGCCTGTGCTGTAGCCTGCAATTCCTTTGACCGCCCCGCGATTTGCGAGTTTATCTCTGTGAACAGCTCAAACTCAAGCGCAACCCGTTTTTCATCTGCAGTAAGTATCATCACCTCCTTTTCCTTAAGTTCAGGCGTATAGAAGCGTTCCCCGTTCGCGGTTGTCTGCTTTCTTATATAATCAGAAGGAACCTGCGAAAGATTGGTTTTCGTTACCTCAATGTAATACCCAAACACCGAATTGTATCCGATTTTCAGGGATTTTATGCCAGTCCGGTCACGCTCCTTTTGCTGCATCTCCGCAATCCAGTCCTTGCCGTGCAGCGACATTTTCTTAAGCTCGTCCAGCTTTTCATTGTACCCTTCTTTAATCATCCCGCCTTCGCGAACACTTACAGGAGGTTCGTCCACAAGCGCCCGGGAAAGCAGCGCTACAATATCGGTATAATCACCAAGTTTCGTTATTATATCTGCCAGAAGTCCTGATTTGATTTCGCTTTCTTTAAGGGATTTTATCATTTCAGGAAGCTTTTCAAGAGATACCTTGAGCGCTATGAGGTCCCTGGCATTTGAGTTGCCGTACACGATACGCCCGATTAAGCGCTCGATATCCCTGATACCCAAAAGCGCCGAGCGCAAATCGTATCTCAGCAATGTCTTTTTAATAATTTCATCCACAGCATCAAGCCGCTCGTTTATTTTATTAACAGAAATCAAAGGCTGCAAAAGCCATTTCCGGAGCATCCGCCCGCCCATGGGGGTTTTTGTGCGGTCAATAACAGATAAAAGTGAACCTGTTCCCTCGCCGCGAATGCTCTGGATTATCTCAAGATTCCGAAGAGTTATTGAATCCAGCACCATGAACTCGTTCTCGGAATATGTCCTCATCGCCTGTATGTGATTCAAGTCCCTCATCTGGGTTTTTTGTGCATATTCAAGAGCGGCACCGGATGCCGAAACAGCAAACGTGAGATGCTCGCAGCCCATGCCTTCAAGTGTCACGGCGCCGAAATGTTTCAGAAGTCGATTCCGTGCGTTTTTGGACTCAAAAGCTTCCGCATCGAATTTATTGAGTATGATGCCACTGTCTTTTAACCGCTGCGTGAGTTTTTTATTTTCAAAAAGTTGAGCGGGAAGTATGCACTCCGCGGGTTTCATCCGCGCTGCTTCGCTTATTATTTTATCATAATTCTGATTGTCGGTAAACTGGGTCGTCAGGAATTCCCCGGTACTCACATCCAGGAACGATAAACCGAATTCCATGCCTTCCCCGGAAACGGACATCAGGTAATTATTGGATTGGTCAGAAATCAGAGATGAATCGATAACAGTCCCGGGCGTGATGACCCTGACCACTCCTCTTTTAACGATGCCTTTTGCGTTTTTCGGGTCTTCAAGCTGCTCGCATATCGCGACTTTATAGCCTTTTTTTATAAGTCTGGGGAGGTATGAATCCACAGCATGATACGGAATACCGGCAAGAGGCATATCCTCACCCTCTTTATCCCTGCCTCTTGATGTGAGCGTTATTTCAAGTTCCTTTGCGATTATTTTCGCATCATCCCCGAAGGACTCGTAGAAGTCACCCATCCTGAAGAAAATGAGCGCATCCTTGTGCTTTTCCTTGGCTTCATAGTACTGGCGCATCGCAGGTGTCATCTTGTCCATTCAGCTTGTCTCCGGATGAGATATTCGTTTATTCCTATTTTTGTTTTTGCATACATAGGTGCTGTTAACTTTTATGGGTTTGGGGCGCACACCGCTGAGACGCAAAGTTCGCAAAGGCATTATTCCCAGCTTTGCGGTTTCAGCACCTATAGCATGGTTCTTAAATCTACATAATTTTATGCATATCATTTAAGCAATTTTTTCGGACGGGATAACAGGATTGACAGGATAAAATATTACAAAATCCAGTTCATCCTGTTAATCCTGTCAGATTTTCTTTTTTTAACGGTTATTTATGAACTTGACTATAACTCGTACGAACTGATACGAACTCACGCCGCCGGAGTTCGTACGAGTTCGTATTAGTTCGTTGTTTCCGTACATGTGATTTATCTAATCATCTGCGGTCTTTTTTATTCATATCCACAAAAGATAAAACCAGGCCAATAACCACAAGCACCGCGCCTACAAGTAGAACCTTCCACTCAAGCTGAAAAAGCATAAACACGCAAAATAAAATACCGAATAACGGCAGTACCGGGAATTTTCCTATCGCAAGAGGGACTTTAAAAGACCTTCTCATTTGCGGTTCCTTGTATCTTAACAGTATCAGGGCAGCATTTATCACAAAAAATGTCACAAACAGCGTGAAGTTATCCACCTTAGCCACAAAAGCAATATCACCGGCAAAAACGAAAAGCATTGACAGCAGCATCGCAGCGAATATGGCAATCCATGGCGTTCTTCTCGTGATATGCACACTTCCGAGGATACCCGGAAGAGTGAAAGAATCCGCCATGCCATAGATTATCCTCGATGCGCCGAGCAGCATCATAAGAACAGTATTTGCAGTTGCAAAAAGTGCTATCATGGCTAATAGAATGAACGCATCGCTTCCGAAAGCACTGAATGCGAGGTCTGCAAAGGGCGCATCCGATGCCGCAAGTTTTTCCCATCCTGTTACACTGACTGCGGAGATTGCTACTGAAATGTACAGGACAATACTGATTAAGATTGCCAGCATCAATCCTTTCGGAATTGTTTTTTCAGGGTTTTTAGTCTCTTCCGAGAGCTTTACAATACTTTCAAACCCGGTATATGCAAAAAATACAAGCGCAGAAGCCTGGAAAACTCCTGTCAAGCCCTGCGGCATCTCAAAATAATCCACTTTCCCAAGATAGGGAAGCCCTATGAAAATTATCAAAATAAGACCTGCGCTTTCTATGAGGGTGGATATTATCGCAAACCATACAGACTCTTTTAAGCCCCAGAAAAGGAGGATGGAGAGGGCGATTATGAGGAGGAGGGCGGACGTTATGATGGGCACTCCGGAAAGCGCTTTGAAATAACCTCCGAAACCCAGGGCTACAGTTGATGCGCCGATTACGGCGCTCAGGATAATCAACCAGCCGATAATGAATGCAAGCCTCCTGCCGAAAGCATTTGAGGTATATTCATACTCGGCGCTCGCTCTCGGGAACATGGAAGAGAGTTCTGCATAGCTCAATCCTGTAAAAACTGCAATAAGCGATGCAAACGCAAACGAGAGCCAGACGGAGTTTCCCGCAAGAGCCGTCGCTTTTCCAATGAGCGCATATATCCCTGCCCCGAGGATTATTCCTACACCCGACAGGGTTACCTCGGTGAGGCCCAATTCACGTTTTAACGCCACCTTCTCGCTCATTCTGTACCTGTATAATGTATCGAATAGGTATAGATTTGGGTATAATTACGGAAAACAGTTTTAAGTATCGGTGTTAAATTAGAATATGAGGAACCTGATTTCCTATCCTATCCAAAAACCTTATTTTTTTGGTTCCTCAAACTATTCGATTAAAAGATATTGTTGTTAATAAATCCTTCGATTTTGTTCGGCTTTCATTTAAAAAAGATATAAAAGGAATTATGGGGTTTTGGCCGGAGGAGTATATATGGAGGCATTGGATTCATATTTGGAGGGACATTTCGTTAACATACTGAAAGCTTCAAACACATTATTGTTGAATTTCCCGGTCACTACTGCCTGGATATTTGTAGCTTCAGGCGGGAGATCGGGTTTATCGCCTGTATAAACAACATCCAACGTGGCAATGCCGTCTGTCATTTTAAAAATGAGTGTCCTGTTAAGCGAGTCCCAATTGTCTGTACCTGAAACCATGCTCCCATTGATGGTGATAACCTTTCCTGTCAGGTTCCCCTGTGCAGCAACCGCTTCGCTCACCTCATATATCTTCGAGGTATTTGTATAATAAAACAGGGATCCTAATAAGACAACAATAATGGAAACTCCAAGTATTAACCGCTTTTTCTTATTCATTTGTATCCTTACGAACCAAATTGGCTTGATTGAACTTAAATGTTTCCCGTAGCATTATTAATCCTAATAGTATTAAAGAGATAACATGGAATTATTACTGATTATATTTATCGCATTCATCATTGCAGTCCTGTTCTCCATGCTCGGTCTTGGCGGGGCGATTATCTATACCCCGTTTTTTTTCTGGCTTGGCGTGCCCATCCTTACCGCAATCCCCATGGCACTTTTGTTGAATGTGATTACAACCGCCTCTGCCTCGATGACTTATTTAAAACAGCAGCTTGTGAACAAAAGCCTTGCCATGCCTATGATATTCACTTCCGTTTTTGGCGCGTTTTTAGGTTCCAGCCTTTCTCATAAAATAGATACGAAGCTAATAATCGTATTGCTTTCGATTATTCTTTTTATCGCTAGCATGAGGATACTTTTTTTCAGCAGTATCGGCGTCTCGGTCAGCGTAAGTGAGAAGAAAAAAATATTGATAGGTGCAACTGCCGCTTTTTTTATCGGGGCAGTTTCTTCACTGGTGGGTATCGGAGGGGGTACTTTCATGGTGCCGCTTCTTCTGGTTTTGGGCCTTGAAACACGAAATGCCGTTGCAACCTCGGCATTCATTATCACGTTCATGTCCCTATCAGGCTTTCTTGGATACCTGGGTTTTAGCTCAGAACTTGATATCCACTTGTTGGCCTACGCGGGCGTAGCGGCGTTTGCGGGCGCGCAGGTAGGCTCGAAAATAATATTCATGCATATAAATTCAACAACGATTAACCGTATATTCGCGATTATTCTACTGTTCGTTGTAGGAAAACTCATTTACGGTCTATTGTGAATTTTTCAAAAGTTTTAACCGATGGCGTACGGCATTGCCCTGCCAGCTTCATCTCTTTCTCTATCATCTTCGGGTAGGTCATCTCGATTATTGTCTTGAGATTTTCAACATCTTCCCTGTTATACCTTATGAGGAGCTCCAGCGCTTCATCATCCCCGCGCTCGTACCTGTTCCATAATCTTACAGCGTCAAAACCTGATATCCCCCCGGTTTCCTCGCTCCTCTTTATTCCAAGGGAACACTCAATCTTTTTAAGACCGCCGCTAAAGCCCAATTTCTTCAATGGGTAAAGCAGGTCTGTATGAAGGTGATTAAAAAACCCCGGGAACTCATGATTAATAAAAGGAAGGTCAAACCTCGCCCCGTTGAAAGTAACGAGCTGTTTATATTTTGCAAGTTCTGCCTGTGCATCTTTAAGATTTATGCCCCGTATGTACGTTTTCGTTTCATTCCCGTCATATATCCCGATTATTGTTATGCTGTCACCCTGTGATGAAAGACCTGTGGTTTCAATATCCACATAAGCTGTTTTTTCACTGAAAAACTTAAACGCCCTCCACTGGTGACATGGCAAAAGCCGCCGGGCGAAAAAAACATGATTTCCGGCGGATAACTGCTCAATTGATTCCTCAACGCCTGAAAATAATACCCTCTGCCTGGTTTTCAGTGCTTTTATCGCGCTGTGGTTTTGAAGGAAGTCTTCCCAGCTTTTTATGCCGCATCCCCATATCTTCCGCTCTGTTGAAGAACCAATGCCGGGTATATGAATATAGGTGTTTTTCAGCATAATATCTAATTAAAATCCATTATTGAGTATTCCATGCTCGCAAGGTCAACAACCGTAGCTTTAGCAGGCATGGGCTGGAGGTTCATCTTTTTCTGGAATTCGGTCTGGCTCTGCCATGTGCCACTATTAATAGTCAGCACCTCTTTGTAACGGGAAACTCCAACCGTGTGGACATGCCCGCAATGCAATATATCCGGTATCGTATCTATCACGAAATGGTCCTTCAGTTCAGGCGCAATTGATACCCTGCCCCCGTATATCGGCGAAAGATGACGAAGTTTTAACATCTCGCTCATGGGTTTTGAAGGGTCGCCATAAGAAAACCCCGGGATACTTGCAATTATATCGTCCATTGACCTGCCGTGATATATCAAGACCTTGACCCCGATATCCACCATCGCAGGATTTCCAACGAATATAATATCATTGCGAAACAATTTAGTAATTCTCTCTGGAAAGCGCGGCTGCGGTTCAGCCTGCCTCACCGCATCATGGTTTCCCGGCGAGACTATAATCCTGATGTGCCCCGGCACGGCATTCAGGTATTGCGCCGCTTTTTCATATTGTTCATAAATATCTGAAATCGCAAGCTCTTTATCCTGGTTCGGGAACACGCCGATGCCGTCAACAACATCGCCCGCTATCACAAGATAATTAATATCGTCTCCGAGCCATTCCACAAACTTAAGCCATGAATCTTCAAGAAAAGTCTTGCTTCCCACATGGATATCTGAAATGAACACAGCCTTTCCTTCGGGTTTTTTCCTGTTCAATGTATTTCCCTGGGTATTGGGAATGTCGGGGAACATTATTCTATTTGCAAACATCAGGCTGCCATCGGAAGAAAGCGTGCCGGTGACCCCGATTACCTCATCCAGGATTATTCTCTTCGCAAGTTCAAACAGCTCTTTATCTTTTTCTTTATGGATTAAAACAGGTATGGTTCCCGTGGTATCCTCAACCTCGATTAATTTATGCCCTTTGGCGCTTGTCCTGATATCCAGGACCATCCCGATAATAGAAAGCGGCTCTCTTGTATCCAGGTTCCTTTTCTTGATGCTTTCAATGGGTCTTGCGCTTATTCTTTTACGGAGCATATCCCCGAGTGAACTGAAGCGGTCCCTGAAATAATGCACGAACTCCGTATATTCCCCGATGCAAGTTGACTGGTTTGTTATGTCTTTCAATATGGTAACCGGGTTTCCGTCGGGTTTAGCTTTGGATGGAATTGCATCCTGCTTTTGAGGTATGGTTTTAGTCTTTTCTTTCAAGATATTGGTTTCAGGACGGGGCTTTTGAACCTGATGCTTTATGTGTTCTATCCCTACGACCATTACGGAACTGTCTATTGATTTTAAAACATCGTGTATTAACTCCGGAGAACTTGTTTTCATTAAATCAAGTGCCAGGGGGTCAATCTGGAATCCTGATTCGGCAAACATTTGGACGATTTCACCAGTCTCCATGTCCTGAACTTATGTCTCTATATTCAGATAAGATTTTTCCTTCGATGCTTTTATTTACCTTCACCCTAATTAATAATCGGTGGAACATGGCATTGGAACAAGCAGAACAATTTGTGAAAGTCATCAATGAACCTTTAAAATCGAAGAACCCGTTGGTTATTGTCGGATTTCCGGGCATAGGGCTTGTAGGGAATATATCCTGCCAGCACATTATCGAAGAACTCAAAATGAAATACATGGGCTCAATCGATTCAAGGTATTTCCCGCCTCTTGCTGTCCTTTTCAACGGTCTTGTTTATATGCCTGTGCGCATATACGAATCCAAAGAAAAAGAGGTTGTTGTGGTAATATCCGATATACCGATACATCCGACTGCCTCATACGATATAAGCAAAATATTGACGGATTGGATGCAATCGATTCATAGCAAGAATATTGTTTCGATTGCAGGCATAGCGACAACCACGGGAGAGCGGCGCGTTTTCGGGGGCGCGACAAATCCCGAGTTGCTGGAAAAGATAAAAAATAAAACAGAAATATTCCAGGTAGGGACCATTTCCGGCATTTCAGGCAGTATAATGACCGAGTGTTATTTGCGCGGCCTGCCTGGCGTGAGCCTCCTGGGTGAGACCCCGGGACCAAATCCAGACCCGAGAGCCGCTGTCGAAGTGCTTAAGGTTATCAATAAAATCTTTGAGCTGGATATTGATACTGAAAAATTATTGAGCCAGGCAGAGCAGATAGAGCTTGAACTTTCCAAACTTGCGGAACAGGTCAAAACCACTGAAACGCCATCGATTCCCAAGAAAGAGTTTCCGATGTACGGGTGATTTTATGCGTCATATCGTATTGAGCGGGATTTCGCAGCACATCTTAACGGAACTTGAGCATGATAAGGTCAAAACTATCGAGATAAGAAGCCCGCATAACTTTCTCTCAATACTTGAAACCGATGTCGGGGATGTGATATTCCTTACGCCGACAAGCCTTGAAGATGTGAGACCCGGAACGACCGGTGTTATCGCAAAAATCCGCGAGAAACAGATTTCAATGCAAAGGGTGGTCCAGAGGACAGAGGTATTCTATGAAGAAGCAGAGGTCCAGCTTGCCCGCCTCCAGCTTGAAATAAAAGGACATGCAAGGGTGCGTCGCGCGGAGTGCTGCGCGCTCGGGGAAGCCACGGTTGTGGACGCTGATGAAGTGCTGTTTTTTGAAGGGCGATGAGATTTTTTATAATAACAATACGAAATCAATTTTTCTAACCTAATATATTTGCGTTGCATCCCCATTTGCTATAAGTTCAGTCACTTCGTCTATGAACTCCAGCATGTACTTTTCAAGCTGCTGCTTCCGCCGTTCCAGGGTATCGCTATCAGCAGGATATTTCTTAATGAGCTCCGAGAATTCTTCGTATATTTCATTTGTCTTATTCATCATCGCTTCTTTTGTTTCACCCATTTCAGCCATATGGACTATATAGCGGCGCAAACGGATGCATCCCCTGTTTTTCCCGAAACTTTTATCAAAGAACAGCGGAATCCTCCACAACCCATGCTCGACTGCGCCGCTCTTTACTGACGGAAAAAGCCTGATAATCTCAGGGTCGATTGATGGCATTATAATAATTCAAGCCCGCATTAAAACTCTTCTGCGACATCGAGGTCATGTTCAAAGCGCCATGGGATACATTTGGGTCTGTTCCTGTCCCTTTCCCGGATTTTGTCCTGGAGTGCCTTGTAAGCCACATGATACTCTTTATCCCGCGCAGGGTCGCGTTTTGCTTCTTCTTTCAGTTCAGATGTTATATCTTCCAGTTGCCTTATGGACATGTACTTGTAGCGGTCGGCGCTTGAGTTAATGACAATTCCTCCCATATTGCTTTTGCCCGGGGTCGGTTTTGTAATTAATACTCTTTTAATAGGGTTATATAAGGTTATGGACTTGATCTACCCGCTACCTCCCACCATCGCCTTCCTCACCAGCACATGCGGCGCCCCATCGCTCACAGGCACAAGCTGCCCCGCCTTCCTGCATCGCTCATAGGAAATTATAAATTCTCTGAGTACCATGAGTTTTGGTGAATAAAATAAATAGAAAGAAGAAATCGATATGGATGTTGCAGTAAAAGCAATTGAAACAACAGGAACTGTTGACGCACAGCATAGGCTTCTTTTAGACGAACCGTTGCCTGTTGCTGGTCCAACACGGGTTCGTGTCATTATCCTGCTCCCTGAAGATGCAGACATTGACGAAAAGGAATGGCTTTATGCAGCCGCCACCAATCCTGCTTTTGATTTCCTGAAGGAACCTGAAGAGGATATTTATACATCCGAGGACGGAAGACCATTTCATGATAGGTAAAGTAGTCCTTGTCCCTTTTCCTTTCGATGACCTTACGGCGCACAAGGTACGACCAGCCATATGCCTGACCAACCCCATTGGCTCCCATCATCATGTCGTTTTGGCGTTTATCACGAGTAGAATACCGAACGACTTACTGGAAACAGATGTTGTTTTGGACTCAAAGTCGGCGGATTTTAATGTAACTGGCTTGCGTGTGTCCTCTACGCTTCGATTACATCGCCTTATGACAGTCACAACAGCCTTGATAAAGCGCGAATTGGGAGAGTTATCACCCGAAATGCGCGCTGAAGTGGTTAGCAAATTACGTAAATTGTTTGGTTTGAAGAGTTAGTTAAACTCCACCAAGCTGGAATTATGAGTAATGCGGATATGAAATATTTAGATTGCAGGATATGAATATCGTAGAAGAAATCAAACTGGAGCGCCAAAAGCTCAAGCATAAATACGGAGAACTCTACGATGAAGTACTGGAGATACTGTTTCGAAATGATCCCATCGGAATCAATTTCGGAATCAATACTGACGAATACGAGCCAGAAACTGGCACTATTCTTTCACGATTAAAGGAAGCACATTCGCCAGAAGATTTGCAGAAAATAATTCACCAGGAATTTATCCGATGGTTCGGCGCTGATATTGCAGGTTCAAAAGCAGAATACACTACGATTGCCCAAGAGATATGGGATGCATATAAGAAACCGCCATCTAACCTCACCCGCTCCCTCCCACCATCGCCTTCCTGACCAGCACATGCGGCGCCCCATCGCTCACAGGCACAAGCTGCCCAGCCTTCCCGCACCTGCCAGAATTCATCTCGCGATCATTCCCCACAGCAGCAACGCTATTTAAAATCTCAAGAGTATGCCCGGACAGCGAGACATCCCGGAGCGGCGTCGTGAGTTCCCCGTTCTCTACCATGAACCCGCGCTCGGCATTGAACTGGAACACTCCCTCGCCAGGATTCACCTGGCCACCGCGCGAGCCTTTCAAATAGATGCCGTCCTTTAATTCAGCAAGCATCTCCTCGAATTTCATCCCATCAGGAGCTATGAACGTATTGCTCATCCTGATAACCGGGCGGGCATATCCCTGGGCGCGGGAATTCCTGCTCGACCCCCCCAACTGCCCTGCGCTCTCCCTTGAATGGATGAATGATTTCAGCACGCCGTTTTCTATCAGCGTTGTTCTCTTTGATTCCGCGCCTTCGTCATCGAACGGATAATAGCCGTATTCGTGCAGGGACGGGTCGTCATACACCGTAATAAGAGGAGAAGCTATTTGTTCGCCTATCTTTCCCGCAAGGATGGAATTCCCCTCAAGAACATGGTCAGCCTCAACAGCATGCCCCACTGCTTCATGAATGAATACGCCTGCCAGCTCCTGGTCAAGTATCACCGGGTATGTTCCAGCTTTTGGCGTTTTTGCAGACAATAATTCAACCGCGGTATCTGCGGCTTTCCGCGCCAGCTCAAAGGCATTATGTTTCTTGAAAAACTCAAAACCCATGACGCCGAACCTGCTTTCCCTTCCAATCTGGTAAACTCCTTCAGACTGGGCAACAGCGCTTACTGCAAAACCCACGCGGTTTAACGAATATTCGCAATCAAGACCTTCCGAACTTGAATACCTGACCGTGATTATGGACTCTGAATATATGGCATTTGTACTTTTAATGCCTTCAATCCGGGCGCTTTTTTCAATTTCCGAAAGTAATTTTACTTTATCCTCGATTGGGATATCCTCCGGGTTTTCTTTGACCTCCGGAAGATTCTGCAAATTCGGTTTTTCTATTGGGGCAAGCCTGACCGGGCTTCTTGGACTTTTGGTTTTGGCAGCCCTCGCAAGCCTTTTCGCAGAACCAAGTGCAGCGTTCAGGTTTCCTGATGCGCCGTCCTGCGATACGAATCCCCAGGAGCCCGAATCCAGAACTCTTACCGCAGCGCCGCTTGAAAAATTATTCGAAATCTCGCGTATCTCGCCATTATCCAGGACGATAGCTGTGCTGGCGCTCTTTATGACACGGGTATCATAAAAATCCATGTAATCTCACACTGCTGTAACAGGTTTGGGTTCAGGCAGAGGTATGCTGAATTTTGTCCTTGAAGCAATTTTCTTAAGCGTAGAGATGAGACCTTCTTTCTCTCTTCCTACAAGGCTGTATTCAAGCACCTCTTCGATATTTGACACCGGGATAATTTTGATAATATCCTTGTATTCGTCCTCAATGAGAACATCTCCAAGGTTTGATTTCGGAATTATTACGGTCTTCATCCCTGCAAGCGCTGCGGCCTCTATTTTGTATGTTACGCCGCCAACGGGCAGCACATCGCCCCGTACCGAGAGCGAACCGGTCATGGCAACGCTCTGGTCAACAGGAATTCCCTGGATTGCTGAGAGAACCGCGGTGGCTATGGATATGCTGGCTGAATCGCCTTCTACGCCTTCATACGTTCCCACGAACTGGATATGGACATCCATCTTCGAAATATCCTTGCCGGTTGTCTTTTTAATCAGTGCAGATACGTTCTGGACTGCTTCTTTTGCAATGTTCTTAAGCATGCCTGTGGCAATAATGTGGCCTTCTGACGTGGATTGCGTGGGTGTGACCTCGGCTATTATCGGAAGAACAATACCTGAATCGTCGCCCATCACTGCAAGACCGTTAACCCTGCCTATCTGTGCGCCCTCTTTCACGAACAGCTTGTAATCCTTCCTGCGCTCAAGATACTGGTGCGCAAGCTGCTGCTCGACCGAGCGCGCGATGCTTTTTGCTTTCAAAACATGCTGGGCTGTCGTGAGCGGCGCATTTTCACCATGCGCTATATCGCCTGCGACCCTGACAAGACCTCCAAGGTCACGAAGTTTAAGCGTCAAATGTCCCTTTCTTCCTGCCCTGCGCCTCGCTTCGCGGATGATTTCTTCCACGGCGCCCCGGTCAAAATGCGGGATTTTTCCGTCCCTGATAACTTCCTGGGCTACGAACCTGACAAGTTTCTGCCTGTTTTCTGCGGTATCTTCGATAGTATCGCTCATATAAACTTCATATCCGTATCCTTTTATACGCGAGCGCAATGCCGGGTGCATGCCTTTTATCGCGTCAAGGTTTCCCGCGGCTACCATTATGAAATCGCATGGAACCGGGTCGGTTTTTACCATTGCCCCGCTTGAACGTTCTGACTGGCCTGTTATCGCGAATTCCTTTTCCTGTAGTGCAGTAAGAAGATTCTGCTGCGACTCTATCCTTAACGTATTTATCTCGTCTATGAATAGCACTCCCTTATTGGCTTTATGTATCGCCCCGCACTCAACCCGGTCATGGGCTGGGGTTTCAAGTCCTCCCGACTGGAAAGGGTCATGGCGGACATCGCCAAGAAGGGCTCCGGCATGTGCCCCTGTGGCATCGATATAAGACGCAACTTCCTTGCCTGTATTTGAAACAAGAAGTTTCGGTATCAATAGTGTTTCCTTTGGCATGAACTGGCGCATCATCATGGCGATTAAAACCGCTGCTATGATTCCCAGGAGATACTCCCTGATAAAAAATGAATAACCGACAATACCAAGCACAAGGAGCATTATGAACATGTTCCGCGCCGTGGTTCTTTTCTGGGCTTCAAGTTTGTGGGCGTCGGTAATCTCCTTGCCTTTACCCGCCGGAACAATTCGAATCTTCGGGTTATTCGGGTCGTCCGGGTTGTTGTACACAAGCACATCCTGCAATTCTTCTTTCGGAAGTAATTCAGCCATCGCTTTTGCCAGCATTGATTTGCCAGTGCCCGGTGTCCCGAGCATCATCACATGCCTTCGCTGGTTCGCTGCTTTCCTGACCACTTCTACAGCATGTTCCTGGCCAATGACCTGTTCAATTAACTTCTTGGGAACCTCGATATCTTTTGTGGACGTTATCTCCAGACCGCCAAGAATATCCTGGTTCTTTAATTCGTTTTCAGTATTTTCCTTTTCAGTATTTTCCATATGTTACCAACTGATATCAATAAATAATATGTTATTCAGGCTTAATATTATCGCACATTCGCAGGACTGATATTAATAAAAATAGCCACTTATATCTTTTTCGCTGCTATATCCGCAAAGTCTATACGATTTAACTCATATTAAGCATTCATATAAGCATCATTAATTGGAAGGAATTTCATGAATACATCAATCCAGATAGGCAAAATAATGGGAATCCCGATTAAATTGCATATTACGTTTCTCTTGATACTGCCTGTCTTTGCTTATTATTTTTCAGTGAATCCTGCGCCATTTGGCTTTAATGACGTGCAATTATCAATAAGCCGTTATGCTCTTTCGTTATTTGCAGCAGTTTCACTTTTTATTTGTGTATTGCTGCATGAGCTGGGGCATTCAGCCGTAGCCAAAAAGCACGGCTCCAATATCCAGAGCATAACCCTGTTCCTTTTCGGGGGCGTTTCAGCCATGGAAGAAATCCCGAGAGACCCCAAAGTTGAGTTTAAAATGGCTCTTGCCGGACCAGGTGTCAGCTTTTTGATAGGCATATTGCTTGGAATAACCTATATACTTACCAAACCTGCCGATATATCTAACACTGCTTATTTGTTTATGGATATAAGCAATAATCCTTACCTGCGCCTTGTCTGGCTGATAGGGTATATTAACATAATTCTCGGTATCTTCAATCTCCTCCCCGCATTCCCGATGGACGGCGGCAGGGTGCTGCGAGCATGGCTTGCAGGCAGGATGTCTTATATCAAAGCCACACGGACTGCCGCTGGTATTGGCAAGATGTTTGCAATCGTTATGGGTATTTTCGGATTATTGGCTGGAGGTCTATGGTTCATCCTCATCGCTTTCTTTATATACATCGGGGCTTCAGAAGAAGAAAAATCTACCGAGGTCACAGTCGTACTGGAAGGCGTCAAAATCAAGGATATAATGTCAAGAAATGTCACTTCCGTGACTTCAGGAATGCCAGTTGAAGAACTTGTAGATCTTATGTTCAGGTTCAAACATATGGGATATCCAGTTTTGGACGATACCGAAGTGAAAGGGATTGTGACCTTTACCGATGTGCAGAAAGTCCCAAAGGAGGAAAGGAAAAAGGTCAAGGTTTCAGAGATAATGACAAAAGAGCTTATTACCCTCGGGGAAGATGATGACGCAGTGAACGCAATAAAACTCATGACCGCAAACAATATCGGACGGATAGTTATTACAAAAGAAAAACAAATTGTTGGCATCGTGTCAAGGACAGATATTTTAAGGTCTGTGCAATTACTGGAATAACATGGATAACGGTTCTTACGCGGCCAGTTTCAAGTTCAATTATTTGAACCCGGCAGCATCTGCCGGCAGGGTTACTATTGTCGGGACTGCTCATGTTTCTGAAAAGAGCATTTCCGAGGTCAATCAGATAATCGAGCGGGAAAAACCCGACATTGTGGCTGTTGAGCTTGACAGGGGAAGATACCATGCATTAAAAGGGGAAGAGGAGTTCCGTGAAATTAATGTCAAAGACCTTTTAAGCGGCGGGAAGTTCAATTACTTTTTGCTGCAATGGCTGCTTGCTTTTGTCCAGAAAAAAATAGGCGCTGATATGGGTGTCAAGCCCGGAGCTGAAATGCTTGCAGCCATTGAAACCGCTGAAAAATCAGGCGCGCGCGTGGCACTTATTGACCGGGATATCCAGATTACGCTCGGGCGCTTCTGGAGTAAAATGTCCTTTTTTGAGAAATTGAAGCTTTTCGGTTCCCTTATCGGCGCAACGTTCGGTATTGGAACAAAAGAAATCGACATCGATACGGTTACTGACGAGGATGTTGTGACCCAGCTCGTCGCTGAATTAAGGAAAGTGGCGCCGAGTGCTGCATCGATTCTCATAGACGAAAGGGATGCTTTCATGGCAAAAAACCTTCTTGATTTATCAAAAGAAGGCAATGTCGTTGCCGTGGTGGGCGCAGGTCACAGGGAAGGAATCAAGAAATATCTTGACGCTCCCGAGTCACTGCCGCCAGTCCAGGAACTGACCACGCTACCGAAAAAAGGTTTTAGCTGGTTTAAGGCTGCGACAATCGTTATCATAGCAATGATAGTGGGAATGCTTGCCCTTCTTGTATATTCAGGTGGCGTTTCTTTTTCAACCCTTTTGACTGCGATGTTATACCTTTTCATTACGCAGGGAATACTTTCTGCTGTCGGGGTCATTATTGCAAGAGGGCATCCCCTGTCTGCGCTGACAGCATTCGGTCTTGCCTGGTTCGGATTCCTGCATCCTTTTTTAGCAATAGGATGGCTTGCAGGTCTTGTGGAATTTCATTTTCGCCCCCCGACGACAGAGGATTTCAGGACGATATCGAAAGCTGAAACCATGAAAGAATTAATGCAGAACAGGGTGTTTCGCATAATACTTGTTGCAGGTCTTGCCAATCTTGGAAGCATGGTTGGGACTTTCGTGGCGATTCCAATCATGGTTCATTATCTTGGTATTACAAACCCTCTTGATATTCTTAAGACCGCGCTGGAAACGGGATTTAATGCATTAAAAGCACTGATCTAAAACCCTCTGCTATATTTTAGTTAATTTAATAACCTAACAGATTCAAAATGGCAGAAATTCTAAGAAACAAATAGAGGACACTTATGACACAATATAAAATTCCCGTAATCCCAGGCGACGGAATCGGTCCTGAAATAATCAGGGAAGGACGAAAGGTTCTTGATGCCACAGGTGAAAGATTCGGTTTCGATATCGAATGGCTTGAATATCCCCACGGCGCCGACCATTATCTCAAAACAGGCGAACTCATCTCTGAAGATACGCTAAAAGAGCTTTCGCAATACAAGGCGATTTATTTCGGGGCTATTGGCGATGAGAGGATTAAACCCGGCATACTTGAAAAGGGTATTCTCCTCACGATTCGTTTTTATCTTGATGAATATGTGAACCTGCGCCCTGTGAAATTACTTGAAGGCGTATGGACGCCCCTCAAGGATAAAACACCGAAAGACATTGATTTCACTGTTGTGCGCGAAAATACTGAAGACTTCTATATCGGGATTGGCGGGCGCGCCAAAAAGGGAAAGAGCAAGAAAACGCTTGAGGTGGCACGAAATCTGTACAATATAAAATTCGGGCTTGATATTGATTCCGATAGCGAGGAAATCGGCTACCAGCTCGGTCTTATCAGTAAAGAGGGCACACGGAGGGTCATCCGCTATGCCTTTGAACTTGCAAAAGACAGTAAAAAACATCTCTCTTCCGTTGACAAAGCGAACGTGCTGTCCGATATTTACGGCTTCTGGCGCGAGGAATTCACCTCTATCGCTGCCGAATATCCTGAAGTCAAGACCGATTTTAATTTCGTGGATGCCATTACGATGTGGTTTGTAAAGAATCCCGAATGGTTCGATACCGTTGTAGCGCCGAATATGTTCGGCGACATCATAACCGACCTCGGCGCAATGATTCAGGGCGGTCTCGGTCTTGCCCCGGGCGGGAATATAAACCCTGAAGGGACGAGCATGTTCGAACCGATACACGGAAGCGCGCCAAAGTACAAGGGGCAGAACAAGGTGAATCCCATTGCCACGATATGGGCAGGGTCGCTGTTGCTTTCCCAGATTGGCGAGAAAGAGGCTGCGGATGCAATTGTCAAAGCCATTGAGCAGAATATCGTCAATGGTGAAGTGAAAACCTATGACATGGGCGGCTCAAATACCACATCCGATGTAGGGAGCGATATCGCGCGATTGCTTAAGGAAATTTAAAAACCGCAGATAAACGCGGATGAACGCTGATGAAAGATGTTGAGCTAATTGAAACAAGCTTAGATAATGCCTTTCTTTTAGTAGAGAAAGGCTCAAAAAAGCTTGTCACAAAAAACCTTACGCCCGGAAGACAGGTCTATGGCGAGAAGCTCATAACTATCGCAAACGTGGAATACCGCTTATGGGACCCTTTTCGCAGCAAGCTTGCAGCCATAATATTGAAAGGTTCATCTGTTTCGATAAAAAAGGATAGGGCAATTCTTTATCTTGGCGCCGCCAACGGCACTACTGCAAGCCATGTTTCAGATATTGTTTCGGAAGGGGTTGTTTTTGCAGTGGAATTCTCACCGCGCGCGATGCATGACCTTATCCGCGTGAGCATCCCACGGATGAACCTAATCCCTATACTTTCAGATGCGATGCGCCCTGACTCATACAAGAATATGGTTACACAGGTCGATTTCATTTACCAGGACGTGGCGCAGCGCGAACAGGCAATGATTGCCATCAGGAACGCAAAGCTGTTCCTTAAAACGGACGGGATTCTGGTGTTGATGATAAAGTCAAGAAGCATTGATTCTACCGGAGAACCAGAGGACGTGATAGATAATGAGGTGAAGAAGCTGGGAGGGGTTTTCAAGGTACTGGAAATTATAAATTTAGAACCTTTCCATAGCGATCATGTGGCGGTCGTGGCGCAAAAGGTTTGAAAAATCCAATTCTACAATGGAAAACCACCTTCACACTCGTTACTTATTTATACTCAGGTTATAATGATTAAGCTGGACTGATATCTAAAATGATTATAGTCAGTGAAGAAGAAGACGATAGCGACTCTAGTCCGTTACTTTTTTTAAGGCAACCAGTGAATGACAGCGTACTTAATATCAACCATGACTACCGGTATTTGCGGATGGGATATTATGTATCTGCACATGCTGAAACCTATGGAGTAGAAGTCACACCGGATTGTACAGAAATAATGGATGCATACAGGAACCCGCTTTTAATCGAGAAGGCAAAAAAGCACGGCCTCCGGACCAGCGGTTACAGGCTTATAACATCGCCTGATAGCGAGCTTGCCGCACCAGTTTTGTTATTCGCTGTAAATCCTTTCACCAACAACTCGATGAAAGTGATAAAGTCAGATTCAAGACTGCCCGGAATGATTAACAAAATGAGCTACGATGCACGGTTCCCTGTCTCACTGCACCCCCTGACCGGCGAAGTGCATGAGATTATACAGATGTTCGGGGAATCAACCTGCGAAGAGACAGCAGAGTTCACAAAAAAATTCTATGAGGTATTCAATATCCCGATATGTAAATTGATAGTCCAGATAGATGATGGCGGCGTTATACTGGACCATTGTGAACCTGCATTGAAAAATGAAGTGAAATGGGATATAGTTCATGATAAAGTGCATGAGATGAAACAGAGAATGTAATATTCCATGAAAATAGCCTGTTTTGTCGAAGCATATAATTTCAGGGACGGCTCCGAACATAGAGCCCTTTTGAAATTCAAATCCACGGCAGAATCAATGGGTCATTCATTTGAATTCATCTTCAAGGACGATATTTCAAAAATCCAGGATTACGATGCGCTGTTCATAAGAGCTACAACCGACCCCAGCAGCTCGGCATACATTGTCTCAAGACTTGCCGAACAATCAGGGATAACGGTGATAGATGACCCGCATTCGATAAGAACATGCTCGAACAAGGCAATACTCCACGACCTCTTCCTGAAAAATAATATACCATCGCCAAAATCCATCTTATTTCATGGAGATTATGCGACCGGAACTCTTGATACGATATTCAAGACCCTGCGATTCCCTGTTATCATCAAAACACCTTATACCCGTTTCTCTTCCCATGTCGAGAAAGCAAATAATGAAACTGAATTTATCGAACTCACAAAACATTTGCTAAGAAAAGCAAAAGTTCTGGTTCTCCAGGAATACATCAAATCTGATTTTGACTGGCGCGTAGGTATTCTTGGAAATGAAGTGCTATACCTGTGTAAATACTGCATCCCGAAAGGGGGCTGGAAGGTAAAATCAAAGATAAACGGAAGAAACGTATGGGGAGATACAATCGCTTTACCGCGGGAATCTATTGCTTCGGAATTAAGAGATATCTGTATCTCACTTTCAAAATGCGTGGGAAATGGGCTCTATGGTCTTGATGTTAAAGAAACAGATAGCGGGTATAAGGTTATCGAGATAAATGATAACCCCAGTATCTATGATGGATACGAGGATTCCGTGGACACTGACATTTACGAAAAAATAATCGATGCGCTGGTATCATAATTTCCTGGAAAGATGAAGCGCGTCGTCCCCGTTCTTGTAATAATTGTAGAGTTTTTTATCGACAACAAAACCCTTCGATGCGTACAGATTCTGGGCGGGTTTGTTATTGACCCCTACTTCAAGTGTTACTTTATTAACTCCTTTTTCTTTTAGTAATCCAATAGTTTTATCCATAAGCAAGCTCGCTATCCCCCGCCGCCTGTGCGCGGGATGCACGTTTAACGAATATATCCTTGCATTGTGGATATTTTCCCGCAAAAGAACGATAATTGACCCGATAACGCCACCGTCCCCGGCAACCAGCACAACCGACCTGGCTTTAAGTAAAAGATACTTTAATTGTTTCCAGTGAAATTTTTCTTCCTTGAAACATATCTCCTCAAGTTCAAAAAGGGCATCCATATCCTCTTTTTTCGCAATGCGAATTGTGGGTTTCAAGGAACGGTCACGCGCGCCCTTACGCATTCCTGCACCTGTTTTACAACCTCAGGATAATCGCCAAAGATGAAACCAAGGTCCACAGTGCCCACCACATCAACGACACCGATGGCAGCTATGCCATATCCTTCCTCATTCCTTATCGGGGCGACTATCACGGGAATGCCCGCATATTTACCGCTTGTCGGGATGGTGCGTATGGTTTTGTTCTCTTTAAATACCGCCTCAAGCACAGGACCGCTATAATTATTATCAAGGATTTTTCCTTTTTCAATCCTGACGCCTTTTTTATTCAGGCTCCTCATGGTCACAGGCAGTCCCAAAAGTTCATGTATCGCCAGCGCAAAAGGCGCAATATCTTCGGAGTTTGAATCCGCTGAAATCTCAATTTTTTTGTAATTCATATTTCCCACCCGGTTTAAATTTCATATTAGATTATCTTGCAACAAGTACCGTGCATTCCGCATTTCGCACCACGTTCTCGGCAACGCTCCCCAGAAGGACTCTTTTTATTCCTTTCCTGCCCTCGGAACCCATCACTATTGTATGAACCTTGAGGCTTTTTGACACATTCAAAATAGTCTCTGCAGGGCTCCCAAGCTTCAGGATTTTCTGCACATCCACACCAATTTTTTTCCCGTCGGCAACCACTTCGTCAAGAACTTTTTCACCATATTTTATCAATTCGTCCCGTTCTGATGTGGAAGGAACATTTACAACAAAAAGCGCCGCCATCCTGATATTATATGATTTTGTGATTTTTAATGCCGCTATTTCCGCTTTCTTAGCTGATTCAGACCCATCGGTCGCAAGAAGAACTTCAACTTTTGCCATATGTGAATTTTGTGCGTTAAACATATTAAAGCTTACAGTCAGGATTGCTTCCCGACTCTGGAGGGTCAGGCAAAGAAATCACTTGATAATAATTATTCTAAATTTTCAACCTTGACTTCATTCTGTATTACAGGACTCATCACAATCAGGTTTTCAGAGCACCGGGATTTATATTTGGTGCCGTTGGAATTAAGCACATTCAAAAGGATTTTTTCTATTGCATTTATAGCACGCACATCCGTATTCCCATGATAGATGTACAATGTATTCTCGTTCACGTCGATTCTTTCCACAATCCCCATGAATTCATATACCGATTTCATGGTCGGGATAAGTATTTCCAGCGGTATATCCCGTATCGGGATCTTATGAATTGCCTCTATAGGCGCCGTGAGATAACTTGGGGCCTCCTTTCCTATCAACAGTTCATTATAATAATTTTTTGGGATGGTTACCATGTTATAATTTGTCTGTTTATATAGATTGACAATGCATTTCCAGAATTCCTGTTTTTTCAAAATTTCACACGCTATATCGTCCATATCCCCAAAATAATTAACAAGAGATTGCCTGGCAAGATTTGTATTCACCTGTTTCTTGAAACTAATCGTGATTTTGTTGGACATCTTTTTCAATGATACGATTTCCTGCTTTTTATGCGTGATTAAATAAGAAGAAATCATTCCACCGAGAAATTCCATTTTATATATACTGTTCCCGGAAAGAGTGACCTTCACATGCGATGGATGAACGTTATCATCGTAATCATCTATTTTTATAGTGGTCTGCCAGCTCACACCTGATGTCATATCATCAAGATACCGCTCAAGATCTGAGAGCATCACTATCTTTGCAGGATCAATAATGCTGTTAAGATGCTCCGTATCTATCAGCCTGCCGCGGGCCTGTTTGATCAGCCAGTAAACGATTGTTTCTGTGAAGTTGTAGTCTGTTTTTAACCCGTCTATAAGTTTATTTATAGCCTCAGGATCTTTTGTCATTATATCTATAAGGTCTATTATTTCACGCATCGCAGCGCTGAAATTTCCATTATGTTTTCGGACAAGCGGCTCCAGTTTTTGGAGATGTCCTGTTTCTAATGATATATTTTTTCTTATAGACATAAAAACGTCCTTTTAGCGCGCAAAATGTTCTATGGTTCACCTGAATATAAACGAAGTTGTGAAATTTGTGTGAATAGTGTACATGAAGTAATGAAAACCACATTAAATCAGGTATCACACTTATTCACAACAGCAGTTTTATCATTGAGAAATGAATTAGGATAATGAAGATTAAAAAATGGTTTCTAAAAATATTACAACCCTGAGTTTTTTGCTTCCAGTTGCCATGACTTTAGGTACCAGTCTTGCCATATTTTTTTATGAATATTATTCGTTGACAATGCTTATCCTGTATGCGGCCGGAGGTTTGCTGCTCTGTGTATATGTATTGGTATTAAGGGCTGACCGGCACAGGTCTGTAAGGTAGATTCTAAATAATTATGATTTTAAGGATGTTTTCAGACACCGGCAACAAGTTTTAATTTGGAGCCGCAATACGGGCATATGAGCCAGCTCGGCTCGATGTTTTTCTTACAGAATGAACACGTCTTGGCAACTTCCACTTTCTTTATCAATTGGCTGCCGCAATATGAACAATTATTCCATTTCGGGTCTATAAGGTTCTGGCATTTATCACAGAGCTTATAGGTCGAAGCCCATTTCTGGCTCTTTAACTCAATCCCGCATTTGGTACAGAACCTGTACGAAACGACTACGCGTTCCCCGCATGAACACATTGGTACATCATGCATCCGCGTTGGATTGAGTTTCTTTTTAAGGTTCTCAAGGCACACACCGGCTTCACGCTTTACCATTTCCTCAGGGTCTTTTTCTGCCTGAACTTCGATAATCCTGACAAGACTCTTGGTAAAATCAGGCATTTCCATATCCATTTTTGCAAAATCCACCTTATCCTGGTTTATCGAAGAAGAAATATATTTTAGAGTCATGAAGCGGGTGGCAACTATTTTACTTTCAAGCTTTTCAAGCATGTGCCGCCGTTCTTCTTCGGATAATATCTTGCCGCTCATGCTATTCCGTTATCTCCTCAATCGATATGGATAATAATATTGCAAATACAAAAAACAGAATCAGGGTCACCGATAATAAAGCCTCAAAAACAGGATAGAACCCTTCAAAAATAATAGTTCCGATAGACCCGACCGCCCTTGTAATACCCAGCAATATGAAAAGATTGGTCATGATAATGAAATTCTTCCACATCATGTCCATAGTCTTTAAGCCTTTCAGTTCTCTTGAAATCCCGACAAGTAAATGAAAGGAAAGAACACTGCAAACCATTACTATCATGGAGGCAACAGTATTCAGGACAACAAAGAATTCTTCATTCATCTGCATCCTCCTTGCTGAACACACTCCACGGCTCATTACGCATCGCATTTATAATCTTCCGAAGCCCGAAAAAAAGTATTACGAATACAATAACCTCTATAACCGGGTCAAGAATCCTTACAATCGCATAATAAGTATTCAGGGCATCCACTGATATGGCAATATCACGCTCGGCTCTTTGCGCTGTCAGCACATCCAGCAAAATACCAAAAGCCATTATGACATTCCAGAAAACGAACAAAACCATGGAAATTGAAAGGTATTTCCAGGTCTCTGACCCTTTTTCCGCTCTCTGCCACAATCCTGCCGCCAGGTAAGTCGCACCGCACATGCCAAGAAGGAAGGATATCAACCTTACGATTGTTCCACTCATGTCAATCCCGTTACTTATGCCGTTGACAGCCCGGGCGACATTCAAGTTAGCAAATAATAATAAAAAAACGCCAACTGTGGTTATTGTTCGTTTATTCATGGTATCAAGAACCTTAATCGTTTTATTCTGAAATCAAACTTAATGTTAATTAATCAGGATATAAACCGATTTGTGAAAAACGTGTGATATGGAACAATTATAATCAACAGTAATAGTCAACAGGATTGACAAAATATATAAAAAGAAAATCTAACGGCTGCAAATCAGCCGCGAAGATTACATCTTAACGGATTTATACCAATCGCAAACCATGCATGTAGCATGTTTCTGGGCAAACGATCCCTGGACTTTGCCTCCGCAGAATGTTCCTGCAACCATCCAGCAGTCTCTTCCATGATGCGGATATGCCGGGCATACGCCCATTTCTTTAACTTTTATTCCGCCAAGTTCTCTTCCGCATTTCTTAAGTTCCCAACAATTTTTCGGTGCCATATGTATTGGGTTGTTTTCACACGTTTATTAATCTACATGTGAAAAAGGTGTGTAATGGTGGCAAACGCCAAGATTCCGTTATGTGAAAACTATAATATGATTACAACTAATTGTGCACCTATGTTCACAATAAAAAATCATCTTGAAATCAGGAATAATCACCTGGTAATAGGGGGGGCGGACACCACAGAGCTTGCAAAGCGATATGGTACGCCGCTATATGTTACCAATGAGTCCCGTGTTGTCGATAATTTCTCTACTTACAGGAAAGCATTCCCCGATGCCGATATATACTATGCGGCTAAAGCCAATGGAAGTTTTGCAATCCTGCGGATGCTTGCAAGGGAAGGAGCCGGCGCTGATGTTTTTAGTTACGGTGAGCTTTATATGGCGCTCCTTGCCGGTATCCCGCGTGAGAAAATCTTATTCAACGGCAATTCAAAAACAGACTTTGAGCTTCAAAAAGCCGTGGATATCGGCGTGAAAGTTTCCGTGGACTCAAGAGATGAGCTTCATACTCTTTCTGAAATTGCAAAAAGCCGGGGAAAAACTATAGAAATCGCATTTCGTGTAAATCCGGATGTTTCTACAAAGACGCATCCCAAGATATCAACAGGACTTCGGACTTCCAAATTTGGAATACCTGCTGAAGATGTTGTAAATATTTATGGCGAAGCAAAAGAGCTTCCCGGAATCTCACCCGCCGGAATACACTGCCATATCGGTTCGCAGATTCTGGATACAACGCCATTTAAGGAAACTGCGCATAAAATGATGGACCTTGTGGAGAAGGTGACCGCACTCGGCATCAATCTCAAATTCGTGGACATGGGCTCGGGTCTTGGGATTCCATATAAGAAAGATGAGAGCGCCCCGACGCCGCATGACCATGCAAACGCCATTCTCCCGGTATTCCGGGAAAGAACGGAAGCCCTTGGAATCACACCGAAACTCATAATTGAGCCGGGGCGCTATATCGTGGCTGATACCACCATCCTCCTGACCCGCGTTAATACGGTAAAGAAAGCGGCAAAGAATTTTGTGGGTGTGGATGCAGGTTTTAATCTTCTTGTGCGCCCCACGATGTACGATTCATACCATTACGCTGTCGTTGCGAACAAGGCAGCCTCGCCTACCGGGGATTTATATACCATAGTCGGTCCGATATGCGAGACCGGGGACATATTCGCAAAGGACAGGGAGCTCCAGCGCGTGGAAAAAGGCGACCTGATAGCCCTTCTTGATGCCGGAGCATACGGATTCAGCATGAGCAGCCAGTATAACGGAAGACCAAGATGCGCAGAAATACTGGTGAAGGATGGGGAAGCTGATGTCATACGGAGCGCCGAGGATGTCGGGGATTTGCTGGCGAAGCAGAGACTGCCGGCGAGGTTGATGTAAATCAATCGCACCCCAATATTTTTAATGATGCAATTATATCAAAATGCTATAATCTGGTTTTATCGAATATAATAATACAATAATTAAATATTATTGAAAAGTTATTGGGGAAAAACCCATTTTTTCATTAAACACCCTTTCCGCAGCAATATCCATCTCCACTATAAATATTTCAACAACCATGAACGCCTCCGCCTTTTTCCTGAAACAGCCCATAACCATCCCCCTGATGCCGCCCGCTGCGCCATGAAGATGAACCTTTGGAGCGCCGTTCTCCCTGAAAATGTTACCTGCGCCAACAATCTCGCGCGCATCGTCGAATCCCGACCAGACAGTGGTGGGCGGCACTACTTTTTCTTTTGGACCTGTTACGAGTTCCGCGCCCGCCATTGCCCCTAGCATAACAAAAAAAGCTGAGTTTATGTTTTCATTCAAAGCTAATTTGCATATCTCTGCAATTACATCTTCGCCGTGGTCAACCCTGACTGCAAAGAGCCGCCCTATTGAACCTGTCCGATAATCCATGAACAGTATATATCGAACATGATTTTAAAATTTGTGATTGGTTTTAACCATGCATTCAACCGTTACCTTTTTGAAATCCTCTGCATATTAACGGTAGGAGATAACATATGTCAAAAAAATTATGGATATCAGCAGTGCTTATTATAACAGTCTTAATTTCAGGCTGTATTTTCGATAAGGGAAACAACCAAAATCCGACCTCGGGGGTTATTCCGCAAACCGGTTTACCTGTTGGATTCACGTATATGGGAATCCATGAAACCCCTGTGGATATCGGCGGAACCTCGATAAATGCAACTGAAGGAGTTTACAGGTATAATAATGTCGATGATGTTTATGTCCAATTAATTAGAAATAACAATCCTCAGGAGCTAGTTATCCAGTATAAGTCGCAGTACAAAGAGGCGAATTACAATCCATTTGAGGATGTCTCGTTTAACGGGCATAATGCAACACAGGTCAAAGATTATAATACCGAAAACGCCACGCAGGTCGCACATTACAGTATAATATGGACAAATGGCAGCTCGATGATTATCGTAGGCCCATCGCCCGATGCCCATGTCGTGTTATCACTCGCAACTGCAACTGGTCATTAGAGCAGACCCATCATCTTGTGCGTTTGCGGTATCGCACGCACATCTTTTAATTTTTCCCCTGCAAAATCCATAAGCTCAGCCAGTTTCAACGAGGAAACCCTCGTATTTGAAGTTACAGGCTGGAGCACAAAGGGAATATTCCTGTCGATTGATGCAACACCGTCTATTGCAAAAGATAATGATTGCCTGGTGGTCTCAGGGAGGATTATAACCTTTACGAAAGTTTTTGAGGTTTCGTTAAATATCGAAATTGTCTCAAGCTCGTTTTTTAATAATTCATCATAATGGTCTGTAGAATCGTGTTCAGGCAGCTTAATGTCGCATGATGCTATTGCAACCATATCTTTCAGTTCCCGGGCTTTTTCCGGAAACCCTGCGTTTGTTTCAAGATAAATCGGATATTCGATATCGAGCGTCCTGATAAAATCCGAATGGATGAGAGGTTCTCCCCCTGTCAGGCTTACATGCCTGGTTGAAGGCGACCATAATTTCCGGATTAATCCGGCGACTTCGTCCCTGCCGAGCGGATTTTTGACTGAATAGAAATCCCCGCTTCCAGGGTTTTTCTCAATCCTGCATGAGCCGGAGACATTCCGGGTTTGCGGCGTATCGCAGTATCCACAGTGAAGCTGGCATCCCTCAAACCTGACAAATACCTGCCGTACGCCTACATACGGCCCTTCGCCCTGTATTGAATTGAAAATCTCATTTATGTACGCAGGCATTTAAAATTGTTATTTGACAAAATCAATTCCGTATTTTGCAGTGCGAATATCTCCTGTCGTATTTTTGCCCATTATCTGCGGTGACTTTACGCCAGTGACCACTATCATCGTCCTGACTATATTCTCAAGCTCCGGATCTACAGCGGCGCCCCATATCAACCTCGCCTTGGAATCGATACGGGTATAAAGTTCATTCACCACACTTTCGGCTTCGGCTATTGTCATATCGGGACCACCCACGACATTGACAAGAGCGCCTGTTGCTCCCGAGACATCCACATCAAGAAGCGGGCTTCGAAGTGCCTTCTGGACAGATTCGATTGCTTTGTTCTCTCCTTCCGCTTCCCCCAGGCCTATCATTGCCACGCCGCTTTTTTGCATAATTACCCTTACATCTGCAAAATCAAGATTCACAAGTCCCGGCTTTGTTATCAATTCAGTAATACCTTTGACAGACCGCATTAATATCTCATCGCAGACCTTAAATGCAGTTTGTAATGGAAGATGGGGAACCACTTCAAGCAATTTATCATTGGGCACAACGATTACCGTATCAACGATATCGCGAAGCCGCTCAAGCCCGGCTTCTGCATTTTCCAGGCGTACTGACCCTTCAACCGAGAAAGGAAGCGTGACCACGGCTATTGAGAGGGCGCCTGCATCCCGTGCAATCTCCGCCACTACGGGAGCTGAACCCGTGCCAGTTCCCCCGCCAAGGCCGCATGTGATAAAAGCCATATCGGCATTTCCTATTGCTTTTTCTATTGCAGCCTTTGACTCCTGGGCTGCATCCATGCCTATCTGGGGAAGACTTCCTGCCCCCAATCCCCGTGTCCTGCTTCTTCCGATAAGGATTTTCCTTTTTACCTTAACATTCAACAGATGCTGGGCATCCGTATTGAGCGCATACAGGTCTGCGCCCTGTATTCCCTCTTCAGACATTCTCTGGATTGTGTTTGAGCCTGAGCCTCCGCATCCTAATACCACGATTTTAGTTTTTAATTCCTGCAGAATTTCCGCAAGTTCCTGGTCTGTATCCCCGACAACAGGTAATGGCGATTCTCCTGCTCTTGAAATTGCCTCTTTTATTATTGATTCCATGCTTTTTCTCCTTCACTCGTTTAACTTGCCTAATTTAATGGCTCTTTTGTTTATTTCATATACCATCTCTGGATTTATAGTTTTTCCATCTATAATCACAGATTCGCCCTGAGCCAGTCTTCCAAAGAGAGGACCTTCGCATATTCCATATGATTCTGCAAGTCTGGGGCTGAATTTTTTTTCTGTTATTTGCAAAGTCCCTTTGTCCAGTTTGACATCATAATGTTTCTTAAGTATTTCCACGCATTCCTCTGTCAATTCTTCGGCCGCCAATCTTGCGCAGTGGTCATTCAAACCAATCAGGACATGGGCGAACCTGCCGTCTTCATATTCTATATATGCAATATTATGGCTTGAGAGGAATTCCTTCAACCTGTTCCTGTCAAGTTTTTCGGCTTCAGATAATAGAGCCGGGTTTATCCGCGCAATTTTCACCTTCGGGCAGATGCAGCTCTGGCATGAAGAAACTTCACATTTTATGCCGCTTGTTATCACCGGCTTGCCCGAAGGACAAATCTCCTTTACTCTCTTCTGGAGCTGCGCGCAGAACTCCCAGGGTATGCCGTCCATATCTTTTATATCACTTTCTTTCAGCACTTCAAACCCGATACTTTCCACCAATTTACGCAATTTTTCGCGCTGCTCGCTTTTCATCGATTTCCTGTCAAAATAAGCAAAATCCGCTTTTGATTTCATAAACGCCTGGCGTACCATATCCTCATCCAGTACATCGAGTGCGTGGGACGGGAATATATGCCCGAATGCGATATCGCAAGACTGGATGAGCGCTGTCTGCCTCGGGGCATAATGCGTTCCCCCGAAACCCACAGCTACCGGCGAGTCGTCTTCTTTTAGCATCAGGATTGCATTTGCAACCAGCCTGCCTGCAATTTCATCGGTCCACTGGGATTCGCCGCTCCCTATTTCAATGAAGACTGAAGGCACGTCGATATCCGTTGGGCCGTGGTGAGTGCATTCAAGAGTAACTTCATATTCCTCATTTTCAGCCAGTATTTTAAGGGAACGGAGTAAAGAGCGCACAGCCTGCGGCGCTGCAATTGCAAGTTCCTTCGGGCTTCCTCCGAAAACGGCTTCATTAACATTCCCTGTGGAATGGACTGTAAGAATAGCCCGCCCATCTTTGCTCCTGTGTTTTGATGCAAAGATTATAAGGGATGCCGGAAAACCCCATGCAATTAATTTTTTATCAATCCCATTCTGGTGAATGAGGGATTCGCTTATTTCAACAATCCTGAAATCCTTGTACTCAAGGGCTGTACAATCAGAATCGGATATAGCCTGCCATTTCCTGCTATTCAGGAGATTGTTTTTAATATTCTGGCTTGCCCTGTCCAGAGTTGAGCAAATTATTGTGACTTTTATTTCACCTTTCAAAACATTGCCTTCTGATACCGCCCCTGATTTAAAAAAATTTAATCAAAATCGCTGCCTGTTATCAGCTTTTTATCAACGATAGCGTAATCCTTTGCAGCCCTTACAGCTTCAAACGGTATCAATACGTAACCATTCTGTGTTTTATATTTTGAAGTTTCAACCATTGGTGTTGGTTTGACAACCAAATATATCAAAGCTCCACTCTGGGTATCTATAACCACGTTGCTGGCAAATCCTAATTCTGACCCGTCAGTAAGCATTACCCTCTTATTAGCTAAATTTTTTGCAAGTATTTTTGCCATAGTAATCTCCTATCTTTTTTTATCTATAACCTATATAAGACTTCTGTTCCTGTTTTGTCCCGCCTTTGAATTGTTCCTGCAGCTTCTCATAATATTCCATCATATCTTCGGCAAGCGCCGGTCTTACTTTCTTCTGTGCATCAAGGAAATGTTTCATTTCAACCTTCTCGGTATCGAAATTCTCCCTGAGCGCCAACATCACCGCTTCCCTGCACAGTGATTCTATATCAGACCCTACATAATTTTCTGTAAGGTCAGCCAGTTCTTCTATATTCACGTCATCCGAGATAGGGATATTCTTCATGTGTATCCTGAATATCCCTATCCTTCCGTCCCTTGATGGCGGTCCTACGAAAACCAGCCTGTCAAACCTTCCTGAACGGATAAGAGCCGGATCGATTATCTCGGGCCTGTTTGTTGCCGCAATCACCACAACGCTCTTTAAAACTTCAATCCCGTCAAGCTCTGTGAGCAACTGGTTGATTACGCGTTCCGATGTCCTGGAACCGAATTCCGTGCCCCGGATAGGAGCTATTGCATCAAGTTCATCAAGGAATATTATAGACGGCGCCACCTGGCGCGCCTTCTTGAACACTTCGCGTATCGCTTTTTCCGATTCCCCTACCCATTTGGACAACAACTGCGGGCCCCGGACGCTTATGAAATTCGCCTCGCTCTCGGTCGCGACTGCTTTTGCAAGGAGTGTTTTCCCGGTTCCCGGAGGGCCGTATAGAAGTATTCCCCTCGGAGGACGGATGCTCATCTTTTCAAATTTCGATGGATGATTAAGAGGCCATTCAACAGCTTCTTTTATTTCCTGCTTTGCCTCATCAAGCCCGCCCACGTCATCCCATGCAACCTTCGGGACTTCAATCATCACTTCCCTCATTGCCGAGGGTTCAACTTCCTTGAGAGCATCTTCAAAATCATTTGCAGTGACCTGCATGCTTTCAAGCACCTCATTCGGAACGGCTTCATCCTGTTTAATTCTGGGAAGATATCTGCGAAGTGCTTTCATTGCCGCTTCTTTTGCGAGGGCTGATATGTCCGCTCCTACAAAACCATGCGTCCTGTCTGAGATATATTCAATCCTTACCTCATCCGAAAGCGGCATGCCCCTCGTATGTATCTGGAATATCTCCATTCTCTCATGCCTGTCCGGCACTCCTATCTCTATCTCGCGGTCAAACCTGCCCGGGCGCCGCAGTGCCGGGTCAATGGCATCAATCCTGTTTGTGGCGCCTATTACCACTACCTGCCCCCTCTCTTCAAGCCCGTCCATCATCGTAAGAAGCTGCGCCACAACGCGCCTTTCCACTTCTCCTGTCACTTCTTCCCTTTTTGGGGCAATAGAGTCCAGTTCATCTATGAATATAATCGACGGCGCCTCTTTATTTGCCTGCTCGAATATTTCGCGAAGCCGCTGTTCGCTTTCACCGTAATACTTGCTCATTATCTCTGGACCCGCGATAGAGAAGAAATTCGCCCCGGATTCGTTTGCGACCGCCCTTGCGATAAGCGTTTTTCCTGTCCCAGGCGGGCCGTACATCAAAACACCTTTGGGCGGCTCTATTCCCAGTCGTTCAAATACTTCAGGGTGTTTCATGGGAAGTTCTATCATCTCACGCAAGCGCTGGATTTCATCGGTCAGGCCGCCAATGTCCTCATAGGTTATTCCTGTCCCCGTGACCTCCAACACCACCGGTTTTTCCCTGAGTTTTATTTCAGTATTATCGGTAATTAGTATAACTCCGTCGGGTTCCGCTTCTGTCACGATAAGAGGTATCGCCTGCCCGGTTACCACCTTTCCCAGGAAAGGATGCGCCATTGTGCTCATTACAGGTATTATATCCCCTTTAGTGACGGGGCGCTTCATTATCTGGCGTTTGACCATCTCGTCGGCTTCACCTTTGAACTGGATGGACGTGCCTTCCGAGGGTGCAAGAACTACCATCTCAGCCGGTTTTACCTCGGCTTTCTTTATTTTAATAGAGTCACCGATGCCGACTCCCGCATTTTGCCTGATAAACCCGTCAATCCGGATAATATTCTGTTCCCAATCATTCCGGTCTGCGCGCCAGACTTTTGCAGACGTTCTTTTTTTCCCTTCGATTTCTATGATATCTCCGGGCACAAGGGATAATACCATTAATGTATGCGGGTCAAGACGCGCTATTCCTCTTCCTGCATCGTTCGGATATGCTTTTGCAACTGTGAGCTGGTTGTTATGCTTTTCGTCCATTGTTATATCCCCTCAGATATTTTGTTTTTCTTTCAATGTGTGCATTTAAATATATGCTTGGCTACTTAATTGTATCACATGGATAAAACTGTTTGCAGGATAACAAAGAATCGGCAGACAGATTGGAATTGTAACACCCCTCAACCTGCCGATATACCACAAAATAAATATGGTATAAATTATAAAAGGTGCAAAAATTACAATGGCATTATAACTACCAGAATTTCCACCAGGGTTTTTCCCCGCCCATACCCACAGGCCCGCTCTTTAAGTATTTTTCAGGCTCGGACTCAAACGCTTTCTTGCATCCCGGGGCGCAGAAATAATAAGTCCTGCCCTTATATTCGGTCTTATACTGTGCGGTTTTCTCATCAACCTGCATTCCACAAATCGGGTCTATCTTCATATTATCTTCTCCTTAATTTATTTACTTGAATTACCGTGGTTTCAAAATGGACATATCAATTTATGTACTTTACGGTTAATGTAAAGTTATATCCTCAACCTGTGCAGCAATTCCGTTATCAAATGCGCAAACTAATTAAATAAGGAGATACAAAAAAGAAAATGGATAGAGAAGTGAACGATGTTTATAAATGAATTGTCTATAAATGAATTGATGCTTGTAGTATTCATAATCAACCTGCCATTTGGTTATTTGAGAAGCAATGCAGCCAGGTTCTCAAAGCAATGGATGATGGCAGTGCATATCCCGGTGCCGTTTGTGTTCTTGTTAAGGATTTTTTCAGGTTTGGGCCTGGCTGCTATACCATTGCTGGTGTTATCAGACATTGCCGGGCAAATAGCAGGCGGAAAGCTCAGGAAGCGCATGTGAAAAGGGTTTATTAGGGCAGTTTTGAATCCATAGCAATTTAGGCTCATATTTAAATAAAACCCCTACCTAAAAGCAGAACAACAAACATCTGCGTCATGCTCGCCGCGAAGCATAGATACGTATGCCTGCGGGCATACGTGGACACGCCATCCAGAGGTGTGACTCGGGGCGTTCATCTGCGGTTTAATACTAATTGTGAGAATATTATGAGCAAAATCTTCGAAATAACCCATCGCGACACAGCAGCCAAGATAGGCAAACTGGTTCTGGAAAGAGAACTTTCAACTCCTGCAATTATCCGGATTAATAAAAAAGATTGCCCCATAATCGATTCCGGCTCTCTCTGGAAAAGGACTGCGCCTCCTGAACCTGATGCCGAAAAAATATTCATCCTCCCCCATAAATCACTGCCCCTCTATACAAGAGAGGAAATCATAAAAGAGCTTCAGGATTCGCTTGCGCAGGCGCCGCCATTTGCTCATACGGGCACCGTCATCCATCCCTTCATCCGCGAATACCCGGCATCTGACCTCTACGTCCTCGGCGCCGCAAAGCAGCTTGAAAACAGGGCGCGCGAACTCGTGGAAGCCATAATCAGGCTCAAGGAAAACACCCGCGCCGATTCGCTTCTCTATGCGCCAGCGCTTGCCACGCCCGAAAACCTTGCCATGCTTGTGTACATGGGTGTAGATATCGTTGATGAAACTTTGCCACTAATTAAAGCATACCAGGATATTTATTTGACAAACTCTGGCGAACATCACCTTGACAGGCTGCATGAATTCCCCTGCGCCTGTTCCGTATGTCTTGCGAATAACCCTGCGGAACTTCTTAAAATGCCCAAAAAAGAGCGCGCTGAATTGCTGTCTTCACATAACTCATTAAAACTTGGCGAGGAACTACGCGCTGTCCGCGAGCACATAAGGTCAGGGCATCTTCGCGAATACGTAGAGCGCCAGTGCAGAGCGCGCCCGTGGCTTACTGCGGCGCTTCGCTTAATTGATGTGCAATACGAACTTCTTGAAAAAAGAACGCCGATATTCAGGGCGGGTACGCTATATGCCAATACATCAGAATCGTTAAACCGGGTGGAAATCAGAAGGTTTGCAGAGCGTGTAATAGAGCGCTACTCAGCGCCTGAGCTTGATACCCTCGTGCTTCTCCCGTGTTCAGCAAAAAAACCGTATTCGATATCCCTTTCCCACCAGAAATTTCTCAATGCCCTGGGAAAGTACCGAAAATTTGTCCATGAAGTGATAATCACCTCTCCGATGGGTGTTGTCCCGCGCGAGCTTGAATTAATGTACCCTGCTGCGCATTATGATACTCCGGTAACAGGACACTGGGACCTTGAGGAAAGAGCATGGGTAGGGGGCTGCCTGCGCTCGTATCTTGAGAAGAACAAATATAAAAATATTATCGCGCATGTGCACGGCGCATACAGGGAAATATGCGAATCAGTGGAAAGCGAGCTCGGGCTTGGGTTTATCTATACAGCCGATGAAGGTGTCACTTCAAACACATCCCTTGACAAACTGAGAAATACTGTTTCAGAGCTTGAACATACAAAAAAACGGGGAAGCGAGAAAGCAAACCTTGACATTATGCGCGCAACAGTGGATTACCAGTTCGGGTGCGGCTCCGGGGATATGCTTGTCACGGATGGCGCAAATGTCCGGGCTCCGTATCCCAAGTTCCAGTTATTCGAAGGAAAACAGCAGCTTGCAACTTTAATCCCGCAGTACGGGACGGTTGCCCTGACCGTAGAAGGTGGAATGCGGCTTCGCGGCTATCCCTTCTATAAGGTGAAAATAGGCGATTTCACTCCGCACAGCAGTATCCTTGCGCCGGGTGTGCTTGATGCTGACCCGCAGATTCGTCCCAATGATGAGGTGATTGTTGAAGGTGAAAAGTTTTTCGGCGTGGGGCGCGCACTCATGAGCGGTTGGGAGATGAAAGGGTGCGGGAAGGGTGTTGCTGTGGAGCTGCGGCATTCAACGAAGATTGACGCTAAACATTAGTATTAAGCCGCTGGCTAACAACTGATAAATAAAAAAAAGACTGCGGGCGCCATATCAGCGCCCGTTTATGTTATTTAAAATCTCTTTGGTCTATGGTTCTGGTAGCATTCCCTGCAGTATACCGGTCTGTCACCGGATGGTTTGAAGGGTACTTCAGTTTCCTGTTTGCAGTCAGCGCATGTTGCTTTGAACATTTCTCTTGGACCCATGTGCTGATCTCTCGGACCACTTGGTCTGAAACCGCCACTGCGTTCGCCTTTTCTTTCAAAATTCATGTATATATCTCCGTTGATCTAATTCTTCTCAGCAAGGGCTGCAATTGCAAATTTTCGCATAACCCGCTCAATCTTTATCGTTACCTGGTCTCCGACCTTCGTACCTGGCACGAAAATCACTAAACCCTGTATATGTGCTATACCATCTCCTTCCCTTGCAATGCCATCAATAGTTACATCGTGGACATCACCTGTTGAGACAGGAGAATTACTATCTTGTTCTAACAAATTTTTACCTCTGTTTATTTATTCAATATATCTAAAAAAGCACAAACAGATGGTCAATTCCGAAATCTATAAGTTACTAATTAGCTAACTGACAGTGAGTTAATGCACCCTGTTCATATATAAACTCTTTGTAAGCTGTGGCTTTGTTTAATAAGTGCCTCTTGTTTAAAAAGTCGGAATTTTGTTTAAAAAGTAAAAAGGTGAGTGGTTAGAATCTCTGTTAAGTGCTAAGTGGTAAATCCAATAAATCAGGAGTTCAAAATTTTAAGGTTACTCAATGGAAATATTGCATTTTAAGAGTGTTTCAAGCTTTTCAGATAATTCTCGCTTTATTTGGTCTATTTTCTCATATTTCCGAGCTATTTCTTTCTGTTTTAGAACATCAAACTCTCCCTTTGGTGTAATGGGAATTTTAACGTTAATTTTGCCTACTTTTTCTTTCCCTGCGGTTTTACTCCATCTAAATCCTTGTTTTAAAAGAACATCTTGAATGGCATATCTCATATAAGATAAATCAATCTGGTCTTCATATTCGGGTTTTAACGTCGTTGGTCTGTGATGGTCGTTAGTTGTAAATCTCGACTTATGCCAAAAAACATATCCTACAGAACCTTCCCTATTCCAAGCCAAACAATTCTCAAAATATTTTACGTTTTTTAGATTGTCCTTAACATAACCTATTGGAATTTCCTCTTGTTTGCCACCATAAACGGGGACATCTCCTGAATGTGATTCGATAAAACGTTTCGTTAATCCTTTAATTGAAGGCAAACAAAAAATCTCACCTATTGGGACTTCTTTGTTGTGCGTATCGCCAACATCAAAACCAACTCGTGCATTTTCAATTTCACCTTTCAACAATGTTACTTGCTCTTTAATTGAGCTGAACGCCCTATTTCGTTGGACTATTTGTTGTTGTGCTTCCCTATCAAAATCTCCATTTTTGTCTACTGGTAGTTCAATTGTTACGGTGCGCATATTTTTCAAGGAAGACCTAAGCGTCCTATCAAAGCCTAATAAGCCACTTTTTAATCTAAGTATGTACAAAAGATACTCAGTTACTATTTTATCATTTAGAATCTTTATGACTCCGCAGTGGTCTGTTGTTGCGAATTTTTCTCCTTTTCGCATTATGTTGAACTCAAAATTCCCATCAATACCCCACATCAAATAATCATGCGAAAAATCAGTTATGTTTGATTTTTCTACATATCCGAACGGCTCAAAAACATTTGCGCTATATGCTGGAATTTCAGCGATTGAATTAAACACTTCTTCTTTCAATATCCTTTTTCCTATTGAAAGTTCAAATAACTCTTTATCATTCAACGAGACTTCTTTTTTCATAGCAACCCATCAAGTTCTTGATTTAAGGTACTGATTGTTTTAACAACATCCTCGAATTTTTCTTTAAACTCTTCAAGCGTCAATATGATTTCTTCTTCTTCAATTCCAAGTTTTATTTTCTCTTGTTTTGTCCACCATCTATCAATAGACCAATGTTCATCTGGATTAAATTTTTCAATAGGCTGTATCCTACATCTTGGGTCATCTATTGTAAAGTTATTTGGGCTTCCCTTATACTGGTTAAATAAATTTTTTGCTTTGTCCAAATCATTCTCTTCAATCTCAAATCTCTTTATATCCAGCGTTTCGCCAATGTTTGAAACCAAATAAGTAAATACTGGAAAATCTTGATTTTGATTTTCGTTCTCTTTTTTTGTTATACCTAAGATATAGGTCTTTTGTGGGGTGTTAAAGAAGGTCTTAACAGGCAAAGAGATAATGCAGTTAATAAAACATTTTTGTTTAATTTCTTTCCTTAATATATTATTGGCGGATATATTGAATACGCCATCGGGTAGGATTACAAATGCTGACCCGCCTTTTTTAAGATTTGATATAATCCATTTCAAACAAAGACCTTGAACACCATGCCCGCTATCTGCATAAAATTCGCTTAAACCCTCCTCTTCTATTTGTTTCCGTATCGTCGCAACGCCACTTGTAATATACGGAGGATTAGTCATGATTAAATCTGGTTTATCTTCTTCTTTTTCTAAAATAATTCTTAGTGAACCGAGATTAGAGTCTGATAGAAAATGGAATGTGTCATTTATAATTCTTTCAAATTCCTTGTTTAACGTCGGATTCTTTTCAACTACATCTGAAAAATAAATGAGCATATTTGCCTTTGCCAAGATTATTGTTCTTCTTTGTTCATCATTATCTTCTCTTCCAGTATCATATCCAAGCAACTTAACATTAGAATTTATCTTACCATTTTTGGGAATAAATCTGTTCTTTAAATTTGTGGATATTTGAAATGGCTCTAAAATGAAACCACCGACACCGCAAAAAGGGTCACAGATAAAACTTACTTTATCAATGTCCGCCATTTCTACTATTGCTTTAACAACTTTTCTCGGTGTAAAGAACTGTCCCAATTTACTTTTATCTTTGCTTTGTTTTAGGAAGGTCTCAAATAACTTTGTTTTGAATTCCTTTTTTATATTTCTCAGGTCTCCAAATTTAGCATATTTTTCAATTGTATCCCTGAATAGGGTTGCTTGCGATAAAACTGGCGTTCCATCACGATTTACAAAAATAGTTCCGTTGATAATTCCAGTTCCGTCGTCTCCTGCGTTAAATAATTCTTTTATCTTTTTCCTGCCTTTTGTGGCGTAGTGTTCCAAAACCTCTTTGTTGGGATACCCTTCTTCATACATTTTAATTAAATGGTCAAAGCTATAATCCCTCTTCAGAACGCCCAAATCACTCAAAAACTTGAAGATAAATATTTCAACTACATTGTATAAACAAGCGGTAGGGTTGTCTTTTGTGCTGATATAAATGCTTTGCCAAACGCTTTTAGCAAGGGGCGTAGGGTCTGTTTTTTCAGTTGCTTTTAATATAGAATTAGAAGGGTTTGTCTCACTCAGAATCCTTTCTATTAGCTGATATGTTTCTTTCGTTTCGTCGTCAAATTTATCAATATCTGTCTGATTTATTTCACTGATGTGAAACTTCTTTTGAAGTTTTTGTTTATCATCATTGAGAATAAATGAGTAACTTCTTTTTGTGTTGTTTGTTCTATCTGTGTATTCGTTCTTCTGTTCTAAATTATTTGGATTAATCCAATGTGTTACAATACCGTCTGTTATAATACCTATTTTTGCTTCTAACACCTGGCATAGGTCATTACACTGCTCCACAGCCTCTTTTTTTTGCTTATCTGTTTGAAACTCTTTCGGTTTTTTATATTCTAATAAAGCAATCACTTGTGGACTTGTTTTATTCCTTCTATCGACTAATAATCCGTCCGGTCTCCTGTCTTCATAATCTCCATAACCTTTGTTTTGAATTATCTTTGCATGTTTGTATTGTTTTATTGTCGTTGAATGTAGCGGAAATAATTCGTATTCACCAATGGATATTCCTTTATCAGTCAAGTTTCTTGATATTTGTTCTTCACTTGCCATTTTTCATCTACCCCTATCCGCTTCCCAATATATCCGTGTTCCTCTTTTCCTTTTAATAACCCATCCCTTTGATTTAAACTCATCGAGATACTTTTCTGCCGTATTCCAAGAAACATTGGCTATATGGGATATTTGGGTTGTGTTGAGAGAATAATTGTGTTCAAGTAAAGCCTTTAAGATTCTTGATTCGGCAGGTTTCAACTGTGGTCTTGGTTTCGGCATTTTAATCAATCTTATTCTTTTGTTAATTTCAAACTTTCATTTTCAATCTTAATCTCTATCATATCCCCTGCCTTCCATTTGACTTTCTCAATAAATCCGGCAGGAATCCTTAGAGTATATTGCTTTGTGTGTTTTGCATCGTAAATCAGCTTTACGGTTTTTTTAAGAGATGTCGGCTCTTTCAGTCCGATTTCTTCAACAACATCGTCTGGAATTGGCATATTATAACTAATAGTCTATTTTCATATATAAATATATGTTTTTAGTCTATTTTCTGTAAATATGGTCTAAAAACACATAGTTTTAAATACTATCGAGTGTAATTATGAATTATAAGACTATAAACACATAATAAGGTGATTAAAATGGATATGCGAAAGCTCAAAGGTGAACAAATAGCAAAAACGGGCAGGATTGTAAAGCTTGAAGATGGGTGGCATGTGCCGTCACAGTCTGGAAAAGGGACATACATTGTATCGACAGCATCCTTGTTGTCAAAACCAAAATGCACCTGTCCTGACTATGAAACAAGGGGTTTAGTATGTAAACACATGTATGCAGTTGAAATTACCTTAAAAAAGGAATTTGAGGTTGATGAACATGGTAATACAACCATAACCGAGACTAAGAAAATCACCTATTCCCAAAACTGGACTGCATACAATAAAGCCCAATGTAATGAAAAAGACATCTTCCAAAAACTTCTCTATGACTTATGCCAGCATATCCCACAACCTGATTATGATTTTGGAAGACCGACATTACCTTTGAGTGACATGGTATTTTCATCTGCCCTGAAAGTCTATTCCACTTTCTCATTGAGGAGATTTGAAAGCGATATGAGACACGCAAATGGAAATGGGTATGTCAATAAAGCATGTTCTTATTCATCCGTGAGCAATTACATGAGAAAAACCGAATTAATCCCAATACTCCAAGACCTTATCAAAATAAGCAGTTTGCCTCTTGCATCGGTTGAAACGGATTTTGCGGTTGATAGTTCGGGTTTTTCAACATCACGGTTTGCACGATATTTCAGTTTCAAGCACGGTAGGGATATGAAATACAGGACATGGATAAAGGCCCATATCGGTATCGGTGTTAAAACTAATATCGTGACAGGCGTTGAGATTACAGAAGAAAGTGAAAATGACAGCCCCCAGTTTAAGCCGTTGGTTGAAAAGACTGCCGAGAATTTCATAATCAATGAAGTATCTGCGGATAAAGCCTATTCAAGCAGGGATAACCTTGAAGTCGTGGAATCACTTGGCGGTACTGCGTTTATACCGTTTAAGAGCAATACAACAGGCAAACAGAGAGGTTCGTCAGTATGGGCTAAGATGTATCATTATTTCTTATACAATAAAGAGGAGTTTTTAGACCACTACCATAAGAGAAGTAATGTGGAAACAACATTCCACATGATAAAATCGAAGTTCAGGGATAACCTGAGAAGCAAGGATAAAGTAGCTCAGATTAATGAGTTGTTGTTAAAAATACTGTGCCATAATATCTGTGTGCTTATTCAGGAAACATTTGAGTTGGGGATTGAACCCCAATTCAATTTATCTATTCAACCACAGTCATGTTTAAAAAGTGCTGATTCTGTTTAAAAAGTGAGATGGTTTTGGGACTTATTAAACAAAGCCGTAAGCTGTCCTACCTTTGTCAAGCGTATCTTCCCCTGGATTCGATTTCCGCCACTCGCTCAAAGACTTTTCCTGCATCCTGGAAAGTCATCGCGTATCCTTTCTTGAATGATTCTATGAGTTCTTCATGGTTCTCATGCGTGCTCTCAAACGTCTGGAAAAGCACATGTATATCCACGCCCCTTGATTCCAGCGTCTTATCAAGATATGCAAGACCAAAATCTATCAGGAATAGCTTTCCATCCTTATACAAAATGTTGGACGTGGTAAGGTCGCCATGAATAATCCCGCATGTATGAAGGCGCCCGATAAGCTTTCCTGTTTCTTCGGAAAGCGAGGGGTTCACTATATTTTTAAGCGCCGTTCCCTCGATATACTCCATCCGGATTTCAAAATCTGTAACGTCCCTGATTATCGGCGTGGGAACGCCGCATCTTCGCGCTTCGGAAATAAGCCTTGCCTCGGTTTTTGTCCTCTCCCTCCGGATACTCTCATCTATTTCTTTCAACCTGTAGCGCTTCTCTATCCTTGTCTTGATTATCGTATTTCCTTCAAGCGCTATCACCGCCTCGGCGCCGCTTGCGATTATCCCGGCGTGTTGGGGTATGCTTTGCATACCCCTCGACTTTGCTAAAGGTTTCAAACCTTTTTGATAAACCTTTCCCAAAGGTTTCCATGTCACAACCGCATCGTCAGGTCTAAAGTTCGGATTAACCTTAGAATCCTCAATAGCTGTCCTGTATCCTGATTTATACATCAAGAGACCAAGATACGCTATCATGGCGCCGTTATCCCCCATGAACCTTTTTTCCGGCACATAGAACTCGATACCCCGTTCCTCGCACATTATTTTAAGCATCTCGCGAAGACGCGAATTTGCGCCAACGCCGCCTGCAAGTAGAACCTCCCGCTTCCCGGTATGCGCCACCGCGCGTTCTGTCACTTCGACCAGCATCGCAAAAGCTGTTTCCTGGAATGAATGGCAGACATCGGGCAATGAAGCGACTTTTACTGATTCCTGGGCTGCGGTAGTGAGACCTGAGAACGAAAAATCCATACCCTTTACGGTGTAGGGCAGCGGGATGTATTTTGTTGCTTTTTTGGCAAGCTCCTCGACTTTTGGTCCTCCAGGATGCGGCAATCCTACCGAGCGTGCGAATTTGTCAAGGGCATTCCCAATCCCGATATCAAGCGTCTCCCCGAATACCCTGTAATGACCTTTCCTGTACGCCAGCACCTGCGAATTTGCGCCGCTGACATAAAGAGTTACAGGGTCTAAAGCTTGCGTTTTCCACCTTCCCACCTCGATATGCGCGATGCAGTGATTGACTCCGATGAGAGGAACGCCAAGTGATAATGCAAGCGCCCTTGCAGCCGTAGCGACCGTGCGAAGACACGGCCCAAGCCCAGGTCCCTGTGAAAATGCCACCGCGCTTATCTCACCATTGCCTTTTTTCAGGGTTTCCCTTACTACTTCAGCGATGTGGTTTGCATGATGCTGCGCAGCTTCACGTGGATGGATGCCGCCTGTCTTTGGCATGTATGTGGCCGTGGTTTCCGCAATCACATCATCCTCATCAACAATCGCAGCGCTCAGATTCCATGCAGTTCCCTCAATTCCCAAGATAGAAATTTTTGACATAAAGTTAAGAACCTAATTTTGTTAACATAAATATGAGCCTTCGCGTTCTCTGCGGCTTTGCGGTGTGCGTTTTTTCACCGCAAAGGCGCAAAGGTCGCAAAGATAGTTTAAGTTGTTTAGTTTTTGACATGATGTTTGCAAATGACTTCATTAAATTGATTTCTAAAATAAGTATCGCATAATTTTAAAAAAATTTTTTGATTTTATTATATCAGTAACCTTTACATAGAACGGAAACAATAAAGAGGAATGATGAGGTGTTATACTGAAGAAGCGAGAAAGTAGTAGCCAGCAGCCTGAAGAATTTACCAGGGTTCGCATTCCGCAAAAAAAGGCGAACGAACTACTGGGCACTGTAGAAAGTTTGCTGGGCGCCAATAAGCTCAGGGTCAGGTGCATGGATGGGGTTGTAAGACTCGCTCGAATTCCGGGGAAAATGAAAAAAAATGTGTGGATCAGTGAAGGGGATGTCGTTATTCTGGTCCCATGGTCTTTCCAGAATGAAAAAGCCGATATCATCTGGAAATATAGCGGCCCTCAGGTAAACTGGCTTGAGCGAAAGGGATTTTTGAAAAGTTAAGTTAATAGTATGTCCAGGGATAAGCAGATTCAACGGATGGATGACAAAATCGATGAATTCCGTACGCGTATCAAGGATTCTGACCTGAGACAGGTTTTTGACGATGTTTTTGATAATGCCACGTTGATGGCTCTTTATGAACTTGCAAGAAAAGGTTACATCGACGCGATAGGCGGGTCATTCAGCACTGGAAAAGAAGCAAATCTTTTCCATGCAGTTTCGAAAAAAGATGATACTTCTGAGATTGCCATAAAAATATACCTTATTTCCACTGCAAATTTTAATGCAATGAAAGATTATATCCTGGGAGACCCGAGGTTTGTCGGGATTAAACATAGCAGGAAAGATATAATTCTTGCATGGACTAAAAAAGAATATAAGAATCTCAAGCGGGCGGAAGAAGCGGGCGTGCGGGTTCCAAAACCATATATTACTAAAAGGAATATCCTGTTGATGGAGTTCATCGGAAAGGATGGCGTCCCGATGCCGCAATTAAAGGATGTAAAACTGACCATGGAGGAAGCGGAACATATTTTTAAAAAGATTGTCGAATATATGGGCCTCCTTTATTCCAAAGCAAAACTTGTTCATGCCGACCTTAGCGAATATAATATTCTGGTTGACATGAATACTATGGAGCCTGTGATAATAGATATGGGACAGTCGGTTACAACCGACCATTACCATGCGGATATGTATTTGCGGCGCGATGTAACCAATATTGCAAGGTTTTTTAAAAAATTGAAGATTCAGGTAAATGAAGATGAGATGATTTCGATAATAAAAAGTAATAAAGAGGAGAAAAAATGACAGAGCATATTAAAATTCCACTTGAGAGGGTGGCGGTTCTTGTTGGCCCGAAAGGGACTATTAAACAACTGATTGAAGAAAAATCAACGGCAGCGCTAAATATTGATAGCCAGAGCGGGGATGTCGAGATAGGTGATCCCAAGGACGCTATCAAAGGATTGCGGACAAAAGAAGTAGTCCACGCTATAGCGCGCGGTTTCAGCCCTGAAAAAGCCCTTAAGCTGTTCGATGAAGAGCTTCTGCTGTTCGAAACAATGGACCTGTCAAATATTGCAAGAACAGAAAAAGACCTGCAGCGTATCAAAGGAAGAATCATAGGTAAAGGTGGTAAATCACGCGAGGTTTTTGAGAGCCTTACCAACGTGCATATCTCGGTTTATGGAAAAACAGTGAGCATAATAGGATATCCTGAACAAAATGCGGTGGCAAGAGCAGGCATTGATATGCTCCTTGCAGGCTCAGCCCATGGACCTGTTTATAGTTTCCTTGAGAAGAAGAAAAGCGAATTGAAACGCGCTGAGCTTGGGTTATAGCTTTTGTGCAGGCAAAAAATAACGGAATAGAGGATTTTCGGGGGATGGACAATTTCCCGCAGGGGATAAAGGATTTCTCTTATGTACAGAGCAATATCCCCAATGGGACAGAGGATTTCCCTTATGGAAAAACGGTGAACCCTTCTGCCGGGCAGGGCTGGGAAGTAGTGGAGAAGTACATTTCATCGCAGAATTGTGCAGGCGGTGAGAAGGGTTTATAGGCAAAAAACGATAGCAAGCTCATGTACGGGGTATAGAGTGACTGTGGACGATAGGCGTTCTCGTGCATCCATAAGAACGAGTAAAACCAACGTAACCATTGTTGAACTGAATATGGGCACGGTATGGCTCTATGGTATTTGTTGATTGTCTATGAGAACATAAAAATACGAAGATAAAATGTAGCGAAAGGTTTAATTAATGCAATACCTATTTTCATAAGTTTACGCTGGTTGGTGATTAGATGGAAGCAGGTATTGAACAGCTTATAGTGAGTATAGTATCTTTATTAATTGGCATTAGTGCGAGTCTCATAGCAGCAGTATATTTGAGAAGTAGAAGACCTTTAAAAGTTGTTCTCATTATAGCTCTTTTACTTTTTATAGTGGGTACGCTTATACCATATATATCAATTTCTAGCAAAATCGCTGATGTCCCATATCTAAAGGAATTGTCGGTAGCTGATGCCACTTCCAGACTAGCTGAAAGGGAGCTTAAAGCTGATTTCTCAGAGCAATATAATGGTGCTGTGGAAAAAGGCAGAGTTATCAATCAGGATACTTCCCCTGGGCTTTCTGTTTGGAAAGGTACAGTAGTACATTTTATTGTTAGTAAAGGGCCTCCCATTGGTGTTATTGTAGTAGAATCTATACCATCTGGTGCAGATGTGTATCTTGATGAGACCAGTCAAGGAATCACACCTATAAATGTTAGTAGTTTATCTGGCAAACATACAGTGAAAATTCAAAAATCAGATTGTATAGATTGGTCGCAGTCATTAACTGTTATAGGTGATAGCACTTCGTCTGTATATGCACAATTAAATTGTCCTCCTTCTAATAACAAAACAGAAAACACATCAGGCGATGTATATCTTGCAAGTGTCCGAAAATTAAGCTCTGGATATGATATAGGAGTAGACGATTCTCAACATATTAGAAACTGGCTCACGGATATGGGGGACTACATGAGAATGACTTATCCTAATGGTTTAGAATGGGGGGCAGTTTTCATTACTGTAGGAAAACCAAGAGACCCGCCCAGACCATTCAAGGACTTTTCAACATTTAGTACGCTGTCTATGGATTTGAGAGGCGAAAAGGGTGGAGAGAGTATAGAAATTGGTATCAAGGACAACACAGACCCCGATGATGGTTCTGAAACAAAGTCACCAGTTTATTTAACTACCGAATGGAAGACGTATACATTTCCAATTTCTAAGTTTTATACTGCTGAACCCACAAGACTTTATGTGGTAGCGGAATTTGTCTTCAGTGGATCAAATGCAAAAACCATCTACTTTAGAAATATCAAATATTTACCCTAAAAGGATTCTGATTATGCTCGGAACATTGTAGTAATTGGTTGCATGAGGAGGTGTGAAGATGGGAATATTTGATAAGGTGTTTGGAAAAAAGATAAAAGTGCCTCAGGTAAACGAACAAAGCACTGCAGTCAGTATTCGCACCACGACCGATGAAAAGCCTGACCAAGGGTTGACCGAGCAATTCGCAAAATTAGAGAAAATGATAGCAGAAATGCAGGAGAGTAAACGCTCACTAAGACATGAACTGGCCACTGTTAACTTCGTCATTGCATCACTCCAACCGAAAGCGCAGGAACTAGGGGATGCCCCTTCGCCAGTGAGAGAAGCACTGAAACACTATGTGACTACAAAAGAAAGCCTTAGTGACTCACTTGACGCAGTGAATGACACTCTGCGAAATTTGTCGGAAGTGGAAGCAATGGTCGTTGATGCTATCAAACATCTGCCCGGCGGTTGGAAATGGGAAAAAAAACCTTTTAATTACTCTGAGACGTATTTGTTTTGCTGGAACGAAATTCCAGGAAACGATAATGGCGCGAGCTGCGCTCATCCGGATGCGTGGGTGTGCACTGGGATGGAAATGGATATTATAAGGCTCAAAGAATTTCTATCACAGAAATATGGTATTGATTGGGTGAAAACTGCAAAAATTGAAAAAATCGATGATGGTAAGACTATCCAACTATCTAACGAACAAAATTCTATTTCACTAAAACTTAATACTGAAAAAACTGAAGTAAATTTAAAAATCGATAATGGTAGAAATGATAAATTCATAGCAGAGATAAGAAATGGTAAGCTAAACATAAGCTATGAGAATTATGAGAAATATACATCTCGGAAAGATGAAAAAGGGAATGATAGAGTGAATGCAATAGTGGCTCTTGGAAAGATTGGGGAACCAGCAGTAGAACCTCTTATCAGGGCTTTGAAAGATGAAAACGATGATGTTAGAGCGCATGCAGCATATGCTCTTGGAAAGATAGGGAAACCTGCAATAGAACCTCTTATCAGGGCTTTGAAAGATGAAAATGAGGATGTTCGAAGGATGGCGGTAGTGGCCCTTGGAGAGATGGGAGATGCTCGAGCAAGAGAATATCTTAGCCAAGCTATGACCGATGAATCTGAAACTGTTAGGGAAATTGCAAAAGCAGCTTTAGAGAGGATAAAGGGATAAAGGCGGAGAAAAGCTGAATCTGATCATTTTCGTGCCCCTTCTGTCGAAAAAAAACCAAAATAACAAACAGCCAATAGAAACCTCATGCACCCGCGCCGATGCCCTCCGAATTCATTCGGGGGTCGGTTACTTCGTTCGGGTCGGACAACTGGCGGTTATGCGGTTCGCTCCCTTCGGTCGCAACTTCGCATTACCCACCAAGCCGTTATATGAAAATTCTGTCCTTCACCTAATTTAATAGATTTCAATACTCTTTTATTATCTCATAATTCGTAGTCCTTTCTATCGGAACCCTGCCTGCATTTCTTATTAATCGGATCAGCCTCTCTTTTGGCATATACTCCGGCGTTGCGCCGCCGGCAGCATGTGTGATGCGTTCCTCCATCACAGTGCCGTCGATATCGTTTGCGCCATAATGCAGCGCTACCTGCGCAAGTTTCTCGCCCACCATGACCCAGTATGTTTTGATATTGTTTATATAGCCGTTTAATAAAAGACGTGAGACTGCAATTATTTTAAGGTCGTCAAAACCTGTTGGACCGTATCGCACGAGCCCATTTTTTTGTAGCTCTGTATTATCAGGGTGAAATTTCAGGGGAATGAACGCCTGGAATCCGCCGGTTTTTTCCTGCAATTTTCTTATCCTGAGAATATGGTCTACAATATCGGAATGCGTCTCGATATGCCCGTAAAGCATCGTAGCATTGCTTTTTATTCCGAGGCTGTGGGCGGTTTCCATTACCTTGAGCCATTGCTCACCCGTTATTTTATCGGGGCAGACTTTTTTCCGCGTTTCTTCGTTGAATATCTCGCCGCCGCCGCCGGGAAGACCCGTAAGTCCCGCTTTCTTAAGACGCAGGAGTACTTCCCTGACACTCATACCCGAAGTCTTCGCAAGGTGGGCAATTTCAACAGCCGTGTATGCTTTGAGGGACATATCAGGATACTTTTGATGAAGCCGGCTGAGTATTTCTTCGTAATATTCAAAAGGGAGTTTGGGATTTAGCGAACCCACGATGTGCAATTCAGTCGCCCCCATATTCGAGGCTTTTTCCGCTTTTTCCATTATTTCATCGGTAGTTAGAGTGAAGGCTCCATTCTGCCCCTCCTCTCTGAAATAAGCACAGAACCTGCATTTCGAGGTGCAGACGTTGGTATAGTTTATGTGGCAGTTGGTCACGAACATGACACCATCGCCAGCGGTTTTTTGCCTTACATAATCCGCAAGCGCTCCGATGAGAGGGAGGTTTTTTGACTCCATGAGGAGCATCCCGTCTTCGAAATCCAGTTCTTCAGAAGCCTGTATTTTTTCTATTATTCCAGAGAGTTCTTCCATTGAATTGTCTTTTATATGCAGATGGTAAATAAGAGCATCGTTTAATGTTATAGTCCTCCGCAAAAATTAATAGAGTAACATCAAAAATTTTGTCAGCTTATTAAAATGTGCCCCAACAAGGATAATCAACCACGGAGGACACAGAGAGCACAGAGAGTTGTGGTTTTTGCTCTGTGTCCTCTGTGAACTCTGTGGTTTATACCATTATCAGAGGTTATGTGGGGGACTATATTTTTTTTATCCTGTCATATTCTTTTTTCAGCGCCATCGCATCAGTTTCAAGATTCGGGCTTTCACTGATAACCATCCCCCGAATGTCAAAATCCGAAAAAGCCTGCGCAAGCTCCTTATATTTGAAATCCGATTCAGAAAATACAAGATGTTTTTTCTCGCCTTTATCCGAGTATTCTATCCCTGAAACGTGTATATGCATATTGTCAAGCCCAAAACGCCCAAGTTTGTCTTCCACTCTCGAAAAAACCGTGTCAAATTCCTCTCTTGAATTATATTTCCCGGTCAATGCATGAAGATGGGAGAAATCAACACATGGCAAAACCCCTTCCACTTCAGTAATTTCAAGCACTTCATCCAGCGTTCCGAATTGGGAATACCGTCCCATTGTTTCAATCCGCAATATGATGTCTATATCTTCTTTTTCTAATTGTTCCCAGATATCAATAAGCTCTTTTTTTATTTTTTCATAAACTGCCCGCCTTCCGCCGCCCTGGATAAAACCCGCATGGATTACCACGCTTTTTGCTCCGCATACGCTTCCGATTCTTGCTGAATTCAGGATTCTTTCCTTGCTTTTGATTAGCGTTTCACCTTCAGCATTGAGGTTGATATAATAAGGGGCATGCACACTCAATCTTACCTCCAGCTTCTTTGCAACTTCCCTCACACTGCGCGCCGTCTTCTCTCCCATCTTAACGCCGCGGACAAATTCAAGTTCCATGCACCCAAGACCCAATTCGTGCACTCGCCCGATGCCCGATATACTGTCATTTCCTTTTGAGCTTAATGGTGTGCCTGCCGTGCCAAAGAGCAGGTGTTCCATTCAGGTTCAACCCTCTATCGTGGGAGGGGAATAACCATACCAGGAGCCTTCCTGCTCAAGGTAATATAAAGCATCCTCAAGGGTCTTTTTATGTTCCTCCTCGAAATGCACGAGTTTTAAGAACAATTCTTTACTTGACTTAATATCAATCTTTTGTGCGCCGGTTGAATATAGCTCAATAGACCTCTTCTCTGTCCGTATCCCGAGCGTCAAAACATCTTTTGTCTCGGAGATGCCCAAAGGTTCAAGAGATTCGGGGAAAATCCGCTTTGCTTTTTCCCTGTTCTCTTCATCAAGCTCTGCGATATCAACAGGCTTCCCTGATACTTTTTTATATTCTTTCTCAAGAAGCGCCTTATGTTCTCCCTCGTCCCTTGCAAGTCCTTTGAAAATAGACTTTGCATTATCATCTTCGACAAGTTCGCTGAATATCGAATAGTATTCCGTGCCATAAATCTCAATCGATATCGCCTCTTTTAAAATTTCAAGAAGCATCCTGTTCTGGTCGTTCGTAATGTTCACCCATTAAAAGTTGAATGCAATAGGTAATAAAGATTGGTATATACCGATAACTTGACAGAGCCGTATATACAATACTTTTAAAAAGGGAAAAGCCCATACCTATCAAAATAACATGACCGACCATCCAAAAGTCAAGAATTACATGACACAGGACGTAGATACCGTTTCCCCGGAGAATACAGTCAAGGATGTCATAAATATGATTCGAAAGACGGGGCACGATGGTTTTCCCGTGGTAGAGGATAGCAAAGTCACAGGATACGTATCGGCTTCAAATTTGCTTGAAAAATCACTGGATGAGAAAATCTCCAATGTCATGACACGGGACATACTTGTCGCTGATACCGAGATGGAGATGAGCGATGTGGCGCGCGTCATATTTAGGTCGGGTAAATCAAAACTGCCTGTAGTAGACCAGAACATGCACCTGCGGGGCATTATTACGAATTCCGATGTCATCCGTTCGCATATCGAACGAACAAGCCCGCAAAAAGTCTGGACGCTCAAGAAAACGCTTGAAGCAATCCACAATATACATGTGGATGTAGTTCGCGAAACGGTCAACATTGATGAACTTGTGCCCACGCAGCCCAAAGTCTATGCAGACGAGCTTGATGGAAGGATATACGAACTTAAGAAGGGGCTTGCCGAACCGATAGTTGTGATTAAAAAAACCAATAAACTCATTCTCGTGGACGGCCATCACAGGGTAATAGCTGCAAAAAAACTCGGAATAAAAACTATGGATGCATACGTCATTCCGCTGGGGGATGAAATCCATCTCGGGATGGAAAAGACAGCTGCCACATCAGGGCTTCATTCATTATCGGACATCAAAATTCTTGATTATGCAAAACATCCTCTAATAGAGATAACAAAGAGACTTAAAAAAGATGATGAAAACGGTCTTGCAAAATTCTCTCAATGATTGCCAACGCCCGTATTCTTAATAAAAAGCAAGCCTGCTTAAGATATCTGTTTTTGAGATAAGCCCGACCAGTTCCCCGTTAACCCTAATCATTAGCCTTCCCACTCTTTCTTTATTGAATATCTTTACAACTTCATAAAGAGGTGTTTCACCATCAACAGAGATTATTTCTTTTGTCATTATGTCCTTTATTTTCAGGCTGGTCTTACCTTCTGCAAGTGTTTTTCCAATATCTGTAAGGGTGACTATTCCTACAATCCCGTCCTTATCTTTTACAGGAGCGCCATGGATTTTGTTATTAACGAGTATCCTTGAAGCTTCCTGTATTGTTGCTGTCGCAGGGATTGTTATCGGATTTTCCTTGATATAGTTTTTAATGGGTTTTTTTGGAAGGGATATCATTTCCTGAATTACGAATAATATTGAATTCTGGGTATCATCCCTGCCAATGACCGAGCCGCGTATTATAAGTTTATTTACAGGGGTGGGTCCTATTAGAATATTGTCCCCAACATCGAATTTTCGTATATCCCCGATAACATGGACGGTAGCATTGCAAAGGTCAGGATGCCTGACGGTGGTAAAACTGATTTCCGACGCAGTGGCATTTTCAATCAGTTCATCATTCCGTCTTATGGGCACGTTTGTTTCTTTGTCCATTTCGGATAGGCTCAATACCCTGTATGTTGCGCCTGTTGCTTTATATCCGCCTTTGGGTCCGGGCACTCCTTCAACCAATCCAAGCGCTTTTAGTGATTGCATCTGATTACGGACCGTTCCAGGGTTCCGTTTTATGATCTCTGCAATGTCTTCTCCTTTGATTGCCTGTTTTCTTGTTCTGTATAGATTAATTAAGGCTATTAAAATCTCTTTCTGGATTGGCGTTAGTTCCATAAATCTTAGACTCTCCCTTTTTGATAGTATATTGGAGTGGTATATATATATTTATTGATGATGACAATTAAGACAGTATCATCTTCACTTCTATCCTATAAAAGTATAAATAGTGTTCATTAATAATGAATGTTACCTATTGAATAATTCAACAGGTTAAGCAAATATTAATAAGACAGTTTGAAAAGATATATAAATTCCCGATTCTTATAGAAGAGAAACTTTCTCAATCCTGTTATTCATCAATAATATTTTAGCCATCCTCCGCCAATATAACAACATCTATCCTTTTCATGGCAACAGATAAAATCATAATCAAAGGCGCTCGCGTCCACAACCTGAAGAATATCGACCTTGAGCTTCCAAGGGACAAGCTGATAGTGATAACAGGACTATCAGGTTCAGGAAAATCCTCCCTAGCATTCGACACGCTTTATGCAGAGGGACAGCGGCGGTATGTTGAGTCATTATCAGCTTATGCGCGCCAGTTCCTGGGGCAGATGGATAAACCCGATGTAGAGTACATAGAAGGCCTCTCGCCTGCCATCTCAATCGAACAGAAATCCACGAGCAAGAATCCCCGCTCAACGGTCGGTACCGTCACCGAGATTTACGACTACCTGCGCCTGCTGTATGCAAGGATAGGCAGGCAGCATTGCCCAAACTGCGGCAGCGAAATAACCCCGCAGACCGTGGAGCAGATAGTAGAAAGGTTGACGGAGCTTCCCGAAAGCACGAAAATACATGTGCTTGCCCCGCTTGCCAGGCAGAGGAAAGGGGAATACAAACAGATGTTTGAGGAACTCTCAGGCAAAGGTTTCAGCAGGGTCCGTATTGATGGCAAAATGCATGAGCTAGCCGAAGATATAACACTCAACAAGCAGCAGAAACACGATATTGATGTCATTGTGGACAGGCTGGTAATAAAACAGGGAATAGAAGAGCGGCTTGCGGATTCGGTTGCTACTGCCCTGAAAGAAGGAAACGGGATTGTGGTTGTGGACGTGCTTGACGGTAAGGAGCTTCTTTTCAGCGAACATGCCGCCTGTACGAAGTGCGGGATAAGCTTTGAACCGCTTGAGCCCAACATGTTCTCTTTCAACAGCCCGAGAGGCGCATGCCCGGCCTGCCAGGGGCTCGGCAGCACGATGGAATTTGACCCGGACCAGATAATCCCCGATAAGAGTAAATCAATAAGCCAGGGAGCTATCGAACCGTGGGGATATGAGCACGGGTATTACCACCAGATGCTCGCTTCCGTGGCCAAGCATTACGGTTTCTCACTCGATACCCCGTTCTCTGAACTCAAACCTGAAGATGTGCATATAATACTGCACGGGGGAACTGAAGAAATCCATTTCAGGTATGTTCCCCGCGAACGCGAGGGGCTGTGGGAACACACGAGCACTTTTCAAGGAGTTATACCGAACCTGGCAAGAAAGTACAGGGAATCCCAGTCCGAAGAAGCGCGCGAGAAAATCCAGCAATATATGAGCATCAAGCCGTGCACCGTCTGCAATGGCGAGCGGCTCAAACCTTCAAGCCTTGCTGTCACTGTCGGGGATAAATCCATTATCGCTGCAACCCGCTTTTCTGTTAAAAATGCACTTATCTTCCTGGAAAGCCTCGTCTTTTCCGAAAAAGAAGCAATCATTTCAAAGCCTATTATGAAAGAACTCAGGGCAAGGCTAGGGTTCCTGATGGATGTCGGGCTTGATTACCTCACAATTGACAGGGCTGCTGGCACGCTTTCGGGGGGAGAAGGCCAGAGAATCCGCCTTGCCACGCAGATTGGCTCAAGCCTTGTGGGCGTGCTGTACATCCTCGATGAACCCAGCATCGGTCTTCACCAGCGGGATAACGGCAGGCTGATACACATGCTGACACAGCTCCGTGACCTTGGAAACACGGTGATAGTCGTGGAACATGATGAAGAAATGATACGCAGCGCTGATTTTATCGTTGATATGGGACCCGGTGCGGGTGTTCACGGCGGCGAAGTGGTTGTAACCGGGACACTCGATGATGTTATTAATTGCGAAAATTGCCTTACAGGCGAGTATCTCAGCCATAAGAAAATGATAGCTATCCCGCACCGGCGAAGAAAACCAAAAGGTAAAATTACTATTGTCGGGGCAAGCGAGAATAACCTGAAACAGATAGACGTCAATATACCGCTCGGGGTGATGACCTGTATTACCGGAGTTTCTGGCTCTGGAAAGAGCACTCTTGTCAATGATATTCTTTACAGGGCTCTTGCCAGGAGGTTCTATCATGCAAGAGAAAAGCCAGGCAAACACAGGGGGATAATCGGGCTTGAGAACATCGATAAAATAATTATAATAGACCAGTCGCCGATAGGAAGGACGCCGCGCTCAAATCCTGCGACTTACACCGGGCTTTTTACACCCATAAGGGACATATTCGCTCAACTCCAGTCCTCAAAAGCGCGGGGCTACCAGCCGGGACGCTTCAGTTTCAATGTCAAGGGCGGGCGGTGTGAAGCTTGTAAGGGAGATGGAATCATCACGATAGAGATGCACTTCTTGCCTGATGTTTACGTGCCGTGTGAGGTCTGCCACGGTAAGCGCTTCAACAGCGAGACGCTTGAAATAACCTATAAAGGCAAGAATATCGCACAGGTGCTTGACATGACAGTCGAGGAAGCGCTTACCTTTTTTGAAAATATCCCGAAAATAAAACGACAGCTTCAGACGCTTTTTGATGTTGGGCTCGGGTATATCAGGCTCGGCCAGCCTGCCACTACCCTTTCAGGCGGTGAGGCGCAGCGCATCAAGCTTTCCTCGGAACTCAGTAAAAGGAGTACGGGCAGGACGCTTTATATCCTTGATGAACCCACGACAGGGCTTCATTTTGCAGACATTCAGAAATTGCTCGATATGCTCTCCCTGCTCGTGGATGCGGGGAACAGCGTGGTGGTTATAGAACATAATCTTGATGTGATAAAAGTGGCTGACCACATAATAGACCTGGGCCCCGAAGGGGGAGATAACGGCGGGCGAATCGTTGCCGAGGGGACGCCTGAAAAGGTCGCAAAGACATCGGGGTCTTACACGGGTCACTACCTCAAAAAGGTTCTAAACGTTTAACCGATGCTGCTAAATCGTTTTGATTTCAAATCCTTCAAACATCTTCCTCATTAAAGTGTCCTGGCACGTACCAAAACCCGGTGTGGCAATCTTAAGCCCGTCCATGTCATCTATTGACGTGATATCCGAATCCGCTCTCACAACAAGCGATGTTCCGCCGGTATTAACTCCATTGACAATGCGTATCCTGCCGTTATCGTTTATCCTGAACCTTAAAAGAACTGTGCTGCCGAGAGTCGCCGCATCAACCTCGCGATGCTTGAACGCATCTGTTATTGCCCTGCCGCTGCGGTAAGCTGTGAATTGGACATTTTTCCCAGGAATAAGACCCGCCTTTTCGAAATAACCTTCCTTCTGGGCTATGTACATCGACAGATAATGTATATTTCCTTCAATATATCCGAATTTGATACTTTCATTAACATTGACAACCGGCGGCGTCCAATTCGGATTTTCGTCCAATCTTTTTTTGACCTCGTTGTAATATTTATCAATAAAGAGGCTTGAAAGAAAGTCGTCAGTGCCATTATACCCAAGCGCTGTTATCGTATTTGTAAAAGTCCCGGCTTTAGCCTGTATATCAATGGCTTTTTTTACCTGGCTTACATCCGGGTATTCGATGTAAACCGTGTTATCAATAGCCGAAGAGACCTCATTTTTATCAAGCCCTGAAAATTCCTGCCCGTATTTTAAGACCTTTTCACGGTTTGAGGGATTGTTGATAAACCTTGCGCCCTTCACCTCAGCCCATACGAGAGCTCTTATCATGTCTTCATCCTTCAGGTCTTCGGAGATTGCCAGGACGCACGACGGATGGTTCTCCCAGATGTCACTGGAATTAACAAGATACCTGCCGTAACCCTCATCTACCGCTTTTGCAGGATATGGTTCCCAGGAAATAAAACCTGCAATCGTCCCGTTTGCAAGATTTGCCGACATCTCATCGGCCGTCATGGAAACCACGGTTATTGACTTTTGGGTATGGGATTTTTCGTAAACCACAAAGCCTGCCGAGAATACTATCAATCCGATTATGATAATGTAAATATAACTTTTCATTTTTCCGCCTTCTTTAACCTGAAACTGAAAGTGCTGCCGCATCCAATCTCGCTCTCCACATGTATTTCGCTTCCATGTGCCCGGATAATCCCGCCGGCTATTGAAAGACCAAGTCCCAGGCCTCCGAATTTTCTTCTTGAAGTGCTGTCGGCCTGGTAGAATTTGTCAAATATCTTTTCAAATTTCTCTTTTTCTATCCCTATGCCTGTATCTTTCATTCTGACCTCAATATTATCCGTATCGTCTTTTGCAGACAAAACGATGCTTCCGCCATCAGGGGTGAACTTCAGGGCGTTTTCAAGGAGATTATTCATAACAATAATAAGCTTTTCCCTATCCGCAAGAACCGGCGATATATTATCGGGGATGTCCGCTGTTATTGATATGTTCTTTTTCATGGAAAGAAGTTTGTTATTTTCAATCGCGGTATTCACTACATCGCCGATATCCACACGCTCTAGTTGGAGTTCCATCTTTCCTGTGTCAATCTTTGAGAGGTCAAGGATATCGTTAATCAACCGTGTCAGCCTGTCTATATTCCTTATTATTATTTCGAGCATCTCTTTTCGGACTTCAGGTTCGTTTTTGGCTTCGGATTCGAGAAACTCGGCTGAAATCCTGATAGACGAAAGAGGCGTTTTCAGCTCATGAGAAACAAGAGAAATGATATCAGATTTCAATTCATCCAGTTTTTTTAATTCTTCATTCGCTGCAATAAGTTCTTTGTTTTTTTGCTCCATGTCTTTGTTTGCAACATCGATTTTAGCTTCAAGTTTTTTCCTGATTTCCAACAATTCGAGGGCTGTATCATCGAATATTTTTGTAAGTTTTCCAATCTCATTGCTTGAAGAAACCGGTATGGGTTTAAAATTCCCGGAAAGCAAGCCGGTTGCCCCTTCTTCAAGGGATTTTATGGGCCCGGTGATTCTTCTTGAAATAATGATTGCCGCGAGAATAACGGCGATAACTGCAAAAGTCGAGATGCATACCATCCGGCTTTCAAGGTTCAAGACTCCGGAATATGCCTCATCAGTATTTTTTTCAACTACCAGCCCCCATCTGTATAATGGCAGCCAGTAATAAGAACCGAGTACTTTTTCACCTTTATAATTCACATATTCGTTTATGCCATTCTTTTCGTAAGTTACTTCTTTTACAGCGAAATTATTGTTTATATTTTTGTGCAAAATCCGAGAGCGGTTATTATGAAATATGATGTCCCCGTCTTTATTGACAATAAATATTTCGCCTGATTTCCCGATATCAATATTTTCAAGTATCCTGTACAGGTTTTCCATGCTCACTCTTGCCGCCAAAACTCCTGCGATAGTCCCATTTTTCATGACAGGGTTGGTCAATATTATCTCAGGGTATCCGCTAATTTCGGAAAGAGTAACATCCGAAATATACAGTTTCCCTTTTGAAGCCTCTGTGAAATAAGGTACATTAGCGGCATTTCCTGTGCGATTAAGAGTCGAGAATATAATATTTCCATCAAGGTCAAGCAAAAAGAATTCCTCATAAACCCCCTCATATTCACGTTCATAAGTAGCAAAGTAATCCTTTAATTCGTCTTTTTCCGTATTAATTTCCATTGACCTGGATATCACGCGGATGTCATCTTTTCTCACATCCATCCAGTTATCTATCGCATTACCGCTATTTTCAGTTGCCCCGAGCAGGTTTGTCATCACCGTATCGCGTATGGCTTCCTTACTGTAATCGTATGACATGTAAACGACTGCAAACAGGGGTACCACGGATATAATAAGGAAAAAAATGATAAGTTCAGTCCGTATCCTCACAAATCCCCACTTTCGAATCACATATTTCTTGAACGCCGCAGCACACTTTTTATCCTGGCTTTCAGTTCATGGAGATTGAAAGGTTTGGCTACATAATCATCGGCGCCCGTTTCAAGACCTTTCACCCTGTCTTTGACATCATCCCTTGCTGTGAGCATGATTATCGGGATATTCTTTGTGAGAGCATTATTTTTTAACCGGGAGCATATCTCATAACCATCCATTCCCGGAAGCATGAGGTCAAGGAGTATTATATCAGGAATTTCGTTCTTCACTATGTTCAGTGCCTCCTGTCCATTTAAGGCTTCAACTACAATATAATCCTCGACTTCAAGAGACCTTTTTAAAGGAAGAAGCGTATCCATTTCGTCATCGATTATCAGCACTTTTGGCCTTGTTTCTGATAAATTCCCGATTCTCGTTTTAACATCTTCCTCGGATATCCCGAGTTTTTTTGAAATCTCCAGATTCGATGTCGTTCCATCATGCTTTAATAATTCAATGATTTTATCATCAATGGGATCTTTATTCATGTTTTTTACCACCATTCATCATATTTTTTAAATCATTATTGAACTTAAGCAGGTATTTTGTGAGTTCATTATCATTGTTTAATCTAAAAACCCTTATCTGTTTGCCAAGAGGCGTCTCTTTTATGATTTTCAAGTCCAGAAGAGGCTCGATAACCCTTGATACCGTCGAATGCGAAAGGCCTGTTTCCGCGGCAATCCCTGACAGGTAAGTATCATTGTCCTTATTATTGAGCAAATATTCAAGGACAATTAATTGAGCTGTATTACCAAAGATTTTATCAAGAAAACTATCAGGCATAGGCCATAATTATCATTTCAATGTTATATAAGATTATCTTTTTTTTTGAACGCCTGGATTTAAAAACTGAAGCTTGACCGCAAATATTAAATACTATCAAATTTATGTATAAACTTGTCTATTTATAGACAGGTTGGGCGGGTTGGGGAGTGGTGGTTTTTTCAATTCTGTCAGCCTATGTATAAACTCCTCCTCACCCAAAGCCTGAATCTTGTCCTTTGCGAGTTTTCGGTTTTCAATACGAAAAAATTATTGTACAGGCGTCTATTAATCAAATAGGGAAATGACAACTATTGAAGATGCCAAAAAACTTCCGGATTCTCCCGGCGTTTACCTGATGAAAGATAAGGAGGAGCGTGTCATCTATGTGGGAAAAGCTGCATCGCTAAGGGACAGGGTGAGCCAGTATTTCAGGGAGCAGGTATCGCCTAAAACAAGAATGCTCGTGCAGAATATCGAAGGGCTTGACTATATCGTTACCGGGAATGAGGTCGAGGCGCTTGTTCTTGAGTCAAACCTCATAAAGGAACACATGCCGCGCTATAATGTGCGCCTCCGGGATGACAAGGCATACCCTTTTATCAAGATTACAAATGAGGATTTCCCCCGGATATGCATTGCGCGAAGAAGGGAGCAGGACGGGGCGCAGTATTTTGGTCCTTATCCGAGTTCAAAGGCCGTGCGAGAACTGATAAGAATGGCATCAAGTTTCGGTATCAGGCGGTGCAAGAAGAAACTGCCCTGCCTCCCATGCCTTAACTATTATATAAAACAATGCGCAGCCCCGTGTCTTGGCGAGGTGACAAAAGAGGAATATCTGGATATAATCAGGAATGTTACCGATTTCCTGAAAGGGAAGGGAAACCAGTTAATACGGTCTCTCAAAGATGAGATGGCAAGGCTCTCGGAAGTTCAGGAATACGAGGCTGCTGCCCGCATCAGGGACCAGGTTAATGCGCTGGAGGAACTGTCGGAGAGACAGCGTGTGAATGCGCCCGGTAAAAAAGAGCAGGATGTGATTGCTTACGCCATATCGGGCAGCATTGGCAGCATCCAGGTATTCCACATAAGCGAAGGTAAGCTCCGAGGAAGGGAAACATTTTCACTGAACACGGCAGGCTCGGATGAGGCAGAAGTGCTGTCAAGCTTTATCAAACAACACTATCAGGACATCGAGCCGCCGCAAGAAATCGTAATACAGATTGAGATTGAAGACGAGGCGATATTGCGCTGGCTCAAGGAGAAGGAGACAAAGCTCAAAACTCCAAAAAACAAAGTCGAAAAAGGGTTGATGAACCTTGCGCAGGAAAATGCCAGGCTGCTCCTGAATATGAAAGTGGCCGCGGAAAGCAAAGACAAAAATCAAGCGCTCCTTGACCTCCAGAAAGCTCTTGGCCTTCCTGCTGCGCCCACTTTAATAGAAGCATTTGATATTTCAAACATCAGCGGCACCAATGCCACAGGTTCCCTCGTTGCATTTACTAATGGCGAACCTGACAAGAAAAATTACCGCAGGTTCAGGATAAAAACAATTGAAGGCGCGGATGATTTTGCGATGATGGGGGAGGTCGTGGGACGCGCATACTCGCGAAGGAAAGAGGAAGGAAAAAGGATGCCTGACCTTGTTTTGGTTGACGGGGGAAAAGGGCAGTTAAACGCAGCTCTTTCTGCCATTTCCCGAATTGGTTTGAAGCTCAACACAGCGGCGCTTGCTAAGGAGTTTGAGTATATTTTTCTTCCTGAAAGAGAGGCGCCGGTCATTTTGCCGAAGGATTCGCCTGCGCTTAAATTATTGCAGAGGATAAGGGATGAAGCCCACAGGTTCGCCATCGGATACCACAGGAAATTGCGGGGAAAGAAGCTCCGGGAGTCGGCGCTGGACAGGATAACGGGGATTGGGGAGAAGAAAAAACAGGCGCTTCTGCGGCATTTTGGGTCTGTTGAGGGGTTGAAGAAGGCTGAGGTTTCGGAGATTGGGAAAGTGCCGGGGATTACGAAGAAGGATGCAGATGCTGTTTATGGGTATTTTCATAAATCTGATTAGAACTCCAGTCTCGCGGCAATGACAATGTTGATTAAGTTTATAAATATGCCTGACAGTATGAAAATCGGAGGTAACCTGTGGTTTGCCAGCATTTCAAGAACGCACGATGCATGCTTGACCCGAAATACCACAAGCCCATACAGGCTGAGATTACAGGCTATTGTGAAGCGGAGAATAATTACGATTGCCCGATAATCAATAAGTACAGCGGGCTTGAAGGCATGTCCTGTTAATGAGTTTGCAGAAATAACAGCTTAAGTTCTTCATTATGATGTATCGTTTTATTTTTGATTCCGTTTTTCAACTTTTAATCAACTTTCCTCCTCGCATGTAAAAAGTTATAATACGTTTGCGATTCAATATTAATCAAGGGAGATCAGGAAATGTTAATCGGGAATATCAATATCAGCGATTTAGTAAATGTAGTGTGGATACTGATTCTTCTATCGTTCTTTTTCCCATTCATAATGAGGCGCATCCTGACAGGGCAGCGGATGGCGACCATAAAGGTCATGGAAAAGAAGCGCCAGTCCCGGGTTATCACGATGATCCACCGTCAGGAGACCATGAGTTTCCTGGGTATTCCGATTGCCCGCTACATCGACATCGAGGATTCCGAAGCGGTGCTCCGGGCTATCCGCCTGACGCCGCCTGACATGCCCATAGACCTTGTACTGCATACGCCCGGAGGGCTTGTACTTGCCGCGGAACAGATAGCCTGCGCCCTTAAACGCCACACAGGCAAAGTTACGGTATTCATTCCCCATTATGCCATGTCAGGCGGTACCCTTGTAGCGCTTTCCGCAGATGAAATAGTTCTTGATAACAATGCCGTGCTCGGCCCGGTTGACCCGCAGCTGGGCGGACAGCAGAACTACTATCCTGCGGCTTCGATCCTGAAGGCGCTGGAACAGCCCAATCCAAACCGTGATGACCATATCCTTATTCTTGGCGACGTGGCAAGGAAAGCCATTGACCAGGTTTATAATACGGTTTATAATCTCCTACTTGAACAGCATGGGAAAGAGAAAGCCGCAGAGCTTGCCAAGACCCTGAGCGAGGGGCGCTGGACGCATGACTATCCGATTGATTTTGAACAGGCAAAGGCTCTGGGTTTGCCGGTAAATGACCAGGTGCCAAAAGAGATTTACGACCTGATGGAACTTTATCCGCAGGCAGGGCAGCGCCGGCCTTCAGTGGAATTCATTCCTATCCCATACTTGCCGCCGCGGTCTCCGGGAAAAGGAGAAAGATAACGCTCATACAAAATGAAGAGTTCTAAAATTCACTATTATATTCTTTCAACCACGAATTTGCAATGATGATGCCCCGTTCCGCAGCATTCAGTTTCTTTGACATTGCAGTGGCGATCCAATTTGCTTGAAAAAACACCTTCAATAATACCCTCGTCCATCGAGCACAATGTTTTCCCGACATTCGGCATTTTACTGCAATGATGGCAATTATTGACCACCAGCGTCGGCCTGTCGGCGTCAATAAAAGTCATATCCCCGAGCTCATGGTGTTCCCAGAAAACAGAAAGTTCATCTAAAATTGCATCGCAATCTTTCGACTTGAAAGCCGGCCCGATTTTAATACCTATATCGATTCCCAGTTTTTTCAATATCGGTTTCGGGTCAATGCCAAATGCTTCCATGCCGAACCTGAATGTGCAGAAAAGTTTGTCTTTGAAAGAATCACCATTCAATATCGATAGAGCAAGATTGTCCAGATGTGAGTTATATTGATTACGTAAAGGGGTTTCTGAATATGCCAGGTAAAGGGAATTCAATACAAAATATTTTTTGCGCTTATCGTTCGGGAATGTTTTTTCCTGTATCAGATTCAATTGCACAAGGTCATGCAAGTGCACCGAAATTGTGGATTTTGCCTTATTGGAATTTTCAACAAGTTCATCAAAAGATTTTGTGCCGTTTTCAAGAAGTTTCAGGATTTTTAACTTAACCGGACTGTCAAGAGCTACCATACCATTATCAGTAAATAAAATTACTGTAGTCGGGCTCTTATCCATGATTTGTAGATTGTTTTAGTAATATAAATATGTTCGTTTTTGTACGAAATTAATCCTTTTTGGATATAACATAAATATGAACCAACCAATATGATGAAAATATGACGAGGGATAAACGCACTATTAAATTCACAAGACCGATTGCATCAAATGCTGAAGGGTTACAGCTTGCCACTCCCGAAATCGTTGCCAGGTATATTGCAAAAAGGCTAAAAACTAATATCATCGCAGACCTCGGCTGCGGAATCGGAGGGCAGGTCATTTTTTTTGCAAAAGAATGTAAAAAGGTCTATGCGGTTGAGAGAAACCCGGAAAAGCTTGAATATGCAAAAGAAAATTGCAGATTGTACAATGTCGAAAATGTCGAATTTATCCTCGGTGATGCGCTGTCCGAAAACGTAAAAGCGCAGGTTTCCGATGCGGATATTATCTTCTCAGACCCGGCGCGCCCAATATCCGAAAAAGAGCGCACACTTGAAAATCTTGAGCCCCCGATTACTGAAATACTAAAAATGTATTCTGATATCACGCCCGAGCTTGCATTCCATGCGCCGCCGCAGATGCCGCCGGCGCGGATAACGCTTGATTGTGAGCGCGAGTACCTGTCATTGAACGGGCAATTGAACAGGCTGACTCTTTATTTTGGCGCTCTTTCGAGATGCGAGAGAAGCGCTGTTGTTCTTCCGGGCGAGGCGAAACTCTGCTCTTCTGATGCGCCGTCGATTGAAACAGGCACGCTGCGCGAGTATGTGCATGAGCCTGAGCCGTCTGTCGTGAAAGCCGGACTCTTAAATGAGCTTGCACAGGCAATAAAAAAATCGGGTAATGATATTTTGTTCTATAAAAGCGATGAGAAGCGCACCCTTTTGACTTCTTCAGGGCTTATCGTTTCACCATTCATTAAAGATACATACCGCGTTTCGGGTAAAACCGAAAGGGATATTGTGAAGATGAAGGAGATTTTAAAGTCGGAAAAAGCCGGGAAAGTGGTTCTGCGTTTTGATATTGAGCCTCGGGACTACTGGGATTTAAGAAAAATGCTTGAAGAGGGGCTGAGCGGGAACAGGACGCTGCATGTGTTCGGGTTCGGGGATGAGGTGGTTGTGGGGGAGAAGGTCAGGAAATGAGGACGGGGGGAAATGAGATACTGTTACAATTGGTGTTGGTAATTGCCCTAATGTGCAATATATTACCTTACAATGAATCAAATGATTCATAGATAAATAAGACATATCGATGCCCAAAATGCGGTAAGAAAAAATATGTCTCATTTACCTGTAAATGCCGATTATGCACTTAGTGCGGAACAAAGGCAGCAAACTAATGGGCAGATGAAATTCATTATTAAGCTAAATTGCCCTGATAGGGCTTTTCTTGAGGATTTCTATACATAGTTCTTTTTTCTTATCAATCATAATCTTCCCATTTCTTATAGCCTCTATCAACTAATAATTTTCGAACTCTAGAGTTCTGCTCTTTACTAGATTTCCATCTTTTTTTATCTTCGTATTTGGAACTATCAAATTCTTTTGCATATCTCTCAATTTCTACCGATTTAAAATTGATGTTCTTCGCTAAAAAGGGTATTTTACCTATATAGAATAATTTATTTAACTGACCCTCAAATAATCCAACCGCAATCTTTTCGAATTCCTTTAAATTTTCATCCTTTTTTTTAATCACTTTTCCACCAACAGATAATCTCATTAGTTCGTCTACCCACCTTTCAAAACAATATTCATATTTTGGCTTTTCTTCCATGATATTTTTCTAAATTCGACTTGCCGTTTTATTTTTTCACCACAAGGTTATATTTTTTATCTACCGTAAGTTTTGCATCAATTAAGCTTTTCGGTATCCACTTCAGGACTACACAGTGTGTTATTTTATCTTGGCTGGCATTTTGGATTAAAGTAAGCCATTCCATAATGATTCAATTCGTATTGATAATTATATACAATAATCAAAGCTATCATTAGGATTGCCCTACGCCCTAAATAGAGCACACAAAAGCGATTGTGCGCCTGCCCCACCCAAACATTCATTTTTTAAGGTCATTTCAATTTGCCAACACCAATTGAAACCATCTCGGAAATAACCAAACTATTTATATCCCCTCCCCCATTAAAAAATGGGTGTTGCACATGGTAGATATATTATCAATAGGAATCGTACTAATTTTAATAGTAATAATACTTGCACAATCAATCAAAGTAGTGAGAGAATACGAACGAGTCGTGATTTTCAGGATGGGAAGGCTATTCGGGGCAAAAGGGCCGGGGATATTCTTTATAATCCCAATCGTGGACAGTCCTGTAAAAGTGGACCTGCGGATAATCACAATCGACGTGCCGAAGCAGACCATCATCACAAGGGATAACGTGAGCGTGGATGTTGATGCAGTCATTTACTACCGCGTCGTTGAACCTATGAATGCTATTACAAAGGTAGAGAACTACAGGATAGCCACAAGCATGCTGGGACAGACAACCTTGAGGGACATCCTCGGGCAGATAGAACTGGATGACCTCCTCGCAAAGCGGGAAGACCTGAACAAGAAACTCCAGGCCGTCCTTGATGTGGCAACAGAGCCGTGGGGCATAAAGATAACCGCAGTCACGATACGCGACGTGAGCCTGCCCGAGTCGATGATGCGCGCCATAGCAAAGCAGGCAGAGGCAGAAAGGGAGAGGCGCTCAAGAGTAATACTTGCAGAAGGGGAATTCCAGGCAAGCCAGAAGATGATGGAAGCTGCGGAATTATACCAGAAAGTGCCGATTGCCATGAAACTCAGGGAACTCCAGACACTCGCTGAAATAGCGAGGGAGAAGAACATGATAGTTGTCACAACAGGCGCGCCTGGAAGCGATATGAGTAATATCGCAGGCTTGACCGGGGCTTTTGCAGAGGCTAAATTGAAGGCTGAAAGGAAATGAGGTTTTTACCTGCCCTTTTACCAGCCCTTTTATTTTTCATCATCTTAACACAGACCGCCAGCGCACAGGTGATGGTGGTAGAGCTGAAGGATACCATCACTTCAGCAAGCGTTGAAATTGTAGGCGAGGCGCTCAACAATGCCAGGCTTGAGAATGCGCAGGCATTGATAATCGTCCTCGATACTCCCGGAGGTGGGCTTGATGAAACAAAAAAGATACTTGAGCAAATTGACGGCTCACCGGTGCCTGTTATCGGTTATGTGTACCCCAAGGGCGCAACTGCATGGTCAGCAGGGACACTCATACTTCTTGGAACTGACATCGCAGCCATGACCCCGAATACGATAATCGGCTCAGCCCAGCCTGTAGAAGTGACTTCCGGGGGTCTCACGCCTGTTACTGAAGAAAAAATCATAAATGCGGTTGTTGCGCTTGCCGAGGAAAAAGCAAAACAGCACGGAAGGAATACCACCGCTGCAAAGGATTTTATTACGCAAAACCTGAATTTGAATGCCGAGCAGGCAAAAGAGGAAAATGTAATAGAAGTGGTTTCGCCCAATATCGAAGACCTTTTGACAAAAGTGGATGGAATGACAGTAAAAGGCAGGGTACTTAAGACCTCCGGGTCTGCTTTCACCTACTACACGCCGTCGCTTCGGCTTTCGATTATGAGTTTACTGGCAAATCCCATTCTTGCCCCCCTGCTTCTGATTGTGGGCATCTATGCACTCGTTTTCGGGCTAACAAGCCCGGGTTACGGGGCTGAGATATTCGGGGTTATTTCCATAAGCCTCGGGCTTATAGGACTTGGTTTCTCTGTAAATGTCGCAGCCGTATTCCTTATTGCGCTCGGAATGGCGCTGCTGCTGTTCGAACTGCATATCTCCGCCTTCGGGCTTATCGGTATGGCAGGCATTGTTTGCGTTGTCCTGGGAAGTGTACTGCTCGTTCCCATAGGCTATCCGGGACTGTATTCCCAGGAATTCCAGTTGACCATAGTTTTCAGCCTGCTTGCGCCAGCTATTGTTTTCGGGGGATTCCTTGCGTTTGCGATTTATAAAGTGGTACAGGTTCGGATGAGAAAACCTGTGATGGGAGAGATTGTGGGGGATAAGGCTGAAACAATCGACGAGCTAACTCCGGGGGCAACTGGCTATGTTAGATACCAGGGTGAGTACTGGATTGCAAGGTCGGATGAGAGAATCGAGCCGAAAACAAAGGTGGTTATAACAGGAAAGGATGGGCCGGTGCTGGTTGTTGAACCATTGAAGGAAGTTCATCAGGGAAGTACGTAAATCCCTTTTGTTGTTTTTATAACCTTAATCTCATCTCCGGGTTCAGCGCCCAGGAAATCAGGTCTTTTAATTGTAACCGTCTCATAGGTCTCAGGGTCAAGCACCTGAATCGTTTTATCTTCATCCGCGACCAGCACGGTAGCCTTTGCATTTAGCCTGTTGCCCAATTTCTTAATGTCCATCAGGTCATTAAAATTCTCAATGAACCTCTTCCCGGTTTCAAGGTCAATGCCGCTCACATGCTTTCCGGAGTTCTGTACCTCAATAACCCTGTCGTCTGCGCTTATGATATCCCCGCGCACAAATTCGGGAAGGCGAAGGGCGTATGTGATGCGGTAAAGGTCTTCACCGTTCTTTTGCCCCACAAGTTTAGGTGATTCCGTGAATTTTCCCCCGAAAACATCTATAATCGCCCTGCAAATCTGTTTTCCGAGCTTTATCGACCCGACGTAAAAATCGGTGCCTTCACCAAGGTCCTCGGTTTTTGCAATAAACGCAAGCCTGTCCCCCTTCTCCTGCGAGCGGGCAGAGACACTTTCGGCTATTTCCTTGCATCTTCCAAGCTCTTCTTTTGAGGGAAGCCTTTTTTCAGCCCTTATCTGGACAATCCCCTCAAAATAACCGCCCGAAATCCTGCTGCAAGTATCGCACGTCTCCCAGCTTATCCTGACTTCAGTATCCTGCTCTAATTCAACAGGCATGCCCTTTATCATTGCTTTTGCATCGATGTGAACCCTGTATCTTGAATAGTCAAGCTGTTTCGGGGATAAAGTAAGTTCAAGATTCGAAACCAGGCTATCAAGCTTCAATGACCCCTTTACGCATTCAATAATTGTCTCGCTTTCGTCTTCTTTGGTTGACCATTTTCCTCTCTTATAAACAGAGCCGCAAACCGGGCATATCTTCGAAAAAAGAACTGCGGGGCATTCAAGAAGCTTTTTATCTTTGATGAAGCAGTGTTTGCATACATTTTCATAGAAAACATCTGCATTTTTACCGCATTTCGGGCAGAATAAGGTTGTCATCTATTGATTCCCTAAAGCGCTTCTGACTGCCGCAACCACACTGTTCTTTGAATTATAAGCAGGTTTCCAGCCAAGTTCCCCCAGCTTCTCGATGGATAAGAGCATCCTGGGCACATCTCCTTTCCATCCTCGTTTTCCACCTGTATAACTGAATTTTACGTTTCTTAAGCCCATCTCTTTGACCACGATTTCACCTATCTCGGTGGAATTTATAGTATCGTTTGAGCCGATGTTGAATATATTTACAAATTCATGACTGTTATTTACTGCATAAAGAATCGCATCAATGCAATCCGAAACATGAATATATGATTTTCGCTGCTGCCCGTCGCCAAGGATTTCAAGCGTCTGTGGATTATTTCTTAATTTTTCTATGAAATCTACGATTATTCCATGCGTCCCCCGCTCTCCAACAATATTCGCGAACCTGAAAATCCATGAATTCATATCGAAGCTTCCGCAGTATGAAGTGATGAGAGCTTCGCAGGCAAGTTTTGAGGCGCCGTACAGGGATATCGGGATAAGGGGGCCGTAATTTTCAGGCGTTGGAATAATCGCAGCCTCGCCATATATGGTAGAGGTTGATGTGAAAACGATATTCTTTTGCTTATTTATCCGCATGGCTTCAAGCAAATTGTAAGTCGCGATAACATTCTGCTCAAGATGGATTTTTGTATCGACCGTGCCGAGGCGAACATCGGGATTGGCAGCAAGGTGATATATAAAATCAGTGCCCTGTATTGCTTTCTTGAGTTTTTCAGTATCCAGCAGGTCAAGTTCAATAAATTTAAAATCAGGATTTGCAATATTTTGTTCAAGAAATTCCATTCTTCCGGAGCTCAGGTTATCTATGACTGTCACTTCATTCCCTCCGGAAAGCAGCCTGTCTACCAGATGGCTTCCGATAAAACCTGCCCCTCCGGTTACAATGATTTTGTTTTGCATTAGATTAAAACCTCATTTAATAGCTAACAGTGGGATTATCAAATCATAAATATTGTGGAAAACGGTACGGGTATTTATTTTATATTTTCGCTATCTTTTTCATTATTTCTTCATACAATTTGCACCATTCGTCAAACCCGCATCCTGAGTTTGACGGTAAGCCGTCCCTGAATTCGCGGACCATGTTAAAATACCCATCCGGGAACCACGGCGCTTTGAAATCAAACTGGTCAAAGTCTCCCCAGTCTTCAAGCGTTTCAAGAGGTTTTAACCCGTTCTCAAGCGCCATCTCATAGAGTTTCGTATTCGGGTATGGAGTAAAAAACGACAGCAGTATATCAACATGTTCCGGTTTTCCCTTCTCTCCGTATGCGCAAATGATTTTATGGATTTCGTTTAAAGTGCTTTTTACCTCTTCCTTTGCATCCACGCCCGGAATACCGACCATGAACGAGCCGCGGATGTCGATATCATGTTTTATGCACTTATCGATGCAGGTTTTAATCTGGCTAACCTTTGCGCCTTTGTTCATCGCATCCAGCGCATCCTGGAGCCCGCTTTCAAACCCGATGAAAATCTCGTGTATTCCGGCTTTGCGGGCAAGCGCCCACAGCTCATCATCCATGCGTGAAAGCCTCTCCATCCTGCCGTTGACGCTCGTGAGACGAATGCCGGGGTCTATCTCAATTAAAAGCTCACACAATTCTTTCAGACGTCTTGAATTCAGGAAGAAATCACTGTCCCGCATCATGAATGTATCGATATTGTAGGTCTTTGTCAGATATTCGAGTTCCGAAACAACTTTTTGCGGCTCAAGTCCTGACCAGCGCCTTCCGCAAAAGACTGGTTCGGAGCAGAAATCACACCCCGAAGCGCAGCCCTGGCTGGCGTAATAATCAAGGCAGCGTGAGCCGAATTTATAACCCTTGATGTGCCGCTCAACATCCACCATATCATAAGGAATCGGCGGAAAATGATTTATATTCTCAAATTTCCGGTCAGGGTTATTTATGATGCGACCTCCATCTTTGTATGATATCCCCGGAATCCCTTGAAGCGATTTATTATCGCGAAGCCTGTTCACCACTTCTTTAAAAGTAATTTCGCCCTGTCCCCGTACAACTATATCGATACAGGGGTTTTCCAGTGTTTGCACTGGTTCTGTTGAGGGGTGATAACCTCCCCATATAACAGGAAGCGCTGGATATTTCTCTTTGACAGCGGCGCAAACGTCAATCCCGTCACGAATCTGGTAGCATGTCATGCTGCTGACTGCCAAACAGAGCGCATTTTCGCACGCTGTGAGAATCCGCTCTTTATAATCGCTATCTACCACAGCATTGATAATCTTAACATCGAAATCGTTTTTAACCATTCTTGCGAGGGCAAGAAGCGAAAGCGGAACATTGACGAGCGGGACCTGAAGGGATGTGGTTTGTTTGTTTATGATAGCAACAGGATGTTTTACAGGCATCGGGTTGAACAAAATGATGGTGTTTTTATCTTTTTTCATGCTCATGGGGTTATATCTAATAATGCCTGTTTCGATTTATAATATTTGCATAATGCCGAAAAACATAACAAAATTATAAATATATTATTTAATAATACTTGTCCTCTTATGGCATGGTTCGAAGTGGATATATTCAACAGGTGTGCTGAGGTTGACCTGCACGATTATTCCCGCATGACCGCCATCCAGGTTGCGCGCGAGAAAATAAAGGAGGCTTATGAACATGGTTTCAGGTATGTGAGGTTAATACACGGCGCTTCGAATATCAGGCATAAAGAGGATGGCGGCAGTATCAAATTCGCATTGCGTTCCATGTTAAATAACGGAGGACTTAATAATTGGGTGGAAGAGAAAGGGTCAAAGAATCACAGGCTAAGGGAAGAATCCATGATACTTGCGCTTCGGAAAAATCCAAAGCCTGTGGATGGGGAATGGAAAGAGATGCCGATGGGTGAATATTGAAGGAATCAAGTAAGGATATTCGACCACAGAGCACACAGAGAGCACAGAGAGTTCTCCCTTTTCTCAGTGTCCTCTGTGCTCTCAGTGGTTTTTCAAACCAGAAAATAAACTCTCGTAATAATACCAAGAGGCTTTTTATCTCCAAACCGCATCTTAAGCCCAATGATATTCGAAAAAGTCCCAACAGTCCCGACAGCAGAAGAACTCCTTGACAAATCCTTCCGGCGCGCCACAAGAGCCAAGCGCGGAAAGCAAATCCTTGACCGCGATTCCAAGCTGAAAGCCGAGGAATCCATGCTGCTGACTGCTGCAAACATACTCACCGATAATCTTGTGAGCATCGTCAGGAAATTCCCGAGCTTTGACCAGATGCCCCTATTTTACCTCGATCTTGCCGAGATACTCGTAGGAGTCGAAGAGATGAAAATGAACCTTGCATCCGTCCAGTGGGCCGGGGGCAAAATTCACGAGTTGGCAAGAAAGTATGTTGGCATGATGCGCGATGCCGATGATGCAAAGGTGGTGCGCAAGCAGGCTTTCGGCCGGATATCCTCGATAGTTGATAGCATTGACGGAAACCTGCGCTTCCTCAATGATGCCCGGAATAAACTTAGAAAGCTGCCTGCCATTGATGATTCCCCGGCACTTGTGATTGCAGGTTACCCCAATGTTGGTAAATCCAGTTTCGTGGCGCTTGTCAGCAGCGCGCGACCCGAGATAGCCCCATATCCTTTTACCACAAAAGGGCTTGCTGTGGGGCATTTTACAAGGAACGGTATCCGGTATCAGGTCATCGATACCCCGGGGCTGCTTGACCGACCGCTTGAGGAAAGGAACGAGATTGAACTTCAGGCAATATCAGCCCTGAAGCATGTGGGGAAGGTCATTCTTTATATCATAGACCCTTCGGAGACATGCGGTTATACCCTGGAAAAACAGATGCATCTTCTTGAGGAGATAAGAAAAGAGTTTGCTGTGCCAATACTGGTTGTGGCAAACAAAACCGATATTTCAAAATCCCAGGAGGGCTTTGATATGAGCATGTCCACGCTTACCGGTGAGGGTGTGGAAGCGGTGCTTGAGAAGCTGTTCGGAATGGTATTGGAAGCAAATATTAACCTTTCTTCTTCATCAATTCCCGCATCATCTTAATCGAACAAAGCTCTCCGCACATGCTGCACGTATCCGCGTTCCTGCTCCGTGCATGAATCTCCTTTGCCTTCTCGCTGTCAATCGCAAGCCCGAACTGCCTGCTCCAATCCAGGTCCCTGCGCGCCAGAGCCATCTCGCGGTCAGAAGCGCGCGCCCTTTCCCGGACGCCTTCTTTCACAAGGTCGGCAGCATGCGCTGCTATTCGTGTAACGATTGTGCCCTCCTTGATGTCCTCAACATTCGGAAGCGCGAGGTGTTCGGCGGGCGTGGTCATGCACAGGAAATCCGCGCCGTGCATTCCTGCGACAGTTCCGCCGATGGCGGCGGTAATGTGGTCGTAGCCGGGCGCAATATCGGTGACTAGCGGGCCAAGAAGATAAATCGGCGCATTACCAGTAAGGTGTTTCATTGCGGTCACGGATAACCCTATCTCGTCAATCGGGACATGCCCTGGCCCCTCAACAATTGTCTGGACACCGGCTGCCCTGGACTTTTTCACAAGCTCGCCGAGAATAATAAACTCCTCGAATTTCGCCCTGTCCGAAGCATCATTGATGCAGCCCGGGCGCATGCCGTCGCCAAGGCTGATAGTCAGGTCGTATTCCCTTGCAATCTCAAGCAGGTAATCATATTCGGAATAAAACGGGTTCTCCCTGTCATTATGTTTCATCCATGCTATTGTGAAAGCGCCTCCGCGGCTCACCACGTCAAGTATCCTGTCGCTTTTTTTCAGGCGCTCAAAGGATGCAAGCGTCACGCCTGCATGGATTGTGACAAAATCGATGCCGTCATCCGCATGCTTTCTTACCGCATTGAACATGTCGTCAGATGTCATATTATCGATGCCTTTTCCTGCGGCCTGGTATATCGGCACCGAGCCCACAGGAATGCTCACCGCGTCGATAATGCGTTTCCGTATCAGGTCGAGGTCGCCGCCGGTGGACAGGTCCATTATGGTATCTGCGCCATATTTTTCAGCGGTTTTTGCTTTTATGACCTCAGTCTCGATATCAACATAATCCCTGGATGTGCCCACGTTTGCGTTAATCTTGGTACGCATTAATTTGCCGATGCCCATGGGTTCGGATTTGCTGTTGATATTTTTAGGGATAACGACCAGCCCCTGCGCCACAAGGTTTCTTACAACATCGGCATTGACTCCCTCTTTTTCAGCAACTGATTTTATCTCCTTTGTCACGATTCCGGCGTGAGCCATTTCCATTAAAGTTGTCATTCTTTCCTCGACCCGAACATTTTATGATACCATTTCATTTCATGTTTTGTCCTTGGTTTTTTTACGCTTTCCTTGCCAGCTTGTTCTTTTTTTGGTTCAGTCTTAACTTCAGCTTCCTGCGTTTGCGGTACTTCTTTTATCTTCTCCGCAGCTTGCGCTTTAACGACCGGCACACTTGCTCCGCCGTGCTTGCTTTTCCGCGTCCTGATATCCACCAGTATCGGGCGTTCGATATACGTGCTGACTATCATCGCCACGCCCGGCGAAAGGCGTTTGATGTCCTCCTCGACGTCGGAGCTGATACCTTCAAGACCTTTGCTGATGGCTTTCAAATCATTTGGATTTGTCACCTTCATTATTATCTGCGTATTGCACTGCGAGAGGATGTTCTTATCCACACGTGCAGGGCGCTGCGAAACAACCATGAGCCCGAGACCGAATTTCCTTCCTTCTGAAGCTATTGTGCGAAGAATATCCGAGCTTACGGTCCTATCGAATCCTTTTTCAGGGCAGAAATTATGCGCCTCCTCCAGAACCAGCATGCACGGAGGTATGGTATTGAGTTTTCGCGCTTCGAAAATATCGGTGCATAATTTGGACACAATCATTGCCTGGAGGTCGGGATTCACGCCTTTCATATCAATGATAGAAGCCCTCCCTTCCTGCACGAGTTCGTTGATTGTAGTGGCTTTATCTGACAATAATCCTGTTTCCCGTAGCGTTTCAAGCTTATTGATTACGTTCCATTTGACCTTGCTTTTATTCTGCCCCACTTCAAAAATGATATCATCAATCGTATATTTCTCTTTTTCAGCCTTGAGTTTTGAAACCGCTTCATAAAGTATGCCTGTCTCGTTCTGCGACCTGTCTTCAGAGAAAAGCTGCGTGAACTCTTTTATGCCAAGGTTTATGCCGTTTAACCTGAAAAGGGCATCAGCGGCAGGATTAAGCAGCTTATTTGCGGGGGTGTACACTGTTACCTGTGTGGCATAACCTTTTGGCGTAATACCGTATCGTTCAAAAGAAGCGGGTTTATCATCATTCGGGAATTTCAATGCCGAATATTCACCATGCGGGTCAATTATCAAAAGCGGCACGTTCTTATCGAGAAGTTCTTCAAGAATAACTCCTCCTGTATAGGATTTCCCTGCGCCGGTCTTTGCAAGGATGCTGCAATGCTTCTGCACAAGATTATTGGCATCGAGATTTACATGGACATTCTGCCCGTCAAGCAGCCCGATATAGACATCCCCGCGCATCAAGCCGAGTGTCTGTTTAATGAGCAGCTCATCGGCTTTAAAGACCTTGTCCCCGGGACTGAACGGGGATTTGGGGGCGCGAAGCACCCCTTCCTTATCCCGGACTCCTATCACGGTTGCGTCTGCGAGGATATGTTCATTCATGTCGCCTATATTCGATGAGCCTTCCGCTACATCTACCGCTTCTTCAACCGAAAAATCCTCGTTTGAGCTTGTGATTGTTGAGACCTGTCCAAGAGTCCAGCCGTCGGATTCATGCCAGACCTTGATGTAATCCGACCTTCTGGTTGCCAGGCTGTCAGAAACCGCGAACTTGAAATTCAAGGAGCTTGTTTTTCCGAATATTACGCCGATTGAGTCCTTCGCCATTGTGTATCAAAATTAATTCCAGAGAGTATTATACTTTCTCTAAGTTAATCTGGATAGGGAATTTTGATTCGCGTTTTCAAACAGTTATGGCATGTTGCGATTTGAAGACAAGGTCTCGTCTATCAGCAAAGAAAAACCATGGAATAAAAAAGTAAATGGGGTATTTTGGCCAGCCATTCCAAGACGGCATAATTCCTTAGTCTCTGGCTGCCAAAAAGACCCTTATATTCTCCGTCTCATCATGTATGCAGCAGCTACAGTGCCAAGCGCTCCAAGTGCTATCTCAAACCCCGGTGTTTTTGGGGTTGTGGCTGCAGTTGTTGTTTGTGCTGCTGTTGTTGTTTCTACTGCTGTTGCCGTCGGTGTCGGGGTTTCCGTCCCTACTACGACGTCCACCTGGTGCGTTGAGAAATTCGCAATATACATCATCGCCTGTATTTTGTTTCTTCCGGTCATGTTAAGCCAGAAAGAGGATTCTGAAGCATTATACAATTCCTGTTCAGTCATTACTTCCTTCATCGGTTTATTGTCAAGATACAGGGTTATTTTCTGCCCTTCAATCCATGTGAATGAGGTGTTGTCGAGATTCATAAGGACGAATTTGCCTGAATGGTTAGAAGAATCTACCATCATTCTCATATGGTTACTCTTTATTGATTCCACTGTGACATTCATATCTTCTGAATAGTTGACAATCGAGGATTTATCAGATTCTCCAACTGAGACTTCAGCTCCCGCCCGCTTTTTCATCACTTCTCCCATGAACCGCTCTTCCATATTATCATGGGGCATATTGACAGGAGAAGCCCTGAAAACCGTATTCCCCTCATTTGTGTTAATACTGACCTGGCTTCCAGCAATATTTATTGAAGTTGCTTTTTCTGAAACGATGAATGCTGTAATGTTTCCTGCTATGATCTTTATGATATTACCTTGTTTTGTTGCACTGACCCCTGTTGCAAGATTAAATGTCAAAGTAGTATTTGCATTGATTTCGATTACGGCGGCCGGATTATCATGGATATGGATAACGATTGAACCATCTTTATTGGAAATTTTTGTCTCTGCTCCGTTTGTTGTTGAAGCCTTAAAATCAAATCCCTGGATTTTTATTGAATCAAAGACAGCGATGCCTGAGATGCCGAAATTCAACACATTTCCAGTGGTATTGTCCACTGAAAAGGTTACGTAGTTGCCGTAGTTGTTGTCTTCGCGGTGCATGAATCCCATTCCCATCATGCCCTCGTTGTCTCGCATTCTGCTCCCGTTATCATACATTTCGCTTGCTTTTTGGTGCATCGAGCCGTTGTCGTTATTGCTGGAATCCACCCTGCCCGAATCATTCCTGTTCGAATCATTCCTGCCCGCATCCATACTGTTCCCATTGCCGCTATTCATCTCACCGAGAACCGGCAGCGACAGCATCGTTAGTGCAAGAACTATCGCGATTAATTTTATTATTTTATTCATATATTCCCTTTCCTCCTGAATAATATCGTCTTGTATGGTAAATAACCTTTTCGGGAGATGTATGTGTAAAATCTTTTGGTGTTAAATTTCGTCTAAAGTAACTTTGCGCTCCTGGCGTGCTTTGCGGTGCAGGATTTTCCACCGCAGAGGGCGCAAAGGACACAAAGAATTTGGAGACTTTTTAATTTCTTCTGGGTAAATGAATCCAGGTAAGGATAATCGACCACAGAGCACACAGAGAGCACAGAGAGTTGCCGTTTTTCTCAGTGTCCTCTGTGCTCTCTGTGGTTTATAAAATCGGAAAATAATAAAAAGTCTCAGAATTTGCTTACACCGCTTTTTTACAGCCCCGTTCATGGCGGGATAAAATGGTCATAACGTTTTCGAATCCACAACCTCCCCGGCTGTAGTGAAAAATGTCCCGCCAAGATGCAGCACCGGCTTTATCCTGGAAACGTCCAGCACGCCGTCCTTTACCGCCCCAAATTCGCATGTCGTAGCCACAACCTTCCCTATAAAAAGCGTATGGTCGCCCGCTTCTTTCGTATCTACAACCTTGCACTCAATATGCGCCGCACATTCTTTTACGCATGGTGTTTTCAATGCAATGGACTCAACCGGGGTCAGTCCGCACTTTTCAAATTTATCCCCATCCCTTCCCGATATTGTACCTGCAAGCTGCACTTCTTTCAGAATATCCATGGTTGGAAGATTTAACACAAATTCCTTCGAGCCTGTTATGCATTGATGCGTGTACCGGCTGCGCCCAACTGCAATGCAAAAAAGAGGCGGTTCAGCCGAAACGCTTGTTATCCAGGCAAGCGTGGCAACATTGGGTCTTCCATTCTTATCTATCGACGACACCAGTCCCACAAGCTGCGGGGCGAATAATCTATTTGGTTTTATATTGCATTCTGTTTTCATAAAGGGTTACGCCCCTTTATGACGTCCCGAGTCACGCCTCGGGAGGGCGTGTTGGGGTATGCGAAGCATACCCCTTGGTTTGATAAAACTTTCTTAAAGTTTTTCATATCAAACCTCCACGGAATCTTCTATCCATTTAAGATAATCCGAAGAACCTTCATCCATCCTGAACGAAACCACACAGGGCACTTCATAGCTGTGGAGCTCTTTGACTTTTTTTTCTATTTCTTTAACCTTTTCGGTTTTTGTCTTGACTATAATTCCAAATTCGCCCGTCTCATCGATTTTACCTTTCCACCTGAAAATCGAAGTGATCGGGAAAATATTCGCACATGCCGCAAGATGTTCTTCAACGAGTTCCCTTCCAATTTTTCGCGCCTCATCCATATCCCCAGCGGTTATATATACGATTGAAAACATTATGTCACCCTGCATAATATGCGTAACGTATTTAATAATTTACTGAAAATGTTTTAGGAGAACTCTTCTTGAATTCAACTAATATTATCCTGCTGGTTTTTTTACTCTACTGGCTTCTTGTCATGTTCCTTGACAGGCGCGGGATTCTTGGCAAATATAATATCACGGCATACGGACCGGTATTGATGATTCGCACCACAAAAGGGCAGGGATTTCTCGACAGGCTTGCAGTTCACAAAAGATTCTGGAGGACATTTGCAAATATCGGACTTCCGGCGATGCTTATCGGAATGCTTGCGATGTTCATTCTGGTACTGTTCATCGATTACATGATGATTAAGTCGTTCCAGATGCAGACCGTTCCGGTGCCGGGTAAATTCAATGAGCCCCGTAATATTTTCCTGATTCCAGGCATTAATGAGTATATACCTTTTTACTGGGGCATTATCGCTTTAATCGTAACACTGGTCGTGCATGAGTTTTCACACGCCATTTTATGCAAAGTGGAAGGAATCAAAGTGAAATCCATGGGCATATTACTGGTTCTTGTCCCTATCGGAGGCTTTGCCGAACCTGACGATGAGCAGCTTCTCGGGAAAAAAGACTATACGGAAAAAGAAACTGCACCCGAGCAGGTTAAAACCGCTGAACCTGAAAAGCTTGCAACACAACGTGAGCAAGCACCGGGCATGCCTAATCCATTTTATGATATGTTGCTTTTCATTATGGTTTTCCTGACTATTTTTTCAGGCTTTCTGGGAAATATACTTTTATCACTTCTTTTTGCTACTTTGATGCTGGCGCTTATTGTAAAATATATGCAGGTCATTAGTGATAAGTATCCTGTTTTAAGGATATTTTATCTCTTTTTTGGGTCTGCCGCACTTGCATTAATAGCTACAATTGAAAAGAACTCATATATTTTAACAGGTTTAATGCTGCTCTTCCTCCTCCCGTTGTTTATCCTGGATAGAAGCCATGAAGTTTTAAAAGGGAAAATTGCCGAACCTGAAGAACAGATTCCCGGGAAAAAAATGCCAGAGCAATTGGAGACTAAGAAAATCGCAACACGCAGCGAACGGGTGAGGGTGCTTTCGGCAGGCGTAATGGCAAATTTCGTTACCGCATTTATCGCATTCGTACTTTTCTTTTCATTGCTTGGCTCTATTTCCCCTGTGGGAGATGTAATGGTAACAAGCGTGGTTCCCGGATACCCTGCCGACCTTGCGGGTGTAAAACCGGATATGATATTGACAGGGATAAATGATAAGGAGGTCAATACTGCGCATGATTTCATTTTTTATGCAAAAACCCTGCAACCTGGGAACAACGTTACTCTTCATCTGACCGAAAAGGGGGTTAGAAAAGATATCAATATGGTAGCGACAGCTACCAACGAGACGCTCTCCGGCGTTCGTGTATTCCATGTCATAGAAGCCTCACCAGCAGAAGATGCCGGCATAAAGAATGGAATGATTATCGTAAAAATGGATAATACCGAGATAAAGGAACTTGATGATTTTATTAATTTCATGAATTCCACCACTGCAGGCCAGAAAGTGGATGTTCATCTTTTGAGCAACAGCTCAGTTAATGCGACCATGGAAGTATTCAGGAATATCACGCTATCACTATATCCATATCAGAACGATGTCAAAAAAGGTTTTCTCGGCGTTTCCTATTCGCCCGATGAAGGAGCCGTCAGTTATTCCATGGGAATCGGCATAGGCCAGTTCCCGGCTGCAAACTATCTGAACATACTCAAGAGCATCCCTTCATATATGACAGGGATTGCAGGATGGGCATTACTTTTTGGTTTACCCATTTTTGGCCTTCAGGGGGAAGGATTCCCGGGCTTCAGCGGGGTGCTTGCCAATTTCTATGAGCCTACAGGATGGGCTGTGCCGCTTGGAATCGGGATATTCTGGATTTTGAATATTCTCCTGTGGGTGGGCTGGATGAATTTCTATGCCGGCTTATTTAATTGCCTTCCGGCAGTACCTCTTGACGGCGGGCATGTATTCCGCGATGTTGTGGCTTCATCGCTCACAAGGATTATGGGGAATGGCGAGAAAGTGGAGAAAATTGCAAATTCAATTGTGGTGCTATTTGCGGTGCTGATTCTGATATCGTTTGTATTTATTATGATTGCTCCGTTCGCAGCTCACGGGTTTTAGATTATGATTTCCATTATCCTTGCATTGTTTGCAAAAGTTTAGTAAGCACCTTATGCGTTTGATTTTAGTTTAATTATATAATTTTTATACAGTGTTATGGCAAGTTTTGGGGCATACCCAAAAATTATTTATCATACATGCGCATATTTTATCCTATGAGAGACATTCACGGTTTAGAATTAAGCCCGAAGAAAAGCGAATATTTGAAGTACATACTGGAAAAGGGTGGTATCGTTCATACGACTGATATTTCGCAGCATTTTAAACTTGATCCTTCGACTATAACTAAGACCATCCAGGAGATGTCATCAACCGACCTTATCGAGCATATTCCGTACAGGGGAGTCCGATTGACGCCAAGGGGCATGGAGTTTGCTGAATTTTTGGTAAGGCGGCACAGGATCATAGAATTAATGCTCTCGCATTATGGGCTTACAGCGCAGGAAGCTTGCGACGAGGCTTTGAAGTTTGAAGGGCTCGTATCCAAGGATGTGGTCGATAAGATATGCAATTCACTGGGGCATCCGAACGTGGGTATCTGTGGCAGGATCAAGCATGATACGTGCTGCTGCTGTCCTCCTGATAATCAATGGGGCATTACCGGATGAGCGAACTATCTCCCCACATACCAGACCTTGACCTGATCACATTTTACAGTGAAAAGGGGACATCGTTATTCTCCAGGATAAGCCCCTGGACAAAGGCGTTAATGCTCGTGCTTATCATACTCTTCGTGTCGCTGGATAAAAGCCTCATATTGGCCGTGTGCCTGTATATGATAGTTTTAGCATTATACGGTTTATCGGGCCTGCCCATTAAAAAATTGTTCCAATGGTACATGATGCCCTTTATATTTGTCCTATCGCTGGTGCTAATATTAATGTGGAATGAACCTGGGATTCCAATATTTTCCCTGAGTGCGCCATACTTTTCGCTCACCCTCACAGATAATGGACTGCTATTGCTGCTTACACTTCTGTTTAAATCGTTGGCATCAGTGACCTATTCGTTATTTTTCATTATGACCACTAAATACAATTATTTCTCTGCCATGATATATCGGGTTTTTCCCTCTCCGATCGACCAGATATTTCTCATGTCGTACCGGTTTATATTTATGACTTTGAAAATGGTCGAATCCATGATCAAAGCACTTAGATCAAGAGGCGGAGGACTTTTAAAAAGCACACGCAGGCAGAGCAAGATGTTTGCCGAAGTGTTTGCGCTGACTATGATAAGGTCATACGATAGGGCGGACAGGGTCAATAAGGCCATGGAAGCAAGAGGGTTCAATGGAAAATACGTTGCAGCGACCAGAATACCAGGGATAGGCTTTGGTGAATACTTCACAATGCTTGTGGCAGCGACTATGGCAATATATCTGATATGGTTCGTTAAATTACCGTTTTAAAGAGTGATAAGATTGACAATTTCACAACAAATGCAAAATGGACATTTATGTAATATCTGTACGGCCGATGCGAACGAGCTTATTCATGTAGATTGTGCGAGCCACATCTATCCTGACGGGAGTCTGGGCATACATGGAATGTGTTTCAGGGTGCTTGAAAAAGAGATCGTGGCTTTATGCGGCCCCAACGGATCGGGCAAATCCACACTCATCGAGCATTTGAACGGATTGCTTCGGCCTTCCAGCGGCAGCGTAACAGTCATGGGTAAAAAGCTCGATTTGAGTCACGCAGATATCTGGAGAGATGTTGGCGTGGTGTTCCAGAGATCGGATGACCAGCTTTTTGCGCCCACTGTATTAGATGATGTGATGTTTGGCCCCATAAACATGGGCGTAAGCATTGAACAGGCAAGGGCAGAAGCTATCAGCGCATTAAAAGCAGTAGGTGCCGAAAACCTGTCCGATAAAATGCCAAGCTATCTGAGCGGTGGTCAAAAAAGGCTGGTTTGCATTGCCGGCGTTCTTGCCATGAAGCCCAGGGTAATCGCGATGGACGAGCCTACATCTGACCTGGATTCATTACACGCCGAAATGGTAGAGAATATCATCCTTAACCTGAAAAATAACCACGGTATCAGCATCGTTATAGCAACCCATGACCTGGACATGGCAGCAAGGATATCAGACCGTGTTTGCATCGTCAAGGATGGCTCCATTATCGCAGAGGGTAGGCCTTCATCGATATTCTATGATAAAAATCTCATAGAAACGTCAGGACTGAGGCAGCCAAATGTCGTACAAATATACGAGGGAATAACAAAGAACCTGGGCATAGTTATGGAAAATTACCCGATAACTGCCGATGAACTGGTCAAAACAATAGCTCCAATGATAAGGCAACATTAAAAAATGAGATTCTTTTAAATCTTGATAGGTTTGGGGTATACCCAAACATTTATAATTGTTGAGGTAGTTCTGCACTTGAGAGGTAACGTATGGCACATATACATCTCCCGGATGGAGCATTCTCTATACAATGGATTATTACATGGTGGATTATAGCTATTGCAATCTTAGGCTTATGCCTGTATTGGCTGAAGAAAGTTAAGAAAATAGATAATAGAACAATAACGCTGGCAGCGATGTTAACGGCCGCATCCTTTGCAATATTCCAGGTCAACATCCCCTTATTTGGCGGGGTACACATGAACCTGACACCCCTTATTGGAATACTCGCCGGGCCAGCGATTGGCGGCATCATTGTGCTCATCGTAAACATATTATCGGCCGCAATCGGTCATGGCGGATGGGGCATGATAGGCGCGAACTTACTCGTCAACATGACCGAAGTTACGGTTGCATACAGCATATATAAGGTGCTTGGAAAGATCAATCTCGATACGTTCTCTAAAGCCGGCATTGGAACGATAACCGGACTCCTTTTCGGCAGCATTGCTATGATATTGATAATTCTCATATCGGGTATACAGGGCGTTCATCAGGATGTCCAGACCACGCTCTATGGTCTATCGCTCCTCGCTGCCGTCAACATGGGCGTTGCAATCATTGAGGCCGTCATCACGGGATACGTGGTATCATATATTAAAAGGGTCAGACCCGACATGCTTCGGGAGGTGATTCCTGTTGGAGCAACAGCAAGGTAATAAAAAGGGACTCATTATATTCGGGGCTATCGTGCTCATATTTCTGGTCTTATGCCTTTTTGCCTATATAATAACAGGAGATAAAGGGATAGAAGAACGCTTTTCAAACGCAGTAGGACTACCGAGCGAGCCTGATAGCGGCGATAACGGGATTTTCGGCTTCACACTCGAAGGTAATCACCTATCCTATGTAATCATATTGGCCTTGATTTTGGTCGCAACAGCATTAATATATGCAAAATATAGGACATAAACAATACCCTACTTTTTTATTATTGGAGACCCCATCCGTTCCACCCTCTTATCCTTTCTATCATTATGCCTTTCATTCTATCTTTCATTTTTTATGAGAGCATGACGCTATTTCCCGGTCAGTCTCATCAATATAAGACTGGCTTCATACAGAATAACAAAAGGCACGGTCACCATTAACTGGCTGAAAATATCCGGTCCCGGCGTAATCCATGCCGCTATTACGAGGAGGATAATGTAAGCATGTCTCCTGTAATAAGAAAGGGTCTTCCTTGATGTTACGCCAAATCTGACAAGGAGAGTCAAAATCAGCGGCAATTCAAAAGCAGCCCCCATAATGACCGTAGTCATTACAATAAAATAAACGAACTCATAAACAGAGAAATTCGCATTTATCCCGAGGCTCATGGCATCCTGGTAGAGATAACTTAAAAAAAGCGGGAGCATATAAAAATAGGCATATCCAGCCCCGGTTAAAAACAGCAATATGGCTGTGGCTATGATGGAGAATATCAGCGATTTTTTTTGCAATATAATATCCGGTAACCTGCCTTTTAGCCCTTTATACGCATAATAAATAATAAGCGGGGATGCAAGAAGCACCCCGAAAATAAGGGACATCTTGAACTCAAGCATCAGCACTTCCATGGGAGTGAGATAAACAATATTGGGTTTGTATATATTTATACCATTAGATATATTTATCAACTCGCCTGAAAGTTTTGTCAGGTTCTGCGCTATGACTGAATCATTAATCCTGTTTGATAGCGCGGTGAGATTCTGGGAAATTTCAACCAGCTGCCCCGATGCGCCTGTTTTATCGGGCAGCTCAAGACGCCAGAACATATCGGTTTCTATTTTTTTAATCACTTCACCCATGAAGGAAAAAGAAATAAGCGCCCCAGCGCCGAAAACCGCGACTATGTAAAATACCTTTTTTTTAATTCCGGAAATTAATGAAAAAATCTCTTCCATTGCCATTTCATGTTCCTATCTGTAACGGTTCTGTTATTTTCTTTAACGTGGCTATGGCTGAGAGCGCGGCAAGATAACTTGTCCTGGGATTTGACGGGGATGGAACATTTTCAACGTGACAGGTGAATGCCCCGAAATCCCCTTCTACCGTAATCTCATGAATGTTCCTTGAAGCTTCCGGGTCAACGAAAACCCTGACTTCGGTTTTCCTTGAGCCAATCCCTGCAAGACTCAATGAAGCCGCCACATTCACGTTTTGGGGAAATGCCTTCACAGCGTCCTCTGCGCTTCCTTTGAACAGGAGGGTTTTTTCATGAAAAGTTGCAAGGTCAATTTTATTCTCAATAACAAAAGGCGCGCCTGCAAGACCTTTCGGATTTTTTGTGGTGGAGAGCATTACTTTATTAATGGGTGCAACAGATGCCGATTTTAAGCCGTCGATGCCTGCGATGGCCCCGGATGGTATATAAATCCTGCACCTGTTATTTTTGGCGGCGCGGATGAATTTATTTAACAACTCAGAATCAAGCAAAGCTCCCACGCTCATGACCATAAGGTCTTTTCCGTTTTCAAGCACGGTAAGCCCGTGCTCCCGCACCGCTTCCTGCGAGGCGCATTCAACAACAACATCAACACTTTTTATCAGTTCATCAATTCCTGAAATCATGGGCTTATTTTCAAGGTTTGCAATCATTTTTTCACAATGTTCTATGCTCCTGTCATAAACTGCCATGAGCCTGGCATTGATAATACCTGTATCGATTGCTTTACATATTTCAGCGCCTATTGTGCCGCAGCCGATTACACCGATTTTAAGCATAAGTACCTTTTATGTTTTCTAATACTTTAACAGTAGTATATAAGTAATCTGTGGACAATAAATCATAGGGATTGATTATGCTATTATCTGAACTGGAACGTTTTATCGAGGAAGATATCGGATATAATGATGTCTCATGCAATATAATTCCTGACTGCAATGTGCATGCGGAAGTGATTGCGAAGGAATATGGTATTGCGGCAGGGCTTTCTGAAGCGACACAGGTTTTTGAATATTTTGATATTTTCGCAGCCACGGATTTCGTGGATGGCGACCTTATAAAAGAAAATGACATCGTCTTCACGCTTGAAGGGGGAGCGAGGTCTATTCTCAGGGCTGAAAGGCTGGCATTGAATTTCCTCGGGCGGATGAGCGGGATTGCCACCCTGACCCGGCAATACGTTGAAAGGGCGGACGGACCGAGAATCGCATGCACCAGGAAAACCACGCCTGGATTTAGAAAATTTGAGAAAAAAGCAGTTATAGCAGGCGGAGGTGACTCTCACAGGTTTAACCTCTCGGATACTGTCATGATAAAAGATAACCACATCGCAGTGCTCGGACTTGAAAAAGCCGTTAATGCGGCAAAAAAAACTGCAAGCTTTACCCAGAAGATAGAAGTCGAGGTGGAAAATTCGGATTCTGCCATACAGGCTGCAGAGCTCGGGGTGGATATAATCATGTTCGATAATATGTCCCCTGATGAAATCGTGAATGCTGTCAAAATACTAAAGGAAAAAGGCTTGAGGGATAAGGTAATCCTTGAAGCGTCAGGCAATATATCCCTTGAGAATATAGCCCGGTATGCAAAAACGGGAGTTGATGTTATTTCTGTTGGCGCGCTGACGCATTCATCAAACTGGCTTGATTTAAGCCTCAGGATTGTATCAAAGGATTGACGCTGCCAATCAGAAAGGATAAAATACTGAGAAGCTATCTTAGGGTTACTCCTACGGGGTCGTAGGGTAGCCTGGTCCATCCTTCATGCTTGGGGTGCATGAGACCTGAGTTCAAATCTCAGCGACCCCATATTGAACTCAAAAATTGTTCCATATCTGCTGTATTGAAATGGAGACTGTAAAAAAGTAAGTATTGAGCAAATTCTTCGCGTCCTTTGCGCCTCTGCGGTGGAAAATTCTGCACCGCAAAGACGCCAAGAGCGCAAAGTTAAATTTAAACAAAAGATTTTACATACATTGAAATGAAAATCTTTATCCGAAAATAATGTATTAAAGCAAAACTTGCCTCAAAGATAACTGGTTTATTTACAAAGTATAAATGTGATACCAATGACAACCGTTGAACTCTATTATTCGGACACATGCTCAAACTGCCACACGCTCCGGGCTCTTTTAATTGAGACACTTCCCAAAACCATGAAATTCAAGGAAATCAACATATCTTATCCTGAAGGGCAGCGCCGCGCCTCTGAACTCGGTATAATGTCTGTTCCAACCGTGGCGATCGATGGAGAGGTTGTATTTGTGGGAAGGGCATCAAAGGAAGAGATTTTAAAAGAGATAAGTTTAAGGAAATAGGTTTTTTAATGAAAACAAAAGGGCGCAGGCATCTGATTACGAGAGTAGAACAAAAACGATTTTAACTCAACCTTATAATCTATTCATCTCGCACCTCACTCCCTTCTCCTCACATCTCCTCAAAACCCTCTCAAAAACCTCACTATAATAATCCTCTCCTTTCAGAAAAATCCTTTCATAATCAGCAAGCACCTCCGGCTTAAACCCCGCAATAAACTCCCTCACCCCCTCCCACACTCCTTCCTTCAACCTCAACTTATCCACAAGCACATACTTCGGCTTCACCTCTGCAATAGCATCAACCAGCGCCTCAACATCAGTAATATAAGGCATTACTGGTCCAAGAAAGACCCATGTTTTAATCCCATTTTTCGAAAGCTCCTCCAGCGCGCGTAGCCTCTCCTCCACACTCGATGCGCCGGGTTCCATTTTAGCCCTCGCGCTGTCGTCAAGCGCCGTTAGCGTTACGCCCACCTCGATATTTGTGAACTTCTTCAACAGGTCAATATCTCTCAGCACAAGCGAGGATTTCGTCTGGATGCACACGGGAAAATCGTGCATAAGCAAAAGTTCAAGGCACCGGCGCGTTATCTCGTATTTCTTCTCAGCGGGCTGGTATGGGTCTGTAACAGTCCCAAGCCCCACAACACCTTTTTTCTTTACGCGCAGCTCCTTTGAAAGGATGCGCGGCAGGTTTACTTTTACCTCCACAAGCTCGCCCCATTTTCCTTTATCCCAGTGGATGACTGACGGCGCATAGCAATAGACGCAGGCATGCGCGCAGCCCCTGTATGGATTGAGGGCATATTCCAGGTCGGGAAGCTGCGACGGTGAAAGTGCTGTTTTTACCTTTATTTCTCTTATCATATCATCGGAGTTCGTATCGAGTTCGTATTAGTTCGTTGTTTATTTTCCAAAAAAATCCTCAAGCCCTCTCTGGTATAATGTATTTTTCAACACAGTGCTCTCCTTTATCCAGCGCGCCTTCGGGATGACAAGCCTCGTTGAAATATACGCAAAAGCGTCATCCAGAGAAGAGAACTTCATCGGAGGCGCCCGAACAGCAGCCCTCACATTCTCCCTCACGTTCCACACCCCGACAGGCATTATATAACCCGGATGCGCCTCCCTCAGTATCACCACGCGCGCCTGCCTTCTTTCTTTCACGAGGTATTCATTCACCGCAAGGCGCGCAGCATAATAGCAACCTCCTATCTCGGCATACGTCGTTCTTCCCTCAAAACCCTCGGAGGACGACATTATCGCCACGTCCTTCCCGAACGGGTTCCAGACTGTATTGGGATACCATGCCTCGATAAGCTCATAGCTCCATGCGCGCGGCATCATCAAAACCACGAACCTGTTATCAAGCTGCCATGATTCAAAAACAAGGAATTCGTTAATCAAAGGGAAATCTTTCATTTTCTCCATCAGGTTAGCCCCAATCATGCTATCGACGGCGGTAATGCTCCACCGCGTGGGAACAAAGCGGCGGGCTTTTCCTTCCCCGAAAGAGCCTACACTAAAGGCTTTCTGGATGCTTGAGACAAGAGTATCCCTTTTGTAAAGCTCAAGCACAGCGTCCTTTGCCTTGAGGTCTGTATCGTTGTATGCCTTTTCCATCCTCTGGTCAAATTTCGTGTTCCCAACATCGATTTTCTTAAGGGGCGCTGTCGGGCCGAAGGGCTGGACCTCGTCATCAAGTACAAGCCTTGCCCTTGGTTTTTTCAGGAATTCAGCCTCAACATCCACAGGGGATGCGGACAGCGCCATCTCGCGTGTAGCTTCTACGATGCGGCTGCCTTCAAGGTCTCTTATATGCACAAGATGTTTGCCGCGGACAAGCTGTGAGCGAAAATCCACAATATCATCGATACTCTTCCCGATCCACATTTCAGGGGTGTCAAGAAGAGTTGTGTCGCCGTGCGATGGCGGGATTAACGGGCCTATGGACACGTATGGATATCCGATTCTTCCCACGAACACCCCGGGCGGTGAGGAGCCGTCGATGTTCAGGCTGTCAGTGAGCGGCTTGACTTTTGCTCTTGAATAGAATTTAACAAGGACGGGACACCTCTGTTTTCCGCATAATAATTTTGCGCCCCGGCAAAGGATGCAGAGGGCCTCACTGGCGCCGCTAAATAGCGAATCCGGGCTTTCCATATTATTAATTGATGATATGCATGGATATAATATAAACGCAAGCTCTGTGAAAGTAATTCGAGAATTTTTATTGTGTCTGGTTTAAAAAACCACAGAGAGCACAGAGGACACTGAGAAAAGGGGCTACTCTCTGTGCTCTCCGTGTGCTCTGTGGTCGATTATCTCTATCTGGATTCATTTACCCAGAAAAAATTAAAAAATCTCGTAATTCTGACAAAAGGATTATACCTTACAGAGTAATTAAGCCGATGTGATGTTCATCGAAATAGACGGCTGGATGGCAAAACTGCGATTTTCTGCATGCCATTTCATTCCGAATCATCCCAAATGCGGCTGCCTGCACGGTCACACGTACGCGGTCAGCGTGCGGCTCGAAGGCGAACAGATCGGGGAATTTATAATTGATTTTGAGCTGGTTAAAAATATAGTAAACGGGATTTGCGACAGGCTGGACCATAAAGTCCTTATCGCTGAAAAAGACCCGCGCCTTCGGATAGTGAAAAAGGATGGCGTCTCAATTGAAATCATAGAAAGTAAAAAGCGATACGTATTGCCTCTGGAAGATATTGTGTTCCTCCCCACGAAATCAGTGAGTGCTGAAGACCTGTGCAAGTATTTCTCAACCGAAATGGCAAACGGGTTAAAATCAAATGGCGCGGATAATATCAAGAAGCTCCATGTCAGGGTGGATGAGGGCATAGGGCAGGGCGCTGGCTGTGAATTATCGCTTTAATAACGCCAAAGTCGATTACATATTATTTTTATATCATCTGCATCCTAATATGAAAGAGTGACAAATAATGACCAGCAGGATTGAAGTAGGTTTTAAAAAGGGAATGAAAGACGCATTGGGCGAAGGTGTCAAGAAAAGGATAGTTGAAGACCTGCATATTAACGTGGACTCTGTCAGGACTATCGAGGTTTACACCTTTGACGCAGACTTTTCAGAAAATGAACTGAATCTGCTGGGTGAAAAATTATTTGCCGACCCCGTAATCCAGGTCTTCTCATCCAAACCGCTGGCAGAGGATTTTTCATGGCTGATAGAAGTGGGATTCAAGCCTGGCGTGACCGACAATGTCGGAGCGACTTCGAAAAAGGCATCTGAAGACGTGCTTAAAACCGAATTGCGGGGAGTTTATTTTTCAAGACAGTATCTTATCAGGGGAAATATCACAAAAGAAGATGCCGATAAAATTGCAGGCGGGCTTCTTGCGAACAGCCTGATTGAAAGGTGGGAAATAATAAACATTGACGACTGGAACCGTGAAAAGGGCGTGCGCCTTCCACTGCCGGTAGTGAAAGGAAAACACACACCTTCGGTTTCGGCACTAAATCTGGATGTCAGCGACAACCAGTTAAAGGAAATAAGCGTTCAAAGACTTCTTGCCCTCAACCTTGCTGAAATGAAAACAATTCAGAAATATTTTTCTGATGCCGGTGTCAGAAAAGAAAGAAAAGAAATCGGTCTTTCCCTTCCCACGGACGTAGAAATCGAGGCGCTTGCACAGACATGGTCTGAACACTGTAAACACAAGATTTTCAACAGCCAGATAACCTATACTGATGAAAAAGGAACCAAGACAATAAATTCTCTTTTTGATACTTTCATAAAGCGCTCAACCAGGGAAATCAACAAACCCTGGCTTGTCTCTGTTTTTACCGATAACGCCGGAGTTATCAAATTCAATGACGATTATAACCTTGTGATGAAGGTGGAGACGCACAATACACCCTCTGCACTTGACCCTTACGGCGGCGCAATCACGGGTATCGTAGGCGTGAACCGCGACCCGCTTGGCACTGGCATGGGGGCGCGGTTGATTTTCAATACCGATGTATTCTGTTTTGCATCGCCCTTCTATGACAAGGAATTACCGCCGCGGCTTCTGCACCCGAAAAGGATTTTCGAAGGGGTGAGGCGCGGCGTGGAGCACGGTGGGAACAAGAGCGGTATCCCGACGGTGAACGGCTGCATCGTTTTTGATGAGAGATATCTCGGAAAACCCCTTGTTTACTGCGGGACGGGCGGGATAATGCCCTCCATGATTAACGGCAAGCCTTCCCACATTAAAGAGATTAATCCCGGCGACCTGATAGTGATGACAGGGGGTCGCATCGGGAAAGACGGCATACACGGCGCCACGTTTTCCTCGCTTGAACTTGATGAGAATTCGCCTGTAACAGCAGTCCAGATAGGCGACCCCATAACCCAGAAAAAGATGCTGGATTTCCTGCTTGAGGCGCGGGATTTGGGGCTGTATAATGCCATCACGGATGACGGCGCAGGAGGATTGTCCTCATCCGTGGGTGAGATGGCACAGCTTAGCGGAGGATGCCTTATCGAGCTTGAGAAATGCCCCCTGAAATATCCGGGACTTGACCCGTGGGAAATACTGCTTTCGGAATCGCAGGAAAGAATGACGCTTGCCGTATCTCCGGATAAGATTAATGATTTCCTGGCTCTTGCAAAAACAAGGGATGTTGAGGCAACGACCATAGGTACTTTCACGGACACAGGAAAATTCCATGCAAAGTACGGCGATAAAAACGTGGCTTACCTTGATATGGATTTCCTGCACAAAGGCCTTCCCACGATGAAGCTGAATGCACGGTGGGAACGTAGGAAGTTCGAAGAACCCGTGCTTGGGATTGTGGATTTAACAGCCGCGCTCAAAAACCTCCTCTCGCGTCTTAATATCTGTTCAAAAGAATATGTCATCAGGCAATACGACCATGAAGTGCAGGGTGGCTCGGTTGTAAAGCCGCTTACGGGCGACGGACCGAGTGACGCTGCGGTTATCCGGCCTCTGCTTGACAGCATGGAAGGGGTCGTGGTTGCAAATGGCATCTGCCCGAGGTACGGTGATATTGATACATACCACATGACGGCATGCGCCATCGATGAGGCAGTGCGGAACCACATTTGCGTGGGAGGCTCGTTTGACCACCTCGCGGGTCTTGATAATTTCTGCTGGTGCGACCCTGTGAAATCCGAGAAAAACCCTGATGGCGAGTTCAAGCTGGCGCAGCTTGTGAGAGCGAACAAGGCATTATATGATTATACGAAAGCCTACGGCGTGCCCTGCATTTCTGGAAAGGACAGCATGAAGAACGATTATATAATCGGAAGCAGGAAAATATCCATACCGCCAACAGTGCTTTTCTCAACGATTGGCAAGATAGAGGATGTGAGGAAAGCAGTGACTATGGACGTTAAAAAACTGGACGACAGGGTTTATGTCCTCGGCATAACGAAGGATGAACTCGGAGCTTCCGAGTATTTTGCTTCACTTGGTTTTATAGGCAACGACGTGCCGAGAGTTGATGCGGCGTCTGCAAAGCGATTGTATATTGCTCTTGAAAGAGCCATCAACGAAGGCACAGTAGCTTCGTGCCATGACTGCTCTGACGGCGGTCTTGGCGTTGCGCTGGCTGAGAGCGCATTTTCAGGCGAACTTGGCATGACCATTGAATTGACAAAAGTGCCCGTGGAGAACATCAAGCGCGCCGATACGATACTGTTCTCGGAGTCACAGAGCCGCTTTGTGGTGACGGTGGCGCCGGAAAAAGTTGCGAGGTTTGAGGAGAGTATGAGAGGAAACGTGTTTGCAGATGTGGGCGCGGTTACGGCGCCGCAGGATTTCATGGTGATGGACGGGGAGAAAGTGGTGCTGAGCGCGGGGAACGATGAGTTGAAAGAAGCGTGGCAGAGGACGTTGCGGTGGTGATCAATATTGTAGTAAGTGAATATGGAAAATCTCTTCTTGAACCTGAGCTTAGACCGGAATTTATCAAAAAAATCAAAGCAAGGAAAAAAGAGAAGACCATTAAGATCACGGATTTTAGCTGTCATTACGGCTTAGATTAATATGTAATGTCCCTTTGCGATGAGCTTGAAGCCGGAATTGCGCGCTCGGAGGCGGATAGCGGGAGGTTGATGGAGGCGTGGCAGAGGACGCTGCGGTGGTAGTGAATTATTGCAGGTGAATTACAGTAACCATTTCAACTTGGTTCTCATCATCCCCATCAAAGCTATAGTCTATTATCGGCGATAGTTTTATTTATGAATCTTGAGAGGTTACTATCATGCCACCAAAAGCTGTTAGAACAGTAAGAGATTTAATCTACTGGCAATATGCAAAACTTATAGCTGAGTCGGTAGGTTATGGAAAAACCAAGAACTATGGTTTTATCATGGACAGATTCAAACAGCTTAAAAAAGGGGATATTCAATGGTCAGGGTCTATAAGGGAATATGTAAAAGAGCGAGAAAAGCGGAACGAATGCATATATTGCGGGAGTAAGGAGCCTTTAAGTACTGATCATCTGATACCCAAAAGCAGGGGAGGGCCTGATACGGGGGACAACGCCATTACTGCATGTAAGAGGTGCAATTCATCTAAAGGAGATAGGGGTGTTTATGAGTGGTACGGACTTGAAAGAAGGAATGAACTTCCCAGGATAGTTGAAGGAAAATATTTGAAGCTGCTTTACTCACTTCATGAAAAAGAAGGAACATTAGACGTAGATATCAAGGATCTGGATAAATTATGCAAGATATGCGATTTAGGGGATTTGTGCGAAGAAACATCGTTGACCGTCTATTGCCTTGAGAGCATTTTGAAGAAATAGGCCTGGCAACGCAAGGAGATTCGTAGTTTCATTTCACTTACATGCATGTATTCCGGCTAAAAGACTTTATATATCCACAATGACAATTGCAAATGAGGGTTGGTATGAGACAAGATGAAATACTTAAAAAAGCACAGTTTAAAGAACAAAATGGCGTAAAGATTCTGCGCATTAAAGGCAAACCATATGAGATGGGATATCAGCATGGCTATTTTTTAGCTGGTAGAATAGCCCTTATGATAAACAGGACGCTTCTGGCTACTGCCGCTTATGTTGCCAAACAGACGGGTTCGGACCTTAAAAAAGCGCAGGAGATGTTGTGGACAGGACAGAAAAAAGCGGAACCGTTTCTTCCGGGGGAGTTTAAAGAAGAAATGAAGGGAATCGCCGACGGTGCAAAAGCTGCGGGAGTGAACGTAACCCTGGAGCAGATATTGCTCTGGAATACCAACTATGACCAATGGTGTATCTACTGCCATCCCCATTACTGGCAGTGCGATGGCAAGGAAAATCCGGAGCCTTCGGGCTTAACCCGACCTGCTGGCGGCGGGTGCAGCAGCTTTTGCGCCTGGGATGAATGGGCGGGCGGCGATGGTAAATTGATTTTCGGCAAGAATGAAGATAATTTCAACATGCCGGAGCAACTGGATAACCGGATGATGGTCATAGCCGACCCGGATAACGGATTCGGTCACGCCTTCCTGACTTATCCGGGGATGATCGGGCTGGACGGGGGCGTAAATGAGAAGGGTTTTGAGATGATGACGCAACTGAACTCCATGCAATTTGAAAGTATGGAAGGCTGCGGTATTGCCATATTCACACGCCTGCTGCTGACCCATGCAAGTACCGTGGATGATGCCATAAAAATATTCCGGGAGCACCCCCGCTGCGCCGGCATTGCATACCATGTGGCGGATGCCAAAGCCAAAAAGGCGGCGGTTGTTGAGACATCTTCCAGAATGGTTTGTGTCCGTTATCCCATGCCCGATGTCAAAGCGATGTGGCAGTCAAACCATTCGAACTGCTATCCGGGCTGGGCGGGTTATTCGGGATACAATATGGTTGCTGACCAGGTGCTTGTGAACGAACTCAAGGATATCTCCACTATTGAAAACTGGCAGGACAGCCTTAAAGACCCATATAATTTCTTCGTCCAGGCGCCCAGCCGTTTTGAACGGTACGGACAGTTGATCCACGAATATTATGGCAAAATCACTCCGGAAAATGCCATAAAAATATTAAGCGACCGCTACGACCCTTATACGCGGATGACCCGTCCGGCGGATTTTCCCTCATGGACTAATAATATCCTCTGCACCATATGCGCCATGTATCCCGATTTTACTTATCAGGCGCAAGAGCCTGTGGGAACGTTTAAAGCCCATGTAGCCAACATGTGGAGCCTTGTGGCTTATCCCGAAACCGGAGATCTCTGGCTTGCAATAAATAACTTCCCGGCGCAGTATGGCGGGTATGAACATTTCAATCTGAAGGAATTGCTGGGTCGCGCGCGTTAAATCGTGAACTGCATTATCTGATTTATAAATGAGTATCATTAAATAGTATGAATGTTACCTTATAAATGGTGGTAAAAGGTGGATATCAACGGTATCTGGTACAACGAACTCGGATCGATAATGGATTTAAGAGTTTCAGGGAATGTGATGACGGGCAAATATCAAACAAAAGTTGGAGGCGCGCCGGGAATTTATCCTCTGGCGGGATATTTGAATGCACCCAACCCCAATGGTATTGCTGTTGGCTGGACGGTTCTCTGGAATAATCAGCTTGGAAATAAGCAGAGTCTTACATCGTGGGCCGGTCAATACCAGCTCAGCGACGGGATTGAGGAAATATACACATTCTGGCTGCTTGTGAGGGAATTAGAGCATGCTGAAGACTGGGAAGCTACAAACATAGGTCAGGACATATTTACCCGCAATAAACCCAGCGAGAAGATGATTCTAAAGGCAAAGAAAAGAGGAAAATTTTCCCATCCGATCCAATGAGCACCATGCTATTTTAATTTGCACGTTAGTTTAGTTCTTGGTACCAAGAACTAAATATACGCCCTTCTCAGCCTGTCCTTATGCTCATTATATTTTTTCCTGAAAGACAGGTCATCCATCATCCTATTAACCTGGCTCTTAAGTTTTTGTTCAAGCGCCGCCTGTTTGCCTGAAAGAAGCTCCTTGCACAAAAGATTTGATGAATCCGAAGAATACGTCTGTATCCCTCCCATAACAATCGAAATCCCCCGGTTCTGCGGCGTCATGGTCCCAAAGGGCACCGGTGAACCGTCTTTCATTATTTTTTCAAGGTCATTGTCATAACGCGATACTTCCGCGCCCACTGCGACAAATTCACCGGGCTTGACTTCCTCGGATTTAATCTGCCATAACTTATTCTCTCCGCCTATAAAAGTATCATGATATTCGCGGTTCATGCCTGCAAGCACCCGCCATCTTGATTTATCCTTGCTTTTATCATATGATTCTTTCATTGTCCCCATGAGGGAGCTGATATTCTTGATTGCCATTATGCAAACATTCCCCTCGGAGGTTCGGATTTTTTCCCCGTTGCCTCTGCAAGTGCAGCCTCAAAATGTGCTTTTGTTACCCTGCCGCCTGAAAGTATGGCTTTATGGAATGCGTTCTTGAGGAGTTTTTCAACAAGGTCCCTTCCCGAGAAACCCGATGTCGCCTTCGCCATGGCTTCAAGATTCACATCTTTTCCAAGTTTCTTTGGGAATGTGGCTGAATAAAGTTTAAGGATTTCATACCGTTCGCTCAGGGTCGGGATGGTGAATTCAATCTCTTCCTCAAAGCGGCTGCGTATGGCAGGATCAAGCGTGTTGAGCATATTTGTAGCTGCGATGGTGCATATCCCTTCACGCTCATCTATCCCGTCCATCTCGGTGAGCAGCGCATTTACAATCTCGGCTACATCGCCACGTATTTCCTGGTAGTTCCGGTTAAGCGCGATTGCATCAAATTCATCTATGAAAATTATGCAGGGCATAAGTTCCTCAGCTTTCTCATATAGCTGGTGTATCTGGCGCGAACCGTCGCCCACGAACTCGCCTATGAGCCTGGTTGCCCGGATGGGCAAAAACGGGACTTCAGTTGCATTGGAAAGCGCCTTTGCCATCATGGTTTTTCCTGTGCCCGCAGGCCCATGGAATAAAATATTCTTTGGCAGCCATTTCCCGAATTTCTCAGGGTTTTTAAGAAAACTTTCGATAAGCTTGCATTTTTGCTTTGCTTTTTCCTGCCCTATGACTTTGCTGAATGTGACTTCACTTCTGGTTTCAGGAACAAAAAAATCAGAATCATAATCCTCGACCACGAATTTTGTATTTTTGCCAATCTCGGAATTTTCAGGTTCAACATTTACGACCTTGAAAGCAAAATCCGGGAACATCCTCTTGTCAAAAAGAAAGTCTCCTTTTTTCACTACAAATCCATTCCACTGCTCCCTTGCATAGAATTCAAAAACATCAAGTTCGCAGGGTTCAGGGTATTCGTGGAACATACCTTTTAACGGGTAACCTGCCGGCTTCACAACTACCGTTTTCGCTCCAAACCCTTCCAGGTTTGATTTGAATTTATTGCTTTTTTTATTGCTTACCCGTTGTTTTGCTCGCATAAAACCAAGTAATGTCGGTTACCTATTAAATGGTTGCCCCAGATTTTGCACTCTTTAGAAATTCCTTTATTCCAAGACCTGTATTTTGCAAAAGTTTGAACGCCAGTTCCTGCGATGGCCATGAACCAAGCCCGCAGTCAGGACCGGCATATTTTATCCTGTCGCCGAATATGCCATACGCTTTTTCAAGCCGCTTCTTTATGATATCCGGTGTTTCCATCTGTGTCGTTATCTCGTTGAGCTTTGCGGGTTCTTTCCAGACATTCGTCCCGTATTTCTCGTTGAGCGCCGCAGCCATGCCGAAAATATCTGTACGCGCTGCCCCGATTCTCAGGAATTTATCATAATCTGCAAGGTCTTTCTTATCGACGAGGTCAAGATACGATGGGTTAGCGGCTGATTCAACACCAATGATGCCAATGGATGGTACGTTGCACACAAGTTTGTAATGAAGCGGGGAATGGAGATGGATTTCCGTATCTATCTTATGCGAAGCGGATGTCCTTGCGGCTTTTTCAAGGGCTCCTGCCAGGTCGCTTTCACTGAACATTATCTGGGGATTTATCCCTATGCTGGGTTCATCTATGGAAACTGTGGCTATGCGTATCTGTTTTGCATTATCGATGGAATTGGCGATGAACCTGTCGATGCTGGTTGCAAATGCGTCCAGTACATCCTTGTATGCAGTCCCGCCGAACTGTTTCAAATACAGTTCAACTGGACCTGTCACGCATATCCTCACGTCCAGTTTTTTTCCATTTTTTTTGTAATATTCCGCGCCTGTTTCTTCAATGGCAGAAAGCTCCATTATCCTTGCTTTTTCCTTGCGGACGATGAGAGGCTCCTCCTGGGCTGATTCGTCATTGATTATCCCGAGGAACTGCTGGTTCATATCCTGGAACTGGGGATATGTGGGCACATCCACGCCAGCGTCTATTTTCTGGCGCATCGCATCGCGTATAATAGCGATTAATTTCGGGTCGTTGTTTTTTACAGCAGAGGCTATCCATTCTTTGCTTATCCCTTCAGGCAGCGGATAGCTTCCGATATCATCAAAAAGTATCATGGGGTATTAATTGTATTTTGCGGGTTTATAGTTATTGAACGACCCGTTTATAATCAAAAACCAGACAACGCTTCTTCTCCCGATAGCTGCGCCGAAGCAACATGCAATTCAGGCTTTTGCCTTTTTCGCGGGCGGCAACGAATATGGACAGGATTAACAGGATGGACTGGATTTTATCCTGTAAATCCTGTTATCCCGTCAGAAAAATCTGTAGAATATTAAAATGACCTGTTAACGTTTGAAGTTCAATAATTCACGCTTTTGCTTTCTCACATGCGGCGATATGTTCCTTCAAAACTGATTCTAAAGCATCAATTCTTTCCTCGGTTTTAAGCTGGATTAAAATTGCCTTGACATCTCCTTTCAGTTCAGAATTGCTCAAACGGGATTCTTCACGGAATGCTCTGAATTCGTCCTTGAGACCGTGCATTTCTTCGGTCATATTCTTGAATCCGGTATCAACTTTTTCTTCAGGTTTAGAGATGCGTTCGGTATTCTCTCTAACCTTATCCATGATAGTAACAAGTTCTTTAAGTTTCTCGTAAATGTCTCCGAGTCCTATTGCCATATATTCACTGGAATTCGGTTAAAACTACTTAAAACTTTGCCGCTTCTTCTCCCGATAGCGGCGTCGAAGTGATATGTAGTGAAAGCTGAAGGATTAAAGTTTGAAGTTCAATAATTCAGGCTTTTGCCTGATTTATGCATTATTTCCATATTGTCATTATGCAGAAGTGGTATACAAAAGTGAGAAAGAGAGATACGGCAAAGAATGGAGAAAAGATTTGCAAAAATCTTTATATTCAAACTCGAATAACCTACCTAAATGACAGAACAAAAATTTGAAGTGATAATTGTCCCGTCTTTTCAAAAAGAGATTGAAAGCATAAGAGACAAAAAGCAATTGGAACTGATATGCAAATCAATAGAAAAGATTGAAAACATGGGCAAAAACGCAGTCAAATTGCTTCATGTAAGAGACAAATACATTTTAGGGGAACTAAAATTCATGAGCCCGCCTTACAGGCTTTATGTGATTATCAATCAGGAGAATGAAAAATTTTACGTTGTCAGATGGGAGCACAAGGAAAAGCAGCAGAAGGTGATAAATCAACTCATGTACAAATTAGAATATGCGTTTGAAAGCGGAATAAAAAACATAATGGAATTATTCAGCCATTGATTTGATTCTCCGCTGCAACTGGTTTTTGAAAGCTTCGGATTTTAAAGGTGTTATGCTGCCCTTTTCTATTGCTGTTATTTCCGGCATATACCTTGCAATCAAGAATTCATAATAAATCCTATCCGCCACTTCATTGGCGATGCTCTTTGAAATATCCTTTACGCTTTTCTCGTCAATCTTAAAACGGAATTCTTGCTGCTGCATATTCATATTGTCCATTTTGAAGTTTAAATAGTTTGCTGCCTCCGCATGCCCCGGTTGATTGAATTCTGTTAAAACTACTTAAAACTTTGCTGCGCCCGCTTCTTCTCCCGATAGCGGCGCCGGCATAGCGCGCGCTGGGAAGGCTGGAGGATTAAAAACAAAAAAAAGGAAAAATGCCCCCGGAAAGGGGGAATTTGGGTTTATGTTACTGTTATCTTCGTGCTTGCGATAACCTGCCCTGACGGAATATCAAGGACGGTTATCTTTATGATAGAATTCTTTGGTAAAGAAGACATCGTGTTATTGGTAATGCTTCCGCCGGCAGATAATGTATCATTTCCAGCTCCCATAAATCCACCTGATGTAGCGGTCAAAAACATGCTGTTAATACCTGAGACAATATTGTCTGTGACAGCATCTTTGATGGTTATTTTCTCATCCTTCAGTACTAACGGATCGCCGCCATCATGGCTTATCTTGAGAATATCATTACCTGATGATGAATTTGTCGCTGTAAACTTCAACTGCACCTGTGGAGCCTTTACTGGTGTACCCATACCGAACACGAACGCAGCAATAACAGCTGCCAGAATCACAGTAATCGCCACCATCAGTATAACACCGATAACAGGCGATACTGCCTCATCGTTTTTCCCAAATTTCATATGTTTTCCTCCTCGGATTGTTCTTTAGACCTTTTTTTAACTACCTTTTCAAGCTTTTTGGTCCACATATTCTCTTCATGCGTATATTCGCAATCAAGAAAATGCTGGACAGCTTTGGCGAGAGCGTCCTTGGTGCTGGATTCGCCAGTCTTGGCTTTCAAGGCTTCAATATCCTCCACCATAAGAACGGTCTGTACATGCATTATTTTCGCCATTTATGTCTCCTTGTGGATAAGCGGCAACGCATCAATTGGTGTGCAGCCGTCTTCCAGTATACATCTCATTATAATTATAAGGTATTTAAACGTTTGGATGATAATGATGAGAAAAACAGGAACTTTTCAGGCAAATACAATTTTTTATAACAAGCAAGAGCGTGTTTTCAGTCAGGATATGCCAATATAACTATGTTATGTCTTTTGGGTTCTTTCAAGTCTTCGTTAGATAGGATGAAGTGTCGCACCTTGGCTACTAAAGTTTATATATTGATAAATTCAACTTTGTATTATGCCCATTGGGGCAAATGGGGGCTCGTGGGCTCCCCGGACTCATGTCCAAAAAAGTGTATAGTTGAAATAGAGGAGGAGGTAATTGATATGGAGAGTAAAACCATCGCTCCGATTGTAATCTCAATCGTAGCCATAATAATAGCTGGCGCGGCTTTAAGTGCAAGCTACAAGACTGCACCCGCCCCGCAAGTACCGCCAACCCCAGGGGGTTTTGATAATAAGACGCCGATAAAGACCACTCACAACAGTCTTACGCTGGACCAGATTGCTGAAATCCAGCCTGGTCTGGGCACTGTAATGATGGAATACGGCAACAGGTTCTATATGATGTACTATGCTGCAAAGAGCGGCAATTGGGACCTTGCCCAATATCAACTGAAAGAGGCACTGGAGATACAGGAAGTTGGAGAGACGACGAGGACGGGTAGAGCAGCATCGCTTAAGAACTTCGAAGCGTCTTACCTTGCGCCGCTGAATACAACCATGAACACAAAGAACTGGAATGCATTCCAGACAGCATACAATAATACTATAGACGGCTGCAATGGCTGCCACGTTGCTAACGGGTTTCCCTACATAAAATATACGCTGCCTTCAAGCCCGCCAAACATACCATAACTTTTATTTTTTTATCCGTCTACCGAAATTTTACAGCTATTCATATCAACCTAAGACTTGACAGAACCTGTATTTTGCGCTCCATGGCACAATTGATTCATTAGAGAATTTTTATTATTTCTGGTTTAAAAACCACAGAGTGCACAGAGGACACAGAGAACTATTTCAACTCTGTGCTCTCTGTGTGCTCTGTGGTCGATTATCCTTATCTGGATTCATTTACCAGAAAAAATTAGTCTCATTCATTATACGCAAATCTTATTATGAATCCCTGCCTTCAAGCAGGCGTAACAGGGCTCGTGGTCTAGTCGGTTATGACGTCGCTCTCACACAGCGGAGGTCCTGAGTTCGAATCTCAGCGGGCCCATTATTGTAAAAAGTGATAAAATATGAAGGTTGGATTTATTGGAATTTCAATAATAGCGATAAATTTTTTAACAATAAGTTCATTCGGTATCAGGACTCAGGTTTTAATGTTAATAGTTGGAACCACACTCATATTATATGACATTTTTAAAAACAATATAAAAATTCTACCAGCTAAACTTCATTAATGTACCTGAATATGCTGGTAGTATTTAAGACATAAAGAGATATTCTTCAACCCTCTATGCCCGGCTTAAAATGTTCCCTCTGCAACAGCGAATTGGCTCCACCGCTTGAATTCTTAATCTCGCACAAAGCGCAGAAAAACCGCTGTTTCATAAAATGCCCGGAATGCGACCTGATTTTCGTACCTGAAAAGTTCCATCTCTTACCACAGGATGAAGCCGCGCGTTACAGGCTTCATGATAATACGCTTCTGAATAAAGGATATGTCGGGATGTTTTTAGAAAAGATACAAGTTATACACCAATATTGCCCCGGCGTCCGTTCAGTCCTGGATTACGGCTGCGGTCCCGAACCTGTGCTGGCGCAGTTGATGAAAAGGGAGGGATATGATTGCCATGTCTTTGACCCCTATTTCTTTCCGGGAATTCCGCAATGTCGGTATGACCTTGTAATTTCCACAGAGGTTTTTGAACATTTCAGGGATATACAAACAGAATTGCAAAAAATCCGCCCACTTATTGCGCCGGGGGGCTTTCTTGCAGTCATGACCTCATTCCATGATGCGATTTCGGATTTCAGCGAGTGGTGGTATCCGGGCGACCCCACTCACATTTCTTTTTTCAGTATGCGCACATTTGACTGGATATCAAAACAATTCGGATTCAAAGTAATATATACTAATAATAAAAATTTTATTATCATGCAATCAGAATAACACTTCACATTCAATCTGGAAAGTTATATAAGCCCCTATGCTAACTTTCCAATGAGGAGTTTATGCCTGAAGAAAAGAAATCGTTTATGCAACAATTTATGGACTTTTTGAACAAGTACGGGGTAATCGGGCTTGCCGTGGCATTCGTCATGGGCGCTGCGGTTACAAAACTTGTAACAGCGCTTGTAACCGACCTGATTATGCCCATTATCGGAGCACTGATTCCGGGCGGTGATTGGAGGTCAGCTACCTTAAACGCAGGAAATATCAAGTTCATGATAGGAGATTTTGTGGGGGTACTAATCGATTTCATCATAATTGCTGTTGTGATATTCATGATTGTAAAGACAATCGTTAAAGAAAAAAAGTAATTTAACGTAGGATTTTTAAGAATCCTTTTTTAGATTATTCAATCTTCCTCATCACAATCCCTTCCGCAACCTTCGGCAGGAAAAGCGTGGACTTCTGGGGAAAATTCCTGTGCTCAACAAATGCTTTTCTCTCGACATCTCCAATCGACAGGGGATTTAAGATAAAAGCCACATCGAATTCACCGCTATCCACTTTAGCTACAGCCTCGGACGGACTTGCGCTAAACGACACATCCTCTTCGGTTTTTCCCCTTATCACAGGATTGATTAGCCAGTCATGAAGAACAATCAGGTCAAGCCCCACAACCTCATTGCGCTTTTTCGAAAGCTCACGCACCGTTTTTTCATCTGCTCTCAGGATGCTGAATTTTTTCCCGTCATACATGCCAAGCTTTACATCGTACTCGCCGGCGCGCTGCCTGAGAATCGAGTAGAATTCCTCGCTGTTCCTGTCGCCCTGCCATTCTATCGAAAAACTCGCCTGTATCCTGCGTTCAAGCTCCAATGCATTAAAATTGCGCGCCGCCCTGTGCCATGGCAACAACAAAAGAGCCCTGTCCCCGCCTTCCATAAGCATCATCATCGTATATCCGATGCCATCCTTTTCCCTCATAAGGCTGGACGCAGCGTACCTGTGGTGCCCGTCAAGAATGAGAAGCCTGCGCCCTGCCATCATGTTTTTGATTCTCTGGATGAGGCTTTCATCGGTAACCTCCCACAGAAGATGCCGACTTCCGTTAAGAACCACATCGACAACCGGCGGCTTTTCGGGATTGGGCGAAAATTCCGGGCGCTTAAATCCCAGATATTCTTCAAAAAGGTTATTCAATTCATGGTTGGGCATACTGTATTCCGCTGCAATCGGCGAGAAGTTCATCATGCTGGCTTTCATGAGCCTGTAGCGCTCTTTTGAATTAATTTCAAAAATATTCTCATGCCCGACAATGTTTCCTTTTCCGGGCTCTTCCACCCTGACAAGACTTACAAGCCCGAAAACAAAATATTTCTGCCTCCTGTCCTTTTCAGGAAGCAGCGCAAGAATCTCGGATGAAAGGGTGAACATTATACCGTAGATATAAAAAGCAGGTTTTTCCCTCTCAACAAGTATCCCTGAACTTCTGAAACGTCCGAGTTCCCTCGCGGCATAATCTATAAAATCATCCCTGTCCATGTTTTTTTTTCTTGTAGTAACATGGATAATGTTGTTTCTCTCCTGTGCAAATCTCTCGTAATTTGCAGTATCTATAGTGTCATAGACAGGGCAGACAAGCTTATCCACTGCCAGTTCAGGATTAAGTACCGTGGCTTTGAAGGGTTTTATATCTACCATATTTGAGCCTGAATTTTGGTTCTCAAAGGATAATATCGCACATGAATGTTTCGAATGCAGGCTATGTTATGGTTTTAATGTTGCGGCTATCTTCCCGTCCCTGAATATCCTGATAACCCCGCCGCTCTGTGAAACCACAATCCCTATCGATTTGGTGGCTGAAGTTATGGCAGCTACCGAAGAGTGGCGCGTACCGAGTCCTCTTGGGATTTTCACAAGTCCCGTATCCATTGTGATATACCGTCCTGCGGCTTCAACCGCACCATCGCCTGAAACCACAAAAACACCATCCAACTGCGCGAACTCTTTAATATTATCGCGTATTTCGGGGTCGGTTATGTTCCGTTCCTCTCTTTTGTATCCCTGGAACGGATTCAGTATGAGCTGTCTTGATTTAGCCATGACATTAGCGGCATCGCCGAGGGTGAATGCCGTCCCGATTGCCCGTCCCTCCCTCCCTTCGCTTCTGATTTCCATGGCTATTTTTATTACAGCCTCTAAGACCTGCTCGCTTACCCCTGTTCCATTCAGCAATCCAGATATATCGAATTCAGGCGTTTCCTTTTTCTTTGGCTGGATTTGGCTGTCCCTGCCGCCTGCGCCATATTCGTTTTCAAGCTGCAGGGCCTTGAGCTTATAATCATTCGCAAGGTACCTGAGACGATTGGTTTCATACGAGTCGGTGCTTATCTCCGAAGCCTCCCTGAATTTTTTTTCAGCTTTTTTATAAAGCTCTATCGCCAGGCTATAATCTCCTGCTTCCAGCGCTCCTTCTGCTCGCTTGGTTAGATTTTTTCCTTCATTGGAGAGCATGTTTGTCCACAAATTCAATCACCTGGAGATTCTAATTCCTGATGTTAAGCTGTCTAATAATATAAGGCTAAAGGTGTTATAAAGAATTAAGATGGACCGGTCGGGAATTGAACCCGAGGCCTCTCCCATGCCAAGGGAGCGATCTACCCCTGATCTACCGGCCCTGAAAGGGTGAGTTGCATAGTGCATGGAGTTAGATAAAGGTATCGATTAACAACTCGTTAGGGGATTTCCAGTCTTGTATTTCTCAAAGACAAGATTTAAATCAAATGGCGTAATATGGGCGCTAGTTTCGGGCCCGTAGCTTAGGCAGGTGGAGCGCTCGGCTGATAACCGAGAGGTCTTGCGTTCAAATCGCAACGGGCCCATTTTTTCAACACAACTTCCTGAACAACCTTGCCTGGAACCCGTGGTACTTACAGACCCCTTCGGCATCCTTCTGGTCGATGGTCTTGCTGTCAAACGATGAGAGGTCGGCAGAATACAGCGCGAACTGCGAATTCCTTGCAATCACTTTTGCGCTGCCTTTATAGAGCTTGACCTTCACATTTCCTGTCACTCTTTCCTGTGTCCTGTCAATAAAAGCATTCAAATCCGAATACAGGGGCTCATCCAAAAGACCCTTATACACAAGTTCGCTCCACGTTTCATCAACAACCGACTTGAAACGCAATTCATCCCTCGTGAGAACGAGTTTTTCAAGGTCCTTGTGCGCTGTCAACAGTATCGTGGCTGCGGGATGCTCATAATTCTCCCTTGCCTTAAGACCCAGCACCCTGTCCTCCATCATATCAGTGCGCCCAACGCCGTGAGCGCCGCCGATTTTGTTTAAGTTCTGTATCAACTCAACGCCATCCAGATTCTCGCCATTCAACGAAACCGGCACGCCGCCTTCAAACCCGATATCGATAATCTCAGCATCATCCGGCGCCTTTTCAGGCGACACGGTCCATTCGAATATCTCTTCTGGTGGGATGAAATCCGGCTCTTCAAGCCGTCCGCCCTCGATGCTTCGGCTCCAGATATTCTCATCAACGCTCCACGGTTTTGATTTCGTGGCTGCCACGGGTATCCCGTGTTCCTTTGCGTATTCCATCTCCCATTCTCTCGTGAGATTCATGTCCCTCATCGGCGCTATGACCTCAAGGTCGGTGCTTCGAAAAACTGCCTCGAATCTTAACTGGTCGTTGCCTTTGCCCGTGCAGCCGTGCGCAAGAGCGTGAGCCTTCTCCTTCTTTGCTATTTCCACGACTTTCTTTGCGATGAGAGGACGGGCTATCGAAGTGCCCAGGACATAACCCTCATAGCTGCCATTTGCCTTTATAAGAGGAAATATATAATCTTTGACGAACTCTTCTTTCGCGTCTATAGTATAATGTTTCTGGCTTATTTTCCTGGCTTTTTTCTCTGCCTGCTCGATTTCCTTCGCCGTCTGACCGACATCGACTGTAATCGTTATTGCATAATCGCAACCGTAATGCTCTTTTAACAGGGGTATGCACACGGAAGTGTCAAGCCCGCCTGAATACGCAAGTGCTACTTTTTTCATCGTCTCGCTTTATAGTGGGGAAAGATTAATAGTTTTTGTCATGTTTGTGACTTATCTTCCGGTTTGAAAAACCACAGAGAGCGCAGAGGACACAGAGAAAAGCATCAACTCTCTGTGCTTCTCTGTGTCCTCCGTGGTTGATTATCCTTGCCGGACTCATTTATCATGTCATTTTAGAAAACTTATTCTATACCGCCAACCAACATATATTCCATGGCAGACCTGATAATCAGAGGCGGTCGCGTGCTCACCATGGACGGCGCGATTATCGATAATGGAGTGGTGGTCGTAGATAACGGTTTAATATCTTTTGTTGGCAAGAATACTGATGAAAAATCCGATAAAGTGCTTGACGCAAAAGGCTGCGCTGTCATGCCGGGTCTTATCAATGCCCATACGCATCTCCCCATGACCCTTTTCCGCGGATTTGCAGACGACCTTCCCTACGATGAATGGACAAAAAAAATCCAGTCGGCTGAAATGAAACTCACTCCTGGCGACGTAAAGGCTGGCGCTTATCTTGGCGTGCTTGAGATGATAAAAACAGGAACCACCGCTTTTGCTGATATGTATATCCACATGGATGAAGTGGCAAAAATTGTAGAAAAAACCGGCATGAGAGCTTCGCTTGGTTACGGGATGATAGAAGGTCTTAACGAGGATTCGGAAACAAAGCTGAAAAACAGGGCGGAATTTGCACGGAAATGGAACGGCAAAGCCGGCGGCAGGATTACAACCATGTATGCGCCGCATTCTGCGGCCTCATGTTCAAAGGAATTCCTGGTAAGAGTAAAGGAACTTGCGGTCCGGGATAATTTGAGAATCCATATCCATGTGCTTGAAACCGAATACGAACTCAAGCTAATGAAAAAACGGTACGGGATGTGTTCTATAAATCTCTTAAATAGTATCGGACTCCTGGGGCAGGGCGTTCTTGCCGCACACTGCGTCTGGCTATCCGATGACGATATTGATATCCTGAAAACCAAAAAGGTCAATGTTGCCCACTGCCCGGCAAGTAACATGGCTCTTGGCGTCGGAACGGCACCCGTTCCGAAAATGCTTGAGCGAGGGATTAACGTGGCGCTCGGGACAGACGGCGCAGCATCAAGCGGAAGTCTTGATATGTGGAAGGAGATGAGGACGGCTTCGTATCTCCATAAGCTCAAAGACCCGCAAGTGTTACCTGCATCAAAAGTGCTTGAGATGGCGACCGTGAACGGCGCGCGGGCTCTGGGGATAAATGCGGGGGTGCTGAAGCCCGGATGTCTGGCTGACATTATTATTGTTGAGCTGAAAAATCTGAACTTTACATCTTCGAATCTGGCTTCGGCTCTTATTCACGGCACTTGCGGGTGTAATGTAAAAACCACGATAGTCGATGGACGAATACTGATGGAAAATTACCTGGTAACAATCCTTGATGAGGAAAGAATACTGAAAGCTTCAAGGAATGCGATGTTAAATTTCACAAAGTAATATAGCTTTGATTGGTGAGGTACAATTTCTGCCTATTACACCAGTATCACAATAACATTTACATATCTATACACCGAGAATAGGGGCAATGACAACTCTTGACCCATGGGGTGCAGTCAAAATCGATAATTATTCGAAACTCTTTGATGAGTTCGGGATATCAAAATTTGACGACCTCCTCGCAAGAATTCCCAACCCGCACAGGTACATGCGCCGCCATGTCATTTTCGGGCACAGGAGTTATGACGCAGTTCTTGACGCCATGCTTTCTGGAAAACCTTTTGCAGCAATGAGCGGTTTTATGCCTTCCGGTCATGCCCATCTCGGTCATAAGATGGTGATGGAGGAGATTATCTGGCACCAGCAGCAGGGCGGGGATGCGTTTCTGGCAATTGCCGATATGGAGGCGCATGCTGTCCGGGGAAAAAGCTGGAAGGAATGCATGGAACTTGGTATAAACGAGTATATTCTTAGCGCTATTGCTCTCGGTTTTGAACCGGGAGAACGAGGCCATATCTATTTCCAGTCAAAATCCGCCAACGTGAAAGACCTTTCTTTTGAGCTTGGCATTAAAGCTAATTTTTCGGAGTTAAGCGCTATCTACGGTTTCAACGGAGAGACAAACATCGCGCACATGGTAAGCGCCCTAACGCAGAGCGCGGACATACTCCAGCCGCAGCTTGCGGAGTTCGGAGGACCAAAACCCGTTGTCATTCCGGTAGGCGCTGACCAGGACCCGCATATCAGGCTTACGCGGGGGCTTGCGTATAAAGTGAATATGTTCATAGTGGAGGAGAGAAAAGGTACAGACAAGGAATTTATAAGCGTACGCGGCAAAGCTGCTCCAGTAAATGCCCTTTCTGAAATCGCAAAGTTCACAGGCGGCAAGCTTTATGAAGAGCATGTGGATGTTTTCAAGCACACTCTGGAAGAGGTAGAAAACATTGTCAGGCAAGTGGAATTAAAATACGGAGGTTACGCCTTCATGCCTCCCGCCTCCACATATCACAAGTTCATGACAGGTCTTCAGGGCGGCAAGATGTCAAGCAGCATCCCTGAGAGCTACATCGCCCTCACCGAAAAACCGGAAGAAGGGGCAAAGAAGGTTATGCGCGCAAAAACAGGCGGCAGGGTGACGCTTGAGGAGCAAAAGAAACTGGGAGGCGAACCCGACCAATGCACAGTATATGAGTTACTGCTCTACCACCTTGTCGAAGATGATAACGAACTTCTTGAAATCTATAAGGACTGCGTGGGAGGCACGCGCGTGTGCGGCAACTGCAAGAAACATGCTGCCGAGCTTATGCGTGATTTCCTGAAGGAGCACCAGGAGAAGAGGGAGCTTGCAAGAGAGAGGCTGGGCGAGTTCGGGCTTTAAAAATCCCTGATTATTTTAACTCCACAACTGCCCGCCCAGTATCGCTTCAGTCCTATCATTGGTACTCTGGTGCATTTTCCTGATTCTTACGAGGTATTCATTCCCCCTCAGTTGCGGTTCTTCAAAAACAGCATCCACACCCACTAATTTCAGGTAGTCCTCAAATTCCTTTACGGTATCAAGGCTCTTCACCCTTATCTGCACGTTCTCGGCAATACGTTCGCCATCTTTTTTCTTTTTAATGGTTTTTATCATGGGCAAAAGAAGACTTTCCCCGAGCTGCCTGCACCTTTTTTCCACGCTCTCCTCATCCTCGCCCCATTCAACAGACTGGAAGGCTTCCCTGCATACCCTTCCGAAGAAAAAATCCCGCCCGAAATCATTGTAGAATTCAAAAGCGTATCTCAAGTCTGCGCAGTTGCTCTCTGAACTTGTGTACTTTACCGAGGGAAGAATCATTTGCGGGTCTTTGACAACCACCCCTTCATGCATCGAACCGCCTAATTCCTTGATAATCCGCGAAATCCCGGTATGCGCTTCCCCGATTTCAAACTCCCCGAAAAGCCTGACTGATTTTATACCGTACTTATCCACAAGCGCCCGCCGTTTCATCACAGGCAGGGGTTTCCCTGTTATCTTCTCTCTTATGTCAAAAACAAAAAAATCAAGGGACTCTATATCATAAAATGTTTTTGGCACATACGGGCTGTCCGGGCCTACCATCTCCCCGCACAGCACAAGTTCAGGATGATCCTTGAAAAAATCATATCCGATGAGGTCAATTGCTTTCTCGGTTGTATAAGGACAAATAAAACCGCCGCGCGTGAGAGCAACGAGCGCATCGCCGATTAACGCCACCCTGACATTGTAGCCGTTCATCTTCTCCTCCACTGCCACTGTCCCGCATGAAGAGAAATGCCTTTGCAGGGCAGGAGATAGCATCAATGTCCGCGAAATCTTGGGAAACCCGCGCACTATATCAAACGGTTTGGTGAATACCGATGTGCCTCCTTCAATCAAGGAAACAGGTTTATCGAACCTGAATAATTCTTTCTTTCCCCATACATACTGTATTGTCTTTCTTTTCAGCGCGCCTGTTATCCTGTGTTCGGGAATATCCAGTAGTTCGGATACTTTTCCTATATCCAGTTTATTGGCAAATTGTGAGACATCCCGTCTCATCCTTTCTCCGCCAGATGCTTGATAATCGCTCTCCTGCTGATTACGCCCACCAGCTCGTCCTTGAGATTAAGAACAGGCACCCCGCCAATATTCTCATCCAGCATCAATGATACGACCTCGGAAATAGGTGTATTCGTTCTTACGGATTTCACACTCCTGGTCATGATATCACCCACAATAATGTTGCGGATTCTCCCATCCTGCTGATTATCCGGTACGAGGTCCCTGAAATTCATCATCGCCTTTGCAACATCACGCTCGGTGATGATTCCTACGATATCGCTATTTTCAACTACAGGCACCCTTCCGATATCGTTGTCCAGCATTATGCGCCTTGCGTGCGCGACCCTGTCTCCGGGGCTTACGGATATGGGTTCTTTCATTATCTCGGCTGCATATCCTTTCACGCCCTTTGCGCTTTTTAATATCTCATGCGGTGTCACCCATCCAAGAATATTGCCATTATCAGTCACGACGAGTATTCCCCCTTTCCTGTCCATCAATGCAATCGCATCTTCAATACCCGTATCGGAAAGGACTTTCGCGAACAAATCCGTTGTGGCGGCAGCAACATGCAGCGATGATGCGGGAAGATTCGATGTCTTCCATGTCCCGAGCTTCCGGGCTATGCTCCTCATCGTAATTACACCGGTGAGTTCGCTTCCGTTAGTCACCAGCAGCCTGCGTGTATCATGCTTATCCATCAAGTCCATTGCATGTGAAAGTTTGTCAGACTTATGCACCGAAACAGGTTCACTCATTATGTCTTTTACCTTCATGTTATCATCTCACATTGTCATTATTGATTTCACTATATTCTCACCGGTCAATATCCCCATAACCCCATTGCCCGCCACGGGCAGACCGTTTATTCTCTCTTTTACCATTATGCCTGCGGCATACGTTGCCAGGTCATCGCTCTTAATCGAAATAATCGGGCTTGACATGATGTCCTCGGCGACGAGGGGCACTTCCTCTATATACCTGTTCTGTTTCCTTCCGGCTGCGCTTTCCTTACGCGTCATCTTTATTTCTTTTTGAGGGAGACCGCCTCTTTTATTTTTCATCTCCGTGAACGTGAGATTGGAACTTGTAATAATCCCAACCGGCATATCATTTTCTTCAAGAACCACTGCCCTATCTATCATATTTGCATCAAGTTCGTGAAGTATGTGGCTTATCGTGTGATGCCTGTGAACGGTTAATGCAGGTTCAATTTTCAAATCCTTGACTTTCAGGTCAAGATCCAGAGTTGAGAAATATCTGATTAAGTCCCATTTTGTGACTATGCCTATCACTTCATTCTTATTGTTGACAACCGGCAACCCGCCAATATTATTTTCATTCATCAATTCTGCAAGCTGCTTTGGTGTCGCCTCAGGGAATATCGTTATCAGGCTCTCTGTCATGACTTTTCTTACAGGTATATCATCAATCGGCCGCCTGCGCCACTGCGGCTCGGCCTGGTTAAGCCTCCTGCTTATGTCTTTCTTGGTCACAACCCCAATGGGCTTGTTATTCTCAACGATTACAAGCCTTCCGATTCTGTGGCGAAGCATCAGGTTCCTGGCTCTCGCGACATTCTCATCCGGCGATACTACATAGACTGGTGCGCTCATTATATCCTTGATTTTCATAAAAACCTCTTAATCCGCCATTGCCCTGACAAAATCCCGTTCTGTTATGATGCCCTTAAGTTCGCCTTCTTCAAGCACTGGAAGCGAACCGACATTCTTATCAAGCATGACGCTTGCAGCCTCTCCTAAATCCACATCAGATTTCGTAAAAATTACATCTCTTCTTATAAGAGTGCTGATGGGTACTTCAAAAACCTCTCTGGCGTTTCCGGTAACAAGCCGGTTGAACATGTCGCCGCTTCCCAGGAAACGCATAATGTCAGAAGCCGTAATTATGCCTATCAGGACATTATCCCGGATTACGGGAAGTCTCCTGAAACCATTATTTATCATGGATTTTGCTGCAATCCCGATTGACATATCGGCCGGGGCGGTTACTATATTTTTGCTCATGTATTCATCTATTGTCTTGCCCGTGATAATTCCGGATATCAGAAAAACAAAGTCCCTTTCTGAGATGATGGATTTTACTCTCTCCTCTCCGTCAAGGATGGGAATCCCGCCGATATTTTCTTTTATCATCGTATCCATTGCATCCTTAAGCGAATCTTTTTCATTGAGCGTTACAACATTCTCTTCCATTATCTCGCTTATACTGCCGTTAACGGCTGCAAGCAGGTTTCCTTTGAACCTGTTCTTTACTATAAGGTTTCTTTGACCGCCTCCAAGAAAATCCACAATATCCTGCGAGGTCACTATTCCTTTTAGGCGGCTGGTACCCGCATCAACCACCGGGAGTCTCCTGAAACCGTGCTTCAACATGGTCTTGACTGCCTCAATCACCGGCATCGTAGGGGGTATTGTCACAACTTCCCTTGATGCTACTGTCATTATATCGCCAGATTTTTCAGAAATCCTTGATTTAAAATCAATTGGCGCCATATTCCGCATATACCCTCTGGGGTCCTGTTGTTTTTTTTTCATGGTTATGTTGCTAAAATTCATAAAGCACCTTTAGATGAACGCTTTGATTATATCACTTCTATCAACTATACCTGCAAGTTTCCCGCCATTGACTACAGAAAGCCTCCCTACATCAAGCTTCATAAAAGCCTGTACCGCTTCCTTCAAACTCGTTTCAGGAGTTAAAGAATATGCAGGAGTGCTCATAATCTTTTCTACAGGCGGCGACATGGAAGACCTCGTCCCCTGCTCATCCTCCCTCTCGATTCTCGCATAGCCTGCGTTGATAATATTACGCCGGGTGACCATTCCGATAAGTTTGTCATTTTTTACCACGGGCAAACCTGAAAAACCTGTTTCTTTCATGTTCAGCCAGACTTTGGCAACATTGTCCTTAGAAGAACATGTTTTTACATCGGTGGTCATTACCTCGCTTATCTTCTTTGAAGGAATTTTATCTAAGTCAAGGTTCCTGAAAATATCAACCATGCTCAAAATACCTGCAAGCGTCATATCCTGCCCGGATTTCAATACAGGAGTGCGACCCACGCCTGCCTCTATCATCAATCTGGCAGCCTGCATCATATCCATATCAGGATATACAAACGGGAACTCAGACATGAATCCTTCAACTGTTACATTTGATTTTGTGGAATATATGTTCAACAATTCCTTCTCATTTAATATCCCGATGACCCTGTTCTTATTATCCACCACTGGCACCGTGCGAAAATGCCTGTCCCTCATCAACTGGCGCGCATGTGTCATAAATTCTGTACCGTGAATAAAAACAGGGTTTTTGGTCATTACATTTTTTACTTTCATAGTCTCATACTCCTTTTATTGCGCATATATTTGTTACTTAAATAAAATCCCAAATTTACTGCGTCTTTAAGTCTCTCTGCAACTCTCACAAAGAAGTTTTCCATCTACAAGTAACAGGGTATCAACATTATCGCCGCATTCCTCGCATATCCCACGATTGATATTTTGAGGAACCTCCATTGAAAAAACCTTCTCCCGGTGCATCTTGATGAGGTCGGAGAAAATACTGCCCATCTCGGCTGAAATCGCGATGAGGTCGGTATCCGTGACGATGCCCACGAGTTTCCCATTTTCCACAACAGGTAATCGCCTTATCTCCATTTTCACCATCTTATGCATGGTATCGGTAACATCCTCTTCGGTATTTATGGTTATCAGGGGAGTGGTCATCAATTCTCTCATGGAAATATCCTCCGGTTTAAGATTCCTGGATACGATTTTCCTGACAATATCACGCTCTGTGATTATTCCAACCGGTTGCTTTCTATCTGTGATAATGATGCTGCCAACATCATAGTCTAACATTTTTTTTGCTAATTTCTGGACATCACTTTTTATGTCAATGGTAACTACATCCCTGGTCATTATTTCTTTTACCGGCATCTTAACTTCCATAGTAATCCTCCCTATACGTAACTATGTATTTTGATGTGTTTAAATGTTATGTTAGCTGCTACTAATATGGCATCAAGTTAAAAATAAATACAATATTTCGATTTTAACCGGCTTTCCGCCCTATTCTTTTAGCATCCTGACCATTTTTATTGCAGCCTCGACTGCCCGCTTTGCGTACTCCACGCGCTCATGAGCATCAAGCCTGCTCATTCCAGGGCCTGATATTCCAAGAGTTATGGGTTTCCCGTATTCAAGAGCAAGGTCGGCTATCTTCCTTGAGGCGTGCTGTATAACTATCTCATCGTGTTTTGTCGCTCCCTGTATCACGCACCCTATTGTGACTACGGCATCAATTGTTTCATCCTCGGCAAGTTTTTTTACTGCAAGGGGCATGTCAAAAACCCCAGGGACGTATAATATTTTCCCAACAGAAGCTCCAAGAAAAGCTGCATGTTCTTTTCCAAGGGTCTCCATCTGGATTGTTAAATCACGATTGAATTCTGAAACCACAAATCCTAATTTTATACTCATTTTAGCACCTGAATTTGTTATATTATTTGATTCATCTATATATTTTTCGATAGAGTTTTTTGGCTAAAAGCCCGGCGTTCGATACTACGGCATGAATCCATGAAACATTTATATCCCTTATTAATGTATGAAAAACTTTAGGAAAGTTTTATCAAAAGAAGGGGATATTTTATATCCCCTATACGTCCTAAAGGGGCGTAACCATTTATGAAAGGAGAAGAAGGAACCAATTATGGTGAAAATATTCTATGACAAGGATGCAGACTTAAACGTATTGAAGAATAAGACCATTGCAGTAATCGGTTATGGCAGCCAGGGAGCAGGACAGGCGCAGAATCTTCATGATTCAGGACTCGATGTTATAGTGGGCGTCCGCAAGGGCGGCGAATCCTGGGCGCAGGCAAAGACTGACGGTCTCTCAGTGACGACAATGGCAGACGCGGCTAAAAAGGGAGATTTAATCCAGATTCTTGTGCCGGATGAGATACAGGGCGCTATCTACTCAAGCGAAATCGCCCCCAACATCAGCAAAGGCAAAACGCTGTGTTTCTCGCACGGCTTTAATATCCATTTTAACCAGATTGTGCCACCAAAGGACGTGGATGTAATAATGGTCGCACCTAAAGGACCCGGCTTCCTTGTAAGGCGCACTTATACCGAGGGCAACGGCGTTCCTGGGCTTCTTGCCATATACCAGGACGCTTCCGGCTCGGCGTGGGATACGGGCATGGCTTATGCGAAAGGCATCGGAGCCACACGTGCCGGCGTGATAGAGACTACTTTCAAGGAGGAGACCGAGACTGACCTTTTTGGCGAGCAGGTTGACCTGTGCGGCGGCTGCGCGAGCATGATAAAGGCATCCTTTGAGACGCTTGTCGAGGCGGGATACCAGCCAGAGATTGCATATTTTGAGACATTGCATGAATTAAAACTCATAGTTGACCTGATTCATGAAGGCGGCTTGAGCAAGATGTGGTATTACGTATCCAACACAGCAGAGTACGGAGGCATGACCGTTGGTCCGAAGATAATAAATGAACAGTCGCGCCTGGCTATGAAAGAGGCGCTTCGCAGGATTCAGAGCGGGGAGTTCGCCCGCGAGTTCGTGCTTGAAGGCAGGACGAACAGGCCTGTACTGAATGCACTTGAGAGACAGGAGAAAGAGCACCAGATAGAGAAGGTGGGGAAAGAACTGCGAGCCATGATGCCGTGGCTTAAAAAAGATTAAAAACCTTTGGGAAAGATTTATCAAACGAAGGGGTATGCGAAGCATACCCCAACACTGCGCAAGCCGAAGTATCGGCTTATGATGGCAAATTGCCATCATTTTAGTGTTGAATTACGTCTCAACTTTCAACCGGATAATATTCAGGTCACAATCACTTTTCCTTTCATGGTTGGATGGATGTGGCACTGATATTCAAATGTCCCGGTCTCGTTAAATGTAAAGCTATATGTCTGTCCCTGGCTCAATATCGGTGAATCGATATCGTTTCCTATTCCGGTTACAGTGTGCTGCACGCTATCCCGGTTGGTCCACGTCACCGTGGTCCCTTTTGCAATAGTTATGGTATCCGGGTTAAATGCATAACCCTTAATCTCCACAGTATTGGCGGCCGCAGGTTGGGTCTGTGTTTTAGGTCCGTATGTGCAACCGCTTGCCAGTACGGCGATTATTAAAAAGCTTATTAGCCATATCTTTCCCATTTTAACCTCCTTAGAATATACATGCACATATACACTACTTATAATTTTTTGCTTTGGAATTATGAGTTCGTTTGACCTGAAAAGTAAAAATGTGACATTATAAATCATGTTATTTTAAAAATGTTGTTAGAAAACTATAAATATTGATGTTATAACATATATGCTGCAAATAAATGTGATATATTAATTCACATTAATTTAGGAGATTTACTTGAAAATTGTATCAAAGCCTTTGCTGTATACACCCGAATGGCTGGTCTCATTTGAAAAAGAAGCAGCTTCTGAAATTATCCTGTATCAGGATACTGGTAAAGTGATTCGTGAATACAGGACGAGATATGGAATGTCTCAGGAACAACTTGGAGCTTTGATGGACCTGCGGCGCGAATCCATATCGCGTATTGAAAATGGAAGTGTGACGCCAACATTGGGTTTTATCAAAAAATTCATTAATGCAGTATCTTTGATTGAGGCAATCCGTGTCGAGAGGGCGCAGCATAAGGAAATCGATGTTCATTTTCTTGAGAATCTGGCAAAGGAACTTGGTTTTTCGCGTGAAGAACTTACGGGAATCATTAAAGTGGCAGTAGAAAGTTACGATAAAAAACTCATTAAAATTCAAAAATCGTTAAAGGAGAAAAAAATATGACAGAGGATTCAGTTATCTGGCTTGAAGAGGTAGGAAAGGAAGATATAGCGATCGTGGGCGGCAAAGGTGCAAGCCTCGGCGAGATGTTGCGCGCTGAACTCCCTGTTCCCTCTGGATTTGCCGTAACAGCGCAGGCTTTTCGCAGGTTTATAGACGAAAATGGAATAAACGATGAACTTTTCAGCTCCCTTGAAGTGGATGTCGATAATGCAGATATTTTAAGGGATGCAGAAAAAAAGGCAAAAAAAATCATCATGGGAGCAAAAATCCCCGCTGATATGGAAAAGAGCATAAAGTCAAAGTACAGGGACCTGTGCAAACGAGAGAAAGATGAAGTTTTCGTGGCCGTGCGTTCAAGCGCCACAGCCGAAGATTTACCAGATGCCAGTTTCGCCGGACAGCAGGACACCTTCCTTAATATCAGAGGAGAGCAGAACGTACTTGATGCGGTCAAGAAATGCTGGGCATCACTTTATGGCGCGCGGGCTATCTATTACAGGGTAAAACAGGGATTTGACCACCGTAAAGTCAACCTCTGCGCTGTCGTGCAGATGATGGTGGACGCAGAGAAGGCAGGCGTGATGTTCTCGTCCCATCCGTCCACAGGTGAGCCTGTCACGATTATCGAAGGCGCGTGGGGACTTGGTGAAACCGTGGTATCAGGGTCGGTTTCGCCTGATTATTATCTGGTGGATAAAAAGTCAAGGACCATAAAAGAGCGAAAAATCGCCACTAAAAACGTCATGCACACAAAAGACCCAAAAACCGGCAAAACCATCGATATTCCTGTACCTGCTGACAAGAAAAACGCAAAGGTGCTTGACGATGATGAGATATTGAAACTCGTTGAGTTCGGAGACGTTCTTGAAGAGCTTTACGGAATACCACAGGATATTGAGTGGGCGATAAAGAATAAAGAGATATTCATCCTCCAGTCAAGACCTATTACAACAATAAAGAAGAAAAAAGAGACAAAAGAAAAAGTAGCAACTTCTGCTATTCTTGAAGGGCTTGGAGCTTCCCCGGGAATCGCATACGGCGAAGCAAAACTCATAAGCGATGCAAGCGAACTCGGAAAGGTCAAGCATGGCGATATTCTTGTGGCTGTGATGACCACGCCGGACATGGTGCCGGCGATGAAACGCGCCGCTGCTATAGTGACTGACGAGGGCGGGCTTACATGCCATGCAGCCATTGTATCGCGCGAACTTGGCTGCCCTGCGGTCGTGGGAACACGGAAGGCAACAGAACTATTGTCCGATGGCATGAAAATCACTGTGGACGGTGAAAAGGGGCTTGTTTTCGAAGGCAAAAAAGAAGCTGCAATGCCTGCGGCAGCGCATTCCGAAAAGGCGCCTGTTTCTTTTGCCAGAACCAAACCCATTACGGCAACCGAGGTTAAGGTTAATGTATCCATTCCCGAAGCCACGGCGCGGGCTGTTGAGACACAGGCCGACGGCGTTGGGCTTCTGCGTATCGAGCACATGATACTTGGTCTTCCCAAACACCCCAAGCAGTACATAAAGGAAGGAAAAGCGGATGAATATGTAAATGAACTTGTTTCGCGCATCCAGACGGTGGTGGATGCGTTCTATCCCAAGCCTGTGTGGGTGCGGACGCTTGATGCGCCCACTGACGAATTCAGGGCGATGGAAGGCGGCGAAGGAGAGCCGATTGAACCGAATCCCATGCTGGGATACCGCGGCATAAGGCGCGACCTTATAGATACTGAACATTTCGAGCTTGAGGTAAGGGCCTTCAAGGAATTAATCAAGCGCGGCTACAACAATATGGGCATCATGATTCCTCTTGTGCAGCATCCTTCGGAGCTTCGCCGCGCAAAAGAGTTCATGAAAAATGGCGGGCTTGATATCGAAAAGCTTGATATCGGGATAATGGTGGAAATCCCGGCTGCGGCGCTAATAATCGACCAGTTCATAGCCGAGGGGCTGGATTTTGTGAGCTTCGGCACAAACGACCTCACGCAGTACACGCTTGCTGTTGATAGGAATAATGAGCATGTGGCGCATCTTTACAATGAGATGCATCCTGCTGTGATGAAGCTCATCGAGCATGTGATTATCGAATGCAATAAGGCGGGTGTGAAAACAAGCATCTGCGGGCAGGCTGGGAGCAACCCGAAGGTTGCAAAGAGGCTTGTGGAGCTTGGGATTACGAGTATTTCCGCGAATATTGATGCTGTGGAGGCTGTGAGAGATATGGTGGCGAGGACGGAGTTGCAGTTGCTGCTGAAGGCGGCTCGAGAAAAACAGAATAAATGAGACGGGAGTAATCGTACTTGACCGCCCCCACCCTCCCCATCCTCGACAACCACATGCACCTCAACCCCGCGGGCAGGTGCCTCGAAGCAGTCCGCGAATTCGCGCGCGCCGGGGGAACGCATATCGTGCTTGTGTCGCTCCCGCCCTGGTCGCTGGGCATCGAGATAAATGCGCCCGAGGATTACAGGCAGGTTTTTGATAAGGTTTTAAAAATAGCGCGGCGCGCCGAGGAAGTCGAAAAAGTAAAGGTATTCGTTGTGCTCGGCGTGCATCCAGCCGAACTGACAAAATATTACGGGCGCCTCGGACTTACGCACGCCGTGGAAATAATGAAGGGCGGGCTTGAAATAGCGCGCGAATATGTTGAAAAAGGTCTTGCCGTGGGATTGAAGTCCGGGCGCCCCCATTATGAAGTCGAGCCGAAAATATGGGACGCTTCAAACGATATAATGCGCCACAGCTTCACGCTGGCAAAAGATGCAGGCTGCGCCGTGCAGCTTCATACCGAAAGCGCCACGGAGGAAGGGCTCTCTGAAATTGCAGGGATTGCCAGGGAAGCAGGTTTGCAGCCTGAGAAAGTGGTCAAGCATTTCTCGCCGCCGATGGTTAAAATATGCGAGAAATATGGCATTTTCCCGAGCGTCCTTGCAAGCGAGGATGCCATAGAAAAAGCCCTTTCTGAAGGCACGCGTTTCATGATGGAAACGGATTACATTGACGACCTTAAAAGACCGGGTTCGGTGCTCGGGCCAAAGACCGTCCCGAAGAGGACAAAACAACTGATACCGGAATGGGGCGAGGATGTGTTCTGGAAGATACACAAAGAGAATCCTGAGAAAGTGTACGGCGTGGAAATTAATATTTAAATTTTAACTTGCGGTTTCACCGGTATAATTATGGTATTACTGTTATTTTCTGGTTCTCCAGGTCCTGGAACTCTCTGATAGAAAACGTGTATGTTCCTGTCCTGTTAAACGTGTAATCAAAGCGCTCGGTCTGATAACGCATGAGTCCCGTCCTCCCGCTCCAGAGTCCTTCATTGCTTACTATAGTAAGAGGAAAATCGTAGCTGTCGTCATTTATCCATCTGACGCTGTCTCCTGTGTGGATGCTAAAATTCAGTATATTAAAGCCAGCCGGTAGCTCATAAGAAGAATTCCCTCTAATCGCCCTTATCCTGTAAAACCCAAAATCACTGTCAACCCATATCCTGTACATTACGGGCTCAAGGGAAGGAGCAGGAGTTGCTGTCAGGGCAGGAGTTGGTGATAGGGTTGGAAAAACGGTGGGCTGCACTGTTGCAGTTGGGGTTGCAGTTGGTGTAGGAGCCGGAGGCTTAACACATCCAAGGAAAAAGAGCGAAATAATAACGATGACAACCAGGATTAATTTATTAATTTTCATGCACCACACCATTATTAATGTTAGCATTATTCATAAATAACCTTATCGATGCTGGCGCCAAAAAAATCCTTCCGTTATTTATATAGCCATCTTCTGCGAATTAAACCACCTCTATATGATGCGTGATTACCTTACACTGGATGATATTAACACAAAAGGGAAAACCGTTTTATGCAGGCTTGACCTCAACTCGCCGATGGACCCGAACGGGACTATTCTTGACGACAGCAGGTTCAGGAGCCACCTTACAACCCTGAGGGAGCTTGAAGAATCAAAAGTCGTAATCCTGTCACACCAGAGCCGCCCCGGCAAGAGCGATTTTACAACAATGGAGCCCCATTCAAAAATATTATCGAAAATGATGCGCAGGAATGTGGATTATGTCGATGATATATTCGGCTCCCACGCAGTCGATTCTATAAAAAGAATGAACAAAGGCGATATCATATTGCTTGAAAATACCCGTTTTTATTCTGAAGAATCGCTTGAGCGCACACCGAAAGAACATACAAGGACACATATGGTAAAGCAGCTTTCACCACTTTGCGACATTTTTATGAACGATGCTTTTTCGGTTTCCCACAGGTCTCATCTTTCAGTCACAGGTTTTACCGAGGTATTGCCAAGCATAGCAGGAAGAGTAATGGAAAAGGAAATCGACTCCCTTAACAGGGGATTATCCTGCAACGACCGCCCGTGCATATATGTGCTTGGCGGCACGAAAGTCGATGATTCCATCAAAGTCACGAAAAACGTACTTGAGAAAGGCTGCGCGGACAGGGTGCTTGTAACAGGGGTAGTGGCAAATGTATTTCTTGCAGCTTCAGGGGTGAAAATAGGAAGCTCAAATATGAATTTTATTGATAAACAGGGTTATTTGCCGCAGGTAGAGATTGCCCGCGGACTACTTTCACGTTTTAAGAAACATATCGGGATGCCTGTGGATGTGGCGCTTAATAAAAATGATGAGCGCGTGGAAGAAAAAGTGCATAACCTGAACACGGAATTGCCAATCCATGACATAGGCATCGAGACGATGGTCAAATTCTCCGAGGAAATAAGCAGCGCCAGGACGGTTGTAATGAACGGTCCTGCCGGGGTTTTTGAGAAGGATGCTTTCGCCCTCGGAACCCAGGAACTCATCAAAGCAGGAGCAAAATCGGGATTCTCGGTAATAGGGGGCGGTCACATTGCCGCAGCCGCCGAACAAATGGGCATTTCCAATAAATTCTCTCATGTGAGCACGGGCGGAGGCGCTTGCATTGATTTTTTAGCGGGTGAAAAACTGCCCGGAATTGAGGCATTAAAGGATGCTGCCAGGAAATTCAGGAAAAAATAGCGCAACGGGTTTTGATTTCACAGGTAGTATGACCCTGCTTGTGAAAGACGTTGTTAACACCCATCCTTTTTTTTGCCACATAAGACCGGATAATGTCCTCGTCGCAATATCCCCATCCAATGGAAGAAGTAACGGCGTTGTTGCAAAATTAAGACCTATGAGGTTTGAAGATGGTTCTAAAACCAGGATTGCCCGCGGAATAGAATATATCGCTCCCGAAGTCAATATTAACGGAAACAACATCCTTTACATCGTATATTTCCATCTGCCGCGGTTCCTGAATCACGGGAACCACGAGACAAAAATTTCCACGGTATTACATGAACTGCATCATATCTCTCCTTTATTTAACGGGGACATAAGGCGATTCCAGGGCAAAAATTACGCACACGGAAGTTCAAGAAAAAAATATGATGAGCTTATCAATATTTACACTGATGAATATATAAAATCAACTGCTCATCCCGAATTGGGCGGGTTTTTAAAATACAAATATTCCGAATTGAAGCGCAGATACGGCGCTATCTATGGTGATATGATCCGCATTCCCCGTTCCAAAACCGTGAATATCCTTGCGAAACATTTAACCTTGAAAGATAATATTACGTCCCCAGAATGAAAAAAATAAGGATTATTGCCCAGCTAACAATCGGGATAATAATTATTGCTTTTATTTTAAATAAACTAAACATCAATGACGTCCTGTTAATCTTGAAGAAAACCGACCCGGTATATTTTATTTTTGCATGCTTTGCCTACCTCGGCATGAATCTGGTCCTTTCTTTCCGCTTATCCTACCTGCTCAAAAAAATAGGGTATCGGGCAGGATATAAGTCAGTCTTTTTTTCTCATATGGGGGGAATGGTAGTCGGGGACATAACTCCCGGAAGGAGCGGATATTTCCTGACCCCGCCAATTTTGAAAAATAATGCAGGAGTCCGGATAACCGACGGCATGGCCTGCATCTTTGCGCCGCAGGGTATTGAATTTGTTCTAAAGGTTGGCGGAGCCTTTGCAGCCATACTATACATATCTTCCTTTTCCAACCTCAGCAGGGATTTTCTTATCTCGTCCGGCATCGGAGCTTTTCTATTGTTGATGGTGGGGATATTGATGTTGGTCATTTCATGGAAGAATGAAAGCCTGTCTTTGAGATTTTTACAGAGAATCCCTTTTTTCAAGAATTTCACAGAGAATCTTTTGTTTTTCAAGGAAAAAAGTATCAGGATAAAAGAAAGCATGAACGTCATCCTTATGTTATACGCTATCGGTTGGATTTTTGCTGCAATGCAATGGTTTTTCCTGGGGAAAGCCCTCGGATTGAATATATCGTTTTTTGCCTTCTTCCTGCTTCATCCGCTCATATCCCTCCTGATGTTCGTGCCGCTGTCGCCCGCTGGTCTTGGATTGATGGAAGGGGGAGTTATTGTTGTCTTTTCATTTTTCGGGATTCCATCGGCGCAAGGGTTAGCTTTTTCGGTATTGGTGAGAGTGAGTATACTGCTTGTTGACCTGTTGGGTTTAAAATCGGTATTGACTGCATCTAAATGAAAAATCCGGTAAAAGCCGCCCATAATATTCAGATAGGTTAAAATATCTTCCATTCAAAATATAACATTGATGACAACTCAAAAAGTCACAAAAGTACTCCTGTTCCTTAAGAACATGGTTTACGAGAGCACAAGCCCGATGGAAATACTGCGCTTTGCAAAATACTACCGCAAGAAAGGTCTTGATGTGGTGGTGGTTCTCTGGGGCCCGATGGGTGTCATTCTTGCGAAAAAGGGGAAGCGCGGCACGCCTCCGTATGATGAACGCGTCCAGGAATGTATTGATTTGGGGGTTAAATTCAAATGCTGCGAACTGGCGTCCTCAATGATAGGTTTTGAACCGGGGGAACTGATAGAAGGCGTGGAAATGATACATTCCTTTGAGGTGGCTGACCTGATGCTTGAGTACTGCGAAGAAGGGCAGCTTGTAATAACACTTTGAGCAAGCCTTTTTAATCACCAGGTTCATTTACCGCTCCATATGGACAGGGAACTCCTTCTTAAACTTAAAAACGGCGAGACAAGTTTTCACGAGGTTGGAAAATCACTTGACAGCAATCAGGCAATCGAACTCCGGCGGGCTGCGGTTTCTGAATTAACCGGAACACAATTTAAGCATATTCACAATTTTTCATTTGACATTGAAAGCGTAACAAAGCGCAATATCGAGAACATGATAGGCGCAATACAGGTTCCGCTTGGCGTGGCTGGGCCTCTTCGCGTTAACGGCGAATATGCAAAAGGTGATTATTACATCCCTCTTGCTACCACGGAAGGGGCGCTTGTGGCAAGCGCAGACAGGGGAAGTTCGGCCATCACAGCCTCCGGTGGAGCGAATGTCCGGATTTTCCAGGATGGGATGACAAGGGCGCCTGTTTTCAGGGCACATGACATAATAAGCGCAAAAAAACTTGTGGACTGGGTAAAGGCGAATTTCAAACGCTTGAAAGAGAGAGCGGAAGAAACTACCAAGTTCGGCGAGCTTCTTTCTGTGAAAGCATTTGTCGCTGGCAGGAATGTTTATCTGCGATTTTCCTATGACACCAAGGACGCCATGGGAATGAATATGGTCACGATTGCGACCGATGCCGCTGTTGACCTTGTTCTTGAGGCAAACGATGTGGAACTTATAGCATTATCAGGCAATATGTGCACCGACAAAAAACCGGCCGCCATAAACGTTATTGAGGGCAGGGGAAAAACCGTTTCTGCTGATGTTGTGCTTGGAAAAGAGGTCATAACCGGGAAACTTAAAACCACTCCTGAAAGAATGGCAGAGGTAAATTACAGGAAAAACCTAATCGGCTCTGCCCGCGCCGGGTCGCTCGGGTTCAATGCGCATGCTGCAAACATCGCGGCAGCGCTCTTCATCGCCTGCGGGCAGGATGCGGCGCATGTCGTAGAGGCAAGTAATGCCATGACCACGATGGAAATCACTGAATCCGGTCTTTACTGCTCGGTTACACTGCCTTCGCTCCCTGTCGGGACAGTGGGCGGCGGAACTCGCATCGGTACACAGCAGGAGTGCCTGAATATGCTTGGGGCAGCGGGAGCGGGAGAGACGCCGGGTACGAACTCAAAAAAATTTGCCGAGATTGCAGCCGCGGCTGTACTTGCAGGTGAGATTTCACTCATCGCCGCTCTTGCTGCGCGGCATCTGGCAAAAGCGCATGCTGAACTGGGGAGATAAAAAATCCAGTCAGGTGATGAGATCAATTGCCCGGCGGTATCTGTGCTGCGCCGTGTTTTTTATGTTGACTATCACAGGTTTTTCATTAACTTTCATACTCCTCCTTCATCCTTTGATCTTCCCCACAACCTCTGCCACGCGCAGGCCAACATGCCTTGCCATCGCAAGACCAATCTCATCATTCAGGGCATCACCCTTCATTCCGGCTTTGGCGCTTCCGCCCAAACCGTAGTTATTGCCCACCACTATCATATTCTGCATAAGCATCCACTGAAGTATGGAGTTTATGGTAAAAAGCTGGCCTCCATCCCTGCCTCCGCCCACTGCTATGGCGCCACCCACTTTGTTTTTCAGCAGGAATTCAGGTCCGCCGGGAACACCAGGCCTGTCCTGCGGAGTGCCTTTTGCATACCGCAGTATTACGCTCCTGTCAAAAAGAGCCTTGAGCTGGGCTGTCACAGAAAGGAAATATACTGGTGAAGCTACGATTATCCCGTCCGCTTCCTTCAATGCTTCATAAATGCGGGGTACATCATCATCTTTTATAGCGCATATTCCCTTTGATTTATCAGTACGGCATGTCCCGCAGCCGTTGCAGGGTTTGATTTTCTTGCCTGACAGGGCGATTAATTCTGTTTTAGCGCCCAATTCAGACGCTGCTCTCAATGCTTCCTGTACAAGTATTTCGGTGTTGCCTTTTGCTCTCGGGCTTCCGGATATTCCAACTATTTTCATAATTTACTCCTTTTTACGATAAATTCTTATATTAATTACGGTAATACGATAGTTTAATTATATATTTAATAATTTCTGCGAAAAATTCGCAAAAAGAGGCAAGACGCAATATGGCAAAAATGTGGACGTCGAATGAAGAGTTTGATTTTGAAACTGCAAGAGACTATGCAAGCAAACTTGTATTGCTGGCTTGCGCCCACCGGGCAGGAATATTTGAAGCACTCTCTGAGGAAAAGGACATAGCAGCCCTGAAGCATGCACTCAATGCCGACGAGAGGGCTCTCTTCATCGTACTTGAGGCGCTTTGCGCTTCGGGATATGTCCATAAGAGGCTGGACAGGTATATCATAACCAAGAAGGCACGGTCTCTTTTCCTTGAGCACGGTGAGGATTATGTTGGAGGGTCTCTTCCCCATTTTCTCGATATAATGGAAGCATGGCTTAAGCTTCCCGGGATAATCAAAGGGGCAAAGCCCGACAGGTCAGAAGGTGATGTTGCCGCTTTCATGAACGCAATGGCATCAAGGCCGGATGAAGTTGTAGAGAATGCCGTAGAGCACTGCCTTAAAAGGAAAAGTAATGCGAAGAACGTGCTTGACCTGGGGGGCGGGCCTGGCAAGTACGCAAAAGCCTTTGTCAATAGAGGCTTGAGCGTGGTTCTTTATGATTTGCCGGATACTATTGATTACGTCAAAACCCGGTTCGGACTGGGGGATGTCAGGAACCTGATTCTCAGGAAGGGGGATTTCACAAACGAGTTCGTGAATGAATTCGCCGGTGAGTCATTCGACATTGTTTTTATGGGCAATATCTGCCATATCTATTCAGAGAAAGGGAACAGGAAACTTATAAAGCGTGCCGGTAATATTTTGAGAAGCGGCGGGATGATCGCCATCGAAGACATGGTCAGGGGACGAAGTCCAATGGCAGAAATGTTTGCCGTGAATATGCTGGCAAACACAGAAGATGGAAGCACATACACTGAAGCGCAGTACAGGGAATGGCTCACAGATGCCGGATTTCGCAAAATCGAAATAATTGACATTGCGCAAAAGAGTAACCAGCTTATCACAGCTTTTCTGGGGTAAAGTATGGACGAGACGGACAAGAAGATAATTGAACTGTTACAGCAGGATGGCAGATTGGAGGATGTGGAAATAGCCCGAAAAATTGGGATATCACACGATACAGTTAAACGAAGAAGAAATAAACTCGAAGATGCCGGTTACATTAAAATCCAGGCTAATATCAATCCGCGCAAGCTCGGATATACAAATGTCTTTATCTTAGGGATAACTTTAGCCCCCGGCAAAGATGTCAGGAAAATAGCAGGAAAACTGGCTTCTATGAAAGAGTTCTTTTTTGTGGCGCTTTCGTTGGGCCCCACTCATTCCATAGTTGCTTCATGTTTTGCTCAAGACCAGATAATTCTCAATAAACTGGTTGAAGAATTAAGAACATGGAAAGAAATAGAAAAAATCGAGACCAATATCATTTACGAAGTTTTGAAATCCGGCTACCATAATATTCCAGTAATAACCCTGTAAGGAGCCAACCTATAATATGACTATTGCAATTGAAGTCAAAGAGCTTGTTAAGGTTTATGACGGCAAGGTCAGGGCTTTAGACGGTGTTAATCTAAAAGTTAAAGCCGGAGACGTTTTTGCCCTGCTGGGCCCCAATGGTTCGGGCAAAACTACGTTGATGCGGATTTTAACCACCCAATTTAAACCCACTTCCGGTGAAGCATTTATTTTCGGATTCGATGTTGCAAGGAGGGATGCCGAAGTCAGGAAAGTTATCAGCTACGTTCCCCAGGAGACGAGCGTCTGGACTGATATCAGCGGCTATGAGAATCTTCTCATATACGCCAAAATTTATGGGCTTCAATCGAGAGATAGGAATAAGGTTATCCGGGATGCACTGGAGGGTATGGGCCTGGATACTGTTGCGGACAACCTTGTCAAGACATACTCTGGCGGCATGATCAGAAGACTTGAGATGGCATGCGCCATGCTTATAAGACCTAAGATTTTATTTCTGGATGAACCTACATTGGGTCTTGATCCTACTGCCAGAAAGGCTGTCTGGGAGAAGCTGACATCTTTTAAGAAGGAATATGATACAACAGTATTTTTTAACACACATTACATGGATGAAGCTGACCTCTACTCTGATGAGATAGCTATAATTGATAGAGGCAAGATGGTCAAGTTCGGTACGGCTGATGAACTTAAACATTCCATCAGGAGAGATGTCGTTCAATTCAGTTTAAACAATCATATTGTTGATGAGAGTGTTTTAAAGAGTATCAGGGATTTAGATTTTGTCAACGACATTATTATTAATAATTCGGAACTCAGCGTAGTTGTCGTTGATGCAGAAACTGCGTTGCCTGTTGTTATGGAGATCCTGAGAAACGGGGGCATATCTGTAAAGAAAATATCTATGACCAGACCGACCCTGGATGATGTTTTCTTAAAATATGCCGGGGCTATTTCTTTGGATAGCGGCGGTATTCGCGAGAACAAGCAAATCAGGAGCATGAGCGGGAAGGGATAGATTTGACAATGACAGATTCTTTAAGGGAAATGTTTGCTATGATAGAACTTGAGCTGCGAAGGCTCAGTCATGACAGAACCGAATTATACACCAGGGCAATACAACCGATTTTATGGTTAGCTGTTTATGGAACTGTCATGAGCCATGTTAAGGCTATACCTACTGATGGGATACCTTACCTTGATTATATTACTCCTGGCATTTTGCTGCAATCTACCATATTTGTATCGGTCTTTTATGGTTTAACTATTGTATGGGAAAGAGAGACCGGTATTTTAAAGAAGCTTCTTGTGGCTCCTGCTTCCAGGTATGCTACTGTTATAGGCAGGTCAATAGCTTCGGGCGTCAGGGCGATTTTCCAGGTTCTCATAATTATACCTGTGGCGCTGCTTATTGGAGTTGATTTTCTGTTTAACCCTCTATACTTCATTATGGCAATTTTAATAATATTCTTTGTTTCAGGCGGGTTTGCCGCCATCTCTATACTTATAGCATCTTTAATGAAAACAAGAGAGAGGTTCATGGGCATAGGCCAGGCTCTTATCATGCCGCTTTTCTTTGTCAGTAATTCCCTGTATCCAATCAAACTGATGCCCACAATCTTACAAAACTTAGCCTATTTTAATCCTTTAACCTACGCGGTGGATGCTGTGAGAGGCCTGATGATAAGCGGGGACATTAGCAACCTTCTGCCCGATATTGCGGCAATTGCAATTTTCGATGTAATAATGTTTGCGGCGGCTTCAATAAGCTTCAGGAAAATCATAGAATAACTTAGCCCTGTATAATTAATAGTACCATTCTTTGGAAAAAGATATAATAATTCAATAACATTTAATGCTCAATAGACTGATGGTTCAAATGAAACTCAAATTAAATATCGGAAAGCATAATATTTTGATATCGGCTATTGTTTTGATCATCTCAGTGCTCCTGCTTATAAACCGGCTCCTGGCGACAGGCCCTGTTCAGCTCATTTTGGAGAACGGCCAGGCAGTTCCGATAGAAGGGGTCTCGTATTTTTCACTGAATGAGGTGTTGTTCCTGATTATAACTGCATGGTTTGGAGGTATGTCATTCCTTTATATATTCCTGCTCTCAAACGAAAGCGAAGCGCCCGCATTAAAAGAGAATACAGCAGCCGAGAATAAAAGTACAGCCGTGTTGGCAGCCAATCTGCTTATTGGTGATGAGAAGATATTGCTACAGAAAATCATCGATGGCGGTACGATATTACAGAGGGAACTTATTTTAAAGACTGGCTTTTCGGAGCCAAAAGTGAGCAGGCTTCTTGATAAGCTTGAGAAAAGAGGATTGATAATACGCCAGAGGGATGGGATGGGAAACAAGGTATTGATAAAATAGCTATGTAAGACCTGATTTCATTTTTTCGAAACTGCTTTCAAGACAATTTCAGGGAATTCATATATGGTCTTTCATCTTATGGAAACTATGAACAAATTGAAAGTATTCGCACTGGTTATGATCGGTCTGCTGATTATTGCCACAGGGCTGCGGTTTACCTATTTGGAGGTGCATGAATTCCCGCTTAATGAGACACAAAAGATTTTTGCAATAAACACAGCAAAGGATGGGTTAAGAGATGAAATCGGGGGTAACAATTATAATACTACTGTCCAGGATCGAGGACGGACAATGTCTACCGCAAACGGAGATAAAAAGGTCGTACGTGTTGTTCTCACCCGGGAAAATATAACCATAACTGCTCTTGTTGACATGGATACAGGCAGTGTAGTGGAAAAAACCAGGGTGGAATCGAGCGGATGGATGACAGAGTATCAGGATCAAAATCCAAAGCGCTGGGGGCATCAGCGTTTATTCAACAGGTGATACCCCGCGCCTGTGGGATAGAATAACGTATCAAATATGAAAGTTCGAATATTCCTTTTCCTGCTGATAATCCTGATAACAGGAGCGCATGCACAGGAGACGATAAACGAGGAGCAGGTATTGCTCAATGGTTATGTAGACAATTCCGGGAACGTGCTTCTGACAGGTTATGCCACGCCCGGATCTTTGTCTTATATGCCTTTCTTAAATGAAACGCAGTACACTTTTGATAACAATACTAACCAGCTTTATACAGTTACAGACGCACTGACATCAAAGAGCGCGGATATATGGTCGCTTAACTTCTCTTTGGAAGGTTACTATTCAGACTATTCTGTAACATTTGATTTTCCTGCCGGTTCTGAGGTCACGAAGATTGATGTACCACCTGAACTCAATTACCAGGTACAGGTCAAGGCGGACTCGCTTACTTTATCCATTCATGGATACAGGGTAATATCACCATGGATTAAAGTGGAATACAAACTGCCAGCTAGTGTGCCAGCTCAATCAAGAAGCCCAATTACTACCGTGCTCATAGCATTGCTTGTTATTGTGTCGATCGCAGGAACTAGCTTCGCGTTTTATAGACGTAGAATGCAGAAAACAACAGCCATCCCTGAAAAGAAAGAATCCCTCAACCAGGAAACTGAGGTAATCTCGGTAATGAAACCTGAAACAAAAGAAATCCGTATCACCGGCGAAATGCAAAAGGTCATAGATACTCTTTCCGATAACGAGAAGGCGATAATAAGCATACTGCTAAGAAACGGTGGTTCTGCAACGCAGGCTGACATCCGGTATGAGACAAGGATACCAAAATCTTCACTTACAGGCATAATAAACGCTCTAAAGAGGAAAAATATAATAAAAAAGCATGAATACGGAAGGACGAACGTTATCGAACTTTCGGAATGGTTTTTATCTGAAAAAGAACTCAAATAAAGCTTATTTGATACCAATGTTCTGCATCGAAATTAAGTATCGTTCAATCCAAGAGGGAATTTGAGGTTATCAAAATGAAAATAACGAATAAAATAGCAATATTATTTGCTGCATCTTTGCTGGTTCTGGCACCAATGGCAGTAACTGTGTTTGCTCAGCCCTCAGGTGTGGGCACTGGTAAAGAAAGAGGATACGGAGCACCGCATAACCCTATCGGAACGTTAAAACCGAATGTTGTGCCTATACTTATGGGACACGGGTTTGCACTGAATCCATCAGATGAATCCCAGTATCACGTTCTGGATGTGACGGCTATGAAAGTCAGCAACGCATCCCAAAGTCAGACCAGAGCTGATATCAGATTCGCAGGTCAGCCGTATGGTCTCACCATAACTGGCTTTACCGACCAATCACTTACTGGAAACATAGAGACGCTGCCTCCGCGCGGGACGAACCAGACGGGCTTCACCCCAACTACAGTAGGAAGCATATCGCTTTCAATGTCTAAATACGAAGGGGTAATGCTTGCAACAGGTACTATAACCATGAACAGTACGAATTATAATGTACTACTGACATCTCCCGTTATAGCTTCAGGTGGCGAACAGCCCAACTTCAATGGAACGATCAGACAGCACAGCTTTAATGCAACATTAAGAAAGGGCAACTTCAATGGAATGTTCGGACCACACAATTCTAAACGATGAAACACAGAAAATGATAAAGTAAGAGTATTGGATCCCCGGCAGGGGATTCATTTTATTTATCCCCCTTGGCACGAAATGATAACGCTTGTGAATAAAAATGAAATAATAAACGTAATAAAAGATTACATACAGAGGAAGTCCGGTGTTTAATTAAAGCATATGTACCCCTCCGTACCACCACCTCTCTGGGCTTCCATTACTTCTAATATACGGCAACAGAACGGATTGGAGAGAATGATAATAGGAATCTCGACACGAATTATAACGATACGAAAAAGAAAATAAGGAGAAACAAAATGAACAGGAAAACAGCAATCATATTACTTTTATTAACATCAGTAATTCTTGCAGGAGCACCGGAGGCTTTTGCAAGGCCACAATATTTTAACGCGCTCACCGCAGTATATGGTAGTGATTATTCATGTGGCACCTGCCATGTGAATCCCAATGGCGGCGGACCACGCAACTCTTATGGAACGTTATTTGAGAGCCAGCCTGGCCATAGGGCTGATCCGGGTGCAGCCCTGACAGCAATAGGGTCGCCGTCCTCATCAACTGCAACCCCACTCATTACGCCAACAGCCACAACGACCCCGGCACCAACAGATACTCCAGTTGATACTGCAACTACGGAGGTTACAACCGTGACGCCATCAGCGACACCCGCAGCACCAGGATTCGGAATTGTGTTATCCCTGGTCGGATTATTTGCAATGATTCTTCTGGCAAAGCGGAATGATAAATGATGGAAACCATAATGGAACTGCAGGATGTCTGGAAAATTTACAAGATGGGTGAAGTGGAAGTTCCAGCTCTGAGAGGAGTAAGTGTAAAAATAAAGAAAGGAGACTTTGTGGCTATCATAGGTGCCTCGGGAAGCGGCAAGTCCACAATGATGAACCTGATAGGCTGCCTGGATATTCCTTCCAGAGGAAGCCTCTACCTCCGATCGCAAGACATCAGCACATTAAGCGAATCAGACCTTGCCTCATTCAGGGGAAAGACTATCGGTTTTATTTTCCAGCAATATAACCTGATCCAGTCAATGTCTGCTTTTGAGAACGTGAAGCTTCCATTGGAATTCCTGGAATATGATGACCAAAAAGCGGCAAACAGGGCAATAGAAATACTGACACTGGTAGGCTTGAATAACATGATGCATCATCGGCCGACACAGCTTTCCGGGGGTCAGCAGCAGAGAGTGTCTATAGCAAGATGCCTGGCTGGCGACCCTGAGATAATCCTTGCGGATGAGCCTACCGGAGCACTCGACAGTGTTACAGGCAGGGAAGTCCTGGATATGCTTCACAGATTGTGGGAAGAGCAGGGAAAAACGATCATAATGGTCACTCATGACCTTAATCTGGCCAAATATGCTCACACAACAATTGAACTGAAAGACGGAGAGATTTTGAAAATATCTGAAAATAATGAGGTAAATAAAAAATGAAAAAAATAATATTTCCGGTTTTGATAATACTGGTATTGACAGCTTACACTCCCGCAGTTTATGCGGGTTTAGCAGGTTCAACAGTACTATCAGTAAGCCTTGCGAACTATGACCCTAATCCTGCTATCGCAGGAAATACCGTGGATGTACGTATAGGTATCCAGAATATCGGCGGTACGAGTACTAACGATCTTATGATGGAAGTTATACCACAGTATCCTTTTGAGCTTGTACCAGGTGAAAACGCAGTTCAGGAGGTAGGAATAGTTCAACCTTATCAGACGAGTGATCCTACTGCAAATATGAAAGTCGTACTGTACCATATGCAGATAAACAGGAACGCTCCGGCAGGAAGTTACCAACTCAAAGTTAAGTATTATGAGGCGGGTTCAACCGATGTGACCGAGCAAATCCTGTCCCTTGATGTGAAGAGCAAAGAAAGCGCTGAAGTGATACACATTGGCCAGACGATGCTCGTTCCGGGAAAGCAAAGCAGCTTAATATTCACAATCAATAATGTCGGGAATGCCCCCCTCCGGGATTTGACTTTCAGCTGGGCGAATGATGATAAGATAATTCTTCCAGTCGGGAGTGACAATACCAAATATATCAAGTACATTGATATTGGCAATGGCAGTGACCTGGAATACCAGGTGATGGCAGATACTAATGCACAGCCGGGATTATACAAACTGAACTTATACCTGACTTATGCAGACTCGATGTCAAACCAAACGAAAACAATAAGCACATTTGCCGGCGTGTATGTTGGCGGAGGAACGGATTTCGATGTGGCATTCTCAGATAATTCAAACAGCCAGATGTCTTTCACCGTTGCCAATATCGGAAGCAATCCTGCAAATTCAGTATCTGTGGCGATTCCCGATCAGCCAGGCTGGAGTGTAAGCGGCTCAAATTCAGTCATCATAGGGAATCTGAACAAAGGAGACTACACAGTTGCAAGCTTCAAGTTGCAGTCATCAATAAGTAATATGACTTCCCAGAATAGAGCAGCCAGAAACAATACCAACGTCCAGGGACGTTCTATGCAAGGACCAGCAAATAGCTCATCTGATACGGTACACATGCAAATCGCCTATACTGACACCATGGGACAAAGAAACGTCGTCGAAAAACAAGTCAAAATTGGATCTCAAAATATGGCATCTGCAACCGGGCAAACGGCTATGGGACGAGGAGGAGCCACACAACAAACAAGTGTACTCTCTAATAACATGCTGTATATCTTCGGAATAGTTGTGCTTGTTGGCGCAGTTGTAGTCCATAGGAAGTACAAGAGCCGCAAAATGATTAATCCCGATTTCAAGATAAAGGATTTACTCAAAAGCGAGAAGAAATAATAACTCCTGCGGGTCAAAATGAAACTAAATAAGTGCTTCAAACATGCGTTTAATATGGTGCTGCACAGCAAGCTGCGAAGCTGGCTGACTATAACTGGCATAGTTATAGGTGTTGCCGCAGTGATTGCTATTGTATCTATAGGAGACGGGATGCAGCAAACGCTGAATGCACAATTGAATGCTCTTGGCGGAGATATCGTGACAATCACAGCCGGCGCTGAACGCGGTGGAAGCATGTTTGGTATGAGAGGCGGCGGGGGAGGAGGTGGTTCTTCTGGAGGAGCCCAGGCAACGACCAAAGAAATAGTGTTAGGCAGGAGTGATCTCCAGGCATTGAAGGGTATACCTGATATTGCGCTTATCGACACAAATATCAGAGAGAGTGTGAATATATCCTATCTTGGCAAAACAGGTAAAGTGTCTGTAACAGGCGTAGACCAGACGGTTTGGTCTAAGATTACAACAACTACAATAAAAACAGGCCGGATGCTTGATTCTGCTGACCAGAACGTCATAGTTATCGGAGGAAATCTCGCATCTTCTTATTTCTCCCAGCCTGTCGGGATAAATAAGATGGTAACGATAAACGGCAATGCTTTCAGGGTTGTGGGAATTCTTGATGACCAGACCACCAGTGTTTACATGCCGATCCAGATGGCATACCAGGTGATGCCAGACAAAACAAATGGTATCTATGATACATTTGTTGTTAAGATTAGAGACCAAAACCAGTTAGATTTAGTAATCACGGAAATCCAGAACAAACTTATGATTTCAAGACACGTCACTCAAAATACAATGGATTTTTCAGTCACTTCAAGGAAGGAAATGCAGCAGGCAAGAGCAGCTACGATGAGTTCAATGAGTAATTTTCTTCTTGCAATTGCAGCGGTTTCATTAATTGTCGGTTCTATCGGGATTGCAAATACCATGTTCACTTCTGTCCTTGAAAAGACTAAAGAAATCGGGATAATGAAAGCCATTGGCGCGCGCAATCCTGATATCCTGCTCATATTCCTGTTCAATGCAGGATTTATCGGGCTCGTTGGAGGGGTCATAGGCATAATCCTTGGAACAATTCTTTCAGGTTTCTTGCCTGCGCTCATGGGAGGGGGTCTTCCCATGGCAAGAGGGGGCACAATAGTGACATTGAACTCGATAATTATGGCACTATCAGTATCGGTTACAGTAGGAATACTTGCAGGAATAATTCCTGCGTACCAGGCATCGAAATTGAGGCCTGTTGATGCCCTGAGATACGAATAGTGGAGCCGTGAACTTTGTTCCAGGTATTTTCATACCTTACTTAATAAGGACTTATTCCTGGAGAGCTAAGGCATTATTTCATTTTTCTGGAACTGATTTCAGGGAATTATTATATGGTCTTTCATCTATGACATATCTTAGAGAACCATCAAGCATCAAATGATGCTTGATGATAGTTGGGATACAAATAATGTATTGATTGTAAAAGACTTACCCCGGTGGATTCTCTGCGATTTGCAATAGGAAAAAATGTGCTAAACTCATAATAATTTACTAAGAACTTTATACAATAAGGACTAATAATAGAATAGGGGAAAATATGCAAGAAATAGGAGTCGGCGATATTCATACGCACACAATGTATTCAGGGTTCTCCAAATATTCGTTTTTATCATATCCGGATAGTGTGACAACTCCCAGGACCTCAATCAAGGTTGCCGAAAAACTCGGGCTCGATGTTCTCTGTATAACGGATCACAACACGATTAAAGGCGCAATTGAAGCCCGGAAGTACAACAAGGAACTGGTGGTGATAGGTGAAGAGATATCTTCTCGCGACGGTGAAATATTAGGATTGTTCCTCCAGGAGCAAGTCAATCCCGGCTTAAGCGCCGAAGAAACGATAGAACAAATACACGGGCAGGATGGGATAGCCATTGCCCCGCACCCTTTTAGTGCGCATTGTTCCTGTGTTGGCAAAAAAATGAACACATTAAGATTTGATGGGATAGAAGTATTCAATGCATTGCACAGGGATGGATATTCAAACGCTCTTGCACTTGAAAATTGTAACGGGCATGCGAAGCTTGGCGGAAGTGACGCACATGCAAGTTACATGATAGGAAATGGTTATACTCTATTTCATGGAAGTTCCCAGGAAGATTTAAGGGCTGGGATAAAGAATAAGGAAACGATTTATGGAGGAAAAGTAGCATCTCTTATGGAATTTATCAATTATGGTGCCCGGGTAGCTTATGAATCGTCAAAGACAATCCTGAAGGTCAATGGGGTAGATTGCCCCATGTCTGCCAGAATATCCAGGGTAAGAAATTCACGCAAAATTTCATATTTGCTGGGTTCTATCGCATATGCATTTTCACCTTTGCCTGTTGTTTGTACCCTTCTTGGCGATAGATTGCTGCAGCATAAAGGACGAAAGATTTGGAGAGATACACACCGCTATCGTTTTACCAATGAGAGATGATTTAAATTGGCACATGTATTTGTAAGTCCACTCTCATGGGGATTGGGTCATGCCACCAGGGATATTCCAATAATCAGGGAACTTAAAAATCACGGTCATGAAGTAACTATTGCAACGAGTCGAGGCGCCTTTATATTATTAAAAAAAGAATTTCCGGATTGTGATTTCATTTATTTTGAGGACTATCCTGCGCCGTACAGTTCAACAAAATATTTCCTGCCAAAATTTTTCGCAAATATTCCGGTTCTGGTTAAAGCCCTGGCAGATGAAAAGAAAAGGACGGATCACCTCCTGTCAAAAAACAACTATGATGCTGTCATAAGTGATAACCGGCTTGGCGTTTATTCAAAAAAGATACCCTCTTTCTTCATTTCGCACCAGTTGCGCTTTAGCGTTCCTTATTACATCAGGCCTGCAGAGACCGTTTCCCAATATGTCAATGAATATTTCCATAAAAAATTCGACCGTGTGATTGTTCCTTCCAATAGCCCTGATGAAAATGGTAATTGTCTCAGCGGGAAATTGTGCAAGTCAACCCGGAAAGCAACGAATATGAAGGCATACTATGCAGGAATTCTGTCGAGTGTTCAAAAAATGGATGTATCTGAAGACCTTGATTTCCTGATAATTATTTCAGGTCCCGAACCGCAGCGAAGCAAACTGGAAGAGATAATTCTCAAGCAGGTACAGGAGCTTCCCGGGGAGAAAATGGTGATTCTCGGACGACCTCAGGATAATTTCGAAAAAAAGCTAGATAAGTGGACTACTGTTAAATCATATGTAACTGAGGAAGAAAAGATTGTACTCATGAATCGTGCGAAATTCATAATAAGCAGGTCGGGTTATACGACAATGATGGACATTGCGGAACTTGATAAAAAACATGGTGTCTTTATACCCACTCCCGGTCAGACAGAACAGGAATACCTGTCCCAGTATTATGAAGAGCAGGGGTGGTTTTATTCAAAAAGCCAGTATAAATTAGAGATTCTCAAAGACATTGAGAAGGCGAAGGAATATAGTGGCTTTCCTCCCATGGCGAAGTCAAAGGATAATGTTAAACGGCTGTATAAAGAAGTATTTGCACAATACTTAGATTGAACAATCATCTTACTTTACCTCTGGCAAGCGATGCAAATATACCTGCAAAACATAGAGCAGCGAAAACAATGAACGCTGCTTTTTCGCTTCCCAGGAAAAGAGAATAGTTTTCAGATACAATCAGGATAGATATGCTGTTGTAGTTGGCGATGACGGGAAAGTGGAAGCATGGAAAAAGTTAGGAAAAGGTATTACTGAAAAAGGTTAGCGCAAGCATGATTTCATTTTCTTAAAACTGCTTTCAGGGAATTCTTATATGGTCTTTCATCCTTGTGAGTGCGTATGAACATCTGGAAAACACTGGCAATAGTTATGATTGCCCTGCTGATTATTGCCATCGGAATCAGATTTATCGATATAGAAGGCCATACATTCCAGCTTAACGAGACACAAAAAACCTTCGCAATAAACTCAAGCCTGGATGCGCTGAAAAACGAGATAGGGAATAACAACTATAATATTACAGTCCAGGATCACGGCATGATAATATCTACCGCAAACGGAGATAAAAAGGTCGTTCGTGTGGTTTTTACTAACGGCAATGTAATCTTAACTGTTCTCGTTGATATGGATACAGGCAGTGTTGTGGAAAAGAGCAAAGTGGAACATAGTGGATGGATGACAGAATATCAAAATCAAAATATGGAACGCTTGGAACATAAACGATTGCTCAGGGCGACATAATGGAATCCATAATGGAACTGCAGGATGTCTGGAAAATTTATCGCATGGGTGAGTTTGACGTACCTGCACTTGCGGGAATAGACCTGACGATCAAAGCTAGGGAGTTTGTGGCTATAACAGGACCCAGCGGATGCGGCAAGTCAACGATGTTAAATATGATAGGCTGCCTGGACATGCCCACCCGGGGAAAGGTTTTGCTTGAAGGCAAGGACATATCGGAATTCAAAAGTAATGAACTGGCGCGTGTAAGAGGTAAAAAAATCGGGTTCATATTCCAGACTTTCAACCTGTATCCAACCCTGACAGCCCTTGAGAATATCAGGCTGCCGATGAGGATTCATGAATTTCCTGAAGGAGTTATAGAAGAGACGTCAATGAATTTACTTAATACGGTCGGGCTGGCTGAACGCGGCTCTCATTTCCCGGCGCAGTTATCAGGCGGGCAGCAGCAGAGGGTTGCAGTCGCAAGGGCGCTCTCAACAGGCCCTTCTATTCTCCTGGCAGATGAGCCTACAGGGAACCTGGATACAAAATCAGGAGGCGAAGTAATGGATGTTTTTAAACGTTTAAACAGCGAGGGATTGACTATAGTTATGATAACGCATGATCCGAGGATTGCAGGATATGCAGGAAGAGTTGTGAAAATGCTTGATGGAAAAATAACAGGTGAAACATGAATAAATTCAATTTAATTTTGATAATCGTATCGACATTACTGATTGCGCAGGTTGCCTCCGCGGGCTATCTTGTGACCGAAAGCGCACCGGTTTATCCCGGAGATACGACTTATGTCTATTTCGTGGTAAATAATACAGGATTTGGTCAATTTCTGAATGACGTAAAAGTCAGGCTAGAGCCCAAAGATAACGCCTCGGCTAATGCAGTGACTATACTTGATGATGTGTATTCGCTGGGAACTATAGAGAATTGGGGCGACCAGAGAACCGCAAGGTTCAAAATCCATGTAAACCCTGATGCAGCAGAAGGCGATTATTATTTCAATGTATATACTACCTACAGAGGCCAGCAGATAAGTAGCAATACCCCGGCACCAATGGTAACGAGCGAACTCAAGAACCAGATATTGACCATTAAAGGGAAGCCCTTAATAGTGCTGACTAATTCAACGCTTGGCATCGTAGAGCCGATGAGTGTTAATAAGGAAACGCTAAAGTTTAAAAATACAGGCACAGGCACAGTACAGAACGCCGTAGCTGAAATAGACCTTACCGGCACCGGGGGAAGCAGCAAATCATCCTTTTCAATTCTTGGCGCAGGAA
>JBGQBI010000006.1:0-201558 GCA_041494705.1 Candidatus Methanoperedens sp.
ACGCTAAAGTTTAAAAATACAGGCACAGGCACAGTACAGAACGCCGTAGCTGAAATAGACCTTACCGGCACCGGGGGAAGCAGCAAATCATCCTTTTCAATTCTTGGCGCAGGAACGCAATTTTCTCTCGGTAACCTGAAGACAGGAGATGAGGCCGAAATCACATTTGATCTGGCTGTAGACATTACCGCAACCCCGGGTGCTTATAATCTGCCTTTAAAAATTACAGGACTGGATAATTATTCATCCGATAATTTTGTCGGAGTGGTTGTCGCAGGAACAACTAATTTTGATATAAGTTACCAGGAGACCTCTGGCTCTTTTACCCTTAATGTCCTCAATACAGGGATAAGTTCTGCTAGTGCGGTGACTGTCAGCCTGCCTCCTCAAAAAAACTTCTCAATAACAGGGAGCACTTCTACTGTGCTTGGGACTTTAAATTCCGGTGATTATACATCTGCAATATTCCAGATTTCGAAAATAACGGGCGCCGGCAACAATCTTGAAATAGAGATACAATATACCGACACCAGCGGGCAAAGACACACAATTACAAAGTCTCTTACTGTTGAATTATCCTCAACAGGAGCTAAGGCAAGTGCAGGATCCACAACAAATTATACAGTATGGATGCTGGCGGTTGTTATCCTTCTGGTGATATACTGGCAGCGAAGTAAAATATCAACCTATTTCCAGAAACAAAAAGGTAGCAAATGAAGCCTTTTGATATTTTTAGGTTATCGCTCAGCCATGTCAAAAAAAGCAAGATGCGAAGCTGGCTCACAATTATCGGTATAGTAATAGGTGTAGCTGCGGTCGTAGCTATAATCTCCATAGGACAGAGCATGCAGGAGAGCGTACAGTCCCAGCTTGGCAGTCTTGGAGCAGATTTGATTACTGTCACTCCAGGTTATTCACGGGCATCGGGAGGTGGTGGCGGAGGAGGCGGGTCTACCGGTAGTACGAGTATTAATCTTACGGATAAAGATGCGAACATGATCAAGCAGGTATCAGGTGTGCTTTATGTAAACGGTATGGTTTCAGGCAATTCGGATATAAGACTGGGTACAGAGAAGACCTCCGTGTCCATAACCGGTGTCGATACCGCAGTCTGGCGCTCCATGGTCACAACGCAGCTTGAAACGGGCAGGTATCTTCAGCCGGGCGATTCGAACGCAGTCGTCATAGGCTACGCTTTAGCTCATACTACCTTTTTACAGCCGATTACCTTGAATAGACCAATTACAATAGGTAGTAAGAACTTCAAGGTCGTAGGAATCCTTGTTTCATCAGGAGGGGGTTTTGGAGGAGGGGGTGGTGATAATGCGGTTTATATGTCCGCAGATTATGCCCGGGATGTGATAACCGAAAACGTGTCCAGAAATACATTTACTTCGATCATGGTAAAGGTAGCCGACAAAACACTTGTGAATAATATAACTTCGGATATTGTGCAAAAACTCATGGCGTCACGGCACGTCAATCAAAGAACCAGGGATTTTACTGTCACTGCGTACGCAACAATTCAAGAGCAGATAACTAGTATTACTTCAACCATATCTTTGTTCCTTGCTGCTATAGCTGCAGTCTCGCTTCTCGTAGGTGCGGTAGGAATAGCGAATACTATGTTCATGTCGGTCATGGAACGTACACGTCAGATAGGATTGCTCAAAGCCCTTGGGGCTACAGATAATGAAGTTATGGAACTTTTCCTTATGGAATCCGGATTGTTCGGGTTTGTAGGGGGTTTGCTCGGAATAATCTGTGGCATGCTGATATCGGTCATAGTTGTTTCTTTGGGTCTTCTGGCAATTGGACCTGGGGAAGGGACAATGAATATAGTTATCTCTCCTCAACTTATAATTTTTGCACTTGCATTCTCTATATTAGTGGGTATAATCTCAGGTGTCGTGCCTGCAAGAACTGCAGCAAAGATGAGTCCTGTGGATGCGCTAAGATTTGAACAGTAGGAGATTCGTATTCAAAGTAATTGTGAAAAAGAGTCACGAACTCCGCAATTTGCGGAGTATCTGGACCCGGATGCTCGAAAGTTTCGCAATTTTTGGATTTTCTAATTTTTGTCCAGGGATATCTTCCTTACCGCAAGCTCAGACCCAAACCCTGAACAACCCTGTTTCCATTTTTTCAATCTTGAATTTCACTGGGAGGAACTGCTCGGTCACCCATATATTGGTCTTCGTATGAGGAGTAATAATCCGCGTTGTAAAAGAGCCGCCTCCAGCCAATGCAATATAAGGAACTAACTGGTCGGCAAGGAATACATCCACTCCAGCACCCGAACTTAATTCTGAAAGTATCGCCCCGGCTGCCATTTCTCCCACTTTCTCGGCTCTTAACCCGGGTTTCCCAAGAGCGCTCCCCCCGACAGTCCCGCACCACAACGTTATTCCACTTCCTGTCGAGGCATAATTTTTTACATCAAGAGAGATTTTTGCATCTTTTCCATCCTCTTGCAACTTTTTTTGCGCGGCTGAAGCCTGTCTTTCTGCCACATGGGCAGGCAGGCCGGATGAGTGGGAAATTCCCTCCACGAGATTATAGTGATTCGTATCAAAGCTTGCTTTTGTAAGGCTTGAAGGATTAATGACAGCTTCAACGCAGCCGTCCCCGCGCGGATAATATCCTCTTCTGATGAGGCTGAGGTTGCAGTCGTATCCCATCTGCGAGAGAGCGCCAATTGTCACGTACCTGAGATAATCAATAGATGGCGACCACTGGACATCGGTTCCACCGGTAATCTTTATCCTGACGGCGCAAGGCGCATGCATTGCTGCAGGCATGAGGCATTGCAGGAAAAGGGATATGCTGCCTGCGGTGCCTATGTCCATTTCGTAATTTCCACCTTTTATTTTACCGGGCGTAAAATGCAGGCGGGTCGATTGCAGGCGGCATCCTTCGACATCCGCTTCGCATATTCTTGCCAGACTTTCCACGGCTTTTACATGCTGGGCAGAAAGACCAGGTTTTGGTCTTGCCCGCCTGATGTTATCTATTTTGACCTCTTTTCCGGTCACTGCAGAAAGCGCCACGGCTGTTCTTAATATCTGGCCGCCGCCTTCACCGTAAGATCCATCCAGTTCTATCATAATTCGTTTCAACTATAATATCCAAGAATAAAAAGGGCAACCTATATGAAATATTCCTTATTGTGAGGTCAAACCCCGCGAATGATTCTGAATCAACGGTTTAATGTAATTATTCCAGTTTTTCCAAATCCTTAAAATCAATAACAGTGGAAATTGGATACGTAGTTACTCTAATACCCATCTCACTTACGGCTGCCATCATATTAGTTCCAGCATATACCACAACACCAACCTTTCCCGGGTCAACCGCTACGTTAAGCACCGACTTCCCCGGCTCTCCAATCTCAGCTATGCCTCCTATCCTGGCATCTACAACAGAACTCATAACTTCTTTAGCCTTGGCAAGAGCCGACTCCGGAATCTCGCGAAGATTGGCAAGAAGTTTACCTGAACCTGTATTTACAGTATCAAGAACACGGGTCATTTTCTTTGATATAAATATCCGCATCGGATCAATAGAAGTGCCGCTGTAAGCAATTATATCCTCAAAACAAAGGGGTTTTTTGTCCTTCACTTTTAATATGCCGCCATATTTAGGATAGACCGAAATCCCGTTTTTCAGCAAAATCCCGTCAATTGTCATACTGCACATGGTTGCTATTCCTGTTTTGCCTTCCGGGATTTCAATATCAGATATGAAGGTATCTTCATCTATTAACTTGACATACGGACTGAAGGGATAACCAGTATGTATCACATTTTTTAGTATTTCCATGGTTTCATCAAAGTCATTTTTATCTATAACAGACATGTTGATTATTACGCTACCCTGCTTTGTATCAGGATCAAAAGTAGTATCGCACATGAGCCTTTCTATTTTGGAGATAATGAAGCCGACCCTGTCTCTCACCAGCGCATTACTTAACTCGTCTATCCCCCGCCCGGTAATAACCCTGCCATCGTATCCCAGGCGTTTTGTGAACCCCCGCTCATCAAGGATACGGAGATGATAACGGACAGCCCGCTCTCCGATAGCGTATCCTCGTGAATACAACCTGTCGGCTATCAATCTGGCTCCTATAGGTGTATGGCTTTCATGGATTATCCTCAAAATCGCTATGAGTTTTCTTTGTACCGTCAAGTCCATAGTTATTGTGCTCATACCCCTCCGGCAGTATCCAGGCGGCAGATAAGCCGCAATTGACGAACCTTATTCTATATGCAGTGGAAAAAAAAATCATTCCAGCATGCCGTGTATCATGCCGGAATGAGACTGGTTTAAATATCGAAGTACTGGTAGAACTCGTACGGCGTGGGCCGGATTGAGTTCTGCTTATACTCCTCGGATTTAAGCTCTATCCACATATCGATTGCATCGGCGGGGAATACCGGTTCAAGGAACTTCCTGTCGCATTCAAGCTCATCAAGTGCCTCTTTCAGCGAGCCGGGGCACTCCTTGATACCCATCTCTTTTCTTCTCTCTGCCGTGATGTGGTAGATGTTCTCATCACACGGATTGCCTGGATCCATCTTCTTCTTTATCCCGTCAAGTCCGGCGGATGTGAGCGCTGCAAAGGCGAAATAAGTGTTGCAGCTCGTATCGGGCGGCCTGTACTCGATCCTCTTGGGAGCTTCCTTGCCCTTTTCATAGACAGGAACTCTTATGCTTGCCGACCTGTTGCGCTTGCTCCATGCGATATAAACGGGTGCTTCATAGCCGGGCACAAGCCTCTTGTACGAGTTCGTGGTGGGCGAGGTAATAGCGCAGAGCGCCCTTGAGTGTTCCATCAGCCCGCCGATATAATAACGGCATGTCTGCGATATTTCAGCGTACTCGTCGTCAGGGTCATAGAAGGTATTTCTCCCGTTCTTCCAGAGCGACTGGTGGATGTGCATGCCGGAAGCATTGTCGCCGAATATTGGTTTTGGCATGAATGTGGCAATCATTTTCATATTGTATGCCACGTTCTTGACCACGTTCTTGTATGAGAGCACGTTGTCCGCCATCTTCGTGAGAGTATCATATTTCATGTCTATCTCGCACTGACCCGCCGTAGCTACCTCGTGGTGGTGTGCATCACAGACTATGCCGAAGTAGTCGTAGAGCATTCCTGTCACCTCGCTCCTGTATTCCTGGAGCGTGTCCTGTGGCGGTGCGGGATAGTAGCCTTCCTTGAACCTGATAGGATGGTTGATGCCGCTTGTTTGCGACCATGGCGCTTCTTTTGATTCTATCTGGTATCCTGTGCCAGACCAGGCGTCGCGTGCCGTGGAGTAGCTTGGCAGCAGTTTGACCGAGTCAAAAACGAAGAACTCAAGTTCAGGTCCCCAGTATGAGAGATCGAACCCTGCTTTCTTCACAGCCTCCTCAGCCCTCTGCGCTATGTGCCTGGGGTCGCGTGTGAATCGCGGTCCTCCGAAGGCATCGTAGAGGTCGCAAATCAACCGGAGGGTCCTGTGGGGTGTGTTGTCTGTCCACGGCAGGATTGCACATGTAGCCGGGTCTGGGAACATCCTCATATCCGATTCGAAGATTGACTTGAAACCCTTGATTGATGAGCCGTCCAGCTTTCCTATGCCGTCAGTGAAATCCTCTTCTTTTAGGGTATATGAGGGGAGTGTGATATGCTGGATATAACCCGGGATATCCATGAACTGGAGGTCTACCCATTTTACGTTTTTTTCTTTTATGAATTCCAGTAACTTTTCAGGTGTTTGTGTTGTCATATTTATTTTCTCCTATAAAGTTATATTAAGAAGCTTTTGGAAGCCACATTATATGGCTTCCTTACCGCGTTCACCCGAACTTATGCGCACGACCTGCTCGACTGGAGATATGAAAATTTTCCCATCTCCATTCTTGCCGGTTCTCGCAACTTTGGTGATTGCTTCTATCGCGTTTTCTACATCCTTGTCGTCAACTACCAGGTCTATTTTTATCTTTGGCAGGAATTCTACGCAGTATTCGCCTGCGCGCCATTGCAGGCAGACGCCTTTCTGGCGTCCGCGCCCCTGCACTTCTTCGACCGTCATGCCTATGATACCTTTCTCTTGAAGCGATACCCGAATCGCATCAAGATTTTCAGGTCTTATTACTGCTTCGATTTTTTTCATTTTATTCACCTCACGAATAAGCCTTCTCAGCATGCTGGGAAATGTCTAACCCAACAGCTTCTTCTTCATCGGGGACACGCAGTCCGATAGTTGCATCAACAATCTTTGCTAAAACGACAGTCATAACAAACGCGTAAACCCATGTCACAGCGACTGCAATTATCTGCGTTGTAAGCTGTCCGGGATTGCCATAGAGCAAGCCGTTTGCACCTGCGGAATTTACTGCTACGGTGGCAAATATGCCTGTGGCTATAGCACCCCAGGTTCCTCCCAGACCGTGGCATGCCCAGACGTCCAGGGAATCATCCACGTTCTGCTTGCTCCGGAAGAGCATAGCATAGTAGCTGATAACCGCTCCGACTGCTCCTATTACTATCGCTGCCATGGGGGTAACGAAACCTGAAGCAGGCGTGATTGCTACCAGACCCACAACACCTCCGGTAGCTGCACCCAGAACACTCGGTCTCTTATGATACCAGCTAAGAAGTGTCCACATTAACGCCGCCGCCGCTGCGGCTGTGTTGGTTACCACAAAGGCGCTTGTTGCAAGTCCGTTGCTTGCTACTGCGCTGCCTCCGTTAAACCCGAACCAGCCGAACCACAGGAGCGCTGCGCCAAGAATAACCATTGGTATGTTGTGCGGTTCCATGGCCTGCTTTCCGAATCCTTTGCGTTTGCCTATCACAAAGGCAATTGCAAGAGCCGAAACCCCAGAGCTTATGTGTACAACCGTGCCTCCGGCAAAATCAAGCGCACCCATGTTGCGAAGGAAGCCGCCAACGCCCCATACCCAGTGGGCTATCGGGTCATAGACAAGAGTTGCCCAGAGCAGGGAGAACACCATGAAGGCTTTGAACTTTATGCGCTCAACGAATGCACCGGAAATAAGCGCAACTGTAATTACGGCAAACATCGCCTGGAATATCATATATGCCAGGGCAGGAATCGTGGCTGCGTAATCGGTATTGGGCTCCTGGCCCACGCCATTAAGCCCGAGCCAATCAAGGTTGCCTATTACGTGGCCTATGTCCGGGCCGAAAGCCAGGGTATAGCCATAAAGCACCCACTGAACGCTAATTAATGCAAGGATCACAAAGCTGAACATTATTGTTGAGAGTGCGTTTTTCTTCCTCACCATGCCGCCGTAGAACAAACCCAGAGCAGGGGTCATAATCATTACGAGCGCCGAACTCGCAAGAACCCATGCAGTGTCGCCTGAATCTACTTTTGGTGCATCTGCTGCCAGAGCAGGTGCAGAGAGCAGTAGAAAAACCATTATTACCGACCAGTATATCGATTTTTTTAAACTCATTTTCATTATTCCTCCTATGCGATGCCAACCAAAGGCATACGGCTATCTCCTGTAGATATTATACTATATAAAGATTATCACAATTAACTTCTTTATACTGAAAATATTTAAATATTATTAGGTCACCAGTGGACTACCGTCTAACCCAAAAATAGGAGAAAAAATGCGACAAATAGCAATATACGGAAAAGGTGGAATCGGTAAGTCCACAACGACCCAGAACCTTACAGCAGCGCTTGCTTCCATGGGGAAGCGCGTGATGCAGATAGGCTGCGACCCGAAGGCAGATTCAACGAGGATGCTCCTTTGGGGAAAAGTGCAGGCGACAGTGCTTGACACCATGCGCGACAACGGCCCAGCCGGTGTGACTCTTGATGCTGTCCGGCACACAGGCTTTGGCGGGATAAAGTGCGTCGAGGCAGGCGGCCCCGAACCCGGCGTCGGCTGCGCAGGACGAGGAGTAATTACAGCAATAAAACTGCTGGAGGAACTTGGAGCTTACAATGAAGACTTTGATTTCGTCTTTTACGACGTGCTCGGAGATGTGGTTTGTGGTGGTTTTGCCATGCCCATACGCGAAGGATATGCCAAAGAAATATACATCGTGGCAAGCGGGGAACTCATGGCGCTCTATGCTGCAAACAACATTTGCAAGGGCATTGTGAGATTCGCAGAGAACGGCGATGCTCGCCTGGGAGGAATAATATGCAATTCACGCAACGTGGACAATGAACTTGAACTTCTGACCGAATTTGCAAAAAAGATTGGTTCGCATTTGATCCAGTTCGTGCCGCGGGACAATATGGTTCAGCGCGCAGAAATAAACCGCAAAACGGTGATAGACTTTGAACCAACATGCAAGCAGGCCGAGGTTTACAGGTCGCTTGCGAAAAACATCATTGAAAACACGAATTTCGTGATACCAAAGCCCATGGCGATGCAGGAACTTGAGGACATGATGGTTGAATTCGGTATTGTGGAGAGGTGATAACATGAAGATGATACGTGCAATAATCAGGCCAAACAAGGAAGAGAAAGTTGTGGAGCATCTGGAAAAAGAAGGATTTTATTCCCTCACCAAGATGAATGTTTTCGGGCGCGGTAAACAGAAAGGAATCAGGGTAGGGACGGTATGTTACGATGAACTGCCCAAGGTGATGCTGATGATGGTCGTGGAAGATGAAGATGTGTCAAAGGCAGTGAACGTTATCCAGAACAGCGCACGCACCGGGAATATCGGGGACGGCAAGATATTCGTGACCGATGTTTCAGAAGTGTACACTGTGAGAACAGGTGCATCCGGATTATAGGTGAAATCATGAAGGAAGTTATCGCCATAATACGAAGGCACAGGCTGCAGGAGACCAAGGCTGGTCTTTTGGGAATAGGAATCCCGGCGCTCACAATGATAAGCGTGGAAGGAAGGGGCAAACAGAAGGGATTGCCGGGCTGGAATTATGAACTTGATCCCACACTTACAGAGATGGAGGAAAAAAATACTGGTGTCAGCATGCGCTTTGTTCCCAAGAGAATGATATACGCAGTGGTCGAGGACGAGGATGTCCCGAAAGTGGTTGAGACCATAATCAGGACAAATCAGAGCGGGCACATAGGAGATGGTAAGATTTTTGTGTGCCCTGTGGAAGATGCGGTGAGAGTGAGAACAGGAGAGAACGGAGAACAGGCTTTGAAGTGAGATCGATAGAGTCTTGAAAAACCACAGAGCGCACAGAGAACCAGAGAAAAACAAACATCTTCTCTGTGAACTCTGTGTCCTCAGTGGTTGATTTTATTGAATAAAAAAGGAGAACTAAAAAATGACAACAATATTACCGGAATGCGATATCCCGATACCGCAGCGCCAGCCGCACATTGTATGTCATGAGCCCGGGAACATGATATTGCCCATGTGCAATGTCCAGACAGTTCCAGGAGACATGACCGAACGCGGCTGCACGTTCGCAGGTTGCAGGGGTGTAGTTGGAGGCCCTGTAAAGGATGCTATCCAGCTTGTACATGGGCCAATTGGCTGTGCCTATTATACATGGGGCACGCGCAGAAACCTCTCTGACACGAAGTTGCACAGGAAGTACTGCTTCAGTACAGACCTGACAGAAGAAAGTGTAATATATGGTGGAGCAAAAAAGCTATACAACTCAATAATAGAATCACATGAACTATTTCCTGAAGGAAAGGCAGTGTTTGTCTATTCTACATGCGTTGTCGGGCTGATAGGCGACGACACCGAAGCTATATGCAAACAGGCACAGGAAAAGATCGGGATACCGGTCATAGCATTCCACTGCGAAGGTTTCAGGGGAGTCAGCCAGTCCCTCGGCCATCACATAGCCAACCGTACGCTGTTTGAAAAAGTGGTTGGAACGGCAGAACCGCAAGAGTCCACTCCTTACGATATGTGCATTGTGGGTGAATTCAACATTGACGGTGATGCCTGGATAGTCAAGCCGCTTTTTGAAAGGATGGGCGTGCGGGTACTTTCTGTATTTACAGGCAACGCCTCTTATAATGATATTCCACCCATGCACAGGGCGAAGCTGAATATCGTGCAGTGCCAGAGGTCATCCACCTATATCGCAAAGATGATACAGGACAAGTATGGTGTCCCTTACATCAACGTGTCCCTGTTCGGCATGAAGCAGACTGCGGACGCGCTTCGTGATGTTGGGAAGTTCTTCCACCTTGAAGAGAATGCAGAAAAAGTGATAGCAGAAGAGCTTGCAAAGTACCAGCCCAAGATCGACAACTACAGAAAGAAACTCGATGGCAAGAAGTGCTTCATATACCAGGGGGCTCCGCGTGCCTGGCACTGGATGGGACCGATGCGGGAGTTAGGTATCGAGACAATTCTCACGGCAACGACGTTCGGTCACAAGGACGATTATGAGAAAATAATGGAGAAGGCAAAGCCAGGCCATATCTGCATAGACAATCCCAATGCCCTTGAGATTGAGGAATACCTGGTCAAGCTCAAGCCCGATTTCTTTATCGGCGGCTTGAAGGAGAAATACCTGACATACAAGCTCGGTATCCCCTTTATCAACGGTCATTCTTATGAAGAGGGACCCTATGCAGGATTTGAGGGATTCGTGAATTTTGCCAGGGATATTGATGTTGCGGTGAACAGCCCTGTGTGGAAGTTCATAAACAAGCCACTGGAGGTGAGTTAGATGACGAGAAGCGTAACTATCAATCCGCCCAAGATGTGTCAGCCCATGGGCGCCATACTCGCCTACATGGGAGTACACGGCTGCGTGCCGCTGGTGCACGGCTCTCAGGGATGCAGCACATATCCCCGCTACAATATCGCACGCCATTTCAGGGAATCAGCAGAAGTTGCAGTTTCATCGCTTGCCGAGGATGCCGCTGTGTACGGTGGAGCCAAGAACCTGACAGAAGCGATAAAGAACATCAAGTCCAGGCTGAACCCGGCTGCCATAGGTATCTGTACCACTTGCATGAGCGAGACCATAGGCGACGATGTGAAACTGATAGCAAAGAAAGCGCTGACCGATGATACTATGAAGATATTCCCCGCGTCCACGCCAAGCTATGTTGGCACGCATCTCACAGGATATGATAATGCCCTGCGGACGCTTGTGGAAACACTGGCAGTCAAGGGTGAGCCAAATAACAAAATAAACATTATCACGGGAATCATCAATCCCGGCGACATCAGGGAGATAAAGAACATGCTGCGCTTAATGAATGTGCAGAGCATATTCCTGTCAGATATATCAGAAACGCTGGATTCGCCCATATTGCCTGGCGGGCACAAACCCGTACTGCCTGACGGGGGAACAAGTCTCGCCGATATCGCAGATTCTGCGAACTCGCTTGGTACAATTGCGATATGCAGGAGCGCAGGTTCGGCGGCTGTGTATCTCAAAAACAAGTTCAACGTGCCTTCTGTGCTTGACCCTGCGCCCATAGGGGTAGCCAACACGGACAGGTTTGTACAGAATATCTGCAAATTAAGCGGCGCTTCGATCCCTGATGATATCATAAAGGAGCGTGGGCGCCTGATAGACAGCATGGTGGACGTGCATCATTACATGTACGGAAGGAAGGTTGCCATATTCGGAGACCCAGATATAGTGTCCGCCATCGTGCGATTCTGCGCTGAAGCAGGAATGAACCCCACTGTGGCGATGACAGCTACAAAGCACAAGGACTTTGCACCTGATATAAAGGCAGTGAACAGCGAATATAAGACCGATACCCAGATACTTGAAGGCACTGACCTATATGAATTCCACGAGGTCGTGAAAACCCATGGGGCAGAACTGATACTTGGCAATTCCAAGGGCAAGGATATCGCCGATGATGAAGGCGTTCCACTTGTACGCTTCGGATTCCCGGTGTACGACCGCGTTGGCGTGTATCGCTATTCCATAATGGGCTATAATGGCTCGATATACCTTCTTGACCAGATTACAAACGCAATCCTCGGACACAAGTATGACCCCGACAAGCTGCACCAGTGAGGTGAATATATGGAATATATAACAGGAATAACAGCCTCAGGCGGGAGCTTTACTCCCACCTTTGTGGTGAGAAGCAATATCAACAACTGCGGATGCTGCGGTAAGTGCTTCAAGATATGCGGGCGCGGAGTGTTTGAATATATCGACCACCCCAATAGCGATGACCTCTGCGGCGCAAAGGTCATGACAGTGGCGCATCCTGAGAACTGCATCGGCTGCGGCGCATGCGCGCGGGGGTGCCCGAAGAAAAATATTGTGTGCGAGCCGAAGGTCAGGGTTGGGTGAGATCAGGTAATATGGAACTCACAACGCGAAGTTTGCAAAAAATATCAACCACAGAGGGCACAGAGTTCACAGAGTGTTTTCTCTCTGTGTCCTCTGTGAACTCTGTGGTTTTTGCAGTATGATAGAGGTTACACAACAATGTCCAAAATAAGCCACATCCTCCTGAAAAACCCGGTGGTCGTTCCCACCGGGACAAAACTCAGCGAAGCAGTAGCGCTCCTCAAGAAAAACAGGGTTACAAGCCTGCTTGTGAGCAGAAACAACAAGCTTGCAGGCGTGATATCGGTGGTGGATATTGCGTATGGCATGCCTGGTGGAAACAGGGATATTACAGTGGATGAAGTGATGCACGCACCTGAAATAACCATCGACTCTGATAAATGGATAACGGACGCTCTGGAAATATTCAGGCGCCATAATATTACTCATGTGGCAGTTGTAGAAAAGGGAGAGAAGATAGGCATTATTATGGCTGAGGATATACTGCATACGTACAGGTTTAATAAAGAAGGCAGTCACAGATAAAAAAGAAGTCCAGCCTGAAAGGCACAAAGAGGTTAAAAATGAGGAGAAAAGATAAAGAAATCACTGATATAAAAGAGATAGAATCCATAATAAGCAGGTGTGATGTTTGCAGGATTGCTCTTTGTGAAAACAATTCTCCGTATATCGTCCCTGTCAGTTTCGGCTATAAGGATAAGTGCCTGTATTTCCATTCCGCAGCAGATGGCAGGAAAATAGATATAATTATGAAAAATAACAGGGTTTGTTTTGAGTTTGATATCCATGAGGGTTTGATAAAATCCCAAAATCCCTGCAACTGGGATATGAAATATCACAGCGTTGTAGGGTCTGGCAAAGCGTTTTTTATTGAGGACATTGAGGGAAAAACAAAGGTTCTGAATATTATAACAGGACATTATTCAGGTGACGCATTTGAATACCAAAAAAATTCAATTGATAATGTGACAGTTATTAAAGTTGAGATTGAAAACATTACCGGAAAAAAATCAGGATATTTATGAGAATAGATTTATGAGAATCCATTCCCTTGAACACGAACCTTTTGAGGGGCTGGCAAACATCGAAGTATGGGCAAAAAACAAAGGTCACAGCATTTCAAGAACCCTGCTCTTCAATAACGAAGAACTCCCCGATATCGATGACTTCGACTGGCTGGTCATAATGGGAGGGTCGATGAACATCTACGAGGAAGAAAAATACCCCTGGCTCAGGGAAGAAAAGAATTTCATTGCCGAAGCGATTGCGTCCAAAAAAATCGTCATGGGGATATGCCTTGGCTCCCAACTGATTGCGGATGTCCTTGGCGGCAGGGTCAGCAAGAATAGATATAAGGAAATCGGATGGTTACCAGTCTCATTAACCAGAGAAGCAAAAAACTCCCCGGTTTTCAGTACTCTTCCAGGCACATTTACCGCTTTCCACTGGCATGGCGATACATTCAAAATACCGCCTGGCGCTGCAAGAATGGCTGAAAGTGAAGGATGTGCGAACCAGGCATTTGAGTATGGACGCGTAATAGGATTGCAGTTCCATATCGAATATTCTATTGATAGCATCAATCTCATGTTACAGAACTGCGCAGATGAGATTGTAGATGGCAAATACATACAGGCAGCGGATGAAATCGCATCGCATATCAGCAATGTGTATAAAATAAAGGAAATATTGAGCACGCTGCTTGATAATATAGAGAGAGAATATGGCAATTTTTAGATTTTCCGAAAAGTTTATATCAAATCGTTATGTTTGAGCTAACATAACGATGTTCACCTCAAGAGAATTAAGGAGTGAAAACATGAAAACAAAGAGTTTGCTAACAATTTTTCTAATTGCTGCAATGATAGCAGCAGTATCGGGTTGTTTATCCGGGAAACCAAACGCTAATAAGCCTGTAGAAATCACGGTTTCAGCAGCGTCAAGTCTTTCGGACGCATTTAAAGATCTTGGAACAGAGTTTCAGAAAACACATCCTGACGTTAAGATTAATTTTAATTTTGGCGCTTCAGGGACGCTTGAAAAACAAATAGAACAGGGTGCGCCGGTGGATATATTTGCAGGCGCTTCACAATTGGAAATGGACTCGTTGGACGGAAAAGGATTAATCATCAACGATACAAGAACAAACTTTACCAGAAATAAGCTGGTCATAATTGCACCTTCTAAGTTAACAATCGAAGGGCTTAAAAGCCTTGATAAAATAGCAATATGCAATCCAAAGACTGCACCCGCGGGACGATATGCCCAGACATTCCTGGAGAATGCGGGGATATACGAGATGATGAAGCCAAAACTTATCTTTGCCGAGAACGTGCGCCAGGCACTTGATTACGTTGAACGCGGAGAAGTGGATGCAGGGTTTGTTTATTTCTCTGATACTTTAAAAAGTAATATGAGCGTTTCCCCGGTCGATGATTCCTTATATCCACTTATAGTATATCCTATAGCAGTCGTAAAGAGCAGCCAGCAACCAGCGATATCCCGACAATTCATCGAATATATCCAGAGCAATGAGGGACAAACCATTTTACGTAAATATGGTTTTGGATGAGTAAATGGATTTTTCTCCCCTTGTCCTGTCTCTGTGGGTGTCTGCATTATCAACGTCTATAATCGCTGTGTTCGGTACATTAATTGCATACGTGCTGGCAAGGAAGCGGTTTTTTGGAAGGACAATGCTGGATGCTTTCACTACGCTTCCCATGATTCTTCCCCCCACAGTCACAGGATACTATCTTATCATCCTCCTCGGAAGGAATGGAATTATAGGTAATCATATATATAAGCTGACAGGCTGGAGCCTAATGTTCACATGGCAGGCAGCAGTTATAGCCGCAACCGTAGTTGCAATCCCCATAATGATAAAATCTGCAAAAGCGGCAATTGAATCTGTTAATATTGAGTATGAGAAAGCTGCATTCACGCTTGGCAAGACTGAAATTGAGACTTTCTTTCTTGTAACCCTGCCGCTTGCAAAAAAAGGATTGATTGCAGGTCTGGTTCTCAGTTTTGCCAGGGCGCTCGGGGAGTTCGGCGCAACAATAATGGTTGCGGGAAATATCCCGGGGAAAACAAGCACGATGCCTCTTGCCATCTATAGCGCATTCCAGTCGGGTGAAGACCAGCTTGCTACCACGCTTGTGATTATCCTGACTGCCGTCTCTATAGCTGTAATATATATCACTACCAGAATCAGCAGAGCGGATTAATTATGGAGATACAGGTCAGCATATTCAAAAAATTAACGAACAAGAATTCAAGTGAGTTCACACTGGATGCTGAATTTAAATGCCGCAATGAAATGATTGTTCTTTTCGGCCCTTCCGGGGCAGGAAAAACATTGACTCTTGACTGCATCGCAGGGCTTGAAGCTCCTGATAAAGGCTGCATAATTGTAAATGGTATTACATATTTTGATTCTGAAAAAAGAATCAATATTTCACCACAAAAGAGGAACGTCGGATATCTTTTCCAAGATTATGCTCTTTTTCCACACCTTACAGTTGAAGAAAATATTATGTTCGGTTTGCGCTCCAAAAAAGATGCGAAAGAACTTGAGAGGATGCTGGATATTTTCGAAATTCACGGACTTGAGAAAAGGTATCCTTCACAATTGTCAGGAGGACAGCGCCAGAGGGTTGCACTTGCACGTGCGCTAATAACGCAACCAAAAATACTCCTGCTTGATGAGCCTTTTTCATCTCTCGATTATACTACGACGGTTAGACTAAGGCGAGATTTGAAAAAAATCAGGGAAATGATTGAAATACCTATTATTTTGATCACCCACAATCCTGTTGAAGCATATACTATGGCTGACACTCTCATTGTTTATAGACACGGAGGGATAGAACAGGCAGGGCTGCCAAAAGAAATTTTTAACAAGCCGGGAAGCGAAAATGTGGCAAGACTTGTTGGAATAAATAATATCTTTAAAGGAAGGGTTTGTAATATCCTCGAATATGAAGTTGTAATCCAGAGCCGGGAAAAAATAATCGCGCCAAAAATACCAGGCTTGGAAAAAGGTGAAGAAGTTACCTGGTGTATTCGTTCAGACCAGGTAATGGTACTGCGAGAAGATAGGCCCCTTGGAAAAGCCGTGGAAGAAAATATTTTTTCAGGGAGAATTTCTGAAATAATTCCCAAAGGCATGTCATGTTTATTTTTTATTGAGGGAGATTTTAATCTTGAAATTGAAATGCCGGTACACGCTTTTGAACGCCTTTGCCTTGGAGTAGGGAAATCAATTAAAGTTTCCTTGAAAAAATCTGCAATACATATAATAAAAGAACGTTAAAAAATAGGAGTGTAATTCTGGGCAGCCGCAGGTTCGTAAATGCGACCCTCTACCGCCTGCTCGCAGTAGTCCTTGTTATCGCAGGCGCAAAGCTCATACTTGGGTGAACTGGAAGGTTAAAGATATATTCATTCCGTAGCAGGTTCAATTTGGGGAATCTCTCCAAACTTCTCGATATTATTCAATCCGGGCTGGTTCTCTCTCGCTAATTCCTCCTCCAGCACCTGTATCGCCCCGCTGATGCGCAGCAGGGTATTTCTCAAATTCGCCTGTTTTATCTCCAGTTCTCCTAGCGTCCTCTGGCCTGAATCGAATTCGGCCCTGAGTTTTTTGAGGCGCTGCTCCAGTTGTTGTTTCATATTAATTCTCCTTTTTTTTACTCTTCAATTTCCTTCAGGCATAATCATCTTTTTCTACCCGATTTAAAGTTTCATTATATAAGCTAAAGCATAATAAGGCGGACGATTTTCATGAGCCTCGCCCCCGCCATTCAAAGCTGTCTTAAAGTGATGGGCATGCTGGCCTACAGAGTCTGACCACGCATGACCCCTCCACATCTCATTGTTCGGATCGCCACCGCATCCACCGCCGTACCCCATTTTTACTGTCGTATCACCGGGATAAGACCGTTTTCGCCATGCCAGACCATAGGCATCCTGACCTTCAGTCTGATGCGCGTGCTGGCCGTTTATCTGGGTATCACCTTCATGGTCATGCGCAGGGATTTGCTTTACATTTAGCGTTACAGTATCCATACCGCCGGTCTCGCCTGGTTTATATTTGTCTCCTGCCCCTGCAATAAACCGGTTCCTTAAATCAGGTGTGCCTTTATTGCCATCACAAAGCGCCCACCCATTAGGTATAGCGTTTATTGCTCCCGACCACATGACGATCATTCCTTTCAGGATAATGCCATCGCCCATAAACGATGTTGCTTTTACCGTACCCGAGACCTCCAGCTTCTCTGCCGGCTCTGGCGTCCCGATACCCACGTTGCCGTTCGTATGAATTCTCATACGTTCTTCAAGAGGACCGCCTTTAAGTCCGGTGGTGCTGATTGCCAGGACTCCCTGGAAATCACTTCCCGCCCCCATCATCATGATCCGGGCAAGAGGTTTTTCGGAATCTCTTCTTGTAACGCTCAATTCAGTTGTAGGACTTTTTTCGGTGTCCAAAAAAACATTCGCTGCGATTACATCCGATTCAACTGTTTCCGATAGATTTCTCTCTTTCTTCACTCTTTTCGTATCCGTCATATTTCTTTTCCTCTTTATTGAGCGGGTAACTTTTGCTCCTCCACATCCAGTATTCCAACATCAGCTCTCACTGCTTTGACTTCCCAATAGAATTTTTGAGACGGGTTCTTGCGGTCAATCATTTTCACATCGAATTTGCCGTCATCGACTTCCGAGGCTGCAAGCATAGAAACCTGGGAATTACCTTCAAATTTGGGTGTAATTAAGACAGTCCTATTTTCCTTCCTCGTCAATGCTTCAAAATAATCAGGGAGCTGGATAGTCGTCCTGCCCTCGGAAAGTTCCGCTTCCCCGCGATAGAAAACCGCGTTCTCAGGTCCTTCAAGCGTGGTATGGATAAGATATTTATTTTCCGGATCCAGCGGATGGTGTGTAATAAAGTTTTTTGTGCCGAACACTTTAAGGGTTTGTTCCACTGTAATATTGCCGGACACTTTAAGGTTTTGTCCCCCTTTATCCGGACCAATTCTTACATCTCCGGAACTCGAGCCCAGCACCAGGTCATTCTTCACGCCTGTTGATGAAGGATCAGCATATAATCCCATAAATCCCCATGCAGTGCCAACCCTCATTCTTCCTCTACCCCCCTGGGCAAGGGTTTCATTGCCCTGGACATGCATGTTATTTTCTATCCAGGCATCTGTAGCATAGACATTTGCTCCAGGTCCGCCAATCGAAAGCCTTACTGAAGGACTTGCCGTCCCTATGCCGACATTGCCTCCATTAGGATTAATAGAAGTATTCGTACTACCAACACTGTTTATTAAAAATGCCCCGCCTCTCTTCCACCACAGGTTCGCTTTCTGGGTGTTAGCCTCATAAAACTGGATTATCGCCCCTCCCGCTACCGGCGCTCCTCCGATTGTCCCTATTGTACCTATGGAACCTATTGCTGATGCTGCCGCTGCTGAAATAGCCGGCTGCCCTGCTAATGTCGCAGCGGACATAACTGGCGTCGTTGTCCCTGCCGTACTCAGTGGTGTGACCCTTATCGGTGGTTGTATTGGTTGTATTATTGGTGGTTGTATTGGTTGAACTATTGGCGGTTGAACTACTGTTAAGACTTCATTCGTAGCATTTATTTTAATGAAATCATCCGGTGCCAGATCGGATGCCCTGAAAATGCTCTCCCCGCTCTTGACTTCAAGATTCGCCCCGGGATTTTTAGTTCCTATGCCGACATAGCCTTTATCATAATAAATCCCTTTGGTATTGATAAACCACTGGCCAATCGGAAGATTGGTTATCAATGAGCCGTCGCCGATAAACGCAGCAGCTTTGATTCTGCCGTTAACCTCCAGCTTCTCAGAAGGCGTCGCAGTCCCGATGCCTACGCCACTGGCTGCCAGTACGAGCGCATCCTGGAATGAATTGTTGTTTATAGTGAAAGGGGTGAAAGTAGCTCCCGTGATCTTAACGAATTTGAGAGAATTATCATCCCTGGAAGCAATTCTCCATTCCTGCTGCCCGTTATTCACGGCGACTGAAGGACCCCAACTTCCGGGTTTTCCGAGAATCTCAAGCCCCGCATTACCGGTTGGGCTTCCTGCATTTATTAATACATCACCGTCGACCTGGAGCTTCCGCGCAGCAGCCGACGTTCCGATGCAGACCCGCCCTGAACCGTCTATCGTCATCCTGGCGACTGAAGCTGTCCCGAAACTCAGCGGATGTGCGGTATTCGTTCCGATTATCATTCCTGCAGGCGCGCCCCACCAGCCGGAATCGTGCGCCAGAACCCGCGCATCTATGCCAGCCGTTCCGGCCGTTCTGACAGACAGTTTTACACTCTTCGGACCCAGAATATCAAGAACCTTGCCCCACGATTCGGCATTCTCGGCATCTGCCGCCCCTGTCCCGATACCCACGTTGCCTGAGTTATCAACGTTCAGGGCAGGATCTACAACACCGTCGGCGCTTACAATTTTACTGTGCCTGTGGAGTGTATTGGCAACCGAGTTGTTGGTTAAAGCCGCCCAACTGTCACCATAAGCAACATCTGTTAAATTACCTTCAAGACCGATTTTCCATTTATCTGCGGTTTCATCCCAGATTATCTGGGCGTTTTTCGCAGTACCTCCGCGGAAAACCTCAAGACCCCCATTAATGACCTTCGGGGTAGGCTGTGACGGATATTTATTCACTATGACGACATTATCTTCAACTTCCAGCGTTTTGGTCTCGATAGTTGTCGTATCACCTTTGACATCAAGATTCCCATAAATAGTACAGTTACCATCAACGACAAGGTTCTTATCTCCAGGGTCGGAAGTCCCGCCAATATGCAGACCTCCTGTAATGCCTTCCTTTATAGAGAGGGCTCCGCTAAACCTGGTTAATTGCGAAGTGACAAGAATTCCGTTTTTACCATCAATTTTCTTTCCTTCAATCAAAGGCTCGTAGGTTTCTTTTTCAATTGACAACGTCAATTTGCCGTAGGCTCCCGCATAGGTACGCAATGGCGTAGTGCCATCTTTATCAAAATAACTGACGTTGATGATGTCGCCGGTAATTTGAACCAGGGCGAGTATTATTTTCCCTTCGCTTTCTTTAATATTTAACCTGTTTGTATCCCTGTCGATTACGGCTTTCTCGACCCAGTGGATCTCATCAGTGCCGCCCCTGTCCTGTACTACATCTGCCGCTTCCTTTTTATGATAAATATAAATGTACACGCCTGCCTGCAATTCGGTAATGCTTAGAGGCACAGTAGCTGGGTCTGAAAGGACAATCTCCTGGCTTATGTCTTCATTCTCATTACCTTCATCCAGTAAGCCTCCAATTGTATTGATAGCCATTCCAGGCTCGATTACGACTTTACCGGATTCAACTTTAACATCCAGACCCCAAACAATCCCCTGTGTGTGGAGATGCCTGTTATGAAGGCGCCGCATTCGGATATGATAATTCTGTTCCAGGTTAAACTCTTCCTGCTTGAGGAAGAGACCATCAAAATACCGCATTCTCTTAACTTCTACCATTTATTTTTTCCTCCTTGATTTTATCAACATAAGATACAATTTTTTTTAATCAACTCTCAGTCGTTATTTTTCCCCATGATCAGGCCGCCAAGCAGTGTATCCACTCCCACTGTGGAATGGTAGGATATCTGCATGGTCGGGGCCTGGATTATAAGCACGTAGTAAGTATGGGCAGGCTTTTCCTGGTCGATTAGATCTATGATAGCTTTCTTCTTTTTCTCAAGCATAACCCGGTCAAGCATGGGCAATTCCATGAAAACCTGGAAATAATAGGGGCGCCCTTCTCCCACCACCGTATTCATTCCAACGGTCGAAGTGACTCCCACCCTGAACGGATCTAAAAATTCAAATATGGATATTTTGACATCCTCGCCAACATATATTTTAATATATTCTTTAAGCCCGTCCAGTGTTCCGCGTTTCTGGTACAATGGTATGATTTTAGCTATCAGGTCGCGTTTCTTTCTGGCGTTATCTGCGTTCCAGTCTTTCTCTTCCTTAAGGATTAATGCCATCCATCCTGCAAGCCATGACAGGAATTCCAGCGGGGTTTTATCAGGATCAAAGTAATCCTGGATACAATCCAGTATTTCTTCTATACCTTTCTTTTTCCCGATATCGTCGGGAAACGCCTCTTCCAGGACACTCAAATTCAGAAGGACAAGGTCATTGCCTGCCGGATTTTTTTTGATGAGTTCTTTTGTCGGACCGGTTAATATTACCTTCCTGAAACATTTTTCATCATATACCGGTTTGAGGAGCAGATTGTTAAATTCCACGGACAAAGCATTTATGAGAGCTTCAGACGGAGGACTCAAACCGTCATACCCATCCAGCAGCGATACAGTTTCCTGTGAAAATAAATTTCTTAAGTACAGGGATAGCGGATCATTAACATCCCGAAGCCTGGACGCCAGACTTGCAGGGTTCTTGATATCCACCTGCGGCAGCGAGTAGGCTGAAAGGATATTTTCGAACGCCTTCAGGAATCTTCCCAGGAAATCATCCTTTTCTTCAGGCTGGTAAATCCCTGGCAGGTACCGGAGATACTTACTTTGATTTTCTTTATTATTCATAAGGCGCCTTTTCCACTGTTAATTCGGGCAATGCGATTAATTGATGTTTTTCTATCTCCGCAGAGGCCGCCTCTGCATCACCGTTTATCCATATCTCTGCAATGTGGTCGATATCGGCTATCTCTTCCAGAATATGATAGAGTTCGGACCTGTAGACATTCCTTCCAAGCGGCCATCCCGTCCCATCAGGACCGCCGGTGACGGGGTGAAAGTACTCATTTATCCTGTTTGCAGCCTCTTGTATGGCCTGCGCTTCGTTTTTATTTTTCTTAAGAGCTATCCATACTTTGAGGAATATATTCTTGTAAAAAGGGGAAACCGCATGCACTCTCGTTGTGATCAATTTTTTTGCTTCCAGATACCCCCTTACCTCTTCTTTTAACAAACGCGACGGCTTCGGTTTGTCTTTTGAACCTGAATATATATTCGGTTTATTGCTCTCCATTTTGACATTGAATTTATCGGCCATGACATCATCAATTGTCAAAACAGCTCTTGTTTTTTCTTTGTTCAGCCTGAGCCAGAGGGAATGATTTTCAATGGATAGATTTATGTTATTTTCATCGGTTTTTTTAATTTGTGCATCTTTCACCCAGTTTGCATCATAATTCTTTCTTATGTAACTTTTAAATATGTCGCTGCCGGTTGTCGGGATTTCATCAAAGCAAAACAGATACTCTTCACAGTAGCTGGAATTTTCTATCCAGGCGGGGATTGTAATTACAGATACATGGCCTGGCTTATTTATGTCAACAGTACTGTATTCCAGATCCCTGTTATTCATGCAAACAGCTCTTCCTTCCAGACCACTTTGTAATTTCTTCATACAGTCAAGAGCTTTACTTTCAAAATCCATGGATGTAACAGCCCTGTACCCCGACTCCATATAACCCACAGAGGCTTCCTTGATTTCGATTACACTTTTCTTTTTTCCATCCTCAATATCCCGAAGCAAATCCAGGAGTTTCCTGTATTCAATATCCAGGTCCGGAACATTGTAGATGTTCAGGTCGCTATTCTTCTTTTCAACATGCAGGTAGCGGGTCTGGCATCCATTTATCTTTAGATTTGCTTTATCATCTTTCTCGCCAAGGATTAACTCCACCCGGTTTTTACCTTTTTCCTCGACCGCGATGAGGGTTTTATCGTCAATTTTTTCGATAATTTTTGTTTTGGTTGCCCAATCCATATCAAAATCGCTCTTGAGAAAGGCCCGGAATGTTGCGAAATCATTATCTTCAATCGTATTCCATGTAAATAAGAACGGGCCGCTCAGCAATCTCTCAAGTTCATCTCTTTGCGGGACACCTGCTATCAGCTTTAAAAAGTTAATATAGGATGCATCGGGAACCTGATTTGTCCTGTAAATCACCATTTCGCCAAGCCATGAGAAGAGTTCAAGGAGTGTTATTCCTGGATCAGAAGGGTTGTAGTTTGTCCAATCCTTGTTGTAGCGTGGAATAAGAGCCCTGGCCTCTTTCATCAGGTCTTCAAAGCTTCTGTCATCCAGATTGGGTATGGGTATGGACATTTTTCACTCCTTTAGCGTGTTGACATTTCGGGCCCGAAACACCATCCGCAATAATCGTATCCATCGATCTTATCGAGGGTTCTGGTAAATATCATATGGTCTTTCTGTATCTGGTCCAGGTTGCAATTCGGTTGAACTCTATTCAGGTCATGGATTTCTTTTGTATTGGTATTCATGAGATACCGGTATGCCAGTTCTTCTTTTGGTTTTGTGTTTATTGCATGCTCACCTGAATAAACAAGGTAGTTCTTCTCAATGAATATTTTTTCAGAATTACTCACTTTTTTTATCACTCTGGTCACTCGTTTTGAAGGGTCATCTCTAAGGCTAAGGACAAAACTATCGCCGGCATTAAGGATTGATATCTTGAGAGGATTAAGACTTATATCGCCTTCCGGAACCTCATTGAGAGTGAAAGATTTAATCCGTTCATCGGAGGTCTTAACTATGCTGCCCGCAGGATATACAGTATCAATCTGTGACTGCTCGCATTCAAGGATATCACCCAACATCCCATGGGACACCGACCTTATTACGAGGCTTGCACTCTTATCCTGATGGCTCAGGATGATACTGTCCCCTTCCTTAAAACCCACAACAGTGAGCGTATCTATCTCTTCTTCCGGAAGCTTTTCAGCCAGGGAAAATGAGAGTTTTCCATCACTTCTTTCTATCCTGCTGTTCTCAGGGTAAGAATCGGAGAGAATTAAACTCTCCGTTAAAGTCAATTTATAGACCTGGACTGAAGCATTAAGGGTCAGCCCATCAACATAGTCAACGCCGTCTGTACTTTCGATGACATCATAAACCTGTGATATGTATACATTTCTGCCAAAGTCCCATCCCTCTTTTTCAGGGCCTCCAGTAAGCGGGTGAAAAAACCGCTTAAGATTTTCGATGATTCTTCCCTCGATGATTTTTGCATCGGCGACCGATGTGAAATGTACCTTCGCCTCAACACCCACCTTAATATAGCCCGGCCCGATAAGGGTAATCTGGGAAGGGTAGGTTGTGAGGTATGTTGAGGTTCTATTGAAAATATAGTCCTGGATTTCATTAATCAATCCCTGGCTCGGGACAGGTTTGGGATTCTCGCGTTCATCCGGGACAATGATCAAAGTAATCCAGCCCGGTCTGAAATTCCTGCCCGGGTCGGTAGTTGGCAGACATTTAACCTTGGCGGCTTTTGGGGAAGCCTCCCTTACCAGCCATTCAAAGTCCTCATAGGTGACAGCCCTGTCACGATGCTTGATAGTTTGCGGTCCCCGTTCCCTGAGCCAGTCAAGATTCTTCTGGTCTCCGCCGCCGTCAGAATCCTCATGATTGGTTACTGATTCAACATAAGGAAAAGCCGTCCTGAGCTTTGTTATGGATTGGACGCCCACATTATTCCCATTCACTCCCCCGCCGTACTGGTAACTGCACCGGATATTTTCCTTTTCTGCAGGAGGAATCATACCCATTTCGCCGTCCCCAAAAGTTATCGTCCCTTTATTGCGGTCAATAATATAGTGCCGGCTCTGGGGACCGGAAGAGTAAAGATAGTTCCTTTCATGCCACCGCACCCAGTACCCGATAACGTTGCCATCATCATCCTCTATCTCTTCTATCGCATCCTTTCCTTCCTCAAAGCGGATAGTCGATTTCATCTCATCGGTAAGTGAGATCTCCAGCACCATGACTTTTTGTCCCGGCAAAACAGGGAAATGGGAAAAATTGAAAACCTGACCGGTTTTCCCATTGCTTGAACCCAGAACCTCGCTGTCAACTGTAATGCGATTATATGCCCAGACTGTGTTCGTGTAGATGCCTTTCAATCGGGGCAGGTTATCATACTTGCCTTTATCCAGCCTCGCCCGTATCCAGTAATATTCTGTTTCGAACCCAAAGCAGTACCTCTTTTCCATGTCATCCGGCGCAAGGAATTGTATCATCTCCATTTTGGTCAGGTTCCTTGTTCCGTCTTCAACGCTCAGAAGGGACCAGGTCTTACCTGTCCAGTACTCCCACGCCACTACCGGAGCCGGAGGGTTGTCAGATGCGATGACAACAGTAAACATATTTTCAAGAAGCGGGAAGAATATGGTCACCGGAAGCGTGGAAATATCCTGGTCAAATGCCAGGTAAACTGCCTGCTGGGTATCGGCTACAGGCTGGAAGGGGGTGATGTTTTTATTGCCACCTTTGGACGCTTCGGTTTCATCGCGATAAATGAAATCGTTATATGTAAGAATGGTCTCCAAATCCTTTTTGGATAGATTAAATGAATATTCAAGCGCCAGGTTGCTTACGGACGGCGGTTTATAAGTAAGCTGCCTGTACAGCCATCCGGTCTTTTTGATAGTAAAATCCGTTGCTGAACCCAGGTCGGGGTCAAAGGCAGAATCAATGGTGAGTGAGGTATCGATGGAAATGCCGGTGACGATTCTGGTCTGGTTTGCGGCTATGATTGAATCGCCTATACCGAGCTCGGTTTTGAACTTCGTCTCCGTCCCTATAACAATATTATCCCTGCTCTTGATTTTCCCCGTACCTTTGCCTGCATCTATTGATATCTTGTCATAACTTGCATCCTTGCCGTAATTCCCGTCAATGATGCGCACGCGAACCCAGTTATTCTTTTCACCATTGATTTCTTTCTCTTCTATTTTAGGGCATGTGAATTTAACAGTCGCTTCTTTATCTTTAAATGTAAAGGCATTGGTGGTATCGGTGAACTTATAATCACCTTTTTCTGCCGGAACACCCTTTTGGGTTGTTTCGTATATAGTCTTCCAGTTCTTTCCATCCCAGAATTCCCAGACGAGGGTTATAGCTTCCGTATTTGGTGATTCCACACCCTTCGAAAAGTTGAATTTTAATGTTAAGATTGCGTCCTTCTTGGAAAAGACCTCCTTTGAGCCTATATAAAAAGTATCATTGAATTTTGGTCTTTCTCCGAAAGGATAGAAATCCTTTGTCAAATCTATCTGGAAATTATTGAAAAATGCTAAATCCGGAGGGACAGTGGAGCCGGGAATCGAGACACTTGCTTTAATGGTATTGATCAATGGCAGTTTCTCTTTTGGAATCGGGGTATTCAGTTCGGCGTAAATCCAGTGATTTGTCCAGCTCTTTTCCTCATCCTTTTCTGTCAGGGTCTTTTCCGAGATTCCCCCCACGGGTTCAAAAATAATACTCCCACTCTTCAAAAGGCTGGCAACATCCTTGTCAGTACCGGCTGCAACATCCAGGGATTTTGGCGCTAAATTTTCATCAAAATAGTACCATTTCACTTCCCAGGGAACAGCCTGTGCTATATCGGCGGCTTTGAGAGTTATATCAAGTGTAATGACAGCCTTTTCCTTGAAGCTGAAAAGTTCACTGTTGCCGAGGTAAAGGCGGTGAGGAACAAGCTCCTTCCCTTTGAAAAGGACAACATCCTCCGTTGTATTGCCGGATAGAACAGCGGTTTGATCAGCCCATTTATCCTCATCCGGTGAAAGACTTACCGCCCCAACCAGTTTTTGCGGGATAATTGTGATGTCTTCCGTGGTTTCAAAAACGATGGCTTCTTTTTCTTTTGTCTGGGCAGTGGCTGCCTGAGTCCCGCAGGGTATTTTCCTGTATTTAGTTTCCCCTTTTGCCATGGTAAAGGTCAGGGGCGCCGTAGCCACCCTTGGAGGAAATAAACTTGTACCTACCATATCCAGAAAAGTCAGGAAATTCTTGTCAGGGACTTTGTTCAACCGCTGGATTATTATCTCCATCATCCTGGAAAAGATGTGCATGAGGGCATCGGCATATTGGTCAGACTCGATTGCAGCCGCATCTTTCCATTCAGGGCAATAGTAAAGAGCCAGGTCCCTTACCTGTTCAAATAACATCTGCTGGTCTCTTGAGTCGATTTTAGGCGGGTCTATGGTCATGAAACCTTTCCCCTCTCAAGGTAAAATGGATATACCAGGTTATCCCTTGTGTTAGTCGTCTTTACCATGTAATCTATAGTTATGATAAGTTTGTTCTGTTCTGTTTCGTCAGGCTCCGCGTTCACGTTCAGTAATTCAATCCTCGGTTCCCATTTCAGCAATGCCTCTTTTATGTAAAATGTTATGAGCGTGGCAGTTGAGGTATTGTTCGGTGCAAAAACAAGCTCATTGATTCCGCATCCGAAATCAGGTCTCATGACCCGCTCTCCCTTCGCAGTGCCAAGTATTATCATTATAGATTCCCGGATGGAATCGTAACCCTCTGAAGAAACTATCTTTCCATCTTTAATAGACACCGGGAACTTCCAGCCGCTGCCTAAGAAATCTGCATCGGTCATTTATCCTCCAATCAGAACAGTACCAACCGCCATGACAGTGCCAACGGGAAGGTCGGAGGGGTCATTGCAGGTCATGGCAGTATCGCCGCTCCTTGCCGCCATTTTCCCGTTTATTTTTACAGTAGTACTTCCCATTTTTATAGTCGCCTTGTTTGAGGGTGGATTCTGGAACGGTCCGCCCTGCGGAATATGCGGCGGCGTGTTTGAAGCCGTTGAATCAACAGTAGCTGCCGGCATTCCCATTATTTTTACGTCCGAGCTGAGACTTCCGTCTATAATACCGACAAAAGGATGCGGTAAGGGCGTAGGCACAGGCGGTCCCGGAGGTGCGGGTATCATTATAATATGCGTATCTGTTGCCATTACCTGGTCTCCCTGTTTAGCTGCCGGCTGTCCCATATTAATTAATGTTCACCGTTGCCCCTTTTAGATTCGCAGTTGCGGATGCTTTGAGATCCATAGTTGATGATGCCTCAATCTTTGTAGAAGCGGATGATTTGACTTCGATATCCATTGCCTCGATTTTCACTTTCCCGTTTGGCGCGGATATTTCGATGTCCTTGTCTGATATTATGGAGATTTTCTTTTCTTTGGTGTCGATGATTATCTTGTTATTTTTCGATTTATCCACTATCTCTATCTTTTCCTGCCCATCGGTATCATCAAGCCTTATCACATGGCCGCTTCGTGATTTTATGATCCTGAAATTGTTCTTCCCGTCATCATTTGTTAGCGGCGGGCTATCCTTGCCATTCCATAACGAGCCGATTACGTAGGGGATGTTTATGTCGCCATACTCAAAAGCCACGAGCACTTCATCATTCACCTCAGGCAAAAAAAATCCGCCCATTTCTTTCCCTGCCATAAAGGAAATAACTCTTGCCCAGTTCGATTCATCCTCCGAGCTCAAACGGGGTATTTTTACTTTCACACGTCCAAGTTTATCCGGATCTTTATTATCAGTCACAATCCCGACAACGACTCCGTTTATCCTCGAATCGGGTCTCCTGCTTTGCTCAAGAATTGCGGTAATGCTCATACCCCGGTCCTCCTCACCCTGAATGTCGTTGAATATGCTCCCTCGTTGATGGAATGAATACTGGATGCAATATAATATGCGCCGCTGAGCCTGTCTCCCAAACCTTTGATTTCTATGGTTTTCCCTGCCCGTATTTTCGGATTCCCGCCGCAGACTCCCTCGCCTGTTAAAAATTCTTTAAGAAATAAATTATACTTCGCCTTTGCAATATTTTCAGCGTCTTTTGAATCTATGATTAAATCGTCCACTACCGAGACCGCCGAAGCGGTAAACGCTTTTTCAGATATTTCAAATCCCGATTCTTTACCTTTCATCTTTGATTTCTCACTGCCTTTTGAAGCTGTGGAGGTTATTTCCTCCTTGTCTTTAACATTCCAGCCCCTGACCTCTATCTTGCTTCCTTCGGTCAGTGTTTTTATCCGGGCTGAAAAATTCAGCAAATCTATCCCGTACTGGAGTGTTACCTCCGGGGTTTTATCTTCCTGCGATTTCCGGAAAATAAAGGTCTTATCATCAACAAGCATTTCATAACCAATCCGGTTTGTGCGTTCGAGGAGGAATTCATAGTTGGTCTGGTTATTCTGGAATATGTACGGCTGGATGGTTCCCGTATCGTCGACATCGGGTGAAAGACTGACCTCGGAAGCAACCTTTGATGCGATATCGCTGTCCTTCATATCCTTGAACGAGCGCCTCATTGTTCCAAACCTGAGCCTGTGAAGCCTGTCATAACCTCTTATCTCGACATAGGAAGAATCCCCGAAGGTATAATCAAGGGCGGTTATTTCGCCTGTCATCATTTCTACCGTGCTGTCGTTGCCCATGAAGACTTTTACAATGTCCCCGACCTTGAAGGTCTTAAGATCAACGCCTCTCCATGCGCCTTTAAAAAAATCAACCGTATTGAATTTGATAGTGAACATCGCCGGAAGATTAATCTCATCTTCAAGGGTCACTCCCTCCACTGCGGATAATAACTCTCCTGAAAGCTCAGTTCCATTCAGGAACAGCTTGAAATTGGCGACATTTATTACATCGGAAACCATAAGGCAAGACTCCCTAATCCGGAATTATTAAAGTCCTTCCGATGTCGTCGTCTTTTGGAAACTCAAGCGGGTTAAGAATATTGTTCTCGTCAGCGATTTTCCTCCATAAAGATACATCCTTGAGCGCCTTATCGGCGATAAGGTCAAGCCTGTCCCCGCTTTTTACAGTCCACAATTTCCTGCAGGCTTCCGCTCCTTTTAACTTCGCGTCTTCTTCGGTTGTTACAACAGACTTGAAGGTGACTGACAGTTCCGCTCTTACAGGTATCCCGCTCGGGAGAAACAGTGTGAACTTCTGGTCATGTTTATATATGATTCCCTTGTAAGTGAATTTTCCCCAGCTAAACAGGCATATGTGGGGTTTTTTTGTTTGTTTTCCCTCAACAGTAGGCATAACGAGTGAGGTTATCTTTTCGATTTTCTCCCTGACATCAGTTTGCTTTTCGTAAGTATCGAAGAGCAGCGTAACAGTGAAATCCGATAGATTTACCTTATTGAAACTCAGCGATGACCCTTCACCGGTTGTCTGTGCAAGTGTCGAGACGGTATATTCCTTCGGATTAAACATCACTTCAATAGTTTCATTCGTATCGAGTACGGTTATTTGCGCCTTTGAAACCATCAGGATAACCCCCTTCTGTCTTTTTCTATCGAGATTCTTTTCTCAATCATCTTGTAAACGGTATCGGCAATCCTGTTGATCTCATGGAACGGTTTTTCTCTGAAGGATTCCCTGATAAAAGTATCGTTTATATTCGGGGGAGCTGTTTTTCCTGCCTGTTCCTTGTTTTCCGGAATAATTTCTGTTTTTTGCACCACCGGTTTTTTAAGAATCAGTTCCAGAGAGGAGTTATAGGCAAGCTCGCCGGTTGAAACCTCCATTGGTGTTTTCATGTCATTGGGAATACCGTATTTCAAATCGATACCATTCCGGGGAAAAACCAGGTCAGAAAATTGGTCTTCAGCCGGTTTCAATATTATCCCTCCACGATGTGCGCGGATTGTATTTTTTCTTCCTGTCTTTTCATATTCCCTGATAATATTTTCATAGCGTGTATTCACGATAGTTCTGTTTTGCAAGACTGATTCTGTGCCTTTTTCCGTCATGTCCCGAATACCTGCCGGAGTCCCATCCGCTTTTATGTGCGATGGCTCCCCGGATTGGTTTTCATTATTTGAAGGCTGTGCTGCAGGGACAAAATGATGAATGCCCCGGTTACTTTTTGAGAGTATGTTCCCGATATTGGGCGTTCTTTTTAAATTGCTAAAATTTACAGTATTTGAAGGATTCAAGACCATTTTTAAAGGCCGACTTATCAGATGCGAACCGGGGAGGTTTTTGTAGCTTGTTTCAGTTTCAGTCATGCTCCGGTATAAGGCATTTTTGGCCTCTGGATGACCGCTCGTTCTTGAAAGCGCCGGTTCTAAAAATCCCCCTTCTTTAATAAAATTCCTTAATCCCGATACAGGAGCCTGGATAATCCTGTGTTGTGAACCCGTCTCGATATCGGGAGGTCTTTTTAAATAACCCCTCATCCCGGCGTTTGAATATATGTTTGAGTATATCAAAGTCATATTCGCGGGCCGGGTTATTAAATGCGAGCCGGTGAATAAAAGGTTCCCTCCAGTCCCGCTTTCCTGAGGATTATTTTCATAGCTTATGTCCGCTGCCGCCCCGTTTTGCGAATATAATGGCTTTGCTGATACCGCATCTTTCCCGGCCGAATGGGAGTTCATTATTTTTGCGGGAAAAGAATGCCTTTCTTCGGGCTGCTTGCCAGATGCAAAAGGATAACCGGTTTGATAGCGCCGTGAACCGAAAATCCAGGCGTTCTGCAATCTTTGCAAATGGCTTATAGTCACATTCGCAGAATACGTGACCATTCTAATTGGCCGGATAATCGAATATGAACGGGTGAGTAAAAAATTCTTTCCTGCATTGCCGGACTCCCCTGTATTATATTCATAATCTATATTCGATACTGTGATTTCCTTCTGGAAAGCATTTGTGCCTTCCGATGGTTTCACATTCATTATTGCGCGTGGCGATGCCGAAGAAACTTCTTCATGAGAAGCCTTTATTCCGGATGGTATAGGTTCGATTATTTTTTTATCGTCCTGAGCAGGGTAGGAAGAAGAAAGCTGCTTATGTGTGAATATCCGGTCACTCTGATTCGTTGCGGAATTGTTGAAAAATGTTAAGCCATTTCGTTGCTGAGAATCATTTACCACGTCTCCGGACTGACCGATATGCAACCGGGGAATGGGTTTCCTCTTGAAATCCAAGCCTCGCCATGATTGCCCGAAAAAGCCGGAGACTTTCGGGGGTGCGAATGGTATATGCGGAAGAACACCGATGGCGGTTTTTTCCGATGTTTTCGTAGCCTGGCCGAGTCGTTTATCCGTCTGCGGTAAATACCCCTCGTTCTTACTATTTATAAAGTTGTATAGTTTCTGAAGATAGTAATTATCCGGTGTTTTTATCAACTGCCTGATGAATTCAAAATAAAAGCCGAACTGGAATTTCAGGTAATTGCTAATTGATACTCTATGTGCGGAATTTTTATTCTTTGCCCCCGCACCTGATAATCTCAGGAATATCAGTGAAGGCAGCCTGCCTGATTTTCTAAAGATGCCGTATTTGCCTGCTATCCGCCTGGAAAAATTAAAACCGCCAAGTCCCGGAGCCCGGGCTGATAGTTCATTCTGCAAAAGACGTGATTTCATATCAAATTTCATGTTTTTAGATTTGTCCATACAGTAACTTCCGCGTCCTCAATTAGACCACGCCATGGTGGGTCAGTACAATGGTTTCACTTGCAACAGTATTGCTTGTCGAATTGAATGAGGACACATCCCACTTTACGGGATACGCTTCAAAGAAATACCAGTCCATTACCTGATTTCCTTCGTGGTCAAGAAGGTAAATAGCGCCGCTTTTCCGGCTGATTATCCCATTTATGACGTCTTTGTACCAGTTGTACAGCTCCCAATCGGTAAGCCCGCGTTTTAAGGTAATATCAGTGTATTTCGTACCTCTGGGGAGCTTATACTCGAAATCATTGACTCCGCCTTCCCGTATGGAATCGACTTCTGTCTGGATGCTCAAGCCGGAAACGTCTGTAAATCCCCCTGCGATTATACCTTCAATTTCTACCAGAAACCGAAAGGCGCTATAAGGGTCTTCTCGTTTTCCAACAACCATTGCCGCTCCTATACTTCGAACATATTCCTTGGTTCTTCTCCGTTAAGTTTCTCATTTATTTTACTTACCTCCTCGCACCACTGCTGCCGCTCCCTATGCTCCATGTTCATTATCGTATCATGGTCCCAGTGAAAGTGGTAAGCCAGAAAGGCTACCTCCTCGTAGAGGCGCTCGTGGGGGTAGCCTGTTATTCCCCCAGGGATTGCACCTCTACATCGAATTTGTGCTCACACTTCGGACAGACCGTCTTGATCACATTCGAACCATTCTGGTTGATTCTCGTATACATCTCCTGTAGATATGCGAAATCCCCGGCAAAGAGTCCCTCAATAACCCTGGGGTTTACCATCTTCAAACTCCCGAGGCTCGTAACGACCCTGGAGAGAAGGATGACGGTCAAATACGCCGGGTTATTCTGCACCCTCGGGTCTTTCATGGGCAGTATCTCATCAGCAGCAGTGGCCAGCCTCATCTTGCCGTCCCTGTGAAGAGTTCCTGCCTCATCCACATATCCCATGGGCAAAGTAAAATCGTGTTCTGTCTGTAAAATTCCCATTTCGCTTCCTTCTTTGCTAATCCATATTACTTCGTCCTCTTTATCCCTTCATGCACAAGCTCAAGTGTCTCTATGACCACTTCGTTCGCCTTTGCGCTAAAACCCGACGGGCTATACTTTGTGGGCCATGCCTCCATAATATCCCATCGCGCCTTATCATTTCCTTCCTCATCGATCAATATCAGGGAAATATTCTTTCTTGCCTTGGTTGCCCCGGCATCTTCAACAGACTTTCTCCACTGATAAATCTCCACCGAGTCCGTGAGCCCTTTCTTCAGGGTTATATTCCCGTACTTGGTGAGACCCGAAAGTTTTTTCTGGAAAGGTAAATCGGTTCCTTCCCTGTAATCAACCGAGTCTGTGGTAGTGTCCGGGATTGTGGCTTCTGCAAAACTTGCCGTTTGGATTCCATCTATCTCGACCCTGAACCTGAAATTCCTGTACGGATCGGTTCTTGCTCCTGTTGCCATATTATTTTCCTCCTTAATTATTTTTCATTTATTTTGACAATGTCTTCTGCTGTATCCTGATTATTACGAACTCTGCAGGTTTTACCGGCGCTACGCCGACCTCGACAATCAACTGCCCTGCATCTCTTACTTCCGGCGGATTATTCTCGGCATCGACCTTTACATAGAATGCTTCTTCCGGTGTGCTTCCGAACAATGCGCCGTCTCTCCATACCCTCAGCAGAAATGCCGTTATATTCCTGATTACCGAGCCCCACAGCGCGGGCGAGTTCGGCTCAAATACGACCCACTGTGTGCCCTTGTCAATGGATTTCTCAAGGAAGAGGAACAGCCTTCTGATGTTAATGTATTTCCATTCCGCGTCGGCAGAGAGCGTTCTTGCTCCCCATACCACGATGCCTGACGATGGGAATGAACGGATGACATCTATCCCTATGGGATTTAATCCATCATGTTCGCTCTTTGTTATGATCCTTTCAATACCGCTCACCGAATCAAGATAACCGTCAGAAATGCCTGCTGGCGCCTTATGGACTCCCCTTACCGAATCTGTGTGGGCATATGTTCCGGCGATTGCACCGGATGGAGGGACAGATTTTTTCTGTTTCGGGTTCAGAGGATCGCTTACAATAACCCATGGATAGTATAGAGCGCCAAATGAGGAATTAAAGGCATTTCCTGCATAAGTACCGGTTCCCTCTTTAAAGGCTTTAACTGCAGTCGGATCCAGGCTTATGGGCGGGTCGGCAATAAAGAAGCAGTCTTTCCTGTTCTGGCAGTAATTAAGTCCTTTTAAGATTGCATCTCTATTTCCGCTCATATCTGGCATAGCGACGATATTGATGTCGTCAACCACATCGAACGCGTGAAGACCGTTCAGGGCTTTTCCATCGCCTTCAAAATCGGTTGCCGCAATACTCGTGAGACCATTATTGCCGGAAGTCAGGGTCACAGGCGTATCCTTCTTGGGAGCATTTGCTCCTTGTTTCACCACTTTGATATACGCCGATACATTATCTATTGCATCTTCAACAGTTCCAATTGTCAAATTGTCGTATGACTCTTTTTCATCACTGTTATATTTGACGACCAGCTTGAATCCATTTGTCAGTGTTGCATCAGATGCGGCTTTTGCCTCTACGGATATTTTATCCCCCCAGATACCCTCCGAAGCTGCCGTGACTTTTATCGAGGCGGCGGCAGCATCATCATTCATGGTTCCTGTTGAAGCTACAGCCGTCTTTGTCGTCGGGTCTGTTATAGTGGTGTAATGGCATGTCCTGACCACAAAACATCTTGTTCCTCCTTCCGAAAAGAACTGATATACAGAGTATGCAAGATACCCGTTGGCAATATAGCCTCCGAATGTATTTATAAACTGTGTCCAGTTCGCTATCTGCTTTGCCTCTCCTATCGGTCCTCTCTCGGCAATCCCTACAAACGCCCCTGTCGAAGTGCCGACACCTTCTATCGGCTTTACCCCTGAGGATTTTTCTTCAACATATACCCCAGGTGATAGATATTCAGTCATATTATACCTCCTTTATTTAATTTAGATTATTTTCCTTTTCGTACATAGCTGGTCTTCTTCGATTCTTCCTTTTCAGCCGCTTCTTCCTTCTGGCTGAGGACAATCCCGCCTTTTGAAAGAAGGGTTTGCAGATGCGATGACGATAATTCCTCATCTGTAACATCCGCTGTATCTTTTGCTAAAAGGTCAATATTTTTACCACTATTCAAATTAATTATAATTCTCTGATTGAGTTTATTTCGTATTACTGGCATAAACCTCCCGTCTAAAATCTTCAACTCGATACAAATTTTCAATAATTATTCTGCACTATCTTATTTTTGAAATACCTCCCCTGATTTTTCAGGTTCAGTTAGTTTTGAATCTAAAGTTTAACACCTCCATCCTACAGTCTGGTTAGCATTATCGGATCGATAATACGTGTCACTACACCCTTTTTTAACAGAACGGGAACATTCCCGATTATATATCCATTTTTATTAATAGTTAGTGTTATATTTATATCACTATCTATGGTAAACCGGATGAAAAAACCACCGTCATCTTCCGAAGTTGCGCTCTGTGTCATGGTTGTGACGGTTATGGCGGCATTGGCAATCGGCCTGTAGTCCTTCTCGGCAATCCTTCCCAGAAGGACTGTAATCCCGCCGGGAAAGGGGTAATTGGATTTCGGGGTCAGCGCCAACTCTGCAAAAGGCTGTTTTGGGTCAATCGATGTGGTATCAATGGTCAAATTCCCTGGTTTGTAAAAATGACCGCCGCCTGTAAGGACATGCTCCCCTTCGGGAAGGTCTATCAAAAGGAAATAGCCTGTGCCGTGTTGAATAATTTTTTTCTTTACACCTGTGGCTTTTAAGAACACGTCTCCGATAGTCTTTTTATCCGGGGAAAGGTCGTCTTTCAGCATTACTGCAAGACCCAGGACCGACTTTGTTCTTTCAAGAAAGGTCATGTACCGGCATCCATCCTGTATACGTCAATATCTCTTTCCATAACTCTTTTAATCACAGCGGGCGGCTTTCCGGACGGGACCCTTACAGGGCTCAGGATGTAGGAAGCCGAAAGCTTGAATGGCTTGCTGGGAAATCTCTCCCAGAGCTTGTTTATTTCATCAAACGTAAAGTTGGTGGGAACAACCCGTATCTCCTTATTTCCGGCTTCTATCAGCCCTCCTTTAAGCATATCTCCCTTGAGTACGGAATTATCATAGAACACCTGCATGAGCTTTTCAATGATTATCAGTTCGGTTTCTTTGACTTTCGCGTAAGGAGTAAAGATAAAGTGTAAATCAAGAATAAGCGGTGGATATCGCATCTTGTCGGTATCGATAGGCTCCGATGAGGTATTCTTTAAATAGCCATTCTCAATGATTTGATATAAGAAGACAGAAAGCATCGGATTTCCCGTCGGTTCGATCTCTGCGGGTGAATCAAAGACTATCGAATTGACAGGCTTGAGTTCTGTGATGTTGTCCTGGAGGAGCGCTTTTAAGGAGTCTCCGATATCTTTTAAAATCGCCATTTATTTTCCCTCTTCCTCTATCATTTTGTAATAAGGCTGAAACTCTTCCTTCAAAAACGGTTTCCCCATCTTCATGTATTCCTTCTTAGCTGCCCGCATGATATGATGCATCCCGATTGCGCAGGATTCTTCAGCAGCATAAAATGCAGACGATAACGCTATGTTCTTAATATTCCCGCCGGCAAGCTTCAATCTCTCGGCAAAAAATGTATAATCTATATCTCCTGCACGCGGCGCACCTTTCGGGAATATTCCGCTCCATATCAGTTTTCTCTGGTCTTCATCCGGGAAAGGAAAATCAATCACAAATTGCATCCTTCTTAAAAAGGCATCATCAATATTTTTGCTAAGATTGGTGGCAAGTATGACAACGCCCTCATACTCTTCCATTTTCTGGAGCAAATATCCGATTTCTATGTTGGCATACCTGTCGTGAGCGTCTTTGACCTCGGAGCGTTTTCCGAACAGTGCATCCGCCTCGTCAAAGAACAGGATGGCGTTACTGGTTTCTGCCTCCTTGAATATCTTGCTAAGGTTTTTTTCTGTTTCTCCGATATATTTGCTGACCACGTTAGATAAGTCGATTTTATACACATCCAGTCCCGCATCGTGGGCGATAATTTCAACAGACATTGTTTTCCCGGTACCGGATGGCCCTGAGAAAAGGGCATTCAGCCCCTTTCCCAATGAGAATTTCTTATCAAAACCCCAATCCGTATAGACGATTCCCCTGTATTTGATATAACCGGATATTTCTTTTAACTGTTTTTTTATGTCGTGAGGGAGGACTATATCGTCCCAGGTATAATGGGGTTCGATTTTCCTGGAATAAGCGGCGAGGTTCCTGTTGGACTGCGCCTTGCATCCCATGTTAAGAACTTCCATTGATAATTTAGAATTTCCGGGATTTTTTGCAACCAGAATATTTTGCGCCGTGGATATGGCATCTTTTATCTGGCCCCCGCTGAAATTGAATTTACCTGCAAGGGCATGAATATCCACATCATCATGGGCGTTGCCATTCAATTGTGATTCCCACAGGCGCTTACGAAGCATAAGTGACGGGGAGGGAAATGCCTGGCTTATAAAGCTATGATTTTTTAAAATCCCGGCAGGCTCCCAATATTGCTCACCTGACAGGAAAATCAAATTCGGAAAACGGTCTAATTCCATAAGTATCCCGATAACTCCAATATTCTCGTCTTTCAGCAGGGTATCAAATCCTTCAAAATAAATTGAAGAATTCTGCAATAATGCTTCGCGAAGTACAGGTTTTAAATTTTCCAGGCTTTGCTCTTTCATCAAAGATTTTGAATTCACAACGAGCATTGACATTCCCAGTTCATTGCATACGGCTTCAGCAGCCATCTTCTTTCCTGACCCGTATGGGCCGTAAAAAAAGAACATCGGGATTTTTACAATTGAATGATTATTTATCAGATTCTTGAATGTAGTTATCGTGTCCTCAGGCATGATAAGATCCCGGAAGGATTTTTGCGGTTTTATTATTGCCGCGATATTCCGGATCTTCCGGTCTATCGAATTATCCCCGAGGAGAAAGTTTATTATCCTGTCATCGACTTTAAGAAATTTCGATAAAAGGGGAACCTGTTCCTCTCCTATAAGATATACAAGCCTGTTCTTGATCAGGGAGGCATCTTGCGAAAATATATCTCTTGCCCAGAGTCTTTCTTCAGTCGAACTGCACAGGAGTTTAATCACAAGGTCAACACTTGGCCGCTTTCTGGTCACGTCGTTCTGGAAATAGGAATACAGCTTTTCATACCGCATGTCCAGTTCAGGCGCGAGGCAGACCAATAGCGCATCTACTTCGAACGGCTGCATATGAAAAAGCTCGGATAAGATATGAAGGCGCAGTTCCTTTCCCTGCCTTATGCTTTCGGCTTTTTTTGTATTTATTTCCCCGGTTATTTTTTCAATTCTTTCATTTTCCTGGGATGAACGGGCATAAGCCTTCGATTCAAAGAGAGGGGTTTGAAGAATCGCATTTATTTCATCTTCTGTGATATACAAACCCTGGAACTCCTGTGAACTCCCAACGTGGTCAGCCTTTGATTTTTCATAGTAGAGGCGGATTATTGTATCAATCCGGTTGAGTTCTTCAAGAATATGTTCAAGATTGTTTTTGTATATTGCCATAATGCTGATACCACAGGATTTAAATAACGACAACTCTGCCTTTTGATGCTTAATTCAATTTTTGCAACTTCTGTTTAAAAAAAATTACCATGTATAGGGAGTACTCTATTAAGAAGGGTTTTCATCGCCCACTGCTCACCCCAAAATTCAATATGCCATTATGTGAGATGTAAATGGGCGTATATATGTGTTTCGAATTATCATTATTGTACCGATTTAGTCAATCCGACAGCGTTTCTAAGCGCCACCGGACGGGTTCGCTTCGCAGGCATCCGGTCCACACACTGTTGGCAAGTGCCTCCGGAGACTCGCTTGCTTCGTACACGGCAATCAGTTCGGCGCCAGCCCCAACCATCTGCCCGAAAGGGACATCGGACTCCCAGCTTCCGTCCCCCAAATCGAACTGCCAGGTATGACTGCCGCCCGCCTGCACCAGTACGCTGGACGGAACGTTGCGTGTGTAGCGTTGAGGTTTACGGATAACGCGCGCCACGATTGGTGGACGCGATACCTCGAACCAGAGTGCTGTGTCACCCCAGAGATTGCCCGTGCGCCAGACACGTACGGGTTTCTCACCGTGGTTGATGAGGACGACACGTCCCGCGCCCGGCGTGTCCGAAAAGCCGAGGATGGACAGTACGAGTGGTTGAGCGTTCATTGTTACTGCCTGAAATCACCAGTTGATGGTGATAACCGAGCTGCTCGCCTTTTCGGCGTTGCCGTTGCAGGTATCGATGACCTTCAATTGGAAGTTATACGAGCCGGTATCCGTGCTCAGACCACTTGCCCGGTCCTTCCCGCAATACTTGTCTCCGTTAGCCATGTCCCGTGTCGAGCCCGTGAGGTACTCGTCCCCGCAACCGGCTATGGGAGCGCTGTGGGTGCCCGAGCGATGACCGTAGCGCGTATCGCTCGTGTCCCTGTCCTCAATCCAGGTACTGTGTGGGGCGGTCGATGGGAAGCCGCTGTGAGGAGGACCGCCCGCCTGTGTGGCGAATGCCGCGTCCCATTTGATATATTGTCGCACTTCGCAGCAGCGTGGACACTTGCCGGCCGGGGTGTCATTGTGGAACTCCGCCGCCATAGTGAACTGGTCTGACGTCTTGCGGCTGCCCGATGTCGTTACCGGAATGATGCCGGTGGGCGTGTACGCGGGACCGCTTTTCACGTGACAGGCACAGGGCGTACTGGACGGCGTACACCCCGATAGGCACCCCCTGAGCGTCCCGGAGTTCTCTTTATGATTAATAGAAGAATTTGGTTTCTCGAGAATCTGCTGCTGCATCGCCATAATTTTATCAGGAGAATTTTCCCTCTGGAACTGGAGTATATCGCTGTGGTAAACAGAAGAGTCGCTGTGAGCACCATTTACCATAGCATGAAGATAACCCAGCACTTTGCTCTTTTGCTTTATCCCTTTCATGACCGGTGTACTCTTAGGACTGATCCTTTTCGCCGCCCCCTGCTGCACCACATGCGTCAATTCGTGTGCCATGAGTTTAACATCCGTAACACTCTCATTTCTACCAAGCCAGATATCAGAGCCATTAGTAAAAGCCCTGGCACCCAGGCTCCTGTTAAGCTCGGCAGCCTCGGAGTCGGTCTTCACCCTCACATTACTGAAATCATAACCTGTCTGTAGTTCCATGCTTTTCCGGATGAACGGGGACAGGGCACTTCCACTTCCTTTGCTCTGCAGAATCCGACTTTCTAAGGATGAAGAAACGGTTCTTTCTTCCTCATAAGACCCTCCATCCTCCATGGAAATCCGCACTCTTCTGGCACCGTCTTTGTCTTTGGAAGATATTTCCCTTCCCCGGCTTTCAACAAGACCGAGAAATTCCGGTACATCCACCCTGGAGATAAATTCCTGCTGAATATCCCCTATTCCTGAAAATATCCTGCTATTTGATACCTCCTCTGATACCCTGTCAGCTTCCTGTTCATAGATGTCCCCCGGACTTCCTACCACGAGGTTCCTCTGAATCATGCCGACTTTGCATACCTTCTCTTCTTCCTCCTCTTTCTCTTTCCTCTGAACCTCATCGCACTCTTTGCACTTCTGCCGGATGATTGCCTCTTGCCTCCCCTGAATCTGCCTCACAGCACCCGTTTCTTTGCCTGCTTCCCGACCTTTTTTTGGTTTAGCATGAAGATTCCCCGACCTGATAAGCCCCTGCACAGCCTGGTTACCGATAGTTCTTTGAAAGAACATAATGCGATCAACAGGTGAATTTGTTGATTGCGATAAATTTGTCCTTAGTTTCATTGAAATTGAGTTTTTTCTATTTGCCTCATGTTTTTTATCATGTATCCTTGCTATTTCACTCATCTTTTACCACCCATCTATTCTAGTCTTTGTTTCATAAATATAATCAAATTTATTTTGAATTTTTACTCACAACTCCCATTTAATTATGGTTTTGAGCATGGATAAATTTTTCCACTAATATCATTGATATGTTTCTCGCGGTATAATCTGATTATAGTAGCTCAGCAGTATTCATTCATTTAACAATATTATTAAATGCTTTAACCAGAATGTCACCATCGGAAAGCGACCCCTTCGACTTCAAACGATCTACTTCAAGGAGAAACCTTCCGACTGCTTCAGATTCAAGACTATTTTTCACTGCAAACCTCATCGCAAGATTCTTCAATTCTGTCCTTGATGAATATTTCTTCGGCCTTTTTCCATCAATGAAATTGAATATGTGCCCGCATTTTTTGTGTCCGATTGTTGGCGATGAAGGACATGCAGAGGTTTTTATATAATCCCTAAAGAGACCATTACCACAGATGATCTCTCCACACTCACAAATTATCATTTTTATACCACCCTGTTTTGAAAATAAAAACTGTCAACTAATCAAAAGGAGTTTCATCGACCCATCTCTCGCTCCATATTCAAGTGATTAATTGGATACCATTATTCAACATGTAAATGTCCATATATATCAATTTCGGTTGTTGAATGTATGTAGAAACTCTATACTGTCATTCTTTGTCAAGTCTAGGTGCTATTTTAGAAAGGTTGAAAAATGCTCCGATGGGGATTTGAACCCCAGTCGTCAGAGTGAGAGTCTGACATGATTGGCCGTGCTACACTATCGGAGCGGAGTTGGTTGAAAGTCATTACGTGGTTATTAAAGTTTCGTTTATGTATTTATTTGAGCTTCGCGTAAGTCCCAAAAATTATATATATCCATCACACAATTATTAAATATCACGATTAATTATTATAATGATTAAACATGATAAACTATAAGTACTATTAAAAATATTACTCATCAAGGTGAAACCATTATGAGTGAAATCGTAAACGTGGTTTCCCGTGACAACGGGAAGGTAAACAGAAGAAAAGTGAAGGCATCGACATATGAATTTACCATAGCTACAAGAGCAAAATGGGAGATGGTAATCGCGGATGAGGATGTTACCATCGGAGCGGGGAAACTTGAGCGTGTGAAGGTAAAGGACATCATGGTGCAGAAAGATATGCTTGCAATGCCCTGCGCTTTCAGCCACCATCCCATCGTTTCGGTCATAAAGGTCGGGGCAAGAGAAGGACCGGCTCCCGTGGAGACAGACAGAACCATCAATGTGGCTTACGTCATGGGGCAGGAATCGGGCGAGATCAAAAAGGGAGACCTCTTGTCCGTCCTGAACCTGTATCCCATAATGTTTACGCGTGAGGCTACCAAACCTGTGCTGGTAGGGTGATAATATGGAAACCTGCAAAATATGCAATGGCGTGCAGGACTCAAAAAACTACAAGGGCTACAATATATGCACGGAATGCTCAGACCTGATGGAAGACCTCATGAGTGAATATTTCCTGAGAACGCTAAGAGAAGGCTCGGATACAAAAACAGGGTACCAGAAATATCTTGAGCACGGGAAAGAGTATATCAGTGACTACCAGAGGATTCGAAAAAACAGCAAGCGCCACATCAAGCACATGGAAGAGCATGTGCATGAGGAATTGCAGAAGGGCGCAGAGGGCGGGAAGCAGAGGTATCTTGAAAGACTGCACCAGACCATCAACTGGCTTGAGAGATGCCCTGAGTTCTATAACTACTATTTCAAGGAATATTATGTCTGCCCCAACTGCGGTGCATCCATATTTGACAACTATGATAAGGAGGAAGTAGGGGACTGGCTAATGATAACCTGCGAGAAGTGCGATACTGTTATCAAGAAGTATTTCTCGCCGAAGTTTGTGAGTTAGTTTTTTTTATTTTTTTACTTTTTTGAGGTTTTCAGGTCTGCATTAGAAGAAAAAAAGGGTTTTGAGCAAGCGGCTGAGAGATGAATTTCCGCACTTAAAATTGCATTAATCTTTGCTTTCTAATACTTTTCACCGGCCATTGTAATAGAAAAAATTTTAACCGTATAGTATGTATCTAGATAAGTGGTGCTAAGGAATTGATAGATAAGGATGAGATTCACAGGATGGTTCAGAGTAAGAATGTATATAATAACCCAGCCCCAGACACCCGCCTTCAATGATGGGCGAAAAAAGTATAGAGAAATGTAGAATTGAATATTCAGGTAAAGAAAATGCATATGACTGTATCTTTAGGGCAGACATTATTAGTTCAAAACGCTGACGCCTTGAGAAAACTGGCTAACGACAAATTAAAAATTGAAACTAAAGCGGAGTTAGGACAATTTATGACTCCTGCTCCAACCGCTACATTTATGGCTTCTTTATTTCCAACACCGAGAAGCAACAAAATTTATTTGTTAGAGCCAGGCGCAGGAGTAGGAAGTTTGACTTCTGCATTTTTGGCACGTACAAAAGAATGGAATACTGTTGATGAAGTGAGAGTAGATGCTTATGAAGTTGATGAAACAATGCTTCGATACCTTGGGAAAAATCTTGAGTCATGCAAAGCTACAACCGAGCAAAGCAATCTACATTTTGTATTTAAAATATTCAATGAAGATTTCATCTTAAGGGCTTCGGACAGAATATTGACTGCAGAAGGAATGGGGGCAGTAGAAGAGAAAAAATACACCCACTGTATTATGAATCCTCCTTATAAGAAAATTTCCAGTTCATCTCGTCACCGTAAGTCATTGCGTTCTGTCGGGATTGAAACCGTTAACCTATATTCTGGATTTGTAGCTTTATCTATATTGCTATTGGAAACTAATGGATATCTTGTTGCCATTATACCGCGTAGTTTTTGTAATGGACCATATTACAGACCTTTTCGAGAGCATATTTTAAAGTATTCCGCGGTTAGGCATATCCATTTGTTTGCCTCCAGAGACAAAGCATTCAAAGAAGATAATGTTTTACAGGAAAACGTGATAATCATGCTTCAAAAGGGCGGAGAACAAGGAGATGTTACTATCTCTACGTCAACAGATGACAGTTTTTCCGATCTAATTAATACCACGTATCCTTTTAGACAAATTGTACACCCGGATGACAAGGGCTTATTCATTCATATTCCTTTATCGGAAAAGATTGATTTCATCAGTGAATCACAATCTTTTTGTTATTCTTTGAACGATATTGGAATTCAAGTTTCAACAGGACCAGTGGTTGACTTTCGCCTAAAAGAACATCTACAAGAAATGCCGCAGAAAAGTACAGTTCCATTACTTTATCCCTGTCACTTTTCATCAATAAGAGCCATGTGGCCTTTAGAAAATGGTAAAAAACCTAATGCCATTGAGTATAACGATAAAACAAAGGGATGGTTTTTTCCCAATGGCTTCTATACTGTCGTTCGCCGTTTCTCGTCAAAAGAGGAAAAACGAAGAATTGTCGCAAGTTTTGTTTGCCCTGACCAATTTAGGGAAACAGATTTTCTCGGATTTGAAAATCATCTGAATGTATTTCATAAGAATAAAAAAGGAATTTCTGAAACATTGGCTAAAGGACTGGCAGTATACCTCAATTCAACAGCTGTAGATGATAACTTCCGCAGATTTAGCGGACATACACAAGTAAATGCAACAGACCTAAGAATGATGAAGTATCCTAGCCGGAAAATATTAATTCGTCTCGGAGAATGGGTTAAACAGCAAGACTATATAACTACAGATATGATTGATGAACAGTTGGAGATAATTGAGAATGGAAATAAATAACAACCACCCGTATATTAAAGATGCAATTAATATTCTCAAGTCTTTAGGAATGCCTCGTGCACAACAAAACGAACGCTCCGCTCTTTGCCTACTTGCTTTATTGAATTTAACTCCTGATAAAACATGGGAACAATCCGAAAATCCGCTTATTGGAATTACACCAATAATGGATTGGGCGAGGCAGTATTATAATAAGGATTATGCCCCAAACACCCGAGAAACCGTTAGGAGGCAATCAATGCATCAATTTGTTGATGCTGGAATTGCACTTTATAATCCGGACCAACCTGAGCGGTCTGTAAATAGTCCGAAAGCGGTATATCAAGTAGAATTAAATGTTCTAAAACTACTTCGTACTTTTGGTTCTGATGAATGGCATGATAATTTAATTGCTTACTTAGCAGAACGTGAGACATTGTCTGCACAGTATGCTAAAGAGCGAGAACAAAATCGCATTCCACTTCAAATTGCCCCTGGAAAAAAAATTACTCTGAGCCCCGGGGAGCATAGTGAATTAATAAGAGAAATCATTGAACAATTTGGTCCACGATTCATCCCTGGAGGTATTATTGTTTATGTAGGTGATACTGAGGACAAATGGATATATTATGATGCCCCATTGTTAGCAAAACTTGGAGTTGTTGTAGATGCTCATGGCAAGATGCCTGACGTAGTTTTATTTTGCGCAAAACGAAATTGGTTGATTTTGATAGAATCTGTTACAAGTCATGGTCCTATTGATGGAAAACGACATTCAGAGCTATCAAGCTTATTTGCTGACTCTAAAGCCGGGCTTGTTTATGTTACCGCATTTCCAAATCGTTCATTCATGGGGCGATACCTTAGTGAAATTACATGGGAAACAGAAGTCTGGGTTGCTGATTCACCGTCACATCTTATTCATTTTAATGGTGTCAGATTTTTAGGGCCATATGATGAAAACTAAATATCTATGAATATAATTAACAACAAACAGCTTTTCAAGAAACCCACCATTTTTTGCCGATAATATCTCAAAAAATGAAAAAATCCTCATACACCCCCTCGATGCCTTGCGTTTGTAACAGGGTTCGTTGACTGAATTTAACCTCGAACCTACATCCTGATACGCTTTTTTTTTTACGGAGACTACATGGCAATAAGTTTGTTTAGCATCGAAATCTTTATTGAGTTCTAAAATATTGTAATTCCTATGTCAGAAATCCTTATAGTCTATTATTCAAGAGCAGGTAACACCGAAAAGCTCGCAAAGGCGGTCGCCGAAGGCGTGCGCGAAGGCGGGGGAAACCCGACGCTGAACACGGTGGATGAAGTCGATATGAACAAACTTCCAGAATATGACGGCATCATAGCAGGCTCCCCGGTCTATTTCGGGATGATGGCAGCAGAGCTTAAAAAATTCTTTGACGAATCCGTCGTAATGGTGAGGAAAAAGATGGTCAATAAAGTGGGCGCAGCCTTTGTCACGGGCGCGCACAGGACTGGCGGCAAGGAAACCACGCTCATCTCCATACTCCAGGCAATGCTCATAACAGGGCTGGTAGTGGTGGGCGACCCGCTTGAGACAGGCGGGCACTACGGCGCGGCAGGCTCGGACGAGGTCGGGTTAAAAGAGGGACGTGCGCTTGGGAAAAGAGTGGCGGAACTTGCAGATTTGATTCATCGCAAATGAGTAGAAAGAAGAACAAACAAAGAATAAGCTCAAAAAAAGTAAAAGAGCAAACATCAGGTAAATCAAGAACCATCGCTATCATACTCGGTATTTTCATCATTCTGGCCCTTGTTTATTTTCTAATACCTCAGGGAAGCCAGGAATGGAAAGTGGATAAAGACGGTATTCTCTCCTATCCCGAAAACAGGGGTAAAGTTGACGTCAAATTGCTTAATATCACAAAGGAACGCAACGATTCTCTTGAAACTATTTCTTTCCAGAGCAAGGACTATACCGTAGAAGGCCTCCTTCGCATCCCTTCTTCGAACAAAAAAGTGCCTGCGGTTGTTCTTCTTCCCGGCGCCACAGTCCCGAAGGAAGGAACGCAGGGGCTGGCTGAGATTTTATCCGGCATGGGATACGCAAGCATTGGCATCGAGCAGCGAAACCGCGGAGGCGTGGACATGGAATACGATTACAGTTTATTCAAGGATGGCAAGGAACCTGTAGAGCATAAGATGGTGTTCGATGCCCTGCGGGCGGTTGATGTTTTGAAGCAGGATTCAAGGATTGACGCACAAAGAATCGCTATTATCGGGGAAAGCAATGGCGGGCGCTTTGCAATCATAGCAGCGGCACTTGACCCCGGTATTAAAGGAGTTATAGGCATAAGCACAAGCGGCTATGATACAGAGTCGCAGCTCGTCAATGTTCGGAATGAAACTATTATCAGGTTTTATCGCTCCATCGACCCCGATACGTATCTTGGTTTTATCCCTCCCCGCAAATTCGTGATGATGCATTCTGTAAATGACAATATAATCCCGATAAACCTAGCTGAGAACACATTTAAAAAAGCAAAAGAGCCAAAACAGTTTTATAGCGTAACGACCGGAACTCATGGCTACAGCGAAGGCATGTTGAACCCACTTGAGAATGAATTGAAGCTTATGTTCCAATGATTGTGGTGAGGAGAATCGACCACAGAGCACACAGATATCACAGAGGGTTGCCGCTTTTCTCTATGTCCTCTGTGCTCTCTGTGGTTTTTCAAACCGGAAAATAATAAGAAGTCTATGATTTTAAACGCAAAACCTTAAAATAGCATTGCCTCCAACTTATATGCAGGGTGAGGTTTTTGCAGGAATACAAGTTTTTCATAAACGGAGAATGGTTAGAATCAAGTGATGGCGAGACATTCGATGATATCAATCCGGCAACACTTGAGTTAATCGGCAAAATCCATAAAGCATCGGATGAGGATGTAAAAAGTGCCGTGGACAGCGCGGAAGAAGCTTTCGATTCATGGAGCAGCACACCAGCCCCGCAGCGCGCTAAGATACTTTTCCGTGCGGCAAGGATGCTTGAGGAGCGAAAAGAAGAGCTTTCGCGCCTCATGACAACCGAGATGGGAAAAGTCCTGAAGGAAGCGCGGGGTGACGTCCAGGAAGCCATCGACATAGCGTATTATGCTGCGGGCGAGGGAAGGCGTCTTCTCGGAGAGACCACGCCCTCAGAACTCCCGGATAAATTCGCAATGACGGTGCGCCGGCCGATAGGCGTGGTGGGTCTCATCACGCCCTGGAATTTCCCGATAGCGATTCCGGCATGGAAGATAATGCCCGCACTCATATCGGGGAATACGCTGGTGCTTAAACCTGCAAGCGACACACCAATTATGGCAATTGAACTTGTTAAGATACTTACCGAAGCTGGGCTTCCAAAAGGAGTCTTGAACCTTGTGACGGGTGGAGGGGATACGGTGGGAAGCGCGATTGTCCATAACAGGAAAATCCGCGCTGTTTCATTCACAGGCTCGCTTGAGACTGGAAAATGGATATTGGGCGAAGCAGGAAAGGAGATGAAACGGGTATCGCTTGAACTTGGAGGAAAGAACCCAATCATAGTCATGGATGACGCAGACCTGAATCTTGCCATCGATGGTATAATCTGGGGCGCATTCGGGACGACAGGGCAGAGATGCACAGCCGCAAGCCGCGTCATAGCGCATGAAAAAATACTTCCAGCACTTTTGAAAAAGCTCATCGAAAGAACAAAGAAGCTAAAGCTCGGAAACGGCCTTGATGAGAATACCGATGTCGGGCCTGTCATAAATAATTCGCAGCTTCAAAAGATTGCAAAATATGTGGATATCGGAAAAAATGAAGGCGCAAAACTTTCATTTGGCGGGAGAATTGTCCATCCCCTGCCAGGTTACTTTTTTGAGCCGACTATCTTTACAGATGTCACCCCTGATATGCGCATAGCCCGGGAAGAGATATTCGGTCCGGTCGTTTCCTTGCTCTCTACCTGCGACCTTGAAGAGGCTATAAGGATAGCAAACTCGGTTGAATATGGTCTATCGTCTTCGATTTATACCGGGAACATAAAAAATGCCTTCAAAGCCATCGAAAAAATCGAAGCTGGCATCACGTACATCAATGCATCAACCATAGGCGCGGAAATCCACCTGCCGTTTGGCGGCGTGAAATCAACCGGGAACGGAACGCGCGAGGCCGGGACTACGGCTATAGAAGAGTTCACGGAATTAAAAACTGTTTATATTGATTACAGCGGAAAACTCCAGAAAGCGCAGATAGATATCGAATAGGGGAAAAGAGAAATATGAATAAAAATACAACAAAATCAAGGGAAATCATAAAGCGCGATAATAAAGTTATGTCGCCGTCCCTCACGCGATCGTATGAACTTGTGATTGACAGCGCCGAGGGTTCGACAATATTCGATGTTGACGGCAGGAGCTACATAGATTTTGCATCAAGCGTAGCCGTCATGAATATCGGATATAACTGCAAGAAAGTAAAGCAGGCTGTGTGCGCCCAGATGGAAAAAATGGTGCACTGCGGATTTTCGGATTTTTATGCCGAAATCCCTGTAAAACTATCAGAGAAACTTTGTGAAATGACAGGATACGAAAAGGTATTCCTTTCAAATTCAGGGGCGGAAGCGGTTGAAGCTGCCATGAAACTTGCGTTCTGGTACACGAAAAGGAATTCGATGGTGGCTTTCTACCGCGCTTTCCACGGAAGGACGCTGGGTGCGCTCTCCTTGACAGGTTCAAAAATAAAGCATAAAGAGCACTTCCCGTCGTTCCGGGTCGTGCATTCACATTACGCGTACTGCTACCGCTGCCCTCTTAACCTTGAATATCCTGGATGCGGCATCTCATGCGCCAGGGAAATTGAGAGGACTATTTTCAAGCGGGAACTCTCGCCAAAAGATACGGCTGCCATCGTTGTGGAACCCATACAGGGTGAGGGGGGTTTCATCGTCCCGCCGCCGGAGTTCCATAAGGAGATACGAAGGATATGCGATGAGAATGACGTTCTTCTGATTGCTGATGAAATCCAGAGCGGGGGCTTCCGCACAGGTGAATTCATGGCAATGGAGAATTTTGACGTGAGGGCGGATATAGTGTGCATGTCAAAATCCATAGGAGGCGGCATACCTCTTGGCGCCACGCTGTCAAGCAGCAAGATAATGAGCTGGCCGCCGGGAACCCATGCCAACACCTTCGGCGGCAATCTGCTTGCGGCTGCCGGGGGGGTTGCCACGCTTGAATTCATGGAGAGCGGCAAACTCGGGGAAAAAGCGGTTGAAAAGGGAAACTATCTCCTCAAACGCTTAAATGAGCTTAAAGACAAATACCCGCTAATCGGCGATGTGCGCGGTATCGGTCTTATGATTGGCATCGAGCTTGTTGAAGAAAACAAAGCTCCTGCGGCGCAAAAGCGTGAAATCATAGTAAAAAAAGCGCTTGACGGCGGATTGATACTGCTTCCAGCGGGCGATTCTGTAATCAGGTTCGTGCCTCCTTTGATAATCAAGAAAAATGAGATTGATAAAGGGCTTGAGATATTTGAGGATGCGTTAAGGAATACCTGATTTACACCAGACGTAAACTATAAATACTATAGTTCGTATATATACGAATGTTAGTGGGCAGATTTTTTTAACATACCACCATAATCCCCTCTGCCCACTACCCTCCTTTTATCTAAACAGATTTTTCAAGAACCGAGATACGTCTTGTCAGGCTTTTATGCACCCTCTGTATATGGGTTTCGACAATTTTAAAACCCGCCTCTTCAGCGAACCCTTCAATCGGGCGTTCGGAAATAAAGACCGCGCGTTTTCCTCTTTTTAATACCCGGTGAATCTCTTTTAACGAACCTGTAAGCAGGGCTTCAAGGGAAAAAGCTTTGATTGCAGCCGACCTGCCATAAGGAGGGTCGGTGACCACGGCGTCCACGCTCTCATCGCGAATTGCCAGGCGGCATGCATCCTCAAACATCAGCGCATAACGGACATTGTAATGCAAAAGATTCATTTTTGCGCCAAGCAGCAATTTTCGCTGCATATCTCCCCCGATGACCTTTATCCCGATGAGTCCGGCTTCGACGAGTATCCCACCTGTCCCGCAGAACGGGTCTAATAAATAATTCCCGGGTTTTGAAATATTTACAAGCGCCCGCGCCACACGCGGCATCAGGACGCCGGGATAAAAAAAGGGTTTGTAATGGGGTTTTCTCGCCTCAAATGAACTCCTGTCAATCGAACCGGAAATATTCCCGAAGATGCTCTTATCCTCTGTAAGCAGCACCCTGAACTGCATTTTGGGATTTTTAAGGTCGGCATGATAACCCCTGTCAAAAAAAATCCCGCCGAGCCGCCGCTCCATCAGTTCTGTGTTTATACTGGAATATTCCCTGACGCGCCTGACCCTGATGCTGTATGTTCCTTCAAAGTCCGAAAGATTCTTGTTCACCATATCCAGGATATCCCTTTCATCAGGTCCGTCAATGCCCACTACTTTAATGATATGATGGGTCATGGCAAGTCTTCCTGTAAGGATTCTTGTAATTTCATCGGCATTGCTTTTAAGGTCGATGATTAAACACCCATCAAGTGAGAGATGTATCTGGAAATCAGCTTTTAATGCTTCAAGACAGGCAAGTACCTCTGATTTCGGAATGGTGTCGTGCTCGCCTGAAAGTTCAAATGCCAGTAACATAATACTCAAGCCTAATACTCAAACTATACTGTGAAGCTTTCCTTTAATTCCTTTAGTATTTCTGCCATGACACCATGCCATAAAAATTGTTCCTCAAGTCTTTCTGATATTATTTTTTTAGTGTATGTATCTTCTATCCAGACGACGTTTTCGTATTCCACGTTTTTCAAAATAAGACCGTACGCGGGAGCGGGTTCAAGCCCCTCGGTGAATTCTGATGGCGTAAGCATCTGCTCAAGCCATGAAATATCCTTTGCGCCGCTGCCTATAATTTTCATTGCGGTTGCGATTTTCCTGACCATGTGCCAGAGAAAGTAGTTTGCCCTGATATCCATGATTGTGAAATCCCGTTCAACCCGAATCTTTATTTTTTCTATTTTGCATTTACTGGTTCTTTGCTTATCAGGCGTGGCAAAATTTGAGAAGTCATGCGTTCCTTTTAAAAGTCTTGATGCGTTTCGAAGGGATGAGATGCTGTATTTCCCGCACATGATATACCTGTATTCCCGGCTCTGGGCATCACGGCGCGGGTCAAAGCCGGATGGGACTTGTGCTCTTGCCCATGTCCATATCGTTGCAGGAAGCCTGCTGTTAATAGCCCTGGGATGTGCCACTTCGGGATTGTCAGTATCGAATGCTATCACCTGGCCAAGGCCATGAACGCCTTTATCAGTCCGCCCCGCTGCGATATAGTTTGCTTCATGGCGGGTATTGATGATGTTTAATTCCTCAAACGCTTTTAGAAGTTCCCCTTCTATGGTATTAACGTCGGGCTGCACCTGAAACCCATGATAATCGGTGCCGATGTAGGCAACTTTTAAGGCGATGCGCATGGGGTTTAAATTGATGAGTGGATATATAAATTATTGCTAAAAAATGAAAGACAATAAATATTATCATCCTCAAACTCTTCAGGATACAAAATAAGGTGAAAACCCATGCCAAAAATCACAATCATCGGCGCCGGCGCTGTGGGCGCGACAGCAGCGCAAAGAATCGTAGAAAAAGAACTCGGGGATGTAGTCCTTACAGACATAGTTGAAGGACTGCCGCAGGGGAAAGCCCTTGACCTCATGGAAGCAGGGCCTCTATTCGGATATGATTCAAAAATAACAGGCACGAATGACTATAAGGATATCGAAGGTTCGGACGTGGTTGTCGTCACCGCAGGAATTGCAAGAAAACCCGGCATGACAAGGGAAGACCTGCTGAAAATAAATACCAAAATCATCAAGGAAGTTTCGCAGAATGTCGCAAAATACGCGCCTGATTCCGTGGTCATCACGGTCACCAACCCGCTTGACATAATGACCTATGTCACCATGAAGACCACGGGCTTTGACCCGGCGCGGGTGTTCGGGATGAGCGGCGTCCTGGATTCAGGGAGATTTGCCGCATTCATCGCCATGGAACTTGGCTGCTCCGTCCGCGACATAAGCGCAATGGTGCTCGGTGGGCATGGCGATACCATGGTTCCGCTTCCGCGCTTTACCACAGTTTCGGGTGTCCCAATCACGGAACTCCTGCCTGAAGATACAATCAAGCGTCTCGTGGAGAGGACGGTCAACGGCGGGGCTGAGATTGTCAATCTCCTGAAAACCGGAAGCGCCTTTTATGCGCCTTCAGCCGCAGTGACTAACATGGTAGAGGCGGTTGTGAAGGATACAAAAAGGGTTCTGCCCGCGTGCGCTTACCTTAACGGCGAATATGGCAAGAAGGACATTTATCTTGGCGTTCCTGTGAAACTCGGGCGCAAGGGCGTGGAAGAGATAATGGAACTAAAGCTGACTACTGATGAGAAAAAAGCCCTTGACAAGTCGGCAGAGGCAGTTAAGTCAGGAATAGCGGAACTATCCGCATAATTGCGAAAAGGATATAAGCAGGACGTATGAATAAACGGTTTATTATCACGAGGTCATTCATTTGAATCTTACAATCCAGCCCATCGGTGTGATTAAAAAATCCAGTTCAGGATTAACTGATGTGTTGATATACTCTGATTTCGAACCGATTCTCGGCAGCATCATGGAAAAATTCGAAAGGGGGACAAAGGTGCTGATTGTGCATAAGAACGGCGAATCAAAAGATAAACATCAGGTCAAGGTTTCGGCAGCCGAGTTAATAAACCGCAAAGGCAATCTTCTCATCGTAAAAGGCATCGAAGCCGATAATGATTCTGTAATAGATGTCAGATTGAAGGATGAAGTTTGAACTGAGGGATTTAAATGGGGGTTGACCTTGGTGACCTCTTTGATAAAAAGGAGATAGAGCTTACTGAGCTTAAAGGGAAAGTAATAGCTATCGATGCCTACAATACCCTTTACCAGTTCCTGAGCATAATCCGCCAGCGCGACGGCACGCCGCTCATGGATTCTCATGGCGGGATAACATCACATCTTTCAGGTTTTCTATACAGGACTACGAATCTTGTAGAAGCCGGTATCAAGCCGGTATTTGTCTTTGACGGGGCGCCTCCGGCATTCAAGAATAATACTATCGAGGAACGGAAAAAAATCCGCACTGAAGCCAGGGAAAAATGGGATGAGGCAAAAGCAAAAGGCGATGAGGAGGAAGCTTTCAAACACGCCCAGGCATCGTCCCGTATTGGCGGGAATATGATAGATGATGCCAAAAGCCTGCTGGGGTTCATGGGTGCGCCGGTCGTCCAGGCGCCCTCGGAGGGCGAGGCTCAGGCTGCATTCATGGTGAGGGAGAAAAAAGCTTATGCAGCAGGTTCGCAGGATTACGATTCGCTGCTCTTCGGCGCATCCGTCATGGTCAGGAATCTTGCGGTTTCCGGAAAAAGGAAGCTTCCCGGGAAAAGTGTGTATGTCGATGTAAAACCCGAACTTATCGAACTTGAACCCGGTCTAATTAAACTTGAGATTTCAAGGGAACAACTGGTTGATATAGCGCTTCTTGTGGGAACGGATTATAATGAGGGTATAAAAGGAATCGGTCCCAAGAAAGCCCTGAAACTGATAAAAAAACACGGCAGCATCGAGGGAGCGCTCGCCGAGTTGAATGTTGAGATTAAAGACCTGGCAGAAATAAAAGCCCTGTTCCTTGCTCCTGATGTTACGCAGGATTATGAACTGCGGTGGAAAAAACCCGACTCACCGGCGATAATAAAGTTCCTATGCGAAGAGCATGATTTCTCACAGGAACGGGTGTCAAAAGCGGTGGAGCGCTTACTTCTGGCCTCGGATGAAGGGCAGAAGACGCTGGATAAGTGGTTCTAGCTAGGATTTTATTCCAAGCGCCTTATTCGTCTTCTTTATCGAGCTTGCCCCGTCCTTCTCAATCTCGAGCATCGCCCTGATGGCATCCACGTTCTCAGGAACAACATCCGATTCCTGGTGTATCGCCTGGAAAAAGTACAGTTCACCTTTGTTAATCGCAATCGAGTCCTTCCACACCACGTTCTCCCACATGTCGCCCCTCGGTCTTCCAAGGTCCTTTGCCAATTCCATCGCCTCGGCGGTTGATTTTATCCTGTCCTTGCTGCTCACAAGCATGATTCTCGGTCTTTTTTCAAAGACTTTAATGATATCATCTTCCTTGCATGCCTTTTTCAATTCGATATTCAGCGCATGGAGATGCATGAGCGTGGTCGAGGTCTTCACTGCCATGGTCGTGATATCAATATCGGGAAGAATTGAATTCACATCAGGGCCGTGGTGAGACGGCAGCTTGATTGGGTCGGGAATGAGAGCGTTAATAGGGCCTGTGTTTATATCGTTGGGGTCGGCAGCCCGCCGCATCAATGTTACCCGCGCCTTCCTGACGCCAAATGCAGTATCAAGTGCGTACAGCACCCTTACAAGTCCTGTTGTGTTGCATGAAACTACCCTGGCAAAATCCCTGCCAAGAGCATCGCCGTAATTTGCCTCTGAATTGAATGAAAATCCAGATAATTCATGTTCTTCCCCGCCCTGCCAGATGGCCTTGACGCCATGTTTTTCATAGAGTTTCTTATATTCTTCGCCCGTATCGCCAGGCGTGGCGTCAATCACGATATCTGCTTTGTCAAGCAGTTCTCCAAGTGTTCCGCTGACTTCAATTTTTGATTTCCTGAACTCCTCGATATTTTCTTTTGCAGCAGTATAAAGCGCAAAACCTTTTTCAAGCGCGATTCGCGCCTCAAAACTCGGTCTTGTTTTAACAACACCCACGACCTCCATGTCGCCCTGGGCAGCCACGGCATCCGCCACACGTTTTCCTATGGTTCCATAGCCATTTATTGCAACTTTTGCCTTCATCTGTTATTCTCCCTGTCGTCAGATTATTCAGCTATCTATTATAGCTTCCTGTTTTGTTATATTAATGTCAACAATCCTGCCATGAATGGTTTTGGTCTCGCCGAAGAGACTCTGGAGCTTAATGGCATCTTTATCCGCAGTCAAACGTACGACGTCTTCCATAATCGTTTTTCCTTTAAGGATTACCTTGAGTTCGCACATAGCTGTTAAATCGGTCTTGTTGATATTAATATTTATCATCCCTTGCAACTATAAAGGGATGGAGGCTTTGCTATACCTGAACTGAAAGGACTTATAATACCAGATTATACGGTAATGGAAGAGCATTCCATCGTGGTCCGAGGCGATGTTATTGTGGGGAATTACGCAGAACTCGCTTACGGTTTGATAGCAAACATGGTAATAGCAGGGGAGCATGTAAAGATAAACGGGAATATTCTTTCTGAGAACGATATCAGGATAGACCTGTGGTCTGAGATAACAGGGGATGTCCGGACAAAGACCGATGCGTATCTCGGCGAATTTGTCAATATCAACGGGAAGCTCTTTGCGGCTGGCAATCTTGATGTGGGGAACAACGTGAAAATAAGCGGAGGCTATGATGTTAAAGGATGGCTGGTGGTGCGCAATCCCCTTCCTGTCATGATGTTCATATTCTTCTATCTTATGGCATTGCTTCGCTTCGGCAATGAGGAGGAGGTTGAAAAGGCGCTTGATGAGCTTTTCACGGAAGAGCCTTCAGATAATAAACTGTTGTCAATACCCAACAGGACAAAAATAGACCTTGAAGCGATAAAGACCACCTCGCGCGCCGTGATTGGAAGCCACTGCCGCCTGCTCGGGAATATCCGGGCCCGTTCTATGTCGATGGGAAACCATGACACGTTGTTCGGGAGTATCCGCACCACCGGAGATATCGCAATCGGACGAAGCTGTATAATTCACGGGAATATTATCACGAAAGGAACGGTTGATATAGGAAGGAACTGCAATATTCTTGGGAAAATAACGGCGGACGCGATAGTATTGCATGAAACCTCCAAAGTTAATGGCGAACTGGTAGCCCCGAACAGCGTGAAAATAGTGCGGGATGACCTTGAAGGGCTGGATGAGGTCGGGAAAAAGCTGTTCTACGGGTTTACCCTGCTTGAGGATGTTTGAAGATGTGTGCTGTCGAAATTTGATTAAAATACCAACATCAGCACCAAGGCTGATGATAATTATATGAGCCCAATAACGCGGACTGTCCCGCGATACGATATGCTTTTCAGGAATGGTGAGTTCAACGGAACCCTCCTAGTCGGACCTGACCCACTCGGGGCAGATTTTGACTACAGGGTATTCCTGGAGGCCAGGCGAATACTGAGAATGATAGGCTTTCGTATGAATGAAGGCAAACGCGGGTTCGAGGAATACCAGAAAAATTTCACTTATGATAACAAAAATATCAAAGCGCGCATACGACTTGTCCTTGGCCGCAATTATGATGGGGACCTGCAGGAATTCTGGCGGGAATCGCTGGCACATGAAGATTTCATTTATCTAAAAACCCATGCAGGATACGGCAAACATCTCAGCCTGAGCGATGATGTGCGTTACTTTACCGATGCCATGAAGGAAGGGTTTGTCCATCCTGGAAAAAAACCATACCAGTTGTATTATCTTGATTGCTGCAAGAGTGAGATGTATTATAAGGATGTGTTCCGAAACTTTGTAGGAAGCGATGGCGTAGACCTTATTTTGCATAAATGGTTCTGTGATTACAAGATAATAGGACCCGTCATGGTGCTTATCCGGGAACTGATGGAAGGTTCGGATTTTGAGACCATAGTTTCAAAAATGAACGACGAATATGGAATCCCGCATTTTGATGTGGAAGATGACCCTACTGATATGACGCTGGACAGGAAGATGGTCACTTATTCTGTAAGCCAGAGGTAAAAGTAAGGAGTTCAGGTTTTTGCTTATTTTTTATCCACAATTTCGTTTTGTAAATTCAATATTCTATGATATGGAAGAAAATCCGTAAAATTTACAGCCAGCCGACGCAGCAATAGAACGACTGGTATTGCCGCTGTCATTGCAACCCAGCAGCAAATTCAAGAGGGAATCGACTTCACCTGAAGGTATCTGCGGTTTTCGCACGCCGCTTTGATTGACTGCTTTTTCAGATTGTGGGATTTCAGCGTTTGTCGGAACAGGTGTTGGTGCCTGCACGGGCTGCGGTGCTGTAATTTCAGGGGCTGGTGCTTCTGTAGTAATAACCACAGGAGATTTTATCCTTATTTCAAGTTCCTGGCTCTCCGTGCTAATCTTAGCACCTTTACTTCCAAGTTCGTAATATTCTGCAGTTGCCCGGGGAAGTTTAACCGGCTGTTCAGAATTTATTTTAAGAGTATAGCTGAAACTCACTTCATTGTTTGCTTCCAGATACGCATCGGTTGAGGTGTTGCCGCTGACGATAGTGGCTTCCAGGGGCAATGCATCTCTGATAGTGACCCTTGTGGGGGTGCTACCGGTATTTCTTGCAACTACCGTTACAGTTACGATATCGTTTGGATTGATTTCAGAAACGTCTGTTTGTTTAGTCAGTACAATGCTGGGTCCGTATACCACAACAGCGACCTCGTTTGATTTTACAGCATAAAATTCATTTTTTTGTGTGAATTCAGCAATCGCAGACGGTAATACGATGCCATCTTTGTCTGGCACCTGTGGTTTTATCAAGTAGTGGAAGTCCCAATCTCCCATAGCAGGAAGATCAATGACCCAGTGCAGCGAATTATTATTCGTTAGTTTAAATCCATTTGGCACATAATCGGTAACACTCACATTTTTAAGATCATATTTTGCATTGTTTTTAACTGATAGCGACACGATCGCAAAATCCTTTAAATATACCCTCTCATTTACGCTCTTATTTATGGAAAGGCTTACCTGTGGCTCGGTTAATACTGAAATAGTATTTTGGGACTCTGTAGTGTATGGAAGTTTCTTGACATCGTAGCCCGTTACATTTGCAACTATTTCATAAGATTTCGTTTCAGCGATATTGGGTGATGAAAACGTGATGGTTTCTGAGGCTGAACCTATTTTCACACTATCATAATGGAATTTTAAAATTCCTTTCTTAATTGGAAGATCGGTTTTGATATTCATGTCAACATTAAACGCATCAGCCGTACCGGTATTTCTTAATGTTACAACCGTAACAATTTCTGTTGCTGATGATGATGCGTACTCGTTTTTGTCTGTCTCCACTGATACCGTAAGTTCCGGTTTGCCCCTCGGGTCCAATTCAATTGTCGCCCAGGGTTCGTAACTTTCAAAAAGCCACTCTGAGGAATTCTTAGAAGGCATATCTCTTACTGTAACTTCCAGTTCATTATCTGGTGTTATATACGATTCTGCAAGTCCGAGTATTATAGTATCGATTAAAGTACCGTTTTTGGATATATTCAATCCTGCAAACTGCTCAACTGGTTCAGCGGGTGTATTCTTATATTTATCATGTTCTACCGGGGCAGGGAACGAAACGGCCTTTACAGAATATTCACCCAACGAAATAATACCTTCACGCTGGAGTTTGGCTGATACCCCTGGCGCCCACTGGAGCCCGGGATTATCTAAAGCCAGAGCTATACTTATAAAACCTGACAAAATCAGGGTTATCATAGCCAATTTAATCAAGCCGTGGTTTTTTCTCCCTGCATTCATAAGCCAGAATATTTTTTTATTAAAAAATCTATTCCTTATTAGTATCTAATAAGAGCAAAATACTTATAATTTCCGATACAGTTAAAAACAATTCAATGTTCAATCTGAGTTCCTTGAAAACCGGCCATGCCCCCAATTTCAATGAATTCCATGGCATTTTCTTCCGACTATCAAATAAATCTTTTTTACCATTCCAAACATCCAATGGCGGCATCAGAGCAGCTAATATTCGATTTAAATCAGTATTTTTCCTTGAATTTGAGTAAAGGTTATTCAGGCTAAAGAAATATTCGGACACACCGGATAGAACATTTATCATTACGGAAACATTGATGATACATAAGCGAGATTTTGAAAAAAGGAAACTATGGATATAAGATTTTATAAGAAACCGGAAATGACAAACCCACGAATGCTGGTCGGTCTTCCTGGTATGGGAATGGTTGCAAGGACTACTGTTAACTATTTTATAGAATTCTTAAAGCCGGAATTGTTTGCGGATATTCCGGTGCCTTATCTCTCGCCTTCAATTGCCTTTTTTGAGAAGGGCCTGGTAGTACCCGTGGACAGGGATAAAAGCCCATTCAAGTTCTACTATTCACAGGAAAACAATCTCATACTGTTCTCTGGCGATATGCAAATTGGATATATCGCAAAGGATAATGAACTCGCCGAAAAAATAATCGAAGCTGCGAAGCTTTGCGGGGTTGATACTGTTTATACGGTAATAGCAACGCAGGTAAAAAAATATGTTGAGGAACCGCAGGTATTCGGGGTCGCAACATCACCTGAACTTCTTGAATTTTTAAAAAGTAAAGATGTGGAGATAGCGGATGGCAGCCTGCAGATAAGCGGGGTTAATGGACTTGTAATCGAATATGCAAAGCGCAATGGGATTAATGGAATATCCTTACTCAGCGAGACGGTTTTTCCTGATGCGCTGGATATAAAAGCATGTTATGCAGGGATAAAAAAGGTTTCGGAGCTTCTGGGAATTGAGATTGATATGAGCAGGATTGAGAGTGAAGCGAAGAAATTCGATGAAGGTTTTAAAAGGTATTTGAAAGAGATACAGGAAAAGAAGAGGAAAGAGGAGGATTTGGGGTATATTGGGTGAGATGACTGAATCCTTCTTGACACGCCCTTCACTTTCCCCTCTTATCCGGACACAGCTCACCAAGCATACACACTCCGCATTTCGGCCCCACAGGTCTGCATATATCCTGCCCGAACCTCACAAGTAGCTCATTGATATTGCGCCAGTGCTTCTTGGGGAGGATTTCGCGAAGTTTAATTTCTGTCTCTTCTGGTGATTTTGTGCTTACAAGCCCGAGCCTGTTTGAGATCCTGTGGACATGAGTATCCACAGCAATCGCATCCTTGCCAAAGCCATAAACGAGAACACAATTTGCAGTCTTTCTGCCAACGCCCGGAAGTGAGAGCAATGTTTCCATATCATCCGGCACCTTGCCCTTATAATCATTGCTGATTATCCGGGCTATTTCTTTTACTCGCGGCGCCTTTATGCGATAGAACCCGACTTCGCGTATCAATTCCTCAATGTCCGAAACATCGGCATGTGCAAGCGCCTCTGGCGTGCCATATTTAGCAAAGAGCTTCTCCGATGCCCTGTCCGTGACCTCATCGCGGGTGCGCTGGGAGAGGACTGTGGCTATTAGCTGGAGAAAAGGGTCGCGTGAATTGAATTTGCCTGGAGGATAGCGGTTTTTAAGGCGGGAGATGATGAGGTCGATGGGCATAGTTTGTACTTTCGGCGCAATGGTCAGGCTTCAATTAACTTCTCGATTGTCTCTGCGAACTCATACAGGTCATCAATATCCTCTTTCAGGTATTGGTAAGCTCTTGAATCATCCACCTTGCCATACCTGTGGACAAGGAGATTCCTGAAGCTGACCATATCCTCAAGACTGTTTGAGAGTTTTTTAGGGATTATTTTGTCATCGGCAATCTTTCGTATAGCATCCCTGTTATCCTTAGGAAGCCCCAGACTTTTTCCGGCGATTATCAGGTTGCATATATCGAGAATGTCCTCACAGGCAAGCTGGAAAGTTCTCTCGCAGGCTCTCCTCGTGCGGCGCTCCCCGATATATTCATCTTCTGTGTCAGGGATATCCTCATCAAGTTCAGCGATATAAACCAGAAGCTCACTCAATTTGTCTTTTATTCTCTCAACGTCCATGTTAAATCCTTACTCTCCTGCTCATTTCCCTTAATACCTTGTTGTAATATTCCCTGTGTCGCCTGTAGCCTGCATATTCCAAGTCGTTTTCTTTGAGAAGAGTGAGCAGATGGTACATGTCCTTTGTGTAAAGCACTTTTCCTTCCTCTGAAATCCTTTTTCTAATGTGAATCGGCAGTTCGTGGTACATCGAAATGTCCACACCCGATGGCATGGCGGAATCGATTGATAATCTCTCTCTCAGACTGAGTTCTTTTGAGGGGATTATGCAGATATCAATATCTCTTCCGGTTTTTCCTCTTGCGCGCGAGCCGAAAAGCAGTATGCTGTGGATAAAGTCGAAGCTCTTCAGTATCTCGATAATTTTATCGGTTTTTGGTTCGGTTTTAGCGCCCATTGTTTTCATTTTTATGCTTATTTCCTCAATTAATACTGTTTAATTAACAATTACAATAATTCCTTTATTATGTTAATAATCTTGCTCATAGACTTTCTCTGCCATACCGACGCGGTGCGCAGTCGATAAAATTTTAAATGTGCGGGTGTATTGGAGTAAGTGGTGCAAGTATTTGGTAGATAAAGATGAGATTCATATGGTGGCGGAGGGAGGAGAGTTCTTTCTTTATAAAAGAGAAATTCAGAAATTAGGAGAAATAATATCAGAGATTGAAAAGCAAAAATCATATCGTATCTTTGGATATCTTTTAATACCTATCATACTTGGTTTTTTTGTTTTAAAGAACATAAATGAGAACATATTCATCTTAACAAAGAGAAGGGATGAATTAACACATAAGGTTATAAGTGAGATTGAAACCTCAAACCAGCAACTTAAAAATAATTTAAAATATCTAAAGGATGCAGATACTTTTCTTATATACTCTGTTAGAGCAGATTTGCTGGGTAAACTCGAAGATTACGGAAGTATTCTTCATTATCTGAAACTAAAAAATGAAAACTTTGAAAAATCTTTCAATGATCTCATAGAAACTTCAATAAACGAAGTGATGTCATATAAAATTACAATAGAGAACTTTAACAAAGAATTGATCGAAACCTCAAACCAGCAATTTAAGAATAATTTAAAACATCTAAAGGATGCAGATACTTTTCTTATATATTCTGTTAGAGCAGATTTGCTTGGTAAACTCGAAGATTTCAGAAATATTCTTCATTATCTGAAATCAAAAAATGAAAATTTTGAAAAATCTTTCAATGATCTCATAGAAACTTCAATAAACGAAGTGATGTCATATAAAATTACAATAGAGAACTTTAACAAAGAATTGATCGAAAGACGCAAGAAAGAGTACGAGTTTCTTTTTAATAAATCAACCGTTGGTTTAAATGATGAGCAGAAAACAGCAATTATAACAGACGATAAGCATAATCTGGTAGTGGCAGGTGCAGGCTCAGGTAAAACAGAAGTTCTAATAACCAGAATCGCCTACCTTGCGCTAAGAAAACAAGAAACTATAGCACCTAATAGGATACTTGCCTTAGCCTTTCAAAATAAGGCTGCAAAAGAAATTGAAGAAAGGCTCAACAAGAGGTTTGGAATAGAAGTTAAAATTAAGACATTTCATTCTTTTGGGCTTGAAGTTCTTACCAATGCTTCCAATGCTTCATCGAATCCAAAATTAAAATTTAATGGAGATAACTTCGAGTCTGGATACAATGAATTCATAGCAGGGCTCTATAAAAAAGCAGAAAAGGAATCTTCGTTTCAAAACAAACTTTTCGCTTATATGCTGTATTTTGGAGATGACGAACTAATTAAACAGGAATCCGATTTTGAAAAGAAAGATGAATGGTATCAGTACATGCGAAATTTAGCATATACTGCTTTGAATGGAACAAAAGTAAAAAGCGAAGGAGAAAGAACAATACTTAACTTTCTGTTTACTCATAAAATAAATGAAAAATACATCAAAGTGCTTTATGAACATCCCGCAGGCTGGATGAACTATAAAAATGAAAAAGGCGAAATAAAAACACCAAAACCAGATTTCTTCTTACCTGAATATAACATCTATATCGAACACTGGGCACTGGATGAGATGGATAATGTTCCAAAATGGTTTGATCAAGATTACAAAAAAGGAATGAGCACAAAGATTGAGAGATTCAAACAACAAAAAAGGTATTCTCTTATAGAAACAACTTATGGGGAATTTAAACGTAAGAATTTTATCGAATATTTTGAGAAAAAATTAATTACGGAAATTAGAAGAAAGCATCCCAAAAAGGACGTTATTTTATCTTCAATAGGCTATTCCGAATTAGTCGATAGGATTTGGAAAACATGTAAAGAATCGATAGAACGAATTCCTAAAGACATTTCAATTTTTATCGTAAAAGCAAAAACAAACGGCTTAACACCTCAAAATATACATGAGAGACTTGAAAAAGAAAAGTGGTCCCCGAAACAGAAAGCTTTTGCTGAGTTGGCACTGATAATTTACAGGGAGTATGAAAAAGAGCTTCGTCTAACAAACGAAATAGATTTTTCTGATATGATTAATCAAGCTGTAGTGGAATTGGAGAAGAATAAATCATTATATTCATTCGATCACATATTGATAGATGAGTATCAAGATATAAGTACGCAAAGATATCGACTTATTAAAGCGTTGATGGCTAAGAATCATAATTGTAAACTGTTTTGTGTGGGGGATGATTGGCAAAGTATTATGGGCTTTACAGGTTCAAATTTAGAGTTCTTTTTAAAATTTCAAGACTATTTTGACCATCCAGCGAGAACTGACTTATCCATCAATTACAGAAGTAATAAATCTATTGTAGATGCTGGAGCAGAACTTATAAAATATAACGGCGCTGCCCAACTTAAGAAACAAACAATAGCAAACAACAATGAAGAAAAGAGAATCATCGTTTTTTCATCCTTACACAAAAATATATGGGACTATTATCAACAAACTGCTGTCCATTGTGCAAATATGGTTATAGAATATCTCAATAATGGATATGCGCCTCAGGACATAATGATTTTGTATAGAATCACAAAACCTCCTTTAATTAACCAGCTTATTGATCATGCAAAATTCAATAATGTTCCTATAAAGATAAATGCCCGCAATCCTCAATCAATCCCATTAATGTCGGTTCATAAGAGTAAAGGTTTACAAGCAAAAGTCGTATTTCTCCTATGTGTTGACAAAGGTTTGTATGGTTTCCCAAGCGAAATTGAAAACCCTTTGATATTTGAGCCTGCTATGGATAAAAGATACAACAATAAAGAAGAAGAGGAGAGACGACTTTTTTATGTAGCAATTACCAGATCGAAAGAAGATGTCATAATATACACTCAAAAAGAAAACGAAAGTATGTTTTTGAAAGAAATTCAAAAATATACGGAAATTAAAAATATAACTAATAATTCATGAAATACGAACCCACGTAACTTATTTTACCCCACACGGCATCTATCACAAAATAATGACCACAGAATGCACCGCCTGCAAAGGAACAGGCACTATCATCCTCAGCGAAAAGGAATGCCCCGACTGCAAGGGCTCAGGCAAGCCAAAAGCCATAAGCCTCGATCAACTCTCTGAAAAAGACCTGGGAAAACTCATGGGAGGGGGCATAAAATGCGCAAAATGCCAGGGTACAGGTAGGATATCGGTCACCGAACCATGCAAGAATTGCGCCGGCAGGGGAAAGTTCTTCACATGCACCGTTTGCGGCAAGGAAACCACGAAAGGAGACCTCTGCGAGAGCTGCGCCAAAAAACCCCTTGTCCATGTCCTGAGCGCAGAATGCGACACGCGCGAGCTTGAGGTCGGGAAGGTTTACGAAGGAAAAGTGCAGGGGCATGCCAACTTCGGCGTGTTCGTTGACCTGAATCCACAGATTCGGGGGCTTATCCATTCAAGCAACATCAGTTTCCTCCCTGAAATCGGGGATAAGATATTCGTCGAAGTGAAAAACATAGCCCAGAACGGCAACATCGAACTGCTCCCGAAGAGCCTGAAGGAATTCCAGCTAATCGAAGTCGAAAAACAGCTCCCGCGCCGAAAGACCACAGAACTCTCAAAATATCTCGGCAAGCTCGTGCATCTCTCAGGCGAGGTAATACAGATAAAACAAACTGGCGGCCCCACGATATTCACAATCTCGGATGAGGATGGCACAGTGCAGTGCGCCGCTTTTGAGAAAGCAGGCGAGCGGGCATATCCTGAGATAAAGTCCGAGACCATCGTGAAGGTAATCGGTGAGCCCTCGATGAGGAACGGCGCCATGCAGGTGGAGATACGCGCCATGAAGCAGCTATGGGGCGGGGATGCGACGGGCATCAAGGAGCAGATTGAATCAGCAATAGACAGGCGCGCAGAACCCCACGATATCCAGTTCCTTGTAAAGAGCGAGGTACTGGAAAAGTTAAAACCAAGGATGCGAAACGCAGCCAAAATAATCAGGAAAGCGGTTTTCAAATCACGACCTATAATCATAAGGCATCATGCGGACGCAGACGGGATTACCTCGGCAATAGCGATAGAACGTGCGCTCCTGCCGCTTCTTCGCGAAGTCGGAGGCTCTGATGCAGACCGCCATTTCTACAGGCGCTCTCCTTCAAAGGCGCCATTCTACGAACTTGAGGACGTAACAAAAGACCTCACATTCGCGCTTGAAGACCAGGAGCGTTTCTCCCAGAAGATGCCGCTTGTGGTATTGATGGACAACGGCGCAACCGAGGAGGATATGCCTGCCATGAAACAGGCGATAATTTATGGCGTTGAAATTTTGGTTATCGACCACCACCATCCCGACGGCACAATAGATTCCATGGTGCTCGAACACGTGAACCCTGCCTACGCTGGCGGGGATTTTGGCATAACTACAGGGATGATAGGTACTGAGATAGCCCGAATGATAAATCCCGATATCGCAGAAGAGATTAAGCACCTCCCTGCCGTTTCAGCGGTCGGGGACAGGTCAGCCGCGCCTGAAGCAGAGCTTTATAAATCACTTGTAGCGGACAAATACAAACTCGAAGACCTCAAAAACATGGCGCTTGCAATTGATTACGAGGCTTTCTGGCAGAGGTTCAATGATGGACGGGGCATCATGAATGACATTCTCAATCTCGGTTCCAATATCCGGCATCAGCAGATAGTAAAATTATTGTGCGAGCAGGCAAACGCCGCTATAACCGAGCAGCTTGAGGCGTCGATGCCAAATGTTAAAACCCAAAAACTGGCTAACGGCGCCATATTGAATGTAATAGATGTTGAAAATTTTGCCCACAAATTCACATTCCCCCCGCCTGGCAAAACAAGCGGTGAAATTCATGACCGCCTGTGCTCCCAGTACAGCGGGCAGCCCGTGGTCACCATCGGATACGGTCCTGATTTTGCAGTGCTGCGTTCAAAGGGCGTGAAGATGAACATCCCGCAGATTGTGAAAGAATTGCATAGCGAAATCAAAGGCGCTGGGGTGAGCGGTGGAGGTCATCTCGTGGTGGGCAGCATAAAGTTTGTGGAAGGCATGAGAAAAGAAGTGCTTGCAAAACTGGTTGAGAAAATAGGGGCGGCTGGGACTCAATGAAGGTTAGTAATGCCTGCGTTGGCTGCGGCCAGTGCGCGGCTTATTGCCCATATGATGCGATAATAGTATTCGGGCGTGCCGGTATGAACGAAAATTGTGTTGATTGCGGAACATGCGTCAAATATTGCCCGGTTTGTGCGATAGCGGAGGGGTGATGAAAGCAGCAATCATTGGCGCGGGTCTTGGCGGCTTACTTTCCGGGGCAAAGCTCTCAAAAGCGGGATACGAAGTTGAGATTTTCGAGCGGTTACCTTTCATCGGCGGGCGGTTTGCCAATCTTGAATACAAAGGTTTCAAGCTGAGCACGGGCGCGCTTCACATGATACCTCACGGCTCGCGGGGACCGCTGGCACAGATGCTTAACGAAACTGGCGCCTGTGTAAAAATAATTGATTCAAGCCCGATGGCTGTAATCAGGAAGGAAAATGGTGAAACAATCTCTTTTCGCGATTTCAGAAAAGAACTTTCACTCACACAACGCGTGAAACTTGGCACGATACTTGCATATTCCCTTAAATTCAAGCCGAAAAGCAATATCTCCTTCAGGGACTGGATATTGAAATACTTTGATGAGGAATTCCTGTTGAAGCTTGCAGACTCTTTCTGCGGCTGGGCATTGAGCCTCCGGGCAAAGGATGTCCCGGCAAGAGAAATGCTTGAAATCATAAATAACATGTACCTGTATAAGGGTTCTGGAGTGCCTGCTGGTGGATGCGGTGCTGTAACCGGTGCCCTTGCCGAAATCATAAAGTCAAACAACGGGAAAATACATACCGGCACATGTGTGGATAAAATAATCGTTGATAAGGAAAAAGCATGCGGCATAAGAGCAGGCGAAAAAACGATCGATGCAGACATTATTATCAGCGATATCGGGCATCCTGAAACAAGCAGGATGTATGATTGCAGGGATGAAGTGTATTTGGAGAGGATAAATAAAGCCAGGCCGTCAAAGGGAATCAAGATATGCCTTTCTTCGGATGAACCTCTTATAGGTCACAGCGGTGTCTTTTTCACGCCTTATACGGAGAGGATAAATGGCATAAACGAAGTGACCAATGCTGACCCGACCCTCGCGCCCCTGGGAAAGCATCTTATAATGTCGCACCAGGCTGTGATATCCGATGACCTGAACCAGGAAATCAATCTTGGGCTTCTTGACCTGAAAAGACTGTTCCCGGACAAAAAGTACGAGGTTCTTTTGGTACAGTCCTATTCTAATGGCTGGCCAGTGAATCGGGCATCCTCGGGAAGCGATATCGGAAGCCGGACGCCGGTTCAAAACCTGTATGTTGTGGGAGACGGAGCAAAGGGAAAGGGAGGGATTGAGGTTGAGGGTGTGGCGCTGGGGGTCAGGAATGTGATGAAGGAAATTGGGGTTTAATGCTCTAAAAATCTCTCACAGACCGCAAGGTCAGCCAGTGTATTAACGTTCAGCGCAAGCTCTTCATCATCCAGTATAAGATTATAATCCTCCTGCTCTTCATGTATCCTGCCAGCATCAAGGATATTTATCCCACATGGGACTATAAAGATTGAATTCTTATGAAAAACAGTATCGGGGCGAAGACCAAGCCTTGTGAAAACATCGAGGTTCATATGAACAGACAGCGCAGGCGTGCCGGCCTCGTTGTATTTTTCTATTATCCTGTCTATCAGTCCTGACGTAATAAGGGGGAGGTCTGCCATCATTATAAAAACAGGTCCTTTGATTCTTGCTTTTTCAACTGCCATGACCATATCATGGACAAAACCTTCGCCTCCGGTCTCTATTATCCCCACTTTTTCATGTTCTTTCTTAAAATCACAAATCCAGCCAGTAGTTCTTTTCACCCTCGGCGAAGTCGCAACGAAAATGCGATCGATATTATGCGAGCCAAGGAGAGCATCCAGCACATAATGGATAAGGGGTTTGCCAAGAAGAGACGTAAGAGGTTTTTCATCCTTCCCGAGCCGCTTTCCCATCCCGCCGGCCATCACAATAGCATCCAAGCGAATCCTCCCATGAAAAGCAAAGCGGCAAGACGCCCTATCTCATTCGATGCGCCCACGACATCCCCGCTAACGCCCCCGAAATGGCGGTTTGCGGTATTGAGGACAAGCAGCCCTGCTAATTGGGATATTATTACCGCTTCAATACCAAAGACACCCATAAGAACATAACCAACCGCGCCTGAAAAAACCATTCCAATAATAAAATCGGATTTTTTTGTATTATCCACTGTCATTGCACCGAAACCCTCATGCAGCCGCCTGCCAAAAGCTGCGACTGTGACCATGGACTGCTTTGCAGCAGTTTCTGCAACAATTAATGCAAACGGGAGAAACAGGGGCCGGGAATTTATTTCCGCAATGAAAAAAAGCACGGAGAAGATTCCAAGAATTGCCAGAATGCAAAACATCAAGCCCCCTGTGCCGATTGCGGTGTCGCGCATGGCAGCTATTTTTTTCTCTTTTGTGCCATGCGCAGCTATGCCGTCACCAAAATCAGCAAGCCCGTCGATGTGGTTGAATCCTGTAAAGTAGTAAATAGAGATAATAATTACAAATGAGGCAAGAACCGGCGGGAAAATCGCAGCTGATACAAGACCTATCACAGCAAAGATAATACCCAGGACTGCGCCGACAAAAGGGAAAAGATAGATATGTTTCATCAGTTTCTCGATGCCTTCCATGGTGATACCTACCGGTATGGTGGTTAAAAAACCAAAACCATTACGGAGAGCAGATAAGAAATCCCTCATCCCGCAAATCCGCCCTGTAATATTTCAGGTTTTTTCTTTATTGCCTTTGTCTTTGTCGCTTTTGTTTTCCTGCCATTACCTTTTCCTCGTGAATACATATTGGCTGATGCGCCGCCGATGAGTCCTGCAATCACATCGTCCATGAAAGGACCGAGTTTGGAGAGGATTCCGGGTTTTAGTTTATCAAACCTCACATATTCGAATATTCCCTTGTCTCCGCTGATGTATTTCGCTATGCTCATCCCGATTACCTCATCAACGATGAGGAAAGTCAGGTCTTTTTTAAAGGTTTCTTTGCTCATGCCCGGAAGTTCGCCATTCTCACCGGCTTTTTCAAGAAGCATACCTGCGTATAACAACATGCACAGGTTGGGATCGGAAAGCGCATGCTTTAATTCCCTCTTGAACACCCGCTCTGCTATTTCCCTGTTCTCAACGCCGGGATGGGGAACGTATAGTTTCATGGCTGCTGATACAAGTACCTCTTCAGAAAGTCCTGCCTCTTCAAGGATTTTCATTATGCTTCTTCTGCCTGTGTCATTAACTTCTTTTGGCTGGTTCTTTTTCTTTTTTTCCCGTTTTATAGTTGATAATTTCATAATACTCTCCATTAATGATTCTAAAATCGGATTAAGGGTACCTTCCCTATAAAATAGATTCCTGTAATTACTAAAAGTGATGAGACACTTATGATTTTAACCGTTCTTTTAATCTGAAACGGCTGCGGTTCACTAAATTGCCCCCCCAGCACATGAAAACCAACTTTTTCAAGCCTCACATTCAGGGCGCCTGAAACCGCAGCCATCGACCAGCCTGAATTTGGCGATGCTGTCCTGCTATGGTCTTTAATGCACGTCCTGATGGCGTCGGCGGGTTTTCCAAAAAAAACCGAGGCAATAAAAATAAACGCAATAGACAACCGCGCTGGCACCCAGTTTACAATATCATCGAGCCGCGCCGACGCATAACCAAGGTCGATGAAAGGCTCTTTCCTGTATCCGACCATGGAATCAAGCGTATTTATCATGCGGTAAGCCAGGGCGCCGGGCAGGCCGAAAACCAGAAAATAGAAAAGCGGTGACAGGATACCGTCAACAAAGCTTTCTGCCAGCGATTCTATTACTGCTGAAGCAGACTGTGATTCGTCAAGCCCGGACGTATCCCTCCCCACGAAAGTTTTTAAATCAGTTCTTGCCTTCCCGATGTTACCCGCTTCAAGGTCTTTTTTTATCCCGAGAGCCGAGACCAGTAACATGCGAATCGAAAAGCTGGATTTTAAGAAATATGCAGCGATGATTAAACCCAAAAGACCAGTGCCAAATGCGCTTATCAAAAAACCGGTAAGAACCGCAATCCCGGCGCAGGAAATCACCATGAACAATCCATAAATCTTCCTGTGGTGGAGAGGGGCGCCTCGTGTAAGCACATTTATCATTTTTCCCATCCACACCACGGGATGAATAAATGCGGGCGGTTCCCCGAATAAAATATCGAACAATACGGCAAGGAGCAAAACCCGAAGCCAGAAATCAATAATTATCATAAAGGGGCGCACCCCTTTATGACGTCCCGAGTCACGCCTCGGGAGGGCGTGTTGGGGTATGCTTTGCATACCCCCTCGTTTGATAAAACTTTCCTAAAGTTTTTCACAATTCAGGCTCCATTACAAGTTTCCAGATATCTTTGAGCTTCTTTCCTTCCATCAAAGCCCCAAGCACCTTTTCCGCTATGTCACCTCTGTGGATAAGGTTGCAGCCGGCGCAGCTCCATACCGTTCCCCCGGTTGATTTTCGGATAAGTTCTCCGCCCGTCCTTACATCTCCGCAGGGATAAAATGGACAGAAACAAAAAGTGCAGTCCTGTCCTTCAAAGTGGCAGGGATAATATTCGCAGTCAATCCTGCTCCTTGCAGTAACTCCTTTTTCCAGGGCCTTCCCTATCTCTTTTTTTGCAAGTTCATTTCCCCATTCTGCGATGACCCTTGAAAAAGCTTCAATCAACTTTCTATTTTCGCTTCTTTTCCGAACTGCAATCCTGATATGATTTTCAAGACCGAAAGAAGCGCAATCCCGGATAATAATACCGCGCTTTAGCATTCTTGCAGTCAGTTCTCTGGAATTGATACCGAAATCCCCTGCATCGATGAGAATGAAATTCGTATCGCTTGGGATTGGTTTAAAACCGCGTATCCCGCCCAGGCGGGACGTCAGCCATTTCCGCTCTTTCCTGATTAATCCAAGTGATTTTTCTATATAGTCCTGATTTTTTCTAAGAAGCCGTTCACCAACCAGAGATGCGGCAGAGTTCATATTCCAGTGAAGGCGGGCATTATTCAGGAGTCCTGCAAAACCGGACGAAGCTACAGCAAAACCAATCCTCAATCCGGCCACGGCATACGTTTTGGTAAGAGAACGCAGTACAAAGATAAAATCGCAAGATGCTGCCATGTCAGCAATACTCTCACGCGGCTCTGAAAGCTCAATAAATGCTTCATCCACGAATAAAAAAGTTTCAGACAAAGCGCATGTTTTTGCCATCTCGATAACATCCCTTCGCCTCAGAAGGTTGCCTGTGGGATTATTCGGATTGCAGAGAAAAACAGCTTTGTAACCCCCGGGATTCACTTTTGTTATCTTGCGGTAATCAATGTATTCTATTTCTGCCCCGAATAATCTGCACTGGAATTCGTATTCCCCGAAAGTCGGGGATGGTATTATGACTTTATCGCCTGGCTCAATAACGGTTTCTGCGAAAAGCCTGATCAATTCTGATGAGCCGTTTCCTGGAATGATATTTTCAGGCAGGACATTGAGACTATCTGCTGCCGCCTTTTTAAATGCCGGATATCCGTTGTCGGGATAATTGCTAATGTGTTGAAAAACGCCGCTCAATAATTTCTTTGATTTTGGCGGACCTAGGGGGTTCAGGTTGACGCTGAAATCCAGCAGGTCGTCTGCGTTCTTTCCCGACACAAGCGCATTTTCTGATAATCTCGCGCCATGAACGCAGGGCACCAATCCAACAGCGGTTTTTTTAACTCTATTAATAAGAGGCACAAACCCTGTTTTGTCTGGGAAGAATATTAAAGTGCCGTAAAGAAAAGAGAAGGGTATAAATTAAAAACTTCCCCTATAAATGCCACAGGCATATGATTTTAGTTATCATGGGAACATCTGGTAATTCCAAGCATCATGTTTTTAACTCAAACAACTCAAATAATAAGTCTATAGATTTGGTTTTTTCGGATTTTGAAATACCAATATCGGTAGGCTTATTATTATAAAACGGTATGCTTAGCCACAAATTTCACAAATAGCTTTAAATAGTATAAGGTGCCATTCTATGGTAAGACAACAAATCGTTGTCGGGGCATGAAAAATATGGTAGATATAAGAAATTTTGTATTAAGGGAAAAGAATGGAAACGAGACTGGAGTATTCACAGGTCATCAGCCGCGCCAGGCAGCATTGAAAGCAGCCAACCGCAGCAAAGGAACAAAATCAAAGCCTGTTGAACTAAGGCTTAGAGAGAGAGGAACTAAGAAGATTCATGTATACAAGGGATGGACAGAAACAGTTGCAGCCCCCAAGAACAAACCAAAATGGATGCCTGCAAAAATCAACAAGCCGAATGTAAAGAAAGTAGGCGTTGAGCTGCTGGGTAAAATTTAAATTTTACCTTTTTTCATTTTTTTGGAAACTCATGAAGGTTTCTAAGTTATTTTTGGGTTATTTTTACTGGGCATGTGCAGTGGCTGCTGGTATATTCTTAACACTTGTCCTCATACCCGAGTTCATAAAAACATTAGTTTAACGGGACTGCATCCACCAGAACACTACAATAAAAGCCAGAATCACAACAACTAGTCCAAGCAAACCTGCTTCCGGGCCGAAAGACCCGCCGGTTATGAGCTGGTTATCCGAGGTTATTTTTAATATTCCGCCAAAATCCTGCCTCAATGAATATACATGGTACTGGAAAAAGTTCCATGTGAAATGAAACCCGATAGACATTGAAAGCCCGTCATAAAGGTAACAAAGAGCAAGGAGTATTTCGGCTATTGCTATGGTCAAAAGCATGATTATAATATTTTCTTTGCTAAGATTCAGCGTCAGGATTGAGGGTACATGAAGGACTGAAAAGAACGCGGAGGATAAAAATACGGCCTTCCATGACCCATATCTTTTCGCCATGTCCGGGAGTATGTATCCCCTGAATGGCAATTCTTCACCGATAGCCACGATTCCCTGCAATATAATCCCGCCTATTAATGCATCCCGGTAACCCGGGGTTAACTCCTCGATATGGATAAAACCCGATGCAAGCTCTATCAAAAATATCATCGTCATCAGGAGAAACCCAAGATATGCGCCCTTAAAAAAACGGTGCCCCCAGATGAATGACTCTTTTTCCTGTTTTTTATAAATAATTGGAAGCAATATCATTACAATATAAGCAATGAAAGGAAGAAATGCAATTAATGGCGGGGTTTTGGCTGAATCCGCCGTGCTTTTAGAAACAGAATTTTCCTGGGGAAGCCAGATGACGGATATGCTTGAGACTACAATAACGAGGGTTATCACTAAATAAAAAATTAAAGTCCTTTTCGTTGCTGGATTGTGATTCATGCTTATCAATTATATTACGGGCTCGCTGGGATTTGAACCCAGGTCATAGGCTCCGGAGGCCCATGTACTATCCGGACTATACTACGAGCCCATTAAATAATAAAGTATCCCGGCAATTATCGCCCCGGAAATAGTTGCGAAAAGATTGACCCCGTTGTTTGAAAGGTAACCTTTCTGCTGGAGCGTGGCGCCAAGTACACTATCGATATTAGTACCGATAAATCCTCCTGCTATAACGGCAATCATGAGGATAATATCCTTTTGTATGAGGAGGAATGCAAGAATCGCAATAGCAAATGCCCCGAAAAATGCCGCCGCTTCTCCAAGATGCGAAATTGCGCCGTCTGTACCCGGCCTGGTTTTTTTGAACGTGGTAATCATGCGCGGCTCTCCTTTGTATGTTTCCCCGATTTCGCTTGCCAGCGTGTCGCCGCAGGCTGTGGCGACCGAACCGAGATACCCGGCCAATAAGATTTGTCCGTGCGCAGGAAAAATTCCATAAGCCACTGCAAGGGAAAGGGCAGCCAATGAATTACTGAAAACATTTTTATATCCGCGAACACCCCCTTTTCCCTCGGCTATCCCTCTAACCAATTTATAATCGTATTTGTAACGTGTAAAGAGACTTCCCAGTAAAAAAAAAGCGAGAAGAATAAATAACCACGTAATATTGCTGGATATGATAATAACAACCCCGAGCAGTGTTGCACTCAGCATGGCCGAGATATCGGCGATACGTGCCCTGTAGGCAAGATACCCGAGAACAAAAGAAAAAACAAGCACCTGCAAAAGATACACGGTGTCGACATTGTAACCAAACATATAGAAAAGCCACATTACCATCGCCGAGCCGAAAGGTATGACGATATTATCATCGGTCGTTATCATGGATTCAAGAAGCGCACCGGTAATAGCGCCGATAACTGCAAGAAAAAAAATCATACCATAGGGGACTTTCAAAGTAAAGCCCGATATCCAGGCTCCTGCAACAAATGCATAAAGGCTTCCTGAAATTAAGAAAATAATACTTGATTTTGCAGAATCGTACTTTTCATTTATGGCATGCCCCGTCTGTTTTGTTTTCTCAAGAATATTAACTGCATCTGCGACGCCATCACCGAAAGTGGTAATGGCAAAAGCCGCCCCGATAATAAATAAAGGGAATTTATTTTGTCCTATGGCCAGACTTATTATACAAAGGAAGGCTATGGTAAAAAAGAGTTGAATCAGGCTGATAAGTTTACCGGCTTTGATATCCGATTCACGGGCAAAAAAACGGAAAGCATACGAGCTCGGGGAAAGGACAGAAAAAAGCATGGCTACACCAAGAAAAGCTGCTGCCAAATATGATGTCTTAAAGAAGGGAAATAGCAGCACGATCAGGCCGATAAGAATAAAAATGCCCTGTTTCTCACAGCACTGTATCAACTTCATCATTCACCGAGATGGATTTCATAGGCAAATACTTTATCCTTACATCCCAATAAAAGAACGATGGGATTCATTTCGAAAGCATATGAATGGAAACTCAAAAATGCAATAAAAAAACAGGATGTTCCGAAACATATCGTCCTTGCGCTTTTTGAAAATGATCTGCTCACAGATGATAATTATAGCAAATTGAATTCTTTTGTCACCTGGTGCAAAGAGACGGGAATAGGTACAGTCACTATTTTTATAAGTATTATCGAGGTGGATGCAAAGCTTGGCAGAAAAATCTGCAATAAATTGTCATTAGAAATCCCATCCGCGCTTTATGACATCACTCCGAATATAACTGTAATAACAAGAGGGGACAAGGAGATAAAAAAACACGACTCAACAGGAATGAATCTTGAGATTTCTCTCGGATACAGCGGGAAGTATGAATTGACGCGGGCAATCAAGGAAATAATGACACAGGTGAAGAATGGAAAACTGGCACCCGATGAAATCAATGAAAACGTGATTGAATCCCATTTATTATTTAAATCCGAGCCTGATATTGTAATCCGGGCCGGGGGTAAGAGATTGACTGATTTCCTTATCTGGCAATCAGTTTATTCAGAGCTGTATTTTACGGATGTTAACTGGCTTGATTTCAGGAAGGTTGATTTTTTAAGGGTAATAAGAGATTTCCAGAAGCGACAGCGCAGGTTCGGGAAATAATCCAAAGACTACCACTTAATCATGTTATGCATCACAGCATTATGGTACGTAAGTTCATGAAGTATCTTTATGACTTCTTCTTTTGGGATTTTAATAAATCTCCTGGAGATGGAAATAACATCTTCAACTTCCACAAGGCCATAGTAGCTTAACAATTTGACAATCCGCATAACCGTGTTTTTTTGTCTTTCATGCTCTCGTGTCTGGTATGTGCGTATAGCCCGCAGGAAGTCTATCCTTCGGAACTCAGGCCAGAAAGGAGCGCAGAAATAGGCGGCGCATTCATTCCCGTTGGCCTGCCAGGGGAGGAAATTGGATATCCTTTCATCGCCGCCAGTCCTGATAATAAGATCAACACAGGGCATAGAACCGCTTGCGGGATACAGGTTATTCGATATCGTATCTTCGTCAATGTCTTTTAAGGATAATTCACCGGTTCTGATTTTCCATGCCATTTTCCGCGCAGCGTCAATAAGCTCCTGCCTCCCGCCATAAGCAAGCGCAACGTTGAGGTATACGCCATCGTAATTCTTTGTGATTTCTTCTGCATGTTTTGCCGATGTTCTGAGGGATGAGGGAAGGAGATCAATATTTCCAACTACCCTCACTCTCATACGCCGTTTATGAGTGCGTTCATCGATGCATATTTTATCAAATTTTATACCAATGAGTTCAAAAATCCTGTTTTTCTCTTCATCCGTTCTTTCAAAATTCTCTGTTGAAAAAGCGTAAACCGTGAGCTGTTTAATACCAAGGTCGAAACTCCAGTCAAGAACTTTTTCAGTCGTGTCCGCGCCTTTAAAATGACCGTAATAATAAGCAAACCCGTTCTTTTTGGCAAATCGCCTGTTCCCGTCCATTATAATGGCAACATGGGATGGAACTGGTTTATCTTTTATTTCATTGGCAAGTAAAGCCTCATAACCACCGTATAAAATTCCCGCTAAACTCAATATATCACTCGCTTCATTTACAGTTTAAGAAGTATTAAAGTTTAACTAAAATCTCCGAGGCTTCGCTGTTCTTCGGTTCGTTCTTCCATAATCACGGAAGTCCCGATTTGTTTCAGGATTTTCACGGCAACTTTCAGCCCGATTATCTTAGAAATAGTCTGGAGGTCAGAAACCCGAAGCGTCTGCATATCCCGGATTCCGGCATTAAAGAGCTTCCGGGCGCGGACACGCCCTATCCCGCGTATCTGGATAAGGTCAAGAAGCTCAGGGCTTGCCCCGTATTCCACGCGTTTTTCAAGTTCGGCTGCCGCTCTTGAACAAGAGCGTTTCTCATGCCTTCCAAGTTCAGCCATCGAATGAACAAGCCAGAGCGCGGTTTCAGAAAGCGCCCTTATATCGCCTTCACCTATTCCGAATTTCTTGACTATATCTTCTTCTTTTTTCTCGTTTATCCAGTCAAGCATCACGCATGCGGTTTTTACCTCAGACAGGAACCACTCGTAATCCACCTTGAACTGCGCGGGTATGTGGACAAATTCGGCATGGTGCTCCATGACGAGGTCGCTTAACCATTCATAATCGTTTGAGCGCAGGTACAATTGCCGCATATCCGGCGTCCTGCATGCAAGATGAAGAAGCGTCAAATCCGTGTACTGGATGCCTTTTTCTTCTATCATCTCCATTCCGTCAAGAATCATCGAGGCAGAAAGCGGGTCGATATACAACCGTGATACCAGTTCCCCGAGGCGCGTTGCAAAAAGACCATCTTTTTCCACAATCATCTTTTTATCAACCAGGAATTCTATTATTTTATCTATTACAACCTTCAGGCTCCACGGTTCCTGCTGCGTAGAATAAAATGTGGAACCCATGAATTCAAGCAATTCATCCATGTTCCTTGCAAATCCTGTTACAATCGTGGAAAGGATGTGTGTGCGCAGTGCATTCTCAGAGCCAAGTTTTGACCATATATTCTCAGCGCCCGCAAGCACATACTGCTGCATTAGCTCCTCTGACTCATCATAGGTTTTTGCAACAAGAACGGCTTCCCCGTAAGGGTCAAGCCTCGGGCGCCCTGCTCTTCCCGCCATCTGTTTGTATTCAAGCACGGGTATGGGCGTCTGCCCGAAATTGACATCGTAGCGCCTGTAGCCCTTGATTATGACCCGCCGCGCCGGGAGATTGAGACCTGCCGCAAGTGTGGGCGTAGCCACAATTACTTTTATTGTGCCTGCCCTGAACCCGTCCTCGATTAACTTCCGCTGCTCAGAAATAAGACCCGCGTGGTGGAATGCGCTTCCATTCTCGATGCAGAGAGCAAGCTTTCTTGCAGTTTCCACCTCGCTTGAATCCCGGATTTCCTGGGCGAGAACCCCCAGTTTTTCTTTCGTGCCAAAGGCGACCAGGGGTGATATTGACGTTCCGATGCGCGCTGCCAGACCTTCGCTGTTTTTCCTGCTGCTCTCAAATACAAGGCACTGCCCGCCTTCGATAAGGGTATCAGCCGCAAGCGATATGGCGCTGTCTTTATGGAATTCTTTAATATCGCGCCGGCTCCTGTCTGCAAAAACTATGACGCCTTCGAAAAAGACCCCTTCTTTTAATACTATGGGACGCCAGTCGCTCACTACAAGTTCGGCATCAAGCCATTTTGCGATTTCATTTGCATTGCCAATGGTAGCGGAAAGCGCTATTATCTGCGGGTTTAGCTGCATCAGTTTAGCGAGCACGATTTCAAGCGTTGGCCCACGGTCGGGAGAATCGATGAGGTGAATCTCGTCTGCGATTACGACTGTTATCTCTTCCATCCAGTGTGACCTGTTCCGCAGGAGTGAGTCCACTTTTTCAGACGTGGCGACGATGATGTCGAAATTCCCGAGCCACTCATCGCGGGAATCAAGATCGCCTGTCGCGATACCTGTTGATATGCCCCTTCCATTGCTTTTCCTGATACTTTCAAAACTCCGGAACCTGTCGTATTTCTCGCTTGCAAGAGCCCGCAAGGGCACGATGTAAAGGGCTTTTCCCCGTTTGTTCTCATCCAGTATTGATTTCAGCATGGCAAATTCTGCAAGCAATGTTTTGCCCGAGGCTGTGGGTATTGCGGCTACGATGTTTTTGCTTTCGAGGAGACCTGCTTTGATGGCATCGGCTTGAGGGGGATAGAGTTGGGTTATGCCCGAATCCTGATATAATTGAATGACAGCATCGGGAAGGTCAAGGTCTTTGATTTTCATTTCAGGGCTAAAATGCGGGGATGCTTAAAAAGAATTTCTCAATACCCGCATAAAATCTGCCAGTGTGAGCGAAATATGCGTCAATCGCCAATCGACAGTTTTATATCAGAGCAGGTTATTTAAATTTCTGTGGTGTTATGATAAAATTTAATAATGTTATACTTATAACAGTTATAGGACTGGCAGTTCTCTTTTCGGGATGTGCCGGCACTCAGGAGACCAAAGTATCGGAAACAGCCAAACCGACTTCAATCCAGGCCACTGCAACTCAACCTCCCGTCTCTCAGACCCCTGTCGGCCCCTATCAGGTTCAGGTCACTGAAGTTAAAAATCTTCAGGATTGTATTGTATATGCCGGAACAAAACAGTCCTGTTCTATTGTAAATCTCGAAATAAAAAATAACAATATAAATAGCCTCGATGTCAGCATACTTAAAAATGCAATCGCTTTAAATGGTGGAAAAACACTTGAAAAATACGAAAGTGAGGCAGGATTAAATAATCTATGTGTACGGCAGTCAGGATTGCAATTTAAGCTAAATGCTAATGCGGCTCAGAATGTAGGCTTGTGTTACCCTTCACTCCACAAAACCGATAATCCGACGTTGAATGTCGAAGTTATGATTAATGGAGAACGAAAGGAGTCTACGTTTGATTTAACCAAATACGGACTCACGAATTAGGGAACTGATTACAAAAAAGGTTCGGTAGTCGCTTGCGCAACCTACCCCACCTTCTCCCTCACCATCTCCACCCCTCTGGTGAGCGCCTCCTCGATCCTCGTAACATCCGTTCCCCCGCCCTGCGCTATCCCCGGCTTTCCCCCTCCTCCCCCGCCCACGAGCTTTGACATCTCGCGCACGATTGCGCCTGAGTTCACGCCCATCTTCTGCGCCCGCTCTCCCGCAGCCACCACGAACTTCACGCCTCCGACGTCGCTTGCGAGGAGCGCCACCACATCGTCATTCTTGCTGAATTCGGTTGCTGCCTTGATAAGCTCTTCAACGTCTGCATGAAGAATCTTCTTTGAAAGCACCTTCAATCCGTTTATTTCCACGGCATCACCCATCATCGCCTTCACCCTTGCCTCTGCCAGTTCAGCCTTCAGGCGCTCGTTCTCCTTCTTCAACTCTTTCCATTCCTCAAAAAACCTGTTCACCGTATCAGGAAGCTGCTCAGGCGAGACACGAAGCGCTTCCGAGGACTTATTCAGCAGTTCATCCCTCTCCTCCCAGCGTTTTACAGCCGCTTCGCCTGCCGAGAACTCGATGCGCTCAACCCCGTCCTGTATCCTTTCGGTCTTGATGAGCTTGATAGGTCCGATAAGCCCCGTATTTGAAACATGTGTACCGCCGCAGGCTTCCACGTCATTTCCCACCCGCAGGATGCGTATCTCCTTTCCCGGTGGCACACCGCCCTGGTACAGCACAAATCCGTATTGTTTTTCAGCCTCGACCCTGTCCATCCAGTCGATGAATACAGGCTGGTTTTTCATAACCGCTTTGTTCGCAAGCAGCTCGATTTCTTTGAACTCGGCGTCGGAAATGCGCTTATAATGCGTGAGGTCAAGCCTTGCTCTATCCGTTGATTTCTGTGCGCCGGTCTGCCAGATATGCTTCCCCAGCACGGTTTTTGCTGAGTCGTTCACGATATGCGTGGCTGTGTGGTGGCGCATGTGCGCAAGGCGCCGCTCCCAATCGATTTTTCCTTTTACCGAATCCCCTTTCTTAAACCCGAAATCAGAGTCGGTCTCATGGACAATAACGCCATTTATGTTCTGTGCATCCACCACGTTCGCAACATAATCATTCACGGACAACGTGCCGTGGTCAGCGGGCTGGCCGCCGCCTTCAGGATAGAATATTGTTTTATCAAGGATTATATTATTTTCAATAACATCAAGAACTTTTGCCTCAAATTCCGTCTGTTCGGGATATTCATAATACAACTTTCGTGTTGGCGGCAATTCAAGCGGAAGCGCCTCTAATTCCTCTTCTTCTGCCTTGCTGTGTTTTTTCGCCACGAGCGAATAGAATGTATCAGGCAGGTCAACCTCAACGCCCGCTTCTTTTGCAACCTCGCGTGTAATCTCGGGCGGGATGCCGTGGGTATCATATAATTGGATGAGTTCACCAAGCGGTATTGCCTGTTTTTTCTCCCTGAAATGCTGCGCCGTCTTCCTGACAAGTTTGGTTCCCCGCTCGATAGTATCTGCGTATTTTTCCTCTTCCAGCGCCACGATTTCACGAATTGTATCAAGGCGTTCCCTGAATTCGGGATATTCGGGGAAGTTCCGTATCTGCATCTCGATAATTTCAATAAGAGGTTCCCTGATATCCAGTTCTTTCATAAGGCGAAGCGTCCGGCGAAGGACAAGCCTTGCGAGATAGCCTGCCTTCACGTTGGAAGGGATAATTCCATCCCCGAACATGAATGCCAGGCATCTTGAATGGTCGGTGATAGAATAGACCGTCTCCACTGGCACCATGAGCTTCTGGAGTTTCTCGACCGTAGTGCCGATGCTGTCTGCAACCTTCTTTCTTAACTGCAGGAGATTTGCCTGCCCGCTGATATCCATCACGCCTGCGAACTTTGCATTCTGCGAGAATATCTCTGCATATTCCGGATTTTCAATAGAGTGCTCAATACCAGCCAGGCCCATGAGTTCATTAACTATCTTGGGGAACACGGCATCGTATATCGTGGGCGAACCTTTTGATGCCCACACGAACCTCTCAAGACCGTAACCGGTATCAACAATGTAATTATCCATCTTCTCGTAGGTATCGCCCTTGATTTCAATCGAACCGCCCTTTGTTTGTTTCAAGTCCATGAACACTAGGGTTGCAAGTTCAAGCCCGCCCACAAGCACTTCCACACTGGGACCGGCGTTTCCCCCGCCTGCCCACGGTGATTCCTTATAGGTTACGGCATTCAGGTCAAGGCCCAGGCTTGCAAGCAAAGAATCACACAGCTCCACTGTCCTGTCCTTCCAGTATATTTCCTGCCCGCGTTTGTTAAAGCAGTGATGCGCCATCATCTCAAAGGTGGTCAGGTGGCGTCCGCTTCGCCCCACGGCATCAAGGTCATCGAGGCGGATGCATGGCTGCGAAATAGTGAGGGGGTTCGCAGGCGGAGGTACAAGCCCCGAGGTTACAAAGGGCTGGAAATCCGCAATTGAGGCTATCGTAAGATAAATATCATCACGCCAGCGTGCGATTACAGGATATCTTTTAACACGGGTATGCCCATGCTTTTCAAAAAAAGATAAATATGCTTCACGCATGGAAGATATGTCGTATTCTTTCTTGAAAACCGGGGCGCCGATGAATGAATAGGATACACAGGGCGGGTCCCCGCAAAATTCGGTTTCAGAATCCCGCGTCCAGAAGTTCTTGCCACATTTCGGACACTGTTTACGCACAAATCCATTCTCTTTGAAATAATCCAGCTGGTACTCGTCATTAAGCATATTATCTGGGGTAGTAATTGTAAAGGGAATAGATAATTATATCTGGAAAATATCCCTCAAAAATTAAACAATTTTAACAATCTTTGCGACCTTTGCGGCTCTGCGGTGAATAAAATCGCACCGCAAAGGCGCCAAGAACGCAAAGTATCACAAAAATATGTTTAAAAAATTATAAAAACCATTTCATCTTTAACCCGGCTCTTTCTGTATTCCTACAACTGAAAGGAATCTTTTTACCACTGCTTCTTCAGCAAGTTTCAGGAGCGTCTGTTTATCCTTTGTGCCGCTGAACACTCCCAGGGGAATCTGCGCACCTGCGAGCATTGCATGCCCCCCGGCTTTATCCTCCCCGAAGGCATCCTTCATCACGTTGCCTATATTAACCCGGTCATCCCGGCTTCTCCCTGAAATATATATCGTGTCTTCGCCGAGCCCGAATATAAGCGTGGTGGTTATTCCCTCAAGGGTCAACAAATAATCAGCCGCCTGTGCAAGAGTATCCCTGTCCCGGATAGTACCCACGTTTGAAATAAGATAACTGCCTTTTATCTGCCTGTTCTTGATGGCCTCGCCGAGAATATCAATCGACTCTGTGGACTTGGAAGGAGTTTCGATTCTGCCCAATATGTCGTGGTTCGCAAGCGGGAAGAGATACGCTGCTGCAATGAAATCAGCAGGGTCGGTGTTCCTTCGGAAATCATCCGTATCGACTTTAATCCCATACAAAAGAGCGGTTGCAAGCTCCATTTTTATCGGTATTTCAAGATCCTGCAGGTATTTTGTCATTATGGTGGCGGTTGCGCCGATATTCGGCCTGATATCCACATATTCCGCTTTTACCTCTTCGATATCTGCCTGGTGGTGATCTATCACAACGTTGATTTCAGTATTCCGGGGTAACATATTATTCACCCCGGGCACAGAACATTCCAGCATCGCGATTTTCTTATATTCGGATGCTTTAAAGTCCTTTGGCTGGTCCAGTTCTATAAGTTCTATATCAAGAAGGTTGATAAACGCCTTGTTTTCATGATGCCCTATCTTTCCTTTATAGAGTATTTCCGCTTTAACACCCACGCTGTTAGCTATCTCTTTCAAGCCCATTGCGCTTGAAATTGCATCGGGGTCGGGATTGTCGTGGACTACAATCGCTAATCTCCCCTCTCCTACAGAACTTATCAATTTTTTTAATTCCTGCGCCAGTTTTACTGATGTAATTCTCTCGATATACTGGACAATAGCTGAGGCAATGGCTTTGAGGGGAAGGTTTGATGGCAGGACAACAAGGTCCGCGCCGGCAGTTTCCATTTCTTCCTTTTGCTGATAATTATGCGCTCTTGCTACAATATGGACATCAGGAGCTGATTTTTTTATATGAGCCAGAGCCTTTTTATTTGACTCTATATTGGAACTCATTATGAAAACAGATTCGATATTCTTAATATCGAGTTTAGAAAGAACTTCGGCATCGCCGATATCTCCCAGAAGGGCATTCAGGTTTTGCTCATTTAATGTTTCTATTTTTGCGGAATCATTATCTATCAGGATAATATTTTTATTCCGTGTTTCAAGTTCCTTTGCTATTGCAAGCCCGATGCCGCCGCTTCCCAGGACAGCATAGGTGACCCTGATTGGCTTTGATTCATCGTACTTCTCCTCTATAGTTAAGCCTCCTGTTTATCTTATCCCACTTTATTGATTTACTGCGTTTTATATTTATGGTCGTGCATATTCTTGTGAATACTTAGCGTACTTGACGTCTTTGCGGTGTGAATTTTATTCACCAGAAAGAGAAAGCGGATTATGAAGTTCGATACTTAAAATCCAAGCTTCTCGTTCACGAAAATAAGAGTTATTTTCCTGTTCTCGTTAATTTCCCTTTCAAAGAGTAAAATTTTCCCGACGGTAGTGCCGGCGTACCCGACACTTTTCATTCTTTTGTCTTCCAGGGGAACACAATATTCATAGAGGCGCTTCCACCCATCTTCGAGGGTCGGCACGATCTTTTGTGTACCGACAACCCAGATAACATTATCCGAAGAAAATGAATTGGATGGGAACGCGCTACCGGTAGCATTGGCGATTAGTATTTCGCCATTCTCTACAACAGCATGCACACTGCCGAGGAAGTATTCTGATAATACACTTTTTTTGCGAAGCTCCATCTGTTTTGCTGTGTCCTTTTCTGCCAGGATTTCATCTTTAAGATTTTTCCACGGATGTTTCCCCGACTTGAGCATACCAGTAAAACCTACCTGGTCAAGGGTTGTTGAACCCCCTGTCATGACCTCTTTTCCGGCGGGGATTAATTTATTTATTCTCTTGAGAGCATCTTCTTTCGTATTTACAAATTCAGCATTAATACCGCGTGGTTTCAGGGCTTTCATTGTTTTTTCAACAATTTCTTTTGATGCTAATGTATCGAATTTCATAATCTAATCTCCCGAATAAATAAGGGATTTACCGTATATAAGCATATGGCAAAGGGCATGAATAATCATAGTAATATAATCCGGCATAATTCAAAAACCTTATAAGTCTGTTTTGCCTACTAACTCTACTATAAACACTGGTGGTGAATTATTTTGGTAAGTGTTAACGAAAAAGCGATGGAAATTGCAGAAGATATGATGGATTGGTCGGATGAGTTAAAAGTAAAAGCTCTTGAACTCAAAAACGGCGGCAAGGTAATAGATTGCGGGATAAACGTTGACGGAGGATATGAAGCGGGTCTTTTATTTACAGAGATCTGCATGGGTGGATTTGGCGCATGTTCTATATCGGTGCACAAGGTAAATGAAATACCGCTTGCATTCATAGATGTTACTACCGACCATCCTGCGATTTCATGTCTTGGCGCCCAGAAAGCCGGATGGAGGATAAGCGTGGACAAGTACTTCGCCATGGGGTCTGGTCCGGCAAGAGCGCTTGCTCTTAAACCCAAGAAAACCTATGAGCGAATTAAATATGAAGATGATTACGATCATGCTATAATTGCTCTTGAATCGAATCAGTTGCCAGATGAAAAGGTAATCGGGGTTATTGCGGAGGCATGCCACGTAGAACCTGAAAACGTGATAGCTCTTGTTGCCCCAACAGCGAGCATCGTGGGCTCTGTGCAGGTTTCAGGACGTGTGGTTGAGACTGCGATATTCAAGCTTAACGAACTGGGATATGATACAACCAAAATAGTCAGCGGCACAGGGAGCGCCCCGATTGCGCCGGTGGTCAAGGATGACCTGAAAGCAATGGGCAGCACCAATGACAGCGTGATTTACTATGGCTCAGTTTTTCTGACAATCAGGGGATTTGAAGAGGATAAATTTAAACAGGTTCCGTCCAGCACATCCAAAGATTACGGCAAACCGTTCTACAAGACATTCAAGGATGCAGGCTATGACTTCTTCAAGATTGATGCAAATGTGTTTGCGCCTGCGGAGATTACGGTTAACGACCTTGAGACAGGGAAGACATATCATACGGGGCATCTGAACGGCGAGGTTATCCTGGAGTCTTACGGGATAAGCGGGATTTAGTTAAAAGGTAAGAAATCCAGGATGCTGCTCTGCGGCGGGATGCGCCGTCGGCGCATCATTTTCCAAATCTGTTCGGTTAAGCCGGCAATCCAAGCGCCGCCCTTTAAAATCTTCCTATAACTAATTGTCATTCCACACGTTCTATAGAAAAAAAAGGTCTATTAAATAACCTTGAACGTCTGTACCCGCTCAAGAAGCATGCCTTCGACTATCAGGGGGTAGTCTTTTTCAGCGCTTTTTAAAGCATTGGTAAGCTTCCAGTCCTTATCTGCAAAAATAGTGATAAGCGGCTCACCTTTCTTGACAAGCTCACCCTTTTTCCTGTGAATCCAGACACCTGCTCCTTTATCGATTGGAGCCCCTGCAATCCTTGCAATCTCAACTATTCGCTTGTTATCGAATTCAATAACATACCCATCAGCAGGGGAAGCAAGCTCTGCCTTGTGTTCTCCGGGTTTGATATCGGTATGAACAATTTTCGGATTTCCACCCTGTGCTTCAATGATTTCCTTGAGCTTATTATGGGCTTTCCCGGAACGCAGCGTTTCCATTGCAAGCTCCTTGCCACGTCCTTTTACAGCGGCTCCTCCCATCTCAAGCAAAATTCCAGCCAGTGCCGTGCTCTTTTCAATAAGGCTGTTCGGCCCCTGCATTGTTTCAAGTACCTTAAGCGCTTCCCGTACTTCAAGAGCAGGCCCGATGGTTCTTCCTACAGGCGATGCCCCGTACGTCATGGCGCATTCCACATTCATCCCGAGCCGCTCACCCAGTTCGATTAGTTCCCTGGCAAGTTTTTTCCCATCTTCCATAGTCGGGACTTTCGTCCCGCTTCCTACCGGGATATCAATAACAACACAATCTGCGCCGACAGCACCTTTTTTTGCCATGATGGATGCCAGGAGCTGGTTATGCGGGTCTATACTTAGCGGATATTCCGATTGTATCAGCTTATCATCGGCAGGGGCGATATTGGTGGCACCACCCCATGCTATTACGCCGCCAACTCTCTCGGTAATGGATTTTATCTCTTCTGCAGAGAATTCCACAGGCGCAAGCACCTCCATCAAATCCGCAGTACCTGCAGCGCCCGTTATCGCCCTCGAGCTTGTCTTGGGTATAAGAAGACCGTTTGCTGCAATTATAGGAACCACAAGCAGCGAGATTTTATTGCCGGGAACGCCCCCGATGCTGTGCTTGTCCATTATCGGATGCGTCTGGAATTCGATTTTTTCACCGGTATCTATCATTGCCCTTGTCAGCCATTCAATCTCATCCGTGCTCATCCCATGGATATAAGAAGTGGTAACGAATGCGGACATCTCGATTTCAGTAAGATTATCCTTTACGATGTCCTGGACTATCTGGTATATTTCTTCCTGCGTCAGCTTCTGTTTATCCATCATTTTCTTAATGAAACCGATGGAGGTCGGTCTTGAGGTCGGGATTATATTTACGGTAAGGGGACACACCGCCCCCAGCTTTTCACAGCATTCCTGGTACACTCCCACAGTGCCTTTTGGTATCATTTCGCCCGTTTCCACGATGGCTGTTAAGTAGCTGTGGTCTTTTAACTGGACCCGGTCTCCGCCCCTGACACCCAGTTCTTTAGCGTCCTGGGTGTTAAGTACGACTTTATACTTGCCTGCTTTAATCTGTAATTGCTGGACTTTAAGTTCCATTTTATAGTACCCTCTTTATTATAACAAGTATTTAATTTAGCGTTAACAATACTTAGCATTATCGATTGCGTAAAATTTTCCAATATCTGGCACACAAGGATGACAAGATAAGCTTATGTAAGCATAAACAATTAACTACGTTCAAAGTTTGCTAGATAAAGAGGTAGAGAGATTTTGATGTTCGTTATGCTGCTGAGGCAATAGCATGAGTAAGCTACAACCAATAGCCTTCATGAGTTATGCTCGATTTAACGATGAACATGACTATGGACGCCTTACCTTATTTCGCGAACGTCTGAGCGCCGAGATAGAGGTGCAGACGGGAGAAGAATTTCCGATATTCTATGACCGTAAAGATATTCTGTGGGGCCAGAATTGGAAGGAACGAATTGAGGACTCTATTGATGAGGTCACTTTCCTAATCCCAATTCTTACTCCCAGTTTCTTTAAAAGCAGTCAATGCCGAGAGGAAGTTGAGCGTTTTATTGAACGTGAAAAGAAACTCGGACGCACTGACCTCATACTTCCAGTCTATTATGTCGGCTGCCCCATTCTCGACGATGAAGCACAACGTACGACTGATGAACTTGCTCAGGTAATTGCTGGCCGCCAGTATGCAGATTGGCGCGAGCTTAGATTTGAGCCCTTCACTTCTCCAGAAGTTGGCAAGACATTAGCAAAACTTGCAATTCAAATCCGTGATGCATTGGAGCGCACACGTCCACCTAAGAAACCGTCAAAGCCCTCTACAAGCAAGAGACGAGCGCACATGGGCATTCTGGCTACAGAATCCCTGCCAGTTACGCAAGAGATTGCATTAGGCGGAGAGGAGACCGGGATTGCAAGCCGTCCATCCGCAAAAACTCAACCTGCAATACTTGTTGTGGACCCCATGCACCGCGGCGACTATCCAACCATTAACGAAGCTATCAAAGCAGCAAAACCGGGAACCAGAATTCTTGTCAAGCCGGGTTTATATGAGGAAGGGCTTGTCATCGACAAACCACTTGAGATCATAGGCGAAGGCGCCCCCGGTGAAGTTGTAGTACAGGCTCTCGGAAAGGACGCACTACTTTTTAAGACAACTATGGGGCGGGTGGTTAATCTGAACATGCAACAGTTGGGCGGTGGTGATTGGTATTGTATAGACATCGCTCAGGGGCGGCTGGAAGTGGAAGGATGCGACATCACAAGCCAGAGTCTTGCCTGTGTCGCTATTCATGGCGGTGCCGACCCACGCCTGCGCCGCAACCACATACACGAAGGCAAGCAAGGTGGCGTCTTCGTTTATGAAAATGGCCAGGGGACGCTGGAGGACAATGACATTTTCGGCAATGCAACCGCTGGGGTGTCGATAATGAGGGGTGGAAATCCTACGCTGCGCCGCAACCGCATACACGAAGGCAAGCAAGGTGGCGTCTTCGTTTACGAAAATGGGCAGGGAACGCTGGAAGACAACGATATTTTTGGCAATGCATACACTGGGGTTGAAATCAAAACAGGCGGAAATACTATGCTGCGCCGCAACCGCATCAACAAGAACAGCCACGAAGCTGTACTGGTCTACGATGGAGGCGGCGGCACAATTGAGGACAACGACCTTCGCGACAATGCTAAAGGTGCATGGAACGTATCAGTCGATAGCGAGCCAAAACTCAAACGCGCACGAAACATAGAATGATTCTAATGAACTATACCTGTGTCCTTTCTTTTGGATATGCACTGCCTCAACTCCCCTCCACGCTGTAATAATACTCCCCTTCTGCCTTCTGCGTCCTGTCAAGCTGCGAACCCAGCTTATTCACCCTTGGTCTCTTGGTCTCCTCGTCCCGCCTGAATGTAATCCCAATCCCTTTAAGGAACCTGTTCATGCCCTGTCGCATGTCAAAAGGCCCGTGAACCTCGCCCCTCTTCATAGGCTCGCCCTCGAACACGAGAAGCCTGTCGCTAAGCATATCTATCATGTAAATATCATGGTCAACCACCATCGCCGTCACTTTATTGTTCTCGGCAAAGCGCCTTATGACCTTCGTCGCAAGCACCCTCTGCTCAACATCAAGATGCGCCGATGGCTCATCCAGAAGATATAGGTCTGCCGTTCGCGAGAGGCAGGCTGCAATCGCAACCCTCTGGAGCTCCCCGCCGCTTAAATCGTCAAGCTTCTGCTTCATGAGTCTCTCAAGCTGAAGCGGTCGTAATATCTCTGTCTGGTAATAACTTGTATCGACTTCCTTGCTTAAAGAGCGAAGATAATCAGAGACCGGAACCGGGTCCTCGGCTTTGATATACTGGGGTTTGTAAGACACCTTGATATTAATATCAATTTTTCCGCTCGTTGGTTCTATTTCGCCAGCCAGTATCTTTACGAAAGTAGATTTGCCAATCCCGTTCGGACCTACAATCCCGGTGACTTCGCCTTTCCTTATCTCGCCGCCCTGCGCCATGAGTTCAAATCCCTCCTCATATTTTTTAGAGAATTGTTCAAACTTCAACAGGGAAGGCACATCCTTCGCTGCCTGCGGCGCATGAATGTCAAACTTAATGGCTTCGGTGCGAATCCTGACATTCTCCTCGCGCAGGAACCCTTTCAGGTATTCGTTAATTCCTATCCTGACCCCTTTCGGATGGGTAATAACGCCGAAACCGCCGGGCGTGCCGTATGCGATATGAACAACATCCGCAAGCAAATCCAGGATTGCAAGGTCATGTTCTACCACCATTACGGCTTTATTCTCAGCTAGTTCCCTGATAATCCGGGCGGCTTTTATCCTCTGGTAAATATCAAGATAAGGACTTATCTCGTCAATGAAATAGAAATCCGCATCCCTTGCAACACACGCTGCCAGCGCCACTCTCTGGAGCTCGCCGCCGCTTAATTCATCGATTTTGCGGTCAGTGATATCTGCAATGTCAAGCCTTGATACGAGTTCCTTAAGTACTCCTCTTTCATCCGTTTTTGATAAAAGCTGCGAGACTTTCCCTTTGAATTTCCTGGGTATCATGTCCACATACTGCGGCTTTTGCGATGTCTTTACCTTTCCTTTAGATACGCCTTCAAGGTAATCATGGAGCGCCGTTCCTGCATAATATTCAAGTATTTCTTCCCACCCAATCCTGCCCCGCCCGAGGTTAGGTTTCAAAGTTCCTGAAAGTATGTTTATCGCTGTGCTTTTTCCTATCCCGTTCGGGCCGAGGATGCCGGTTACTTTCCCGACAGTCGGGACTGGAAGCCCGTATAATGCAAACCCGTTCTTACCATATCTGTGCGTTGTCTCTTCAAGTTTCTCAGGCAGGCTGATAATCATGATTGAACCGAAGGGGCAGCGGTTGACGCAGATGCCACATCCCACGCATAATTCTTCCGAGATGACCGGTTTTTCATCCTCGCCTATTACTATAGTCTCATCGCCAGTCCTCACCCTCGGGCAGAATTTTATGCATTGGAGCCCACACATTTTGGGCTGGCATCTATCACGGTCTAAAACAGCAAGTCGCATTAAACACCTATTTCATTGATTCAACAGGAGTATCCAGATGACCCAGAAGTAAATTATTACCAGAAATTCCACATACAGCCAGTCTTTTGTTTCAAATTCCTTTACCTTGACCCCGATTAAAGGATAAATTACTCTCTGGATGTAATATGAGAGGAGAAGAATCAACAGGACGACCGAAAACCAGGAAACGTCTTTGGCAAAACCAAATTTTACAAAAAACAATATGGCAAAAGCTGCGCTTATAAATGCCGGCAGTACCGTTTTTTTGATTCCTTCAATGAATTTCTGCTTCCGCTCTTCCGGCTTAGCGCTTTTCACAACCGGTACTTTTTCGATTTTCTTTTCTATTTCGGTCACCACTATCACTTTTTCCTGTATATCATCGTTCCGATTCCTTCATGGGTGAACAGTTCAAGCAGCATCGAATGCGGGGCGCTGCCATCGATAATATGAACCTGCTCAACTCCTCCTTTGAGCGCAGCGGCGCTTGATTTAACCTTCGGTATCATCCCGCCGCTTATGATGTTATTTGCAATCAGTTTATCAATCTCATCGAAAGCTATTCTGGAAATACGTGTTTTTTTGTCTTTCGGGTTGCGCAGGATTCCAGGTACATCCGTAAGAACTATCAGTTTTTTTGCACCGAGAGCCGATGCGATATCTCCCGCCACCGTATCTGCATTTACGTTAAGGTCATTCCCTTTTTCATCTGTTGCTATTGGCGAGATGACCGGGATGTATCCCTTGCCTGCAAGAATCATGACTATTTCAGGATTGATAACCTCGGTCTCGCCAACCCAGCCAAGGTCGATTTCTTTCTCAACGCCGCCAACGGTCACACGCTGGGGAGCTAACTTCTTTGCTACGATGAGCCTTCCGTCGCTCCCTGAAAGACCTATGCCTTTGCCGCCATGTTTACTTATCAGTGAAACTATCTTGCTGTTCACATTTCCAACGAGCACCATTCGCGCAATTTCAAGCGTTTCGTCATCCGTAACCCGCAAACCCGCCACAAATTCCGGTTTTTTTCCCATGCGTTCCATTTTCTCTGTAATCTCGGGTCCCCCGCCGTGCACTATCACAGGATGGATTCCCACGAATTTTAAAAGGACGATATCCTGCACTATCATTTCCATAATTTCGGGGTCGACAATTGCATGACCTCCCATCTTGATTACCATCATGGAATCATAAAACTCGCGGATGTATGGTAATGCTTCGATGAGGATATTCTCGCGTTTCTGCATAAGAGGGTAAAATGGGGAGATGGATATTAAAACTTATTCTTGATTTGACCGCTTACAATAAAAAATGAATGAAATGCCAAAATGCTAAAGTATAGCCTTCAGCAAATCCTTATCGCGTAGCAAGCCCAGAAGTTTTCTTGAGCTGTTTATCACGGGTAACTGGTCTATCCTCTTACGCTTCATTTTCCTTGCACAATCACTGACAGTAGAGCTTAATGATGCTGTTTCCGACCCCCCTGTGAGTTTCATGATTTCCTTTACAGGTGAATTGGGTAGCTGGATTTTTGAAACGCTGTAATATAAGCTCATCGTATCGCGCATTGATTCCCATGTCCATGCATCGTCATCCGAACCCGCTGACATATCCGACATCTCGGTTTTATCCTCGATTATGCTTGCGCTGATGAGGTGTTTATCAGATGCCACGCCGACAAGCGTCAGGTTCGTATCCAGTATAGGAACCGCTTTTACATCTGCAAGTTCCATGATAGCGCCAACTATTGAAAGAGGGGTTTCGCTCCAGACAGAAACCACATGGTTTCCGAGATATTCACTGATAGGGGTGTTGATGTTCAGCCTCCCAATAGCGCCGATTATATCTGCTATAGTTATAAGGCCTGAAAGATTATGATCCTCCACAACAGGCAACCGCCTGATGTTATTTTCTATAATTATACGTGCTGCTTCCACTATTGAATTATCAGGCCCTATTGTAATGGGGTTCCGTGTCATCAATATTGCAATTTGTTCTTCTTCCGGATGTTTTAATAAATCAGTCCTGGTCACTATTCCGACCAGTTCACCGCCTTTCACAACCGGGACACCGGAAATATGCTTTGTTTTTAATATCTCAAGAACTTCATCCCTTGAACCTGGCAATTCAACTTTCGCAACATCCCTTACCATTACTTCTTCAACCGTAATGCTTTCCGGAGTATCAGCCATTATTTCTCTCCTTTTTTTCATTTTTTCTTATTTTTTTATTTTTTCCCGCGAACCACAAGCACAGGAATTTTTGAGTTCCTTACTACTTTTTCAGCGACACTGCCCAAGAGGAATCTGTCAAGCCCGCTTTTTCCCAGTGTCCCCATAACGATAATTGACATTGAGTTCTTTTCGGCGTATTTAATTATTTCATCTGCAGGATGCCCTTCAATTGTATTCCCGTCCACTTCCAAACCCAGTGCTTCTGCTTTGTCTGCCACGTATTTTGTAGCCTCGTCTCCTTCCTGCCTTAATAGTTCGTACATGCTTTCCCATGCCGCATCCATCGGAATTGAGGCAAATGCTGCAGTATCAACCACATAAACAGCATGTATTTTCGCGCCCGTATTCTTTGCCAGGTCTATCCCGTAATCAACTGCGTTTTTAGTATATTCCGACCCGTCTGTTGCAATCAATATTTTCGTAAATAATTTGCTTGCCATAAATTCCCTCCTTCTAATTTTAGATTATGCCGATAATGTCATCCGGTCTAGCCCGCCTCACTAAACTGCTTAATGGGTTCCTTATACCCTGCATATTATTTGATTCTTTTGTTAATATCATCAGTCTAGCTTTTTTCCCTTTTTTGATGGAGCCTGATTCCTTATCTAATCCGAGTATTTTTGCACCATTTAGTGTGCACAGCTTAAATACTTGTCTGTCATCAAAAATATTTGTCTTGGCAAGAAACTCCATCTCAGAGAACATATTTACAGAATTCAGCATGACGTTATCAGTACCTGCGGCAACGAGGATTCCATCGTCAAGCATTTTTTTAATTGGAGGGAACCCTGACCCTGTTATGAGATTTGAGCGGAGGCAGACCACAACAGGAATATCAGCCGCGGCAACCGCTTTAATGTCCCTATCCGCTGCATGGGTCATATGTATCAGGAAATCGGGTTCAAGTTCCAGCGCATGAGAAATATCGGATGGTTCTCTTTCACCTGCATGTATTGCAAATTTTTTTCCTTTTTTTCTTGTCTGCCTGACAATATCTTTAATCAAATCGATTTCAAGGTCATTGGTGCTGCTCAATCCCGTTCCATCGCAGGAATCAAGATAATCCATTTCGCGAGCAAGCGGTCTTCCAAAAATCTTCGCTTCGATTTTGCTGTTATTTAACGCCTCTTTAAGCGCCAGAACTCCTTCCATCCCGCCTTCACGGAAATCAGCAAAAGCGCATGTGCCCGTTTTTATCATATCGTCAATACTTGCCTTCATTGAGCCGACAAGGTCATCATGAAAAGTCTTTTTTAAAATCCTGTGTTTTAATCCGTCAGGAGGCTGCACAAGTTCGGCTAAAGGCATCCGGGGCGGGTCTTTTATGACAGAGTCGCCTATATGCGTATGCGCATTCACAAAACATGGGGCGATTATTGTTTCAGTGGAAACATTGGATTCTTCGATTTTTTTTATTATGCCGTTTTCTATAGTGATATAACCATCAACAGGCTCAAACTCATCGCCAAGAATTATAGTCCCTTTGATGGTTTGTTCCATGCGGTCAAATTGACTCTTATGATATTTGCATTTTTCGTATGATACTGTATTTAGCCAACATAAAGAATAAGTAGTTTAGTTACGATTTAGCCTTCAGTCCCGTAGGGTAGTGGTCAATCCTTCTGGCCTTTGGAGCCGGAGACGACGGTTCGAATCCGCCCGGGACTATTTTTTACCATTATGTTTACAATAAATTTAAGTATATTAACTGCAAGTAAGGTCAGGATTATAATATTCTAACAGGATAAATAATTATTATTAATGTAGGAGAATATAAACAATGGTAGATTTCAGAATTGTTGTTTCGGACAGCAAGAGCACACAGGCGTATCAGGTAGCCGTCACCGGCGCGGCAATCAATAAACTGATTGGAAAGAATATCGGAGATGTTGTAAGCGGAGACGTTGCAGGTTTAGCAGGGTATACTCTTAAGATAACAGGCGGAACCGATAAAGACGGGTTTGCCATGCGGGGCGATTTACCCGGGCCGGCAAGAAGAAAAATTCTTGTTGCCGGAGGTATTGGATATAAACCCAAGGCTGACGGGGTCAAAAAACGAAAAGCCATGCGCGGGCGGGAAATATCATCTGACATTGCCCAGATCAATACGGTTGTCGAAGAATACGGTCCGAAACCTTTGAGCGAGATCTTCCCCAAGAAAGAGAAGACTGGCGAAGAAGCAAAAGCTGAAGAAGGAAAGAAAGGAAAATCAAGAGCAAAAGCCAGATAATACAGAAGTAGTTTAATTTTCACATTCCTGGCGCTTTTGGAGCGGTGGTGTTCACCGCAGAAACGCGAAGGTTGGGACTGTAAAAAAGTTTGGTGTTGAGCAAATTCTTTGCGTCCTTTGCGGTGGAAAATCCTGCACCGCAAAGCACGTCAAGAGCGTAAAGTTACTTTAGACGAAATTTAACACCAAAAGATTTTACACACACAAAGGTCGAAAAGACCTTTTAGTTTTTGACTATAATAAAAAAAGAGAATCCGACAAGATTTTGTCGGATTTATGCCTTTAGTACCTGTTTGTTGTTATAATTGCAGGATACGCCATGCTCGCAGGCACGTATCTCTTCCCATGCCTGCGTGATGATGCGCACCGTGCAATTACAATTTGCGTGTTTGCATTTCATGTTTTCACATTATCATGTCGATTATAGAGCGGCTGTTTCTGCCGGAATTCCTGCTTGCCGGGATTCTCTCTTCGACCGGAGTGCTGCGGGGCATACTCTCGCCTTTCGGGCCCATTATCTGGGCTGAATGGATACCAGTCATAATGGCCATGCAGCGGACTTTGCCCTCGTACTCTTTCTTTACTCTTGCGCCCCAGATTACATTGGCGTGGGAGTCAAGTTCGTATGTCAATGAAGAGGCGATTGACTCTGCCTCATGAAGCGACATGTCTGTTCCGCCTGTGATATGCAATAGACAGCCTGTTGCGCCATTTGTATCCACATCAAGCAGCGGATGGTTCAATGCTGCGCGTACTACCTCTTTTGCCTTGTCCTGTCCTTTTGCTTCGCCGACGAGCATTACTGCAAGGCCGCCGCCTTTCATTATAGCCCTGACATCTGCATAGTCAAGGTTGATCAATGACGGCTGTGTTATGGTTTCTGAAATACCCTTTACCGTCTCTGATATAAGCTGGTCCATTACCGAGAATGCTTGGTCGATCGGGAGGTTGGGCACATAATCGAGAAGCCTGTTATTGTCAAGTACAATAACGGTATCCGCAGCCTTCCTCAATTCTTCCAGACCCTCTTCTGCCTTGAACATCCTTGAGCGCTCGACCTTGAACGGGCTTGTGACCATTCCGATTACGATTGCGCCCTGGTCTTTGGCTACCTGTGCAACTACTGGAGCTACACCTGTTCCAGTTCCTCCGCCCATACCCGCTGTGATAAATACAAGGTTTGCGTTCTTCAACACATCCTCGAGCGTTCCCCTTGCAAGTTCCGCAGCTCTTTTTCCAACTTCCGGAAATCCGCCTGCCCCAAGTCCCCTGGTTATTGATTTGCCTATCAGGATTTTCTTATCCGCCTGCGTGATGTCAAGGTGGATTTTATCGGTGTTTATTGCAATGGTTTCTGCGCCGGCTACGCCGATGTTATAGAGACGGTTCACGGTGTTGTTGCCGCCGCCCCCGCATCCCACTACAACGATTTTTGGTGTTCCGAATTCATCAACTTCTTCAGTTCCGCCTGTTGCCGCCTGTTTGAACAGTTGTTCTTTTTCTGCCATTTTTAGTGCGTCTTGTACAAATGATTCCATATTATATCCCCTCGGATTATTGTTCTTCTTTCAGGCGCAAGAACGTGTCAACATTGTTTGATTGCTCCTGCGCTTTCTCAAATAATTTCATCCTGCCAACCAATTTTTCGCTTCGCTGATCGATTAAATCCCTAATAGCCGTCCTGATTGCTTCGCTTGCGGACGGAAATTCGCCATATTCCACCAACATGTCGATCATTTTTAATTGCTGTTCCGGGAGCCTTAGTGTTACTCTTTGCATTTTGGTATCTCCCTGTGGGAGGTTTGATGACATACATTTGTCTGCTATTTGTGTGACAATCGTATGCCATGCGTCTGACATACTGTCTGACGCTAAGGTATATAAATCTATCGTTACGGGTTTATTTAAAACGAAAATTTGCGCTCTGCTGCTTGATTTTGTGTTTTGCCTGATAAAATTACCCTTGTTCCCACTCCAACATACGTGTTATGAAATTGACGAGGAAGGAGAAGGGATGGAACCGCGTCGTGATGGAATACTGTGCAACCGGCGAGGAGCAAAATGCGATGGCAAGCCCATGTATCCTTCAAGTGCGGGGTATAGGTGACTGCGCCATGCGCTTGTTATGACTCATCATGGTCTATGGCTCTTTTTCGGTGTATCAGAGCGATAAACGCACTTATTTACTTGGGCTCTGTTGCTGGTTGCATTAAGCGTATGAGTGCTCCAGTTGGGTCAGTAAGGAGGCACACTCGGCCGACCCCTGGGATATCTCCGGGCCTGCGATTAGTGTGCCGCCAAGTTCTTCTGCACGTGCTGTGCAAGCGTCGATATCTTCAACTGCAACATATGCATACCAACGTGCGCCGAGCTTTCGGGTGTAGTCTATGGTCGGATTCATCATACCAGCGACATCCTTATCATTGTGTCGAAAGATCGTGTAAGTGCCGAGTGGTCCAGCATCCACCTCTTTCCGTTCCCAGCCGAAGATCTGGCTGTAGAAGTCCCCGCTTGTTTTTTGATCCGAGGTTATGAGTTCATTCCAAATGAAAGTTTTGTGTTCCTTCATATAGCTTCCTCCTTATATTTCGTTGCTTATTTCGTGTTCAATGTCGAATTTTCAAGGCGAACAATAATAAATTGTTTTATCTACGTCTCTATTAATTCTTTCGGTTTAACTTTTTAATGAACCAAAGCCTCAAGAACTACAAACAACTTTCTATTCAAATTTTCGGCGCGCCGCCAGTGGTGCAAGACAAACCCGCTGATAGGGACAGCGCGTCAGGGCGATGGGATGAATCGATAACCAGAAATTCTTCAACGCATCGAGCAATAATAAAAAGCCTGTGCATTATATTCTCTTAACGAGATTGTCCAGCAGTTTTTTCAGGTCTTTTATATTCTGTTCATAAGATAGTGCAGAAAGGTAATCTTCATATGCCGGATGCTCATCTATTTTGCCCTGCTCAATCATTTTTTCAATCGCTTCAGGATTTTTTGCATTATACTTTTCCAGTATCGTTTTCAAAAAATCTTTTTCCTCTGAGATTTTAGATAAAATAAGAAATGTTTCAGTTTCCACACCTCTTATATATGGGCTAATTATTGGCGATTGAGCGGCTTCAGACGCGCTATGCATGAATTTACCTTTATTAGCAGTTAGTAAGTTTGAGTATATAAAAGATGCCTGAGCATTTAGCTATGTTGATACATATAGCAACATCATCGATGGATTGAATGCATCTGGATATGGCTCCACCCCACCAATTTCAATTGCGTTACCTTTATGTAATATGAACTGAATAAAGGGGAAGTCTGAATCATCTTTTTATGGTTCAACAAAAACCGTAGCAAGCATCCGCTTGCGGCGTATGGTTTAAAACCGAACGCATTCTTGCGTGAGTCGGACCGTAATTGGTCTTACGGAGGGAACAAATGAAAAATAATTATAAAACAAACCCACGAATATTAGACCTTATATCAGGTCTAAAAAAACAGTCAAGGGAAAAGGAAGCGCCTCTCTGGCGGGATATTGCAAGGAGGCTTGAGTGCCCTACAAGGAATTATCCAGAAGTCAATCTCAGCAGGATAAACCGGCACACGAAAGAAAAAGATTTGATACTTGTCCCGGGAAAAGTGCTTGGCGCGGGTGAATTGAACCACCAGTTGACAGTGGCGGCAATGAGCTTCAGCGGAAGCGCAAAGAACAAAATAACAGCCGCAGGTGGTTCATGTCTCACCATCGAAGAGCTCATGAGCAAGAACCCGGAAGGCTCCAGGGTAAGAATAATAGGGTGATAACATGACAGTAATAGACGCAAGCAATCTTATTCTGGGAAGAATGGCAAGTACAGTCGCGCAGCGATTGTTAAATGGTGAACAAATTAATATAATCAATGCAGAAAAAACAATCATTTCCGGCAGAAAAGATACTACATTAGACCGTTACAAACGGTACGTTGCCAGAGGTTCACGGGAGTTCGGCCCCCGTTTCCCGAGGCGTCCTGACCAGATAGTATCAAGGACTATCCGCGGCATGATACCTCATACAAAGATGACAGGAAGGGAAGCATATAACAGGTTGAGAGTTTATATCGGCGTTCCGCCTGAATTGAGTAAAGAACAGGCAGGTACACTCGAAGAAGCAAGTATCATGCGCCTCAGCACTGCTAATTATATGGTGCTTGGCGAATTGAGCAAGAGATTAGGGTCAAAATATTAGGAGTTTTGCATGAAAATCGTTAACTCATCAGGAAAAAGAAAAACCGCAATCGCCCGTGCAACAATACGGGAAGGAAAAGGACGCATACGGGTGAATAAGAAACCTATTGAAATCGTAGAACCTGAATTGATCAGGCTTAAAATGTCAGAACCGCTAGACTTTGCAGGCAATGTTATTCCGACCGTGGATATCGACGTGGATGTACACGGAGGCGGCATCTTCGGCCAGGCAGGAGCTGTGCGAACGGCTATTGCCAGAGGTCTTGTGGAATGGACAAACGATATGGCCCTGCGTGACGCAATGGCACAGTATGACAGAAGTCTGCTCGTAAATGACACGCGCTACATGCTGCCCAAGAGATTCGGCGGTCGCGGCGCAAGAAAGAGAAGACAGAAATCATACAGGTGAAACATGATACCGGTACGATGCTTTTCATGCGGTAAAGTCATCTCCAGCGTATGGGATGAATTCAAAAAACGAAGCGAAACTGAAGACGCAGGTAAAGTACTCGACGATCTCGGAATCGAACGATACTGCTGCAGGCGAATGCTGCTGACTCATGTAGAGCTGGTGGACCTGCTTGCACCGTACCAGTGAGGAGGGGTTGTAGGGTAGCCTGGTCCATCCTATGGCGTTCGGGACGCCGTGACTTGAGTTCAAATCTCAACAACCCCATTTTCTCAGGATACGGCAAAATGAATAGAACATGAACCACTCTCAGAGGGACTCTGGGAAAAAAATACTTCGTATTTAAATACGAGGAATATATAAAAAGTGCATTTATTAAACTTTCGGGTATTTGTTTTGAGGTGACGCAGGTGAGTGAAACTAAATTAACACGATATGAGCGTGCAAGGATTATCGGTGCAAGGGCGCTCCAGATTTCCTTGGGTGCTCCGGTATTGATAGATATAGGAAGGGGCGAACCCATCGATATTGCAATGATGGAATTGGAACAAGGCGTAATCCCCATTACAGTGAAAAGAACAGTAAAAACAATGAGAAAAGCAGCTTAAGGTGTGATTGAAATGGAAAATGTCATTGATATCAAACAGGATGTAAAACAGGATACAGGTTATGAATCTATTATTCCCCAGGATGAGTATCTCACCGCGGGAATTCATATAGGAACACAGCAAAAGACAAAAGAAATGATGCGGTTTGTATATCGCGTGAGGACGGACGGCTTATATGTCCTTGATATACAGGCGACTGACCAGCGGATACGGCTTGCAGCGAAATTGCTTGCAAAATACGATCCGCAAAAAATACTGGTAGTTTCGGCAAGGCAATATGGCCATTATCCTTCCGAGATGTTCGCAAAAGTGATAGGAGCAAGAGCGGTAACAGGCAGGTTCATTCCCGGGACTATGACAAACCCGAAGTTGCATTTATTCATAGAACCCGATATCCTTGTGGTGACAGACCCTTCAGGAGATATGCAGGCAGTGAATGAGGCAGTTAATATCGGTATACCTGTCATTGGTCTTTGCGATACCAACAATTCGACGTCCAATGTTGACTTTGTAATTCCCACCAATAACAAGGGAAGAAAAGCCCTCGCATTGATATACTGGCTCATGGCAAAAAAGACGCTTGAGGAAAGAGGAGATACAATAACCCATACGGTAGCTGATTTCGAAGCTGAATTATAAACAAATATGAGAGCACCCGCAGTCTCGGGGCAGTTCTACCCGCGCAGTAAAAACGATCTGGACAGGGAAATCAGCAGGTGCTTTGAAGGCGTCCCGCCAGGCGAAAGACAGGTTTTGGGGGCTGTGGTGCCCCATGCCGGTTATATCTATTCCGGAAATACCGCAGCATACGTATATTCAGCATTGCCAAGAGCCGATACGTTCGTGCTGCTAGGGCCCAATCATACCGGATACGGCTCACCTGTATCGGTTTCCGGTGAATCCTGGAGCACGCCGCTCGGCGAGGTTAGCTCTGATACTGAGTTTATCAAAGCGCTTCCGAAAAGGATAATCGACCTTGATGAGGCAGCCCACAAATACGAACATTCCATAGAAGTGCAGCTTCCTTTTTTGCAGCACAGGTTCGGGGATTTCAATATTGTCCCAATCTGCATGGGAATGCAGGATGAGGAGACGGCGCTGGACGTGGGGATGGAACTGGTTGAGGCGGTTCGGAAGGTCAAGAAGAAAATCGTGATAATAGCATCAAGCGATTTTACCCATTACAAACCTGATAAGGTGGCGCGGGAGAATGATGCGTATTATATAAGCTCAATCCTGGAATTCGATATCACTGGATTTTACCGCAAATTATACGAGCGCAACGCCAGCGTCTGTGGGTATGGCCCGATCGCAGCGATGCTTACGGCAACGAAAAAGCTTGGCGCGAAAAAAGCTACGCTTCTCAAATACAGCACGAGCGGAGACACAACAGGGGATTTAGCTGCAGTTGTGGGGTACGCTGGGATTGTTGTGGAGTAAAAGTTCACTTAATTTTTAGCATATCACTCGCTATTTTCGCATTCATAAGATAATCATCAACCGAAGCAAGTATCGTGCCGACCTTATCCCCTTCGAACATTACTGTAACCGAATCCCCATCGACTATCGTTTTCATCTCTGAAACATTATCAGGCGCCAGTGATTGGGCAATGACACTTACAAGCTCATCTGCTCTTTCACTTTTGAATATCAATTTCCCTTCAATCTTCATGCTTTTGTCTTCAACTGCTTTTCGATAATAGAATCAACTACGTCGATAAACTTCATCGCAGTCCCCTTTGGAATTGTGGCGCCAGAAGCTATGTCATGACCTCCACCCATTCCTCCCAACGATACGGATGCCTCGCGCATCGCTGCCGCAAGGTCAAGACCCGCAGCCACCAGTTTCCTTGTTCCCCGGGCTGAAATCTTAATCTTTCCCTCAACCTCATTAAGTGTAATAAAAGGCTTATCCGGATAAAGATAACGGGTCATGGTGCCAGCGATTATTCCTGTCCCGCTTGAATCGTCAAGGAGCACGTACCTGAAATTCCGCGCCGATTTGATTTGCGCCTGCGCCTTCTTTATCGTACTGATTAGACTCTTCTGGTGCTCACGGGTAATCGTCCTGGCTTCATCCACTGCTGATGCATCCCGCATGCAAAGCGCCAGAGCCAGACCCGCTTTCTCATCTTTCCCGCAGGCGTTCATGATATTGACAAAATCATATACATTGGGCACAACTTCATTGTTCAGGGTGTAACAATCGCCGATTAATGAATCGATAGCAGGGACATTGCCCTGCTTTGCAAGTTTAAGTACAATAGCCGAGGAAAGTTTTATCGACGGTTCTTCATGAAGTTCAGCCAAACGGCCTTTTACTCCGAGTTTATCTAGAAATTCCCTGATTTTTTCCCTGTCGCCGGTAATATCCAGATATGGCTCAAAGCCGTATTCCAGTAATTCCTCAACCGGGTCATCACCCATCCTGAGCCCTTTTCTAATAGTTACTGCCTTTTTCTCGATAGCTTCATCAAGGATGAATTTATTCCCGCCTTTCATTGGCTGCTTATCCCCGATTGCCCCGGCAAGCGCCAGCCCCGCGAGGTCGGTGTTCTCACCCATCTTCCGCGCCACCATGTATGCTCCGCAGGCAGCGCAAAGTTCGGATGAACCATCAATACCTGCAAGGTGCGGGTTAAAATGAACATGGTCCAGTTTCCCGGTGGGTTTGTGGTGGTCGATAATAATAGCCTTTTTTATCTTAGAAGTAAGTTCAACCTGCCCGCTTCCCATATCGCACAGGATAACAGCCCCGCTGGATGTTTTTTCTATTAATTCGATTGTTGACTGGTCAAACTGGCTCACAATAGTGGCCTGGAAGATTATCCCGCTCCGGTACAATGCATTGCACATGATGCCGGCAGCGGATAATCCGTCTGCATCGTTATGGGAAACTAGCCTGATTGTCTTATTTTCAAGTATAGCGTCTGCTGCCTGCTTACTTAACTCCTCAAGCTCAACAAAGCTTTCCTTACCATCATTCATCGAGATTTATCTTGAAATCAGCATCTCAGATTTCTGGATAGAATATTTCCAGTCGGCTGGAAGTACGCCTTCACGGTGATAATATTTTTCAAGCCGCCTGATCTTCGATACCATATTATTCATAGCACGCTTGTTATGGACATCCTTGGGGTTTTTGTCTATGTGTTTTTTAAGCTCAAGGACATTTACTATCAGGTTATGAATATCCTCAGGTACCTTAGGAGCTAAATTCTTTTCTTTCATGACAGCCACAATCTTTTTCCCGGTTACAAGACTGGCATCAGGGACTCCATAACGGTTTCTCAAAGTCATACCTATCTCACTTGAGCTTTTTCCCTGCGATGCGAGCTGCGCAACTATAGTTTCAATCTCTTCTTTATTTGAATTTGACCACTTTGGCGGTTCGGTTCTGACTGGTCTTTTGGAACCTGCCTTTCCTTTCCTGCGTGTATGCATTTTTGCCATTTAATTTTCTCCGATTATCATTATTTTATTGTTTATAATAGCGAAGGCAAACCATAATGGAGATGGTATATTAAATAACTTGTGATGCTAAATAGAATTTACAGATAAGCTCTCATATCACCTTAAAATCAATACAAACATTATGCTGGTAAGGTGCATAAGGCCTTACGATCCTGCGGTCAAGAGGTATTACCCGGAAATTAGCCTGTTGTGCGATATTCTCAATTTGTTTCAATGTTCCCCCAAATAAATCATCCTCATGAGTAATGGCATATAAATGAATAATTCCGCCCTTTTTTATTATCCTTAATGCCGTATCAAGAAACTCTATACTGCTATGCGGCAGGTTCATAATAATGCGGTCTGCATCCATAATCCCTCTAACTTCCTCTCGTGCGTCACCCTCTCTTATCTCAACATTCTTTACCTTATTAAGACGCACGTTTTCCCTGAGGTATTTAATTGCGGCTGGATTTTTATCTATGGCAATCACCTGCGATGAAGGGAATTTTTTTGCAATCAGGATGGAAAAAGGCCCCACACCGGCAAACATATCCACGACTTTATCGCGGTCTTTAACATGGTCTGCAATCCTCATCCGTTCAGTCGAAAGCCGCGGAGTGAAATATACCTTCGCAACATCGACAAGGTATCTGCAGCCGTTTTCCCTGTATAGGGTTTCTGTTCTTTTTTCACCTGCAAGGAAGGAAAACTTTCGCGTCCTGTATTCACCAACAATTGGGCTCTCAGCCTGGAGTACAGTTCTTATTTTATTGGATTTTATAAGGATATCCGCCATTCCCTGCGCATCGCTTTCGTGCTGGTCGATAATGGCAATGTCTCCAAGTATCTCATAAGCTCCGACTATCCCGGCTAAGGGCTCTTCTTTTTGTAATATTTCAAAATCATCATTTGAAAGTTCCCCGAATCCTCCAACATGCCTGAGGATGGGGATTAGAAGGTCTTTGCCATCCTGTTTTATTTTAAGGTTCTTATCGATTGCTCCACGTTCGATAAGTTTTTGCCTTGTAATTTCACCTGATTTCTTTGGGACTCTTACGCACAGGGATTCCATGTCTTTCCATTATGAATTAAATATACCCACCCGTAAAAATCGTTTGAAGCAATAAAATAGTCATCATTACTCCCGCCAGTATTGTAATATACCCTATTAAGCTGCCGATTGCGACGCCAAAGTCAATTATTTTCTTGTCAAGGTTCATCAATCAATTTAGGCTTACATGAAGTTTATAGGTTTCTATGGCAAGACTTACAAGTATTACGGTCATATAACGGATTATGCTTACCTTTATCGGACTTGGATTATACGACGAAAAAGACATTACGGTAAAAGGATTGGAGGCCGTAAAGAAAGCCGATATTATCTATGCCGAATTTTACACCTCAAACCTCATGGGCACTAATCTTGAAAAAATCGAGAAATTTTACGGCAGGAAAGTGACCGTGTTAACAAGAGAGGATGTTGAGCAAAATCCCGTCTGGCTAAGAGAGGCAATAGAAAAAAATGTTGTATTCTTAACAGGCGGGGATGCCATGGTCGCAACTACACATATTGACCTTCGTCTCAGGGCAAAGGATTTGGGTATAGCTACAGCGATTATCCATGCCCCGTCGATATCATCCTCTGTATGTGGATTGACCGGGTTACAGAATTACAGGTTTGGCAAATCAACAACAGTTCCATTCCCGTATTCCCGCGGCGATAAAATTATCATATCCGAGGCTCCGTACGATACAATTAAGATGAACAAGAAAAATGACCTCCATTCCCTTGTTTTTCTCGATATCAATATGGAGAAGGGGTTTATGGATATAAGAAAAGCTGCTTCGCTCCTTCTGGAAATGGAAGGGCAGCGGGGCGAGGGAGTGCTTGTAAATACGCTTGCGGTTGGCGTTTCAAGAGCCGGGTCAGACTCGCCGACAGTTCATGCCGATTATCTTGAAAAAATAAAAGATTATGATTTTGGGGCGCCGCTGCACATTTTGATAATACCCGCAAGCCTGCATTTTATTGAAGCTGAAGCTCTTGTCAAATTTTGCGGAGCCCCGCAGGAAATAATAAAATAAGGAATGGGATAAAGAAAATTTAAATTATTTCAATTTTCTTTTCTCTTTTGCAAGTTTCTTTTTGGCTTCACCGCTGCCGGATCCCGCCATTTTTTCAAGTTCTGCAATCTTTTCCTTGCGCTCATGCTCTCTCTTTTCCATCATTTTTTTAGACATTGCCATGAACTACATTTTTGGTCGTGAAAGTATATAAAATAATCCATTCAAAACGAGAGGCTGTGCAAAACATCAGATGATACTGTGGTCCCAGATTTTATCAAAGTTCCCGGTATTAATTTTTATGCCTCTTATTGACCCTTATTTTTTTCCCGCCATCGCGCCCGATATATCAATAGCCCTGCCTGCAACCTCAATAGCATCTTTTCCCAGAAGCCTTATCATCGCCTCTTTCCCGACATCCCCTTTGTCATAAATGACATCCGGAACCCTGCCCTCCTTCTTTATAGCTTCAGCCACTCCCCATTCCATGGTTGAAACCCCTTCCGGTTCGTCTTCCCGCGAGAACGATGCCATGCGCAATCCAAGCTCTTTACATGCTGCAAGCGCTTCTTCAGAATAGCGGATATTCATCGCTCCTCTCATTGAGATGTCAAACCGCATCGCTGTCAAAACTATCCTTGCTATGTGGCTGCTTGCGCCGAATGCGACGCATCCTACCGCATGAGGCGAGCCTTTTAACCTCACAATCCTTCCGGAAACGGCAGCAACATCCGAAACCACAGAAGCGTTTGGTATCCCCATTGCGATATTGCATCCGACTTCCGGGATAAGTCCGGCTATCATTTTATCTTCAATCTGTCCGACAGCCTCCTCCACATTCTTCAGTACTTTGTATCTTTCAGATTCCGCCAGCAAATGCCCGAGCTGGTTCACAGGCGCAGCGCCCCCGCCAATTTTTTCACCTGCGGTTATTGCATGCTCAACAAATTTCTTGGCGCTTCGGGCAGCTTCAATAAGAGGTGTTCCTCTGGCAAGCTCTGCCGTGAGCGCTGCTGAGTGCGTGCAGCCGGAACCGTGGGTGCCCCCTTTTAATAATTTTCCTTCGATATGAGTGAATCCATCATCTGCATAAAGAACATCGGTTCCCTGGAGATGTCCTCCTGTTACTATTACTGCTTTTGCGCCGAGTTCATGGATTTTCCTGGCAGCTTTTTCAGCGCCCTTTAAATCCATAATTTTTAAGCCGGATAACCGCTCTGCCTCGAAAATATTCGGCGTTATTACTGAGGCAAGAGGTAAGAGTTCTTCAATTAAAACTGCAACTGCCTCATCCTTTAGCAGTTTTCCCCCGGCCTCTGCCGCCATTACAGGATCGATGACCAGTGGAAGTCTTTGCTTTTTTACCAAGCTTGCAACAGCTCTCACAATATCTGGCGAAGATAGCATCCCTGTTTTAACATAATCTATTTTGATATCACTAACTATAGCATCGAATTGCTCCTTAATGAACTCCACCGGAATGTCAAAAGAATTCAGGACGCCTCTTGTGTTCTGGGCCGTAATCGAAGTGATTACACAGGTTCCATGAACGCCAAACGCTGCAAATGTCTTTAAATCCGCTGCTACGCCTGCGCCTCCGCCTGAGTCCACGCCTGCAATTGTCAGTACTGTTTTCATCCTCCAAATAATGGTCAGCATATATTATAATAGTTCCAGTTTAAATGAAGTGAGCTCTATGATCGAACACATCAAAGCCTGGAATGGTGAATATAAAAGAAGTATATGGAAAGGACATTATTCACTTGGGCTTCTTGATTCCTGCTGTAAAACAGGGCGTTTGCTGGATGCGGGCTGCGGGAGCGGAAAGTTCGCCATACCTCTGGGGATGCGCGGGTTTGAGGTGGTTGCTGTGGATGTATCGCCCAATGCTTTGAAAATGGCAGGAAAAAGCATCGCAAGCCGGAAACTTGATATCGAACTTCTGGCTGCAAATGTTTACCAGATGCCTTTTTCGGATTCTTCTTTTGATGTTATATGGTGTTATGGCGTCTTGCAGCATCTTTTATTGAAAGAAAGAGAGGCTGCGATAAGCGAATTCTGGAGGCTCTTAAGAATGGGAGGGCGGTTGTTTATCGAGGTGCTTGGCGAAGAGGATATGCGGTTCGGTGGCTGCGAGGTGGAGCACAACACTTTTTCCAGGAAAAATGGCATTGTATATCACTATTTTAGTAAGAGTGAATTGGAGGAGCTGTTGGGAAAGTTTTCTTGTAATATTGTTGAATCACATAAAGAAAAGAGGTTTAAGGGGAAAAATTATACGAGGCATATGATTTCGGCGGTGGCTGAAAAACCCTATATTAATAAAACGTCGGCTGATACAATTTATAAAACATGAACACTAAATAGCACGTGATAAGTATGCTGGATTTAATAAAAGTCGAAGAGATTGACAATAAAGTGATAATCCCCAAGGAGGATTTTGAAAAATTTATCGCTGATGTGGACAGCCTGATTGAAACTATCCAGATTCTTTCTGACAAGGAATTAATATTACAAATCAAAGAAAGTGAAAGAAATATTAAAGAAGGCAAAGTGAAGGAAATAAAATCGAAAAAAGATATTGATGCGCTCTTTATTTGAGGGTTCTACGGTTTAAAGTAATTTATATAACTAAGGCAAGCTTTATTGATAAAAGGTGATTAAGATTGTTAATTGAATTACTGGTACTAATTTTTCTAAGTATTGCAATCGCCATAATTTTTAATTGTTTTTATTCTGATGTTATGCTAGAAGGTTTCTCAAGAAAGTTATATAAGTGCAAAAATATTTTAAATTTTAAAGACCCTAAATTGATTACTAATTTGGATATTCCTATAAATATTGCACAAGTAAACATACAAAATCTCCATTCATTTTTGGTTATGTTAATTGCTGTTGTAGCGCTAATCCTTTCAGTTTATAATCTTTATCAAAAGCTTGATTTGCCTGTAAATGTTTGGATGGTACTTTCTTTGCTTTTTCCAATCTCTGCTCTAATAGGTACTATAATTATGATTAATTATAATTGGTATAAAATATATACTAAATTAATGAATATAAAAGCTGCTGAAATAACTGAACATTTCAACTTTGAAAAAAAATCATTTAATAGCTTACAACAGCGTCAAAATGATATTAATAGTGATATTGATAATAAAAAAATCGATTCTTCGGAAAAAGAAGCTACAAAACAATTGACCGCTTTCGTGAAAAACTCCATGACTGCTTTCATGGAATACGCCAAAAAAAATAATTTTATTAAATATTCTATTATTAGATTCCCACAGCCAATGTTATTGATATGGGCTTTTTATTTATCTACCGTAGCAACAAAAAAAATAAATTTTGATTTGATTTATTCCTTCTGGTTGTTTGTTTTAGCATTTTTATTAACTTTGTTACTTGCGATTTATGATTGTATTTTTTATAAGGTTTTAGAAAAGCCGTAATAGTAGATAAGCAAGGTTCTAATCGAGAAATCACGGATAATGCAAAGATGTAGAACCACCCTGAATAAAAATTGGATGAACCTAAAAAAAATGGTATAAACGTAACTACAATTTCCCATAACCCCGTGTTAAGGTAATATATTGCACACATTACGATAACTACAAACCCAAATTAAAACTGTCTCGCTTTTCAGAACCCTTAATATCCGCTCAGGTAACCTTAATTTTCTGCCGTCTCTCTTGCAACAAATCTATAAAGTCATCCTTATCATCAAACTTTTTTAGCTCTTTATCATCTATAAGCACAGTTTTTTCAATATTTTTCGTTTTACTGACCCCGTGAACAATCAACAGCGACTGTGTTCCTGCGACTTCCGAGATGCTGCTCATAAGATGCGCCTTCTTGACAATGGTCCTTGTGTATTCACCGACACCTGTTAAAATAGTTGAATTCTCATCCCTTCGGTTTGAAGTCTGCGAAACCGCATCAAACGGAGCCTGCGAAATAGGCATTACATCAAACCCCATATTTTCAAGGATTGAAAAAACATTCGAATACTGTTTTACAGCCGTTTCCTGTTTCTGGCTATCATTGGAATGAAGTTTCTCGAATATATCAACCGAAACAGTAAAACCCTTGTCCAGTACTTCTTCAAGCTTAATTGCAACATCAACACTTGCAGCCATTTCGCCATCCTCATACTTGCTTATGGTTCTTCTTGAAACCCCGAGCAGCGATGCAAGCGCCCCGAGGGATATATTCTTTTTTATGCGTTCCTGTTTCAGGATGAAACCGTCAAGATTAACGTAAAGACCGCCGTGCTCTGCATAAATCAATGGAGGCATTTCTTCTACGAAATAATCCTGCATTGTGCTGATATTGATTGCCGGAATCCCATACCTGAAATAAACAACGCCGCCTTCAAGAGAATGGTCGCGGGTTTTTTCGCCGATTACGATCGGGTAACCATGCAGGTGTCTGGAAAGGAACTGCATTTCCTTGGTGGTTTCCTCATTCAAGCCGTCGATATTAGAGATTATTTTAATCAGAAGTAATAAGTTATTCCGCCTGGCTGCGATATCAAAACTTCTCGGGCGGGTGTCGCATCGTTCGGAAATGATGAAGCCGGCCTTGCCAAGAATTGAAACGGCCTCGTTTATCAGCAACTCCTTATTCATCAAATTTTGAATGATTCTACGTCTATATAAATACCTATGGTGCCAAGATTTATTATGCAGCGGGTATGTGTAGCATTTTATGATTATCGGAATCGATGATACGGATTCAAAAGAAAGCATGTGCACAACATACCTGGCAGCCGTGCTCATCGAAAAATTAAAGGAATACGGCAGGATAAATGATTATCCGCTGCTCATCCGGCTCAATCCGAACATCATTTACAAAACACGCGGCAATGCGGCTCTTGCGATTTCTCTGGATATTGAAAGCGAAGATGCGAAAGAAATCAAAGAGCTTGTAACTGAAACCGTTCGGAACATGGCGGTTTTCTCTGAAGAAAACACCAATCCAGGGGTCGTTTTTATTGAAGAAGTAACTGAAAAGATGCGGGCAGAGCTTGCTATATTCTCCATGCGCGCAGTCCGGGATGTCCTGGAAATCGAGGAAGCTGTGGAAATCCTCAAACGGCACAATATAAGCCATAAGGGATTCAAGAATAAGAGAGGCTTAATCGGAGCGCTCGCCGCTTCAGGGTTTGCATTGTGCGGCCTTCCTGATTTCACTTATGAATTAATCGCATACAGGGAAAAAGAAAGATGGGGCACGCTGCGGGATATAAACGAAGAATCCGTATTTGCTGCCGATGCAGCCACACGCCCCGATACATGGGACACGGTAGATCATGAAAATAAACGAGTGGTGTTTGCTCCACATTCACCCGACCCAATCCTTTTCGGGATACGGGGCAACAGTGAAAATGCGGTAAGACGTGCTTTCTCGATGATAAAAAGCGAGCCTGTTGAAAGGTATGTGGTCTATAAGACAAACCAGAATACGGATATGCATCTGATGCCGGCAGAAATCAATGAGGTTCTGGATAATCGTTCTTACATATTAAATGGAAAAGTCAAAAGCGCCCCGAAAATTATAGTCGGAGGTCATGTTATTTTCGAACTGAAAGATAATGACGCAGTCATTGAATGCGCCGCTTTTGAACCCACAAAGGGCTTCAGGCGCATTATCAGGGAGCTTCGGCCGCAGGATGAAGTAACGGTTTTCGGGAGTGTTAAAGATAAGACCCTGAACATCGAAAAAATCAACATAAATTCTCTCAATATTCACGAATTACGCAATCCCCTATGCTGCGGCAAACGCATGAAATCCAAAGGTATAGGGCAGGGTTACAGGTGCGAGAAATGCGGTTCTGTCAAAAAAGAGCAGGTGCTTGAGACATTAGAGAGAAATATTTCGCAGGGATTCTATGAAGTGCCACCATCCGCCCGCCGCCATCTTTCAAAACCACTCATCATATATCAATAGACTGCGGCGGCATTCTTTTGTGTTCGTTGGATGAGATTCGCGCTGCCAGCCGGTCAACCATTTCGGGAGGGAATTTTTCCTTTACCAGTGACACGTCCTTATTTTCGTCAACCAGCATGGCGAGTATCCGGTCTGCCATCTCATAGGATACGCCGAGTTCGCTCTCGTCGGTCTGCCCGGGCCATAAACCCGCCGTGGGTGTTTTGTTGATGATTCCCGCTGCTATGCCCATGTACCTGGCAAGTTCCCGAACGTGTGTTTTATAGAGACCTCCGATAGGTTCTATGTCCACGCCGCCGTCGCCGTATTTTGTGAAATAGCCCAGCAACAGCTCTGTTTTATTCCCCGTCCCTATAACCATTCGATTCATGAGATTTGCATGATAATACAGTATGCACATTCTAGTTCTTGCTTTCAGGTTCCCGTTTGCAGTTTTTGCGGCGCTGTCAAAATCGGGGATGGCGGATGAAAAGGCCTGCAAAACCGGAGATATCTCAATGACCTTATGCTCAATCCCCAAAACCCGCGCGACTTCCACTGCGTCATCCACATCATGTTTTGAAGTAACGCCCCTCTCAGGCAGCATAATCCCCAGTACGTTATCAGCATCAAGGGCATGAACCGTGAGATAAGCTGTCAGGGTTGAGTCGATTCCTCCGCTTAAACCGATTACCGCCCCCTGCGCTCCCGATTCCCTGACCTTTGATTTTATGAAGGCGGCGATTTTATCTTTTATGGCTGGATAACTTATCTGGTTCATACATTTTTAATGAAATTCCCACTTATTAAAATATTACTTTCACCCCGCTCTGGGAAGCTTTATATGTTCCCGGGATAAGGTAGAATCTGCCTCTCAAATAAAAAATTCAAACAAGAGGCTTGAGGAAAGATATGAAACAAATAGCAAAACAAATCGAAGCCCGATTCATGGAACTGGGCGTTAAAGTTGAGACAAGTGAAATAGAATCAAGTTTGGACCAGTTGATAAATAAATTCAAGGTCCCTCCTGAAGAAGCACGCCGAAACGTGATAAACTCTTTCTTAAAGAAACATAATGTTCCCAAGAGTGAATTTTTTGCTCCGCGTGAAACACCGCTGGTAAAGGTATCAGATATCAAAGAGGATGGAAAATGGGTAACGGTGCGTGGTAAAGTCGTCCAGTTGTGGGAAGTTAACCAGGAATCCATCTCGCAGGTTGGATTGTTTGGAGACGAGTCCGGCACAATTAAATTCACAAAATGGGTAAAAGCGGCGCTGCCGACTGTGGAGGAAGGCAAGAACTACATATTTAAAAATGTAGCAACTTCCGAGTGGCAGGGGCAGTTCAGTATCAAACTCAATAAGACAAGCGAGATAATCCCGGTTGCTGAGGAAATCGAAGTAGGCTCAACGCCCACTGAATTCAGCGGCGCGATAGTGGATATCCAGAGCGGCTCTGGTCTTATCAAACGATGCCCGGAATGCAACAGGGCGCTTGTGAAAGGCGCATGCGGCGAACATGGGAAGGTTGAAGGGATTTATGACCTGCGCGTCAAAGCGGTCATGGATGATGGCGAGAAAGTGCAGGACATCCTGCTTAACCGGGAAGTTACAGAGGCTCTTACAGGCATCACCCTTGAGAAAGCAAAGGAGATGGCGACAGAGGCATTGGACCAGGCTGTGGTTCTCGACATGATAAAGAGCAAGCTTGTGGGTAGGTATTTTGTGGTAAGCGGCGCCAAGCTTGACAGGTTTATACTCGTAGATTCAATAAAACCGGATGCCAAGCCGATAGAAGAAGAAATTAAGAGAATACTTGCAGCATCTGCCGCGCCGATCGCACAGGAGGCGTAATCATGGCAGAAAATGGATTTGTCCGCGAAGTAGCGCACCGCATATTCGCAGCAGAGTTAAAGGAATCAAACCTGCAGGCAAAGGATGGAAATGACCAGTATTCACCGCAGTACCTCATCACCCCGACAGGGGCAAAATGCAACCGCGTGTTCATCGTGGGCACGCTCACGGAGAAGGAAGACGTAGGAACCGATTCCGAGTTCTGGCGCGGGCGCATCGTTGACCCCACGGGTGCGTTCTTCGTGACTGCGGGGCAGTACCAGCCCGAAGCAGCGCAGGTGCTTGCAAAGACAGCGCCGCCTGAGTTCATTGCGGTCATAGGAAAGCCGACAACATTTACGACCAAGGAAGGAAATGTGCTTACATCCATCAGGGCTGAGTCCATGCATGTCGTGGATGCGGCGACGAGGGACAGGTGGGTTGTGGATGCTGCGATGCATACCGCAAAGAGGCTTGAGAAGTTGGCGGGCAGTGAGCCGAATGCGATGAAGGCTAAGGAGCATTACAATACGAATGCGGATGCGTATCGCGCGATGGTGGCGCAGGCGCTGGAGTCTGTTAGAGCTAAGTGAGAGGGCTTTCTATGCCCTTTGTTTTTTTAGATAAGATTAGTCAGAACCTATTAACATACGACATCACCCGAGTTTAGACTTTCTTCTATACTACAGGAGCATGATAATTATGACAAATCGTAAATACATATTGCATTCAATCTGCTTAATTTTATTTTCAATTCTATTATTATCCAGCATTGCTTATGCTGAAATTGAAATAAATACTACATTAGAAGATAACCTCGTAATTTTATTGGATTATTCAGGTAGTACAGCCCAATTTAGAGAATATATCCAATCAAATGCCTTATACTCTATTCGGAATATCGATAATAGTAGCAATGTTTCTGTTTTATTTTATGGAGGGTTTATTAAAAGTTCAAATCTTTATCCTATGGATTTTCTTGAGAACAGAACAATTCTTGAAGAATTTATCCGCAATATAAAAGGAAAAGAAGGTGATGCAGCCAGAGATAATATTTATGAGGGCTTTAATGAGGCAAGAAAAATATTGGATAAATCCACAGGTACGAAACAAATAGTTTTAATTTCAGATGGAAATTTGGATGGGAGATTTAATGGAAAATTGAATGACGATGCTTTGATAGAGTTAGTAAAACAACTTAAAAAAAATAACGTCACAATAAATTTATCTCAGGTATCAACAACAAAACTAAGTTCCGCCTTAAAAAAAACATCAGTAAGAGAGCCTTATAAAGATTTAAGTGATAAATTAAATACTGAAGTTGTGGTTCTCAATCCAGACGAAAGAATACGGTTCTTGAAAATAAAATCTCATAAAACAATAGTTTCGGTATCTTCTGAAGTGGCGAATTCATCACAAATAGACTCTCCCAATAGCGTGGATATACCATCCGAAGGAGACGAATATCTGAATGAATTTAATAACAGCGGAGAATCAAGTTCAGTTATATCAGTAATGTATTATGGTCAAAAAGCTTCTTCTGTGAATTTTTATTCTTATTGCAATCAAACCTGCATTATTGTTCCTTTTGATATTGGGGATAGAAAATTTTATGATGATAAACAAATTTTGGAAGACATTTTCAGAAATAAAAACGCCATCGAGCTAGTTAAATCTGGTAATATAACTGAAGCTGCCTATACTTTTTCTTCTTCTAATTTTATTTGCGATTATTATGATATTGATGTATTCAAGGAAGAGAGTATAAATTTAGGGGGAAAAGTAGCCCCGTTAGTTAAACCAGAAAGCGCAAAGGTGATAAAACCGTTAAAAGGAGTGGGTATGATTTCCAAATTTAATGAATTTACATTTGTTGCTTCTGTTTACTGTTTGCCTTCAAACAATGATGATATCCTTAATAAAATTGCTGGGGGGAAAATCTATACTGACTATCTTAAAATTGGATATGCGTATAATGGCATAGTCGGAGATTTCCGGAATCATGATGGTGAGATTATTGAAAATATTAACGATAGAGAAAAAAGTCTTTGGAATTTAATCTACATTTTTAATAATCCTATGTATGATAATCAACTGCCACTAATTAAAAATAACTATGCCCACCTCGTTCAACTCTCAACTCAAAACTATGATAATGAAGTAGAATCAGCAATTAGAAGATTTAATGATAAGTCTGAGGAATCTCGTACTTTTATTAATAACGCTACAAACGAACTTAACGAGATAAATTCACAGATTCCTAATACATTCGTAGAAAAAATCGTTAATTTTTTTGAAGAACCAGAAACAAATTATACAACGGCAAGTTTAAAACGAGATAATGCAGAATCTTTTTTAAAGACTGCTACAGAAGACCGTGGTATGTATAAATTTAACAGCGCAATACAGAATTCAAATGATTCTATTGCTCAATCCAGAGAGGGAATTAAATTTGTAAATTTAGAAAAATCAAAGGATAGATATTTCAAAAATTGGGTCGAGATATTGGAGCAATTGTATTAATTCTCTTGATTTTAATTATAATAAGTAAATCGCGTCAAAAATAGCTTCATATGGTAGCGCCGGCGCATTAAATCTGCGTTCATCCGCGTTTATCTGCGGTTCGTTTTTTAAGAATTAAAAGCAATCATATCATCCCCTTCACCGTCTATGAACTCTCGCTAAAAAAGTCGATTTGGACAGGATAACAGGATTCGCAGGATGAACATTTATCCGGTCAATCCTGTAAATCCTGTCTGAAAAAGTCGTTTTGATTTAGTTGTTTATCAGCCATTGCAAGAGCTAAAATCCAAAACTTATTTAACTTGAAAAAACATAGTAAAAATCAAGTTATGTCCACTACAGTAGAAATCAAAGGCGAGTTTGAGACAAAGATAAAGCAGTTGATAGATGCCGGTCTCTATGGAAACATTGCCGAAGCAGTCCGCGATGCTATTCGCCATCTTTTGCGTGACTATGACGCAAAAGAAATTGCAGTAGCGCTTTACAGGCAGGAAAAAATATCCCTTGCCAAAGCCGCCAGTATTGCCGGAGTTTCCCAAACCGTAATGAAAAAGATTCTCATGGAAAAAGGCATCAACCCGAGGCTTGGCGTAGAAGGTGCCAGAGAGCTTAATGAGGACTATGAAGTGCTTAAGGGGACAGAAGATTGATTGTACTCGATACAAGCGTCATAAGCGCGTTTTCCGAGATTGGAAGGTTTAACCTGCTGGGCGAGATATTAAAGCGTCTCGAAGTCAAAGCGATAATTCCGCATACTGTGGAGAAAGAAATCATTTTTCAAGAAGCTATAGCCGCCCTCAAAAAAAATGGAGGCTGGATAGAAGTTGAAAAAGCAAAAGACTATAAGAAATATCTTTTAACTCTGCATGATGGCGAATCAGGGGTTATCGCCCTTGCAAAAACACATGGTTGGATAGCGGCTCTGGACGATCTTGATGCCAGAAAAATTGCTCGAAAAGAGAATGTAAAAATAACAGGTACGCTGGGAATAATCAAAAGGGGGTATGAGCTTTGCCCGATAAAAGACAAACAAGAACTCCGACTTATTATCAATGAACTGGAAAAAGTAGGGTTTTTTATGACACCAGACATTCAGGAAGGGATTCTTAATACGGAAAAAGTGCAGTGATTATGTATTTGAGGTAAAATGATATCCACTGAGGAAAAAAGCGACCTTAAGAAAATCGTCAATGTCATATTAAAAGAAATAAGTGGCATCGAAGCGATATATCTATTTGGCAGCATCGCAAAAGGAAAAGAGAACGAAAGAAGCGATTACGACATTGCGGTAATAGTAAGGGAATATCCTGAAAAGGACATGGACAAAATAGCCAGAATAAGGTACTCGCTTCTTGGAAAAATAAAAAGACCGCTTGAAATATTGCTCATTGGCATGGACGACCTGGAATACTCCTCTCCCTTCCTTTATGAAATATACCATGCCAGCAGGCTTCTCTATGGAACAGATATTCTAATCAGGTGTAAAAATATTGTAGAGAACATAAGACCCATCATTGCGGAAGCGCCGGCGCATTAAATCTGCGTTCATCGGCGTCATGCCCGCCGCTATGCATAGACACGTATGCCTGCAGGCATACGTGGATGCGCCCTCCCGAGGCGCGACTCGGGGCGTTTATCTGCGGTTCGTTTTTTTAGGAACCCCAAGCAATCATGTTAGCTCCACACTCCACCGCCTGCGCCGAACCGATACGAACTCGTTGAAAGAGTCTATTTTGACAGGATAACAGGATTCACAGGATGAAAATTTATCCAGTCAATCCTGTAAATCCAGTCTTTGCGTCCTTTGCGCCACAACCCCTATCAGCTTTCCGCCCTTCAAATCCTTCTCTGCACCCTCTTCCACGACTCCGTAATAAGAAAACTCTCCTCCATGTTCTCAACCATTCTCTCAAACTTATTCATGGGCACTGCAAATGTAAGTTCATCCTTTGCTACAAAAGGACGTGCAGAGACATCAAACATCCCGATAACTCCCTTCGGGCGGGAAGACTTCAGTTCAAGATAAGGATACTGGACAATCGTGCTGCAGCCAGCGCCAAAAGGTGACATAACCCCATCAGGCTCGGACTCATCAAAATTCGAAAGTGTGAAAAGACCGGAGAGGACATCCGGCTTTGCAAAAAAGATTACAACTTGAGGCTCATCAGATTCCTCAAGCATATCCCATCTTTTGAACACAATGAATTTAGCCGGGGCTTTAAATGCAGGCTGTTGTTTCATAACTTCCTTAACAAGTTCAGGGGATTTTTTATAACGCTCGCCTTCAAGCTTTCCCGGAATCCCGCATGACAGGAAATATTCAAAGTTTGGCATTATTTTTTCAGAAAAACCAAGAAATCTTTTTCCGCCAAAGCAGCCGATTGATTCTGCATTGAAAGAAAACGAGTGTCCTTTCCTGACTTTTGATAAAGCGCCGATAACGCATCTGGGTGTTGATTCGGGCTTTGCAAGTTCGGCATGACTTTCCTCATCTGTGTAATAAAAAGTGATGGGCAATTCAGCGTTGTTAAAATATTTTTTCCAGAGTTCATTAAATTTCTCTTTGAATTTCATTTCCATAAAATAATCCTCCTCTATTCCTTCCAAATTTTTCCATCTTCATACATATAGCCTTGTGTATATATGCAGCCCCAATACCAATGCCAGCACCCATAAACCCAGCGCCGTTCTCATGAACATGCGAAAATTACCAGGCATTCTGATTATGTTGCCAAATGCCAGGTTGATGTATATCCAGAGCACAACTACCAGCAGCCCGAGGGTATGGTGTATGAACAGCTCAGCTTTAAATATTCCAAATGGTTCAATTATGATATATCCAAGCAATGATGGAAGCATAACTGCAATTATAGCCAATACCTGTAGTGGCACTGCCATCCTTACCATAGCACAGTGCTTAAGAGGGTTTCCTTTTTTTACAAAATATACCGCCTGAAATACAAACGCAATAAGAAATATCTGGATTCCAAGGTTTGCCATTGCAAGAGTCTTTACATCAAAAACCATACTTTTCATCCTCTATGGAATATTGTCAATTATAATCTTTATACTAATTGTTCCTTTCCATCCACATAGTAAAATAAAAAGATTAACAGAATAATTAATATATCTTCGGCTCGTTTCCCAGCCCGGTTAAAATGCCTGTTATTACAATATATTACGATGACCTTGAAGAACTCTCAGGGATAGATAAGGAGACGGTAATCCGGCGCATCCCGATGATGGGGTGCGACATCGAACGTATCGGGGATGACCACATTGATATCGAATTCTTCCCAAACAGGCCAGACCTTTACAGCACAGAAGGCGTTGCAAGAGCGCTCAAGGGATTTCTTGGCATTGAAACAGGAATCCGGGAATTCAAGGTCGCGCCTCCCGTAATCAAAATAACAAAAGATAAGGAAATTGAAAAAATCCGTCCATACCTAGCCTGCGCGGTAATCCGGGGAATGCAGTTCAATTCACGAAGCATCGAATCCCTGATGGCACTCCAGGAATCGCTTCACTGGGCTGTGGGGAGGAACCGCAGAAAAGTATCCATAGGCGTGCACGACCTTGCACGAATAAAACCGCCTTTTCGGTATATTGCGCAGCATCCTGATTTTAAGTTCACGCCGCTTGATTTTACAGAGCCGATGACGATGAGGGAAATCCTCGAAAAACATCCAAAAGGCGTCAAGTTCGCGAATATCCTTGAAAAATTCGATAAATACCCCCTTATTCTTGATGCAGAAGAGAATGTACTCTCGTTCCCACCGATAATCAACGGCGAACTAACGCGGGTGACTGAAGAGACCACCGATCTCTTCATTGAGGTAACAGGTCTTGACAAATCCGTGTCAGTTGCTTTGAACATCGTAGCGGCATCGCTTGCAGAGCGCGGAGGAAGAATCGAATCCGTTACCATCGACGGAGAGTCGAAGACGCCGAAGCTTGAACCCGCTATCATGAACCTTGAAAATAGCGAGGTAAAAGAACTTCTTGGATTCGATATCACAGATGAAGAGATAATATCATGCCTCCAGAAAATGAGGTACGGAGCAAGAACGTCAGGCAACACGATTGAAGTATCAGTGCCGGCTTACCGCTCCGACATACTGCACAACTGGGACCTTATCGAGGATATCGGGATAGGCTACGGTTTTGATAAAATCAAACCTGAACTGCCTTCAACTTCCACAACAGGTAAATCCCACCCCATTTCAAAGCTTCGGGATTCAATCCATGAAATCATGATAGGGCTTGGTTATTTTGAGGTAATGCCTTTCACCCTCACAAGCGAGAAGGTTCAATTTGGCATGATGCGCCGCGAAAAAGAAGAGGGTATCACCCATATCCTGTATCCGATAAGCGAAGACCACACTATCGTACGTACCACAATCCTTCCCAACCTGCTTGAAATCCTGTCAATTAATAAGCACCGTGAACTCCCGCAGCGGATATTCGAAGCCGGAGAGGTTGTACTGGACTGCAGGACGCAGCAGCAATTGGGCGCCGCTGCCATCCATCCGCAGGCTAATTTTACTGAAATCCAGGCTGTTGTAGATGCAGTTTTGAGGGAGAGGCGCATAGAATATGAGGTTGCAGAGTCAAACGACCCGGCATTCATCGAAGGCAGGCGCGCCGATATAATAATAAAAGGCGAGAAGTCCGGGGTATTTGGAGAAATCCACCCCGGGGTTATCTCGAATTTCGGGCTTGAGCACCCCATCATAGGGTTTGAATTAAGATTATAATCTAACAGATTACAATCCTTTTTTCTTCTTCAAATAATATCCTGCCACTACTGCTCCAACAACCACAAAAATACCCATCACTGCCAGAGGTGAAGTCGAATTTGTTCCCGGATTCACGGTTATCGGGACTGTCCGCCTGAAAATCACCACGTTATTCTTTTCATCTATGCCCCTCAGTTCAACATCCAGCAGGTACTTCTTGGCAGCGGCATTTTTATCGACTGTCACTTTCAATACGGCATCCCCGTTTTCACCCGGTTCAAGCTTTCCCACGAAATCTGATTTTTCATCGAATTCAAAAGGCTGGGATGCGTCTTTGAATACGCGTAATGAAACGGATTCAGCCTTTTCAGTGCCGTTGTTGCCGACATTAATCCTGAACTCGGCTTTGTCTCCAGGTATTAGTTTTGCAGGAATGGTTGTTACTGATTCCACTATGAGATAAGGCGCCGGCTTTATCGGGATACTGAGAGTGAGGTTTTTCATCCTGTACGTATTTGCCTCGTCGTTTACATCCCTGTACGTAATCTCAAGTTTTGCGCTGTAATCTCCTTCTTTTAAGTTCTCATCAGTGTCAACATAAAAATCCGCTTTTTTACTGCCGCCCGTTTCAATTATACCAAGACTGTCCTCATCAGAATAACTGTAAGTCGGCTTGAATCCTGCGGGCATTATGAGTTTTACCTTAACGTTCTCAGCATTGCCTTTTCCGATATTGTCGATATTCACCGACAGCGTTGCTTCTTTTGTATCGGCTATCAATTTATCGGGAGATGTGACAAGTGCCCCGACTACGAAATCAGCCCGCTTCGGGTCGATGTAAACAGGGAAATCCTTCTTTGTCCACCCCTCTCCCGTGTCCCAGTTCAGGGTTACGTTGTAAGTCCCTTTGATAGCGTTATCGGCTACCCTGAGTTTGTAGTGCAGCACATAGAAAACCTGGTTATCGTTAGTGCCTGCGGATGCGCCTAAATCCTTATCCGGGGAATCCCCGGCTTCGAATAAAAATGGGTATCCCACATCAAGATGGAATTTTAAATTATCTATTGTGCTCGACTGGGTGTTTACAACCTGCCATCTCAGGTCCACATCTTTCCCGGCATCAGCAGGGTCGGGGTCCTGGCTCATGAAATTCGCGTTGACCCTGTTTCCCTGAACTCCAGTGAACGGGGCACCCAGAACGACAGCGGCAGCCATTGATAAAAGTACTATCAATACGCCCAGTATTGAAATTTGTGTTAATAATCTGTTCTTCATGTTCTTACCTCAAATCTGTTCATTATTTTTGTATATGTATCTTTTATATTCATAGTATCAATTATAATTACAAGTGCAGGGACAATGGTTATAGCCGCTACCATGCTTGCAGCGACCCCATAGCTCATTATTGTCCCCATATCGCCGAGGAAGGTCAATTTCCCAAGGGACATTGCCTGGAATCCTATCAGGGCAGCCAGCGTTGTTGTGGACATGGGGATTATAACGTTGTTCAGAGTCATTGCCATGGCATCCCTGGGAACAAGTTTGTTTTCCAGTTCAAACCTGTACCTTGTGACAACCTGGATCCCGAAGTCTATGCCTATTCCCATTATCATGGATAAAACGCCGGACGTCTGTGAACTCAATCCCATTCCGATGAGCCCGACATATCCCATCGCCCAGAGCGTCCCGAAAATTATGGTTGTCATGGGCGTTAATCCGTATTTGATGGAACGGAAAAGAACCAGTATTATTATCAGGATCCCGATAAGGGAATACAGTGACGTCTTTGCCATATCCGGTCCGATACTTTTTTCCATGACCGTACTTTCCATGGCGTTGCCGCCAAGAGCTACCGTAATTCCAGGCGGCTTTGGGACTTCCATGATTATCTTGTTAAGCTCGACTTCAAGCGCTTTCAGGTCAGCGTCATCGGTTGTCTGGATTTTAACCAGGGCAAGAGTGTAGTCTTTGCTGACATAACTCCCAAGAAGCCCGTTTTTGTCAGTAAGTGCGGAAATCTCTCTTACGGACTGGGGCAGCCGCCCATTATTAATAGTTTTCAAAACCGAAGCCGCACTTGAGACATCAATAACTTTATCGGTATGCTGCGCCAGCTCCGAAAGCTGGTCCATATACCGTATGATTTTTGGGTCGCGAATGTCCCGCGTCTCGTCAGAACCATTATATTGAGGATCTAATTCGACTGCAAAGAATACTGCATTGGTGCTTCCGAACTCGTTTTCAATGCTATTCAGCGTGCCTATGGATTCAACGTCATTGGGAAGCATTGATTTCATATCTGATTTTTTTGTTTCGATAGTGCCTGCCATCTGGATGGCAAAAAATGAAACGACAAGCATGATTATAAGCACTGTAACCGGGTGGTTGGTGACAAATGATGAATATTTTTCAAGACTTTCTTTAATCATTCTTTACCTCCCTCTCCGGACATGCTCTTCTTTTTTGGCTGCAAGTTTCTGGAGTTTTCTATGAGTATTCCAGTACTCAAAATCCTCTTCAAGCAGTATGAACACGGGATTGACAATGAGCGCGGCGAGAAGGCAATAAGCTATACCCAGCGCCAGTGTCTGGCCAAGGTGCTGTATAAGCGGGACGGATGCGAATGACAGCACACCGAAACCCACAATCGTTGTCAGCCCTGACCCGATAACGGCTGTACCTATTGAATATACCGTGGTTTTCATCGAATCAAGCTGGTTATAATTTTTAGCCCTTTCTTCATTGTACCTGCTCAACACGAATACGCCGTATTCCACACCCAGACCCAGAAGCATTGAGCTAAGAGCCACCGTGGCAACCGATAAAGGAATACCCAGCCACCCAAGGGTACCCATCGTCCAGATTAATCCTATAGACAGCGGGGCGAATATCAAAAATGCCTGTGTATATGAGCGCTGCATGACGAAAAGAAGGAGCAAAATGATGATTGCGGCAACCGCAAGAGTATAAACGGCATCCCTTTTGAGTAAATCAAAAATAGTCATCCTGAGAATCGGCTGCCCTGTTATGCCGAACTTTACCCCCGGAGGCTTCGGGGTGTAATCGATACGCTTCTGTGCAAGTATATTGAAATTCTGTATCTGGTCCTCTCCCGAGCCTATATCCGCTGCAACATACATGAGTACCATTTTATAATTTCGGCTGAAGAATGCATCCGCTGCAGAGGTGTTTCGCAGGGTTTGCATTATCTCCTCATCCGAATATGCATTCTTGCCCCTGAAAAAACTTGCAGGAGATGTTACGCTCGTAACAGTCGTTTCGCCCCTAAGTTCCCTATCAAGGAAAATCAGTGATTGTATCACCCTCGGGTCCCGGATATCCCTTACAGCTTCTTTTGAATCCACAGACTCATCAATTTGCACGGCAATGACTACAGTATCCGCGCCCCCGAATTTAGCCGATACCTTGTCATTGAGCGCAAATATGGGAAGTTCCTTTGGCATCTCTTTCCTGAAATCCGAGTTAATGGTCAGGTCCTTAAGCCCGATACCCAGAATAATAGTAAGAATTATAACTATGACTGCGAGCAGTTTTGTATGCTTTTTCTGTATTTCAGCAAGGTTCATCAAATACGTTTCAAGAAAGGTTGCCATCTGTTCTCCGTTTATTCTCCGCAGTGCTTCCCTGTTTATTCATGCAGGTATTAAAATGTTATGTTTCTAAACAACTCTAAAGTGGTTTAATTACAAAACTTTAAATAGCAAAATATGAATTAATCCCATGTGCTTGAAAAACTAAAGAAACTCGGTCTTACGAGCTATGAGTCATCGGCTTATCTTGCGCTCCTGAAGCTTGGCGATGCCGAAGCGGATGAGATAGCGGATAATGCAAAAATACCTATGGGGCGGATTTATAATGTGCTTTCAAGCCTTGAAGAAGACCATTTGATACGTGCGCAGGACACAAGACCGAGAAGGTATGCATGCGTTGAGCCTGCCGCGGCGCTTGAGCGGCTTTCAAAAACAAGGCATGAAGAACTGACACAGGCATCGGTTGAACTGGAAAACCTGGTTTCTGACCTGAAATCCGAACTTTCAGGCGTTGAGCCAAGAAAGCCTGATAAGACTTTCTGGACTGTCGCAATAGGCGAAGAATCCCATGAACTTGTCCGTGAGTGCATATCAGGGTCTCAAAAGGAATTGCTGGTTTTTATGGCTCCCAAGATGAACTCCGAGCGACTGAAAAAAGATTTGATGAAAGAATGTCATGCCGGAATCCTCAAGGCTCTTTATGAAGCTATCAAAAGGGGCGTGGAAATCAAAATTATCCTTAACAAAGACGTGGATTTCAGTTTACTGGAGGAATATCCGATTGTAAAACAACTGCTTGTGCATATGGGGGATAAATTCAATTGCAGGTTCGCTGCGATACCTGCCACACCGTTTGATATAATCGATAGTGAAAACGTCCTGCTCCAGATGTTGAATCTCATTAATCCTGAAGAGCTTTTTGCAGTGGTGAATATCAGGGATACCAAGCTTGCGAAAGAGCTTCGGAAAAAGTTTTTTGCTATATGGGAAAAGGCGGAGCCGTATTCTGGAAACAGTTGTAATAAAAGTTGTAATAAAAATTAATCCGATTTCCTGCTGCCATGCAGTAATCGGTCAGGACTGAATCGCTGGAAATAGGAAATAAATTTTAACCTATATAACTCGCGCTTCCCCTGTCAAAACCATCCACAAGCTCAAGATTCATATCGTCTGGCTGCCACGTTGCGTTTGGATACACGAGATTCTTAAAGTATAGGGTGGTATCTTTTGCTATTTTTGTGGCGAGATGCTCTTCGCCAAAGACCTGTCTTGTAATCTCATGAGCCATCTGCCTTACGCCGCTTTCGCTCAGGTAACCCAGCGTATGCAGGTACTCATGGAGCAGGACATGGAATATATAGGGTTTGTAAAGCTCAGGTCTTGTTTCCTTGATTCTCTCAAGAGGGATTTTATTCATTACTATGACGTTTGAGCCCACAGGATAGAAACCGCCGAAAAATCCCTGCGGATTGTTCCCGAGGTTGGCAAGTCCAAGCATCAAACCTGCGCGGCTTTTTCTCTGGCTCTCCCAAACGGCAGCTTTTACAACCTCGAAGATGTCTGCGAGGGTTTTTGCATTTTCCAAACGGGTATGAAAGTTTGTCCTTATGTTTTCTATTTCCACTGTTACCTCTTTAATTATTCGTTATTCTACGAACATTATATTGATGGGCTATGATTAATAGGTTTTGGTCGTGTGAGGCTGTTAAAAAGTTTGGTGTCAAGTAATGGAGGATTTCCAATACTTTATGAAAGACAATCAATGGTCTTTATATGAATAAAGAGAAAATAATAGATAAGGTGAGAAAACATGAAAGCGGAAAAATTGCTTGAACGCATCACTCTTGATCCCAATGTTATGACCGGAAAACCTGTAATCAGGGGAACAAGACTTACGGTGCAGTTCATCCTTGGATTATTAGCGCATGGCGCTTCTATGGAGGAAATCCTTGAAGAATATAAAGGATTAACCAGAGAAGATATAAAAGCATGTTTGCTATTTGCAACAGAATCCCTTGAAGACACCACATTTATGCCTTTGACAGCAGAGGCTTGTTAGATGCGGTTCCTTGTGGATGAATGCACAGGGCCTTCTGTTGCACAATGGTTGCGTCGGCAAAATCATGATGTGATTTCTGTATTTGATGAAATCAGGGGAGCAGATGATAGAGAGGTTATCCAGAAAGCCTATGAACAAAATCGCATCCTGATCACAAATGACAAAGACTTTGGTGAGCTTGTTTTTCGAGAGAAAAAGCCACATAAAGGTGTGATACTTTTGCGTCTTGAAGATGAGCGAGCTGCAAACAAAATAGCTGTACTGAAGCGCTTGCTTGAAAAATATGAAAATTCCCTCCCAGGATATTTCATTGTTGTTACAGAAACTACTGTCAGAATAGCGGGAAAGACGTGAATCAAGAACATCAATTATTAAACTTGTTGATGCGCTAAAATCCAGATTATAGTTTGCCTTTTCTCCTCTTTTTCATAGGCGACCCGCATACCGGACATTCATCCCCCTCCGGGAACCGCCGCTTGCACCCGATACACTGCTTTTCCCAGAGGAGCACATCTTTTATCTTCCTCTGACCCGCAGGCATCACCTTGATACCAAGCTGGATGGCGGTATTCTGTACCGCAAAATCATCAGTGACCAGAATAGTCTGTTCGCGTCCTGAATACTCAAGCGCTTTTGCGAGGATATCGACGTCCGTTGCTGAAAGCTCTTCGCTGTCCTTCGTGACTCCCGCTTTTGTCCTGACCTCTTTTTTGAAGCTTTCAAGAGGAGGCTCGACTCTTACGTTCATTAATTCCATGGTTGTGCGGGCGTTCTCATCCCTGAGTTCTTCGACTACGGAGGGCGTAGTTACAATGCTGCCTTCAAGGCGCTTTCGGATGATGAAGAGGGAGGAGTCGGCAATGTAGGTCATCTTCTTTTCCAAAAAAATAATACTTTACCTGGAATCACGTTCGTTCCCATACGCAGTCCCCGGCGCGACTGCTGCTGCTATTGCCGATGCGATAAGCGCCTTATACAAATCAACAGCTATGAAAGGCAAAACCCCGAGCTCGATTGCCCTCTCTGCATTCACGCCAAGCACAAATGCCAGTTGAACAGCCCCGAACAGGTAAACCATCACAATTCCGAGCAGCATTATACTGAACATCCCTGCAAAACTGCGTGATTTGACATACATGTCTGTGAACCAGCCTATAATAAGTGATGCGACAATAAACCCGATGATGTAACCACCGTCCACGCCTGTGAGAACTTCCATTCCGGCTGTTCCGCCTGCAAACCATGGCACGCCTATTACACCGAGAACTGTGTAGAATACCTGGCTCATTCCGCCGTACCATTTTCCGAGAATCACACCTGAAAGAAGAACCGCGAAAACCTGTCCTGTTACCGGCACCGGCGTGTAGGGTAGGTAAAACCGAAGCTGGGCAACCAGTCCGGTCAAACACGCAAAGCCAAGCGCCATGATGACCTTATTCACAAAAGTGGATTCAAATCGCCATTTAAATAAATTATATCTGGCAGATTCATATTTTTCAAATACGTTTTTTATCCCGTTTCCAAATTCTGACATAAATTCACCGATTGTAAACTTTTTATTTCTTAAAGTAGACAATCTTTATAAATCAATCGATTTGATTCATGAGACTTTTTGATTTTTTCTGGGTAAATGAATCCAGATAAGGATAATCGACCACAGAGCACACAGAGAGCACTGAGTTGTAATAGTTCTCTGTGTCCTCTGTGCACTCTGTGGTTTTTTTAACCAGAAGATAATAAAAACGCTCTGATTCATTTCTGAATAGTCATAAAACTAAACAATTTTACTATCTTTGCGACCTTTGCGCCCTCTGCGGTGAGTAAAATCAAACACCGCAAAGCACGCCAAGAACGCGAAGGTTTCATACGGATTCATTATCCGGCTATGGAATGCCCCAGATTATCACAATGCCCCCAATAAGGACAAGCGCCCAGAATAAGAGCTTCTGCGTCCTGTCCCCTATCCCTAAATCGATTGCGAACACCCTGAAACCGTTCAAGGCGTGGGGAAGTACGAGCAACAGTAGAATAATAACGGCTGTCTTGAACTCTACGAACATGAAATCAAAAGGCGTTTTAATACCATGCGCCCATACGATATGGATGAACAGGTAGAACACAAGCAGGATACCCGTGACGCGCTGGAGCAGCCATGCCCACATCCCTGTTCCGTAAGCCCTTTCTTTTTCCATTGTCACCTGATTAGTCACCTGATTATATGTTTAATCTTATGTAAGATAATTTTCCTCATGAAACCCGTGATGGCATTGGTGGGTGGCACTTTTTTAGGGCAAACCTCAACGCACCGGTAAACCTCATCGCATGCCCAGACACCTTTTTCCGTCTCCACCCGTTTTAGCATCCCGACTGTGTCATTATATCTCGTATCTGCATAAAAGCGCCATGCTTTTGCAAGCGCCGCAGGTCCTGAATAATCTTTATCCCTTGCTGCTACGGGACATGCCCCGTAGCAAAGGCCGCACAGGATGCACGCTGCATACTTATCGACTTTCCTGACATCAAGTTGGGACATTGACATATCCCCGCCTCCCTCAAACCAGGGATGTACATCCTCATAATGCTTGAAAAAAGGTTTCAAATCCACTACCAGGTCTTTGATTACAGGGAGGTTTGGGAGGGGTTCAATCAGTATTTCCTCGCCGGTCTTTAATTCAGGTTTCGCAACAGGGCCATATGGTGATAGGGTCAATACCCGTTCACCTGCGATTTCAGAGACTTGAGTGCGGCATGCAAGTCTTTGTTTCTTGTTGATGAGCATGGCGCATGAACCGCAGACAGCGCCGCGGCATGAATACCTGAAGGCAAGAGAGCCGTCCTGCTCATCCTGTATCTGGAAAAGCGCTTCAAGAACAGACATGTGCGGTTTGGGTTTTACTTCAAACGTATGGAACCACGACTTTTCCCCGTCAAATCTTTTGATCTTGAATTTCATAACCGTCGTTCAATAGTTTCTTTTCCGCATTATATAAAACACATGGTTTGTAAAAGAAAGAGTTCCTAATTTCTTCTTCTAAATAATTGAATCGTAGTAAGGATAATCGACCACAGAGCACACAGAGAGCACGGAGCTATGACGCTATTCTCTGTGCCCTCTGTGGTTTTCCCGACCATCATGTTTACAATATCCCTGATGATAACTACTTTTATTATACCAGCCAAACCTGACTATAATTATGTTCAAGCACGACATCATAATAGTGGGCGGGGGTCTCGCGGGTTTGCGCGCCGCTTTAGCAATCAGGGGTGCCGATGTGGCAGTCATATCCAGGGTCCACCCGTTGCGCTCGCATTCGGTAGCAGCCCAGGGCGGTATTAATGCAGCGCTTGGGAAAAACGACAGGTGGGAAGACCATGCCTTTGATACGATAAAAGGAAGCGATTATCTTGCAGACCAGGATGCTGTGGCTTTGCTGTGTCAGGATGCGCCGGTGCGTGTCATTGAGATGGAGCAATGGGGGGCGCTTTTTTCAAGAACCGATGAAGGAATGATTGCCCAGCGCCCTTTTGGCGGCGCAGGCTATCCGCGCACCGCTTACGCAGAGGACAGGACAGGTCATGCGCTACTGCATACGATGTATGAGCAGGCTCTTAAAAATGGCATCAAATTCTATGAAGAATGGCTGGTAACACGGCTTGCTGTCAATAATGGCAGATGTTCAGGCGTTGTCGGATACAACATCGCAGACGGGCAAATAGAAGGCTTTCAGGCTAAGGCAGTGATTTTCGCTACAGGCGGATACGGAAGGATATACAGGCGTTCAACGAACTCAATGATAAACACTGGATTCGGGTGCGTCGTGGCATACCGAAGCGGCGTTGCGCTTTCGGATATGGAATTCGTTCAGTTCCATCCCACCACGCTTTACGGCACGAATATACTTATTACAGAAGGCGCCCGCGGCGAAGGAGGTTTCCTCACGAATAAACACGGCGAGCGGTTCATGGCGCGTTATTCTCCCCATTTGCTTGACCTTGCACCGCGGGATATAGTGGCGCGGGCGATACAGACCGAGATAAACAAAGGCAGGGGATTTGAGGGAGGTTACGTTCACCTTGAGTTGATGCACATAGGCGAGCGGAAAATCAAAGAGCTTCTGCCCGGAATAAGGCAGATAGCTATGGATTTTGCGAATATCGACCCGATTAAAGAGCCGATACCCATCCAGCCGGCGCAGCATTATTCTATGGGGGGCATTGCCTCAAATAAAAACTGTGAGACCTCACTTTCAGGATTCTACGTGTGCGGTGAATGCTCCTGCCTCAGTGTGCACGGGGCGAACAGGCTTGGCGGGAACTCGCTGCTTGAGACAATAGTTTTCGGGAAGCTCGCCGGGGAAAATGCAGCGACATTCGCGAATGGAACCGACTTTGAAGCAGCAGATATATTGGAAAAAGCGGTGAATGGGGAAGTGCAGCGGGTTTCGGCGCTTCTTGGCAAGAACGAAGGCGAGGCATTCTTCAAAATCCGCGATGAGCTAAAGGAATTCATGGATGAAAAAGTGGGAATATTCCGTGATGAAGAGAACCTGAAGGCGGCGCTTGGTAAAATAAGGGAACTCAAGATGCGCTACGGGAATGTGTATGTCAGGAATAAAGGCGCTGTTTTCAACCAGGAACTCGTGAATGCGATTGAGCTTGAGGGCATGCTGGATATTGCAGAGGTTATTTGCATCGGGGCAATTGAGCGGAAGGAAAGCCGTGGTTCCCATTTCAGGCTTGATTATCCCGCAAGGGATGATGCGAACTGGCTCAGGCATACGCTGGTTACTTTTGCGCCTGAAAAGCCGCGCGTAGAGTACAAGCCTGTGAATATAACGATGTATCCACCCAAACCGAGGGAGTATTGAGCAAGAATCTACTGAAAATAGGTTTACCTGTACGCCTTTAATATCTCAATACCCCTTTTTGGAAGTTCAAGAATATCCCTGCGAAGACAATCCTTATCGTTGCAAATTTTTTTACCCATTAAGGCATCCATGTGCTCTTTATATACCTCATGGGGGGTCTTTTTAAAATCATTGTGATAATACGTTTTAATAACAAGGTTACTTAAATCGATACTCCCGTTGAACGAAGGCTCTTTCTCAAATAACGCCGGCACTGTAATTAGTTTTTTCCCATCGTCAAGCTCTGAAAGGAAAACAAAAATCGTCCTTCCAACGTAAGCCTTTGCAGCCGCAGCTTCTATACATCCTCTCAAACCCTTTCCATTGACACCATCAATTAATAATCCGCAGTATCCCACTCCCTTTCCATTCAGGAAATACCTTGCCCTGATGGATAATTCCACATGCATGATAGGCACTGTAATCTCAGAATGCTGATTATCGCCTTTTATCTCATCAAAACCATCTAAAATGTCCATAAATATGAGTAATTACTGGCTTATTTTTTCAAGCCTTATCCTGAACTCTTTCCTGTGCCTTTTCTCTTCATCCAGTATATGTTTTAACACCCCGACCACTTCAGCATCGTCTATCATTTCAATATGCTTTTTGTATCTCTCGATTGCCTCTGTTTCAAGCGCTTTTTGCTTTTCCAGTTGGCCCTTGAGGTTGTCTCCCCCGAAATCAAGCTCTTTATGTTCCATACACGGCTTCCCGCCCCGTTTCACGATAAGCTCGGCAAGCCAGTTCATGTGCCTCATCTCATCAATAGAAATCGCTTCTGTGACCCTGCTCGGGTCGCACCTGGGCATGATAAAAGCATTCCTGACGTAAATCAGGGTAGTTTCGATTTCCATTACATAATCTTCATTCAATAAACGGATTATTTCTCCAGCTTCCAAATTCAGCCCTCCGTGGTTACAAGATGATTGAGCATATGAGTATTTATCTTTAATTGAATACTCATCATTTTTATAGCAAGTATGTATATTTCAGGTCTATGTTAGAATCCCTTCAAACCATCCTGTTAAATTACGGTTACTTCGGCCTTTTTCTTGCGAGTTTCCTTGCATCTACTATATTGCCTTTCGGGAGCGAGGGGATTCTGGTGTTTCTCGTTTACGAGAAGTTCAATATCCCTGCCCTTGTGCTCGTCGCATCGGCAGGAAATTACCTCGGCGCCTGTACAACTTATTATATAGGGTTAAAAGGAAGAAGTTTTGCAGAAAAATATCTCTCTATTAACCCCAGGAATCTTGAAAAAGCAGAGAAATATTTCTCAAAATACGGAGCCAGCGTGCTTTTATTTACATGGCTGCCAATTATAGGAGATGCATTTACCGTCTTTGGCGGATTACTGCGGTTTAAGTTCTGGATTTTTTCTGTTCTTGTTTTCACAGGAAAGTTTTTACGTTATCTGGCTGTGGCATATCTTGCAGCGGCTGTTCTTTGATGAATCTCTTTTGTCTCTTAATATTCAAGGGATAATCTCGCACCCGTTATTGAATTCAGGATATTCAAAATCCGACCTGCTTACAGAACCATTCTCAATAAGCGCCTGAACTTGCGGCAAAGTCTCCTGCAACTTCCGCACAAGATGCCTGACCGTAGAGCAAATCAGGGCATATCCGTTCTCCCGGAGCATTTCCTGCGACCTGTTCACAAAAAGACACCTGCCGCCGCAGATATGGAATATGTCACAGGATACGCATGGTTCGCCAACTGCGGCTTTATCGCAAAGCGAGTGCGGAGTATTGTCAAATATCGAGCCTATTACTGAAAAATCAAAATCAATGGATACGGGACATGCAGAAATCCTTCCGTCAGGCATAACTGAAAAGAAATCAATTCCTGAACCGCATCGCAAGCGCGATTTCTTACCTGAAAGAAGCGAATTCATAACGCCGATAAACGGGACTATCCCGCAAACGCGATTTGAGCGCGACATCTCATCCACCCACCAGTCCACAAGCAAAGAGATGCCGCAATTATATGCAGCAATCCACTCCACAAGTCCAGGCTCTGTATTTTCCCAGGCTTCCCAGAACATTTCAAAGCTGAGCTGCCAGTGAACATGGTCAAAAAGCCCAATACCCAGAAGATGCCGCACGTTTTCGTAGATATCCGTGCCCTGAGCCACCGTCATCCTTGCAACGAGGTCGCCGCAAAAGCCTTTTTGTTTTATGAGTTTTGAATTATGTATGATGCGGTCATATACGCCATTTCCCCGCCATTTGTCCGTAACTTCCTTTGTCCCGTCGATTGATACGAGGATGGAATGGAATTTTTCCAGATATTCTGGTTCGATTTTATCTAAAAGCAGGCCATTTGTCTGGATAACGAATCGCCCCGGAATCGCATCCATGATATTTTCCATGACCTTGATGCGAAGGAGGGGTTCGCCGCCGTAAAATTCGATAACGGGGTTGCTGTCCAGCGATAAGAAAGATTTGAGGTCTGCAATAGAATACCGGATTTCTTTTGGAGGAGTGTCGCTTCCTCCGCCGCAGTAATTGCAGTTGAGATTGCATTCTTTTGTCAGGATTATGTGGTAGTGCATGCTTTCGGGCTCTTTCGCTGTTTTATGTTAAAAAGGATTCCCAAAAAATAACTCTTTGCGACCTTCGCTCTGGTGAAGCATTTGTTTTGTATTAAATCCCATAAACCGTTGTCGGGAAATACGGGGATAGCCATCTGATAATGAGTTTATCTATTCCGAATAAAAGCATTATCCCGACCATTATCAGCACCAATCCTGACAGTTTTTTAAGAAGCTCCCCGTTCCTTGAAAACCACTGGTACCTGTTCGTAAATTTCTTGCCATAATAAGCTATGGAGAGCATGGGGAGGCTCATGCCAACCGAATAGACAAAGAGCATCCACGCGCCGTAGCTCATATTGCCCACGGACGCGACATAAGCAAGCACCGCGCCAAGTATCGGCCCGACGCAGGGAATCCAGAGGACGCCAAGCGACATCCCGAGGAAAAATCCGCCAAGCAGGCTCCCTTGCGGCAAGGTTGATGAGTATTTGTTCAAAAAACCAAAATTCTGCCTCAAACCCTGTGTTATGGAGCCAGAGAGTTTTATGAATTCTATGTTTATATCGTCGTCAAAGAGCACAGCGCCCATACCGATGATGAAGAGGATTGCAAGGCTTCGCAAAGAATCGGTGAAGCCTGCAAACGTGGCGCCAAACGCTGATACCAGCACCCCCATGGTCGTGAAGGAAAGAGCCAGTCCTGAAACGATAGCGAGAGGTCGCAGCCTGTGCCCTGCCGAGCCTGAGAAAACCACAGGCACAAGCGGGAGGCAGCACGGCTTCATGATGGTTACTATGCCTGCCAGGAAAACGAGAAATATCGAGGGTGCTGATGGTTCCATGTGTGATTTAACCTGTGATATAGAAGGAAGGTTGTAATAAAAGCATGGGTTTACATACGATGTAAAGCAATATATAGGTTCGCTTTATAATCGCACAGTATCGTTTTCTTCCAGATACATTCTGCATGAACGGTTCAATATTATGGTGAAATAAAAAATGAATGAACGAAAGAATGGTGCTGAAAAAAATCGGCAAAAAAATATCCGTACTCTACATCAGGACTCTAAAGTCGAAAGATTTATCTATAATTAACATCACAATAATAGTGATGGTGTTAACACCGTTAACTTAGAACCCTATAGATAAGGTGTTCCTCTCTCGCCTAATAGCGATTTGGAAATTGTATCTCTCTTTAAGTTAACAGAACTCACTAACACAGTCATATTAAAGTGGATAGGAAAGCAGTTATTTGCAATTACTGATACTCCAAAAAAGATACAGAACTAGATTGCATCATAAAAAAGAGTTATAAGAAATTGCAGTATTCCATAATAAGAGCCAGAGTGAGTTAAACGCGATAAATAGGAGTCAAAAAATGCAGGGTTACGATAAAGCATCAATGACGTGTACCTTTCAAACATTATCATATCATCAGATAAAAGGAATAACCTTCTTCTACTGACGACAAGGACCTAAAACAATGGAAGATATTAAACACCCTCTTAATGTTACGTCTATCGGAATATATGAAAGCTAAGGGGTTATTAAGTCTTCTGGCATTTTCTGAAAAAAGAAGAGTTATCCTTTTAATGCTGCAGGAGGAACCAAAAACACTCAGAGAAATAAACGACTATTTCAAAGCAACATCTCCCGAAATGATTCCTCAAATAAGAAAATTAGAGAAAGGAAATTTAATTTCTCAGGAAGGTAAGAAATACGTTTTAACAGAAATTGGAGAAATAGTATCTCAGTCCTTTAATCAACTATCCCAAACTTTAAAAATATTTGAAAGTAACATGAGATTCTGGAAAGAACACAGCATTAGTGGAATTCCTCCGGAATTCCAGATGCGACTTTATGAATTGGGAGAGTACAATATTTTAGAGGGTACCCTGACCGAGATTTTTAAGCCACATGAAGAGTATATTAAAAACCTTTTAAAATCAGAACGGGTAAGGGGAGTCTCCCCAGTACTACATCCCGAATATCCAAAGGTTGTGACCATGCTGGCAGAAAGAGGCGTAGACATATCAATTGTGGTACCAAGAGAGATTTTCGAAAAATTACAAAAAGAGCATAAAAAAGAACTACAGGAGTACCTAAGTTATGGAAATGCCTCTATGAGAACAAGCGACGAACAGATTAAAATCTCCTGCACCACATCTGACACATTTCTCTCAATGCGGCTTTTCTTAAAAGACAATACTTATGACTTCTATAAGAATATCATAAGCTACGAAATATCAGCTTTGAAATTGGGTGAGGATATGTTCAACTATTATGAGAAGCGTTCTGAAAAAATTGAATTGCAAGATATCTGAATGCGAGTATGTATGTCCACTCTCCATGAACTATTAAACTTCTAAAAATTGTTTTCTTGCGGTTGGCGTATCGGGAAATGTAGATTAAACCAGCTACCCAGCTATAAAGTAAAATAATAATATCGAATTTAACTAAACCTGAAAGAACAGAAGCCACAAAGATGAGATGAAATGAAGAATTTAAAAATTGAAGGATTATTCTTGTTCTTTGCTCTCCAAAATAAACTGGAATGGTGGTCAATCCTGCTGCTGAATCCCCTTGTATGTCTTTGCAATCAAATAACACTGTATTTATGAAGCTTTTGAAGAAGAAAAAAACGAAGAACCAAAAGCTTTGCAAATAATTCTCAGTAAAATTATATATAAATACCATGATTGTAAAAGCCCATGTAAATGCCACTATGAAGTTTTTAATACCCAATCCCTGTTTAAATCTAATTGAGATTCTACCAATTTTAAATCCTTTTGAATATAAAAAACCAATAACAAATGGAAATAGTACTACAAGTGGAGACACTTTTTTTAATACAAGAAGCAAAGATGCGGTAAATAAAAGAACGGATATGATGAAAAAAACAATATTCTTATCGGCATTTTTTTCTTCAGGTCTATTTATCTCATCTTCTTTTGATTTTAAAGTACGATCTAAAGTATAGACTGAGTATACAACAAAAGAGAAGGCAAAGCATAGAACTAAATCCGAAGCTTTTCCTGTAAGAAGAAAAGCTATGCATAATCTGAACCAACCAGAAATCCCATTTATAATAGAACTCTTCAGAACTTTTAGTGTAGCCGCAAACCTCATGCTCAATGAATTAACTATGCATATCAATATTAGTAATGACGCATAATTTTAGTTTAATGATATAATTTCAGTTCAATGATATAATATTATAAAAAATTACTAATATATACTTCTGAAAACAGTGTAACTCAAATAAATAGGGAATTGGTTGCAGTAGGATAGGCGGCAATTGCCCACGTCTCAATTGATCCATATCAATATATAACAATCATGAACGGGTATTACAGTATTTATGTTCCACTATGTCATATACAAACTAAAATCAGCATCAATGTGATATGATGCTGATTTAAAGTAAAACCTTAAAACACGGATATCACCATCCAGTGACAGTCCATGTTAAATGGCATAGTGGTAATAAGCGATAGGAGAAAAAAAATATGAGAAAAATTTACTTAGCAGCCGCTATCGTCTTTCTGGCGTTAGTAGGCTTAGCATGGGCGTTTACACCGCCACCGCCGCCGGTACCTCAGAACCTTGGTTTATATGATACCGGGATAGACCATCTTCAGACCACTGCAATCGACCAGAGTGCATGTAGAGTCTGCCATCAAACATCAGGAACAAATATTAGTGGCGGATACGCCAATACCGTTGGCGGAGTGCCAACAAGGCATCATAGCCTGTTGCCTGGAAATGTGAAAAATCCATTAACCGGTGCTACATTCGGTTGTACGGATTGTCATCCATCAACTCCAGGAGTAGGCAATGGAATATTGTTAGACAGAAGCTGTGTAGATTGCCATAATGGATCAACTTTCTGGGGCAATTCGATTGGCGGACATGTAGGTAATTTCAGCAGACCTCATCATGTCAATACATCATATGCCAGTTCACATATTGGAAATCCTGCTGCAAACAGGACTTGCAAATTCTGTCACGGCAGTTTCGTGGCCAGCTACAACGATGGACATTATAAACCAGCATATGATACATCGTTCATGATAACGCCATTCGCCAGCTTTAAGGTTACCGACTTCTCCACACCTGATGGACTTGGCGGCAATAAGGTATGGGGCGGTTGTTATTCATGCCATCTTCCCAATCCTAATGCAACACCAAGTGTAATTGACAGCAACCATGACACCCATCACAAGGAAATCTTGGGTCTTGGCAAATTTGGCGGTCAAACCGTATTCCAGAATGCATCCACTCCAGGTGCGGATTGTTTCTGGTGCCATGTAATTGCACCAGGCAGCACAAGCCCGTTGAGATTCAATATAACCAATCCATTTACTGGCGAGCTCATCGTCAAGGCGATGGAAGTCAGGAACTCAACTATTGAAGCAACAGATGTGTTTGAACCAGGGACGACTAATATCACCTTTAATGGTACAGGTTGCGAGAAATGCCACGATGTCAAGTCAATCCATAACATCCAGTATAACTATGTCCAAAATGGTCCGGCTGGATTTGGCCATATAAACAACAATTCGGATTGTTCTGGCTGTCATGATTCATGGGTTCCAGCAACGGACTTTGTACCCGGCGCCCTTGTTCCATATGTGGATACGGTGAGCCCGTCAGCAATAGCAGTAAACACTGCTACGACTCTTACCATCACAGGTTTGAACTTCGTGAATGATCCATATACATCTGTAGTAACCGTAGATGGAACGACATATACGTCGTCATCCATAACAGATACGCAGATAGTAGTTGACATTCCGGCACTCAGCGCAGGTGCCCATGAACTGCAACTTGTGAAAGGCGGAGATACTCTCAGCAAACTGTATACATTGATTGTTGCACCAAATTCAAAGATAACAACCGCGAAGTTGAGCAGTGGAGTAATAACCATAACCGGTTTGAACTTCGGAACTAAGCCTGCAACAAATGCACAGTATTACGTAAGCGTCAATCATGGAGGAAACCAAATCCGCTCTACCGCAATCAACAGCTGGAGCAGTACTCAGATAAAAGCAACGAATTCTGCTGCTGCAGTAGGCGATTGGGTAACAGTGATGACTAAGGATGCTGGCGAAGTAAGGGCAGTAATAACCCGATAGACATAACAAAATGAATGAGAGAAGGGATTGAAAAGATCTCTTCTTTCAATTTTTTTAAATTACATTCATAATTCATATTAAAGAAACGAAAAAAGTAAGAAAAAGGAATGATATAAGGAGGAGAGGCAAACATGAAACTAAAAGGAAAAATTCTGATACCGATTTTTGCTCTGGCATATTTGGCATTATTAGCAATTGCTGCTATTCCGCCGCCACCGGTTAATCAAAATTTCGGTATTTACGATACGGTAATGATGAATTATAATGAGACATTGTGCAGAGGTTGCCATAATTCTACATCCAGCCCCTTGGTGACCGGTGGAGTACCGACAAGGCATCATAACCTTGTTGCAACAGGTGCTATAAATCCATACACAAATCACCCATTTGTATGCACAGATTGCCATCCATCAACCCCAGGAAACGGAATGGGAATATTATTGGTCAGAAATTGTATGGAATGTCATAATGGAACAGCTTTCTGGGGCAATTACCAGGGTGCACATGTAAGCAATTTCACCAGGCCTCATCATAACACTACGCAGGCACAGATGAGAAATTGCAAATTCTGTCATGGTGCCTCAGTGGATGATTATAATGACGGACATTATATACCTTCTTATCCTCCAAGCGAAGTGACACCCAGCGCATTGTACAAAGCCAGTAATCTCACATCTATGAGAGTATGGGGAGGTTGTTTAGCCTGCCACGCAGAGAATACATTAGCAACTCCACCGATTTACTATACTCACACAAATGGTTTTCCACCGGTGGCAGATGGCATGAATAATAGTCACCACAATGAGATAGTTGGAATAACTGGTGGTACGCCGATAGGAGATCAGTGCTTATGGTGCCATGTCGATGTAGTAGATGTTCTTGGTATTAGAGGATGCGAAACGTGTCATAGTGTGAGGTCTATTCATAATGTTCAGTTCGACTTTGCAAATACCAGTACATTACGTGGATATGGTCACATAGGATCAAATAATCCTTCAGATCCGGCAAACAATTCATGGGATTGCAAGGGGTGTCATGCATGGTATGATGCTGGTGATGTAAACCCATTCGCAGGAGCTATTGTTCCAGATGTTCAATTGGCAACTCCGGCTGTATTCAATTCCAATACCCCGACAGTTTTGACTCTGACTGGGATCAACTTTGTACAGGCAAACTCTACAACCGTTGTAAATGTAGACGACACTACAAATCTAACTCCAACTACTTTGACAAATGGACAGATAACTGTCACAGTGAATCTGCCAGCAGGCAACCATTATATCAAGGTTGTAAAAACCGATTCTGTAGAGAATGTACCTAAACCAAGCGATATCAAACCGCTGACAGTCGTAAGCAGAGTGACAATAACGTCTGCCACGCTGAGGTCTGGAGTCATAACTATCACAGGTTCAGGATTCGGAACTAAACCTGTAACGAATGCCCAGCAATACGTCACCATTAAACATGCAGGAACCGTGTACTATTCCGATAGTATCAGCTCCTGGAGCAGTACTCAGATAAAAGCAAAGAAAACCTCAACCCCGGCGGCAGTAAGAGGCGACATAGTGACGGTGATAACAGCAAATAGCGGCGAAGCTTCGGCTACTATTACATAAGGTGATCAGCAAAACTATGGCTATGAGAAGGGATTGATTATTTAAATTAATTCCTTCTTATATTTTTTTTATTTATTAATTTATAATGGATGTTTGAAAAATACAGATAGGATAGGCGATGAAAAATGAATAAAAGACATATTATATTATACTATTTAATGCCGATAACAGTAGGCCTGATACTGGTGGGTTTGGCATTTGCACTACCTCCTCCGGTAGATCAAAGAATGGGGGTCTATGATACTTTATTCGGCAATCTGGTTGAGAGTAATTGCAGAGGGTGTCATGCATTGGGTGTACCTGATTCTCATCATAACCTCGTGCGAATAGGAGAATACGGTTGTACAGATTGTCACCCTGTGCTTCCAAATGGAAGCGGTATTACACTGATCAGGAATTGTCTGCAATGCCACGATAATACCTTTAATGGAATGGCTATTCGAAGACCGCATCATGAAACACAGGCTGCAACGGTCGGGCATTGTAATGCCTGCCATGGAAGTGTAGTAGATAATTATGACGATGGACACTATACACCAACCTCTCCGCCGTCCAGTATGGCACCTGATACAAAATTTAAAGTAATCAATCAAACAAGTGGCAGGAAATGGGGTGGTTGTGAGTCGTGCCATGAGGCGAATTCCACAGCGAGTCCTCCTACAGCCTATAATAATAAGACACATCACAGGTTAGGAAATTTGAGCGGATTCAGGAATAACGATATTACAAAATGTGCTATGTGCCATGATATGCATAATGCCACATACGGATCTGATTCTATAAGATATTGTGAACGATGTCATGGTTATAGTTCTCTACATAATATTCAGTGGGATATAACCAATACAACCCAAATGTCAGGCTACGGTCATCTTGGACCCAATGATTGTCAGGGCTGTCATGCATCGTATGTAGCAGGCAGTTTAGCACCGGGAGCAGATCTTATTGTACCATCTATTGACCACCTTAGCACAAATCTGGTACTAATAGGTGAGGCAACGGAATTGACCATCGATGGAGATGATTTTGTGACAACAGTTGATGGTATTAATCGTTCATCAGTTGTAGCCCTTACAAACGGAGTTATTACAAACGGAACAACTTCAACTAATATTACGATAACTCCGACTAATATAACCGCTTCTGAGATTGTTGTAACGATACCGCCACTGGATAAAGGGTTGTACGCAATATATGTTATAAAAGATGGAAATGTAGAAAGTAATAAAAGACCATTAGCAGCCGGGCCGGCAATGATCGTTACCTCTGCGATAATTAATTCTACGACAGTTGCGATCAATGGTTCAGGATTTGGAACATATGATCCTGCATATAATAATTGGACAAATGTGACGATCAATATCAATAACGGAACTATATTCCGGTCTGTACAGGTGATAAATTGGTCAGAAACGTCTATTAATGTCACGAGTCCTGATGCAATGACCGGGGATATAGCAACAGTCAATAGCATGTATGGTACCAATTCTACACAGGTCACAGGAGGATAGATGATATGAAAATACCACAAAAAGGTAAAGTGGTTCTGAATGTGGCTCTCTCAACCTGTGCTATTATCATTATTTTAAGCGGAATGGCACTTGCAGCAGATCGTGACGTTATAATCGGTTATCACAAATCCTCCGGAACCTCAGAAAAGGAATTGGTCGTCCAAAGTCATGGCGGTAAGATGAAAAAAGAGTTTCATCTGATAAATGCAGTCTCTGCCAGAATGCCTGAAGATAAAATCGAAGAGATGAAAAAAGATATTAGAGTTGCATATATAGTAAATGACACTATTTTCAGGATGACAGATGAATATTCCAGTTCCTGGGGAGTCCAGTCTATCGGAAGTGAGCCTGTACATAACCAGAATATCAATGGAACCGGAGTAAAAATAGCGGTGCTTGATACGGGAATCGATTATAACCATCCGGACTTGGCTGGAAATTATAAAGGCGGATATGATTTTGTCAACGATGATCCGGATCCATGGGATGACAATTGCCTGTCATTTTTTAGAACATGTCACGGGACACATGTTTCTGGTATTATAGGTGCCCAACATAATGGCATTGGAGTCGTAGGAGTAGCGCCCGGGTCAAGTTTATATGCAGTCAAAGTATTGGACGGAGGCGGTTTTGGAACTGCCAGTTTAGTCGTATCCGGTATAGAATGGGCGAAAAACAATGGGATGAATATCATTTCCATGAGCCTGGAAAGTACTGAAAATAATACTGCGGTACTCGATGCGGTTAATGCCGCATATGATTCTGGTGTATTATTAGTTGCGGCGGGAGGAAATACCGGGGGAGGCCCTGTTTTATATCCTGCAGCATATGATTCTGTTATTGCTGTGACTGCTATAGACCAGAATGGTCAGAGAGCAAGTTTCTCTCCAATAGATCAGAAGATTGAAGTTGCCGCTCCCGGGGTAAGAATAAATTCTACGATACAGGGAGGATATGGTTTTTTGAGCGGAACATCTATGGCGGCTCCACATGTGACAGGTGTAGCAGCTCTCATATTTTCAACAAATTTTCCTGATGTCAACGGTGATGGATTAAGGGATAATAAAGATGTCAGAGAAATAATCAGGAATACGGCATTCGATGCAGGAATTCCAGGTAAGGATGATATATACGGATATGGTATAATAGATGCATCTAAAGCTCTTCTTGGAACTTCGGCATATGAAACTGCTGACTTATCGATTACTAAAGATGACGGTGTATCTAAGATCATTGCAGGAGACGGGAATACCTATACTTATATTATAACTGTAAAGAACAACGGTCCTTCGGGTGCCTCAGGTGTACAAGTACTTGATACATGGCCGCCTGGATTCATCCGGGGAATTGTGACAACATCCCAGGGAACATGCGACATAGCAGTGAACTTTACCTGCGATCTGGGAACTATCCCGAAAGACGGAACGGCAAATATCAATGTCAGTTACACAGTACCAAATACATCCATAGGAAACTACACAAATAGAGTTGAAGTAAAATCGACCAGTGCTGACAATAATGCGAGTAACAATATAGCTGAAGATAAAAATATAGTTGATATCATATTAAATCTCATCGTTAAGTCAGATTCGCCAGGTAAAAATGCGAAGCAAGTTTCTCTTTTAAAAGGAAACTATTCAGTAACCATAACTAATAGCAACCTAGAAAAAATTAGTATGAATGTTTATGAAAATGGTGTCCTTAGAAAGGATATATCCTCCAAATATGAACTTAAAAAAAACCAGGTTGTAAATTTTAATATTAATATTGAATCCCCGCAACTTGATTTTATTTTTATCCCATATGGAGATAAAAGATCAACGGGAACAGTAGCGATCAGGAGGTCATCATGAAGGGGAAAAATAATAGAATATATGGAACATTAAACTTGAGCATAATTCTATCTATTTTATTCTGCACAATAATCTTTTCAGCCAATGCAGCAAGTGCTGCGGATAAAACGTATTACTGGATCCAATCCTCAGGAGCTATAGATTCATCGGGATTTACAGCCAACTGGGGAAATTGTGGGGCACTGCCAACTTCTTATAGAATTACTACGCTAAGCAGTACAGGGTTTACATGCAACAGCGATCGATTAACAACGACTTCATCCGGAGACCAGTTTTTGGCAATTTATCCAACAGCATATAGTTCTGATACTCAAATAACAGGCAAAACAGGTGCTACTTTTTATTTATCAAGTCAAAGAAGCGGCTATACTGCGACATATCGTTTTGATCTGGGATATGCTCAAGGAGGCACTTTTACATCATTGGGATACGTGACCACGAGTGTATCTTCTTCTAGTGGTCAAAGCTATACCATAGATATGAGTAGCATTATTGGCACTGCTCCTGCGAGTTCATATCCAGCGCTAAAAGTCTCAGTTACAACTTCACGAGGAGGAAGAGTGTATCTTGGAACAAATGGTGGATCTACAGGCTCAAATAGCGGCCGTTTCTATGTCAATGAGACCGTAACAACCCCAACTCCCACTCCAACTCCCACTCCAACTCCCACTCCAACTCCCACTCCAACTCCTACGCCAACCCCAACGCCAACTCCTACACCAGCACTAATCGGAAAAATCCTCGTTGCCACAAATAGATATGTCGTACTTGACGACCCCAATACAGGTTCATTCTCTGGAACCGGGTTCAAGAATCCGTCCAGCAATTGGGGCACTAATAACTTTAATGGCGTCGAGACAAACATAACCATGTGGGCATTGGTTATCGATAGCAATGGAATGCCGGTGGCGAATACCAATGTGAATTTCACTTTAATGAACCCTATAGGGACGACGGATTATACGATCATCACATCCACGGACAGCAACGGTCTTGTCAATATAACCCGCGACATGAATGCAAAGAACTATTACGGTAACTGGAAGGTCACAGCCAATGCCACGGCGCTGGGTGTTAGTGATAATACTTCGTTCATCTACAATTGGTGGGGCTGCGGAGGTGGGGCAGGTTGCACTGGCCACTCATCCAAATCTCTCACATCAGGAGCGCCTGTGAATTCACCGTATGCGACCGGGCATGATGCTGTAGTAGGCTCCAATAATGCTCATTATTCAAATACCAGTGGCTGTATGTTCTGCCACCTTTCCTATAACGGGCAGGGTTCAACTCCTTCCATGGGGACGGCAGATGTGCATAGAAATCTAACCTGCGATAACCCGAGCTGTCATGGAAGTTTCACGCAGCATCGAACCAATATGGTTATAGGTTCATGCAGCAACTGCCATAACAGGACTGATATAACAAAGAAGACCACTTTGAACGGCATAGTCTCCAACTATTCCACGACCTCGGATTACCATGATAATAATTCCACAATTCCCTGCATCGTCTGCCACGGGCCGATGCACAACATAACAAAACCGGATGAATCCCAGAGGTTTGTGAAGAACAACATCACTGAGGACACTCAATGTACTACCTGCCATCAAAATTATAATAAGCACAATACAAGCGTGAACTGCACGCTCTGCCACAGCGACGACGTGCATGTGATACAGGTGTTCTCGCAGAGCGCGGGATACGTGAACCGCGGAAGCCCTGCTCAAGGCAATTGTACCAACTGCCACCAGAATTCCACGTTCCTTAATGCCCTCAATTCTTCGCCCAGGGCGGGCAACTATTTTGGGAAACCGGCGCCACAGATACCCGACCCGTTGAAACACAGTGCCAATCTCTCAAACGGCACGATATGGGGTCAGTTCTGGACCGGAGAGACGGGCTCATGTTATTACTGCCACGGGAATACGAAGCATAACAGCACGGCACTTGGACTTGTGAATAACCTCCTCCTCACAGACCCGACAAATGTAAGGAACGGCGCGACCACTGCAACAACCTGGTGCGCTGACTGCCATTACAATGCATCGATAAATACAAATTATAATGGTACCCGGTGGAACCCTGCCCCACCCCTGATCACAGTCGATAATACCGGCAAAGCGGGCTGGCAGGATCACAGCGGTTTCCTGGGAGCTGGTTACAAGGACAGCGACTGCCAGTCATGCCATTCATTGAACGGCACATACTCGTCCACTTCATTGAACCTTTCCCACAGCCTCAATGAAGGCAGGGCAGGGGGTGCGAATTGTATATCCTGTCACGATGCCGGAGGCACGCTTGGCGGTGGGAAACAGGTTAATTTCACTGCCATGAACGATACTGCTGATATTCACAAGAACCTAAACAGTGGAACCAGCACAAGCCTGGCCGCTCAAAATAAGAAATGCTGGGCATGCCACGGCAACGGTAATGAACCCGCAAGCGGTCATCCGTCCAATTACAAGACACCGTACAAGTGCGTGGACTGCCATGTTTCAGATGCAGGCAACTTTACGCCGACTTCCATACTTACGGTCTCACAGCACTACTGGAACGGTACCAGCATAGATACAGCAAGCGTGACCAGCTGCTATTCCTGTCACAACAGGACAGAGATGATGGTGGGCAGCTTCGACCCGGATGGTGCGGCCAGCGTATATGGCGGAGCCAATGGCGGCAATAACAGTGTCAGCCATTACGGCAAGAAGAGAACCGACATGGCAAGCCTGGATGCCACTACATACTGCAGCTATTGCCACAATACCACTACCAACAACGCCACATTCTATGTCAGCAATTTCAACAACACGATCATAAACCATACATCAAGAGCGACCACGCCATTGTGCTCGGATTGCCATAACACGGGCAGGATTCATAACAACACGTTAGCCAAACCCGTGAGCAACGATACCTTATGTTCGACATGCCACGGGCCGGGTGGTTCTGCAACTACAAACAACAAGGTAGAGCACAAAACTCTGTACTGTACAGAATGCCATGCCAACAATACGATTGGAAGTAAAGCAGGCAGGGATATACATGGCATAAAGTTCCTCCAGAAGGACAATACATTCTCTCAGAGTAATGTAAATGCTGTAGATTGTACGACATGCCATCAGTCAAATGTTGTAGATGGCTCTCTTGGAATAACTCCAATCAAAGTAAGCAACCCATTGCATCATTCGGATGATCTGCTCAATGGATCGAAATGGGGCAGCTACTGGACGAATCAGACCGGTTCTTGTCTATATTGCCATAATGACACGAAACATAGTTCGACACCTTTAGGCAGACCATTGATATGGAATCCATCATATGTGCTCAATTCTACCATTAGCAGTGGAACTAATTGTGCAGATTGTCACTATCAAGGGGATAGCAATTATAGTCAGATGAGTTCTGAATTTACAGGTGTCGGGCTTGGTTTATCTCCAGAGATCACCAACGGTAGCTGGAATGGCAAACCTGGCTACTACAATCATACCTTGAGTGATTATACAGATTCTCAATGTAAGTCATGCCACGACAAATCCGGAAGTACGACTGTTGGTCAACTGATGCACAATAACTCTGTAGGGTCAGCAGGAGGTCCTGATTGTAAGGCATGTCATGATGCGGGAGGTACTGCACCCAAACTTGTCAATTTCAGCACTGCAAATAATTCAGCACATAAGAATTTAAATAGTGGAGCATCTTCGACTGTAAATGCTGAGAATAAGAAATGCTGGGCATGTCATGGAGATGGTACTCAACCTGGAAGCGGGCATCCTTCTGCATATATGACACCGGATCCTTGTGAGAATTGCCATACAGGTACAGGAGGATATAATGCACCGCTGGTGAAAGAACATATCCAGAATGGAAGTGATGTACAGACCGCCGCAGCCTGTAATCTGTGTCACGACAACAATGGAATGTCTATAGGGAGTGGAGGTATCGGTACAATAACACATTACATCAAAAATGTGACTGATACAATGACAACTCCATATGGACATTTTGGTACGATTGATACTACCAATTGTCTCATTTGCCACAATGACCAATATACAGGAAATGCATCATGGGGCTCACCAGTAAATATTACGACAAGTTTAAAGAGAAAACATACTGAAACGACAAATGTACAATGTGACGGCTGTCATAAAGACGATACCATTAGTACGCTGGCTAATGTTGATTTCCATAATGCATCACTTAGTAATTTTGGAGGCAATTGTCTGGATTGTCATGCTAAGGCAGAATAAGGGGGAAAAATAAGAACATAAAAGACCCCATAGTTCTCTCAAAGGAAAAACACCAGCCGAAGCCGCAGGAATTAAGCTTGACCTTACAAACAGATGGGAGAGCTTGATTGATTTGGCTACGAAATGGAAAGCGAATAAAACCATAACAGAAGTATGTTAAAGGAGATATTATGACAGATAAGGGATTGAGTACAACAGCGCAAGAATCAAAGGGAAAATTCACTACACCGATACCGACAGCACTTGTTAATTTATTAGGAATTGAAAAAGGTAATAAGCTTGTTTGGAATTTAAACAACGGTGAAATAACAATAAAGGTTGTGAAAGTATGACTAAAGATGTTGAAGGGGAATTGTCTCATCTCGATAAAATGATAACATCGCTTGTTGAAATCTTAAATAGGAACAATAAATAATAATGCTATAATTATTGCTAATAGATTGTCTTTAAAGGAACCCATAAAAAACGAAAATCCTATCAAATACAATAACCATTCATTTCTTGACCGTCGCTTTAGTAACTCCTCCAGTTAGCTGGGCATCAGCCATTCATTCACTCCCACAAAATAGCAACCGATTTTTGACAGCGATTCGGAAATGCCTGAGCAACCGAAGACTTGACAGAGCCACCCATCGGGTTCTGTCAAGTCTTCGTCGGTTAATTTTTGTGTCAAAATCCGTCGGATATGGATTTAAGATTATTGTTTTTGATACTACAAATCTATATTCGATACCATCTTGACCAATAGCGATGATAACTTCAGAATGGGGTTTATAATAACAAATAATAGGAATTTCTGCAATTCCCGTTAAATCCTTCGATAAATAACATGGAAAAATCTTTAATTTAGATTTTTTCTCAGACTTGATAATCCTGTAAAGAATACCATCCCAACCTTTAATTAAAAGGATATTATTATACGCATCTATGACTTCAAAATAATGTTTAATAAATATTTCTTTTATATTTCCAACTTTTTCGATGTTGGAAAGGTGGCATTCGTGTGAATCAAAAAACTCTGATGATATAGTACTACCACATCGCTCACATTTTATAATATTTTTCATTCAACATCACCTGTAAAATGCGGGGACATCTGTTCAAGTTCTTCGATTTTATTCTTAGCGTCTATAAGTTCTATATTTACCCTTTCAAGCTCTTTTGTAAGTTCGATATTCATATCAGAACATTCCTTTAATTTTTTGACTACTCCTTCCCCAGGTTTTACAATTCCATGTGTAAGAGCTTGATTTATAATAAGTAAACATGTATTTGCAGTCACCCATTTACTTAATGGGTCGGAGATTTTTGCTTTCATTTCATATTCTGTCATTGCAATGGCTAAGTAATCTGACATTTCATCTTTTTTGTCCACAACCAATTCAAGATTTCTCATACGTTGGATAAAATCTTCTATTTGTATATATATGTCTGATTTGAATAGGTCTTCTGATATCTTTTCTTGTTTATCCAATGCAGTCATTTTGTAGCCTCCGCTTTTTTTATCTTAGCTATTTTTTTACCCTTCTCTATTTCCATAGTCCATTCGAGCTTATCTCCAGCCTGTATATCAAGAAATTCCACTATACCTTCAGGTACTGTGGCTCTAAGTGATTTCGTGCCGAGTTTAGCTATTCCAACTGTACTTGATAAACTCATAATATCACATGTTTATTAAAAGTTATAATGGTATATATATCTATCGTCAAATTTGCTAATATAACTACCAACCAAAAGGTATATACATCATTAAAACGATAGATAAGATAGTAGATAAATTGAGGTAATTAAAATGTTTGCCAAAGATAACAACCTGCAAACCGTAGGAACAAGAGAAGAAAGAGGTAAAGCCATAGCTGAAATGGGAAATCAGATAGAAAGGATAGATGAACATTCGTATAAAGTGAAATCACAGACAAGCAACGTTATTTATAATGTGAAAACTACTGAAATAGGCTGGAAATGTTCATGCCTTGACCACGTTACCAGAGGCTTAAAATGCAAGCATATTTGGGCAGTTGAGGTCTCTTTTGCGATAAGAAAAGAAGTTGAGGTCAGAAAGATAGAGCCTATCGTTACTATTTCGACTTGTATCTTCTGTGGTTCATCCAACCTTGAAAAAGACGGCATCAGACATAACAAACATGGGGATATTCAAAAATACCATTGCATTGATTGTAATCGCTATTTCTCATTCAATATCGGCTTCGAGAAAATGAAACATAATCCGCAAGCAGTCACAACAGCCATGCAGTTGTATTTTTCAGGAGAATCGCTCAGGAATACGCAGAAATCGCTTAGAATACTCGGCGTTGAGGTTTCATATCAAACTGTTAGCAATTGGATTGAAAAATACACATTATTGATGAAACAGTATGTGGATAAGCTGAAACCTAATGTTGGCGATACATGGCGAGCGGATGAGGTTTTCGTAAAATTCAGCGGTAATATGAAATATCTCTTTGCATTGATGGATGATGAAACAAGATACTGGATTGCTCAGGAAGTCGCTGATACAAAGTTTAAACACGATGCACAAAGCTTATTCCATGAAGGTAAAGAACTCATGGGAAAAAGACCTAATGTCCTGATAACTGATGGACTAAGAGCCTATCACGATGCTTTTAACAGGGAATTTTACCAAAATTCAAGCCCACGCTCAAAGCATATCAACGCTATAAAGCTGGATGGGGACATGAACAATAACAAAATGGAAAGGATTAATGGAGAGATAAGGGATAGGGAAAAGGTTATGAGAGGATTAAAAAAGAAAGATACGCCCATCCTCAAAGGCTATCAGATTTATCATAACTTCATAAGAACTCATGAAGGTCTTGACGGAAAGACACCCGCCGAAGCCTGCGGAATAGAGGTTATGGGTGAGAATAAATGGATTACACTAATACAGAACGCCAGCCACCCGACGAATTTTGACAGCAAGTCTAATCCGACGAAGACTTGACAGAACCACCCATCGGAATTCTTATATAGAACGACAAACATTGATTTGCCCAAATAGCAGCCCGGTAATTGTATAATTATATTAAATTTATATAATTAACCGGCGCATCAAAATAATATTACTAAAAACCGGAATCAGGAGATAATCATTTATGGCAGCACAACTTGGCGGACAACCAATCATAATCTTAAGGGAAGGCACTGAGAGAACACGCGGGCAGGAAGCAAGGAACAATAACATCATGGCGGCAAAAGCAGTTGCAGATGCCGTGAGAACCACACTTGGACCAAAAGGAATGGATAAGATGCTCGTGGGCGGCGGGAACATTACAATCACAAACGACGGCGTCACAATCCTTAAAGAAATGGAAATAGAGCACCCTGCAGCAAAAATGCTCGTAGAGGTAGCAAAAACGCAGGATGATGAAGTCGGGGATGGAACCACCACAGCCGCAGTTCTTACAGGTGAATTGCTTTCACAGGCGCAGGTATTATTGGACCAGGACCTCCACCCCACAATAATAGTGTCAGGCTACAGGATGGCCGCTGACAAGGCAATTGAACTCCTGAAGGAAATTACCCACACAATCACAGAGGATGATGAGGAGCATCTGTTGAAAATAGCAACCACCGCAATGACAGGAAAGGGCGCCGAGGGTTCAAAAGAAAAACTTGCAAAAATCGCAGTTGCCGCTATCAAATCCATTGTTGATGAGGAAGACGGGAAAAAAATAGTTGATATTGATAATATTAAAATCGAGAAAAAAGTAGGAAAAAGCGTTGATGATTGCGAATTTATCAAAGGCATTGTTCTTGATAAAGATAAAGTCCACAACAACATGCCAAACAAGGTAACAGATGCGAAGATTGCGCTCATCACGCGGCCTATTGAATTCAGCAAGATGGAACTTGAAGCCGAGATTAACATTTCAACACCGGGTGAGCTTTCACAATATCTTGACCAGGAAGAACAGATTGTCCATGATATCGTGAACCGGATAGCAGAGAGCGGCGCCAATGTCGTGTTGTGTCAATTGGGCATAGAAGACATCGCGCAGCATTACCTTGCAAAAGCGAATATTCTTGCAGTACAACGTGTTGCACAAAAGGATATCGAGAAAGTTGCAAGGGCAATAGGTGCAAATCTCATTACAAGCCTTGACGATTTTGACGCCTCGGACTTGGGAAGCGCGGGATTTGTTGAATTGAAGGGGCACGGCGAGGATAAGATGCTTTATATTACTGAATGCAGCAATCCCAGGGCAGTATCGATCATTATACACGGCGGCACAGAGCATGTACTGGAAAGCACCGAACGGGCTCTTGAAGATGCGTTAAGGGTTGTGGGCGTTGCGGTTGAAGATGGGAAACTGGTTGCAGGCGCAGGCTCGCCTGAAATCGAGCTTGCCTTGCGGTTAAAGGACTACGCTTCGACATTGAAAGGCAGGGAGCAGCTTTCTGTGACAAAGTTTGCAGAGGCGCTTGAAATCATCCCGAAAACCCTTGCGGAAAATGCGGGGCTTGACCCTATAGATATGCTTGTGGAACTCCGCAGCCAGCATGAGAAGGGGAACAAGGATGCAGGGCTTAACGTATTCACAGGAAAAGCTGAAAATATGTGGAAGAACGGGGTTATTGAACCTCTTCGCGTCAAGACGCAGGCTATAAACTCGGCAACCGAAACCGCTATCATGATTTTGAGAATAGATGACGTGCTTGCAGCTTCAGGCGGCGGCGCCGAACAGGGCGGAGCTTGCGGCATGGGAGGCATGCCTCCGGGCATGATGTGAAAGCCGGGTTGCTTTCCCTTTTTGGCGATAAAATGGAAGAGGCGATGTATAATTGAAATACGCGCCTTATCCTTTGATTTTTTGATATAACTAATAAAAAAGCTTGAGAATTTGGTTTTTATTTTGTCAACACAATTTCAATAATGGACACGTTGGAATCTCCCCTATCCGTGGCGATTCTCTCAGTACCGATTTTTATATCCTTTATTTTGGAATCTGGTAAAAACCTGTTCCTTGAAACTTCCACCGCATCTACTGCCCTTGATATTGCTTTTCCCCTTGCTTTGACTGCAACTTCAGATGCGCCGTTGTTAAATTGCGTTACTACTGCAAGAACATAGTTCATCACTGGTTTGTTTCCGACATATACTATATTGTCATCTGTCATAACTGTCCTCCCTGAATTTAACAATCAATTACTATGCCACTACATATATTTACCGAAATTTTTTGATGAAAATTCAATACTTATTGAATCGATTATCACATTCCCGCCATCAATAAAGAGTGCAAAAGCGTCTCCTTTATATTCATAAAGTACCACTAAAGAACCCATGATTAAGCGCTCGGAACTTTATTCTGGCAAGGCAAAGACGGTCTTCAAAACAGACAATCCTGAAAAGCTGATAATGGAATTCAGGAACAGCCTGACGGCTTTTGACGGCAAGAAGAAAAGCGAAGCCCCAAAAAAAGGATATTACAATGCCCAGATAGCTGCAAAGCTCCTCCGGCTTCTTGAGGATAAAGGCATTAAAACGCATTTTGACAGCATGTTGTCCGGAACCGAGATGGTCGTGGATGCAGTGGATATCATAAAAATCGAAGTAATTGTGAGGAATATAGCAGCCGGTTCCCTTACCAAGAAATATCCTTTTAAGACGGGGCAGAAACTTGACCCCCCGATAATACTATTCGATTATAAGAGCGATGAATACGGCGACCCGATGATTAATGAAGACATTGCGTTGGCGCTTGGGATTGCAACTAAAGCTGAACTCTCAAAGATACGAAAACTTGCACTTTCGATTAATTCAATACTTATTCAATATCTTGATGAGAGAAACCTTTTGCTGCCTGACTTTAAACTTGAGTTCGGACGGCGGAAGGGCAGGATAGTCCTGGCAGATGAGATTTCATGCGATACATGCAGGTTCTGGGATAAAACAACAGGCGAATCCCTTGATAAGGATGTGTTCAGGTTTGATAAGGGAGACCTTGTGGCTGCTTACCGTGAGGTTGCAAGACGGGTTGTGCCTGAGATATTTAAGGAAAAATAAGCGAGCTTGTCTGGCGCTATTTGATTGTTTTATACTTCATCCCGCAGCCTCAGGTTCGGAAGCTGACGCCGCCCTCGGCGGATTCTCCTCAATCACTGGTCTCTCCTTCCTGTAATCCTTAAGCCTCCTGACTATTATCTCTGTTAAAAACAATCCAAGCGCCGCAAGCAGGAAAGGTTCTTTTTCACTCTTTGGCTCCTCCACTGTCCTGACTGCTTTTTCTTTTATATCAAGGAGAAGCAGACCTTCGACATCCTTCTCATCATACACGTGCCCGCCGTTTGATTCTATAACAGAAATAAGCTGGTCATTGAATCCAACATCCCTGTATTCAAGCGGGTAATTCACTGCTATCCCGTATCCTGAAAGGTCGTGGAATCCTTCTTTCTCAAGATTTATGGGTGATTCGTATGTCGTCGGTCCTGTTCTGGAAAGGTCAAGTGCCGCGCCGTCAAGTTTTACCTGCGGAAGCGTGTTAGAAGTAACCACTACCCTGCCGGGCGTTCCGCCCCAAATGTCCTCTGCCTGTACAACCACGCCTTCCTTCGGGCGCGGGTCGCCTATCGCCCAGTTTATCATTCCCGATATGAGGCGCGAGTTCTCGCCGCTGTAAACCTGGGGAGCCCACATTGTTAAGCCACCCCCGTTATCTGTTGTGAACGAAACAACCCTCCCGAGCCCGAAGCCCCAGCTCGTGAGAATCGGTTTTCCGCGCGTGGTGGCTACGAGTCGGTCTCCTCCAAGTTTGGGTGTGACGTCATTATATCCTGTAACCGAGGCTGTGAGGTTGATATATTTTGTGATGAAATGGTTTGTGTCCACTGCTGCGAGGGGGTATTCGTAACTGACTTCGGGGGTGGGTGTGGGGGTTGGTGTAACCGAGGGACCCTGTCCGATTAAAGTGCTGGCTCGTTCATCCGGATTCAGGACTATGGCGGGACCATCCGAAGCAAGCGCAAGTCCATTATACAGTGGGTTTGCTTCTTTGGTTGCTTCAAAAGACAACCTTACCTGGATAAAATGGATTTTAACATCATTATTTTTTAAATCCACAACGGTCTTTTTTATCTGGTCAAAACCCTCAGGCGGCATCATGCCATCAGATAATACTATTATTTCTTTTGTCCCACTGACAGTATTTAACAAGTCTCCGGCAGCGTGAAGTCCTTTATCAAGATCTGTAGGGTTGTCGCCGCCTTTCGGGCCAATATCCCTTATGAATTTTTCAAGAACCGCTTTATTGGCTTCGTTACCCATTGGCAATATATCCGTTTTTGCAGTCACGCCGCCAAAAGCAACTACGCCCATGCGACTATCCTGTGCAATATTCTGGACCAAATTCAGGGCGTTCGCATCCTCAAGACCTATAAAAGAAAGCCCTGTTGTAGGGTCTTCCCCCATAGTGCTCCCTGATGCATCGATCACAACAACAAGGTTCCTCCCGCCCTGGTACTCAGCCGCCCTGGAAATTATCGGCAGCATTGCTTCTACAGGCGAATTGTTGTAATTTCCCTTATCATAAGCAGAATCCCCACCCACCACAACAAGCCCGCCGCCCCCGCCCACGTATGTCCGTAAAATATCAGCGCTCAACTGCGCCGCGCCTTTGTTATCTATTATCACAGCCTTGTAAGCTGCAAGGTCGTCAGGAACGGAGTTCATGGTCGTGACATCATACAGGCTTGTAGAAATTTTATAAAGCGGCGAGCCTGTATCAGCGGTCACAGCGAGAACCTTAGGCTTCGGAACAACGAACACGGATTTATAGAACACGTTGTTGAGATTGAACCAGTCCTCTCCGCTCGGGGTTATGGTGGCGGTTACCTTGTGCGTGCCAAGTGAATTGAAGGTATAAGAAACCGGAATGACCCGGGTGCGCTCTGTTTGTGTGATTGTATCGCTTTTCACAGGCGTCCCGTCTATCTGGACATCAAGCCTGTAAGAGGTCTCATTCCCCGCCTGCCTCACCACGATATTGAATACGTTCTCATTCCCGATTATAAGGTTCTTGGCGCTTTCTATCTCGACGCTTGCATCGTTATGTATGGGTGCCTGTTTCACAGCAAACACGCGCGTGCCGGTTTTGGAAACAAAGGAGATGGCATCGAACAGGTCTTTACCGTAGTTATTATTCCCGTCGCTCACAAGCACTATGTTGTTATTTCCCTCCGCATCCTGGATAACCTCATCCCCGATTGGCGATTTTATACCTGCAAACTGCCTCGCTGTGGTCGGGGTTTTTGATTTTATAGCTTCGAATATCTTTCCGCCCGTATCCCTATTGAATAAATCCATGCTCATCGTCTGGTCGGATACGATAGTCACCTTCGGCGCCTCATCCCGGACAGAACTTGCGCTCATGGTGAAAGGTTCAGCCAGGGCAATTATAAGAAGGCTCAGGATTATCAAGCGAGAGAGTATGATGAGCTTCGGAATACCTTTCCTTATCGCATACCAGCCGACAAGAATCAGGGGGCTAATTAACAGGATAATAAAGGGATTCGCGAACTGCGGGATATCCATTATAACTCACCCCTCCAGCGCAGGTAAACAAGTTCAAGCGCAACAAAGAACATCCCCGCCATTATTAGATAAATATCAAGATATTTGGGTTTCCGGATAGTCTGGACATTATACGATATTTCCTTCGAAGTTGAAAGATTCAGAGTCCCGGCTGCAAGCCCGCCTCCCGCAAGGTTTGATTCCTTTTCATCAAACAGGTTCACGGCTATATCCTTATCCGGCAGTTCATAAATTCCCACTTCATCAAGCAGTAAAAGGTCTGTTGTTACAGTATCTGCAGGGGTCTTTATTGTCTGCGTTGCAGGCAGCTTGATAAACTGTCCTGTTTTTGCATTATATTCGCTTACATCCGCGCTTCCGCTTATCCATTCAAGCATCTGCTTAAAGAAGAGCGGATAGCCCGGATTTGAGTGGAAATCATTCCACACATTTTCATTCAGGGGGTCATAGATATTATCGCCCCTGGGGTCAGCCAGTCCTGAGTAAATCACCATTCCCTTCCCGGATTTCCAGTAAGCCAGCATAACGGATTTATCCCCCCCTTCAACCAGTGATACTGCTCCTCTTTTCAACTGTGCCTTGAAATGTTTCTTGACTTCCGTCTTTTCAATGTCGATGCCGCTCGTTATGGTATTTGGGTAGGCAACATTTAAGGAGGTACTGTTTGAGAGGTCGCCCGGTTCGACAGGAAGGATATCCATGCCCGACAATCCCGGTGATGCGATAATAACCGCAGTTCCCCCGTTATTGACATAATCAGAAAGTGTTTTTACCGCATCCGCCTGAAGGGGAGCGCTCACAAAAACAATACGGCCTGACAGCGAAGGGATGCTTTTCGGGTCAGCCTTTGTTACCTTTGTAAAAGGAATAAGACCGAGGGCGACCACTGAAGGCGATTTAGCGTTATCGGTGATATACAGGACATCTCGTTTTATTGTTTGCGGAATAATCACATAGGCTGTATTATCCACCGAAAGCGCATCGTCAATGTTCAGGGAGATTTTCGTTTTTCCGGGTTCAAGGTTGCTGACCGCAATATATTCACTTGACTGCCCTTTGATGTTTCTGGTATCTGAAAGCACGTTCCTGCCGTCTGTTGTAACATCTATCTTTACATCCCGCGCATCGTTATTAAAATTTTTAATGACTATCTTATAATCGCCGTTCGATTCGAACCAGCCGTTCACTATCCCGACATTATCCGTTCTTCCGCTAATCGTTACAAATTCTACGTTGATACCGTTGGCTTCGGCAAGCGCCTTTGCAACCGAAGGGTCATCACCAATCCAGCTCGTAAAATCAGAGAGCACCACTATCCTGCCCCCTTCGGGAAGCACCCTTCGTCCGAGTAGAATGGCGCTTGACAGGTCGGTACTCGTTGCTTTTGCCTTCAATTTTTTAAGTGCATCCGATGCGCTGCTTGAAGGTGCGTCTTTCATAACCATCACAGGCACGTTTTCAGCGAGAATCAGGGTGTTCTTTGCCGAAACGAACTTATTCGCTTCCACAACTGCCCTATCAAACTTCCCATCAGCCTGCATGCTGGCGGAAGCGTCAAGGATTATCACGGTTGAACCGCCACCAGCTTCTTCATTTGCTATGATATAAGGCGCAGCCACAGCAAGAGAGACTAAGATAAGCACGAGCAGTTGTATCAGGAAAAGCGGGTCCTTGAGGAATTTCCTGAAAATATTTAGCCGCTTTTTCTTTTCAATATCAAAAAGGAACATGAGGGAAGGGATTTTTAATTTCTTCGGCCTTGGTCTTAAAAGATATATGATTATAAGCGGGATGATAGAAAGCAGCGCGTAAAGCCCTACCTCATTGGCGAATTGCATCGGATTTGCATATAAAAAATCCAAGAGACTCATTTTTTACCTCTGTTTTATCTGCTTTACCTGTCTCTGGTTTACAACCTCGAATATGGAATCAAATACAGGTTTATCGGTTGTAACACTATGAAAATCCGCCCCTACCGTAATACATGTCTCTTTTATCTTTGCGATATGGTCGTTTAAGCGCTTCTGATATTCGTCGCGAAGCCGCGGGCTTGTATAGATATCTAATTTCCTGTCTGTCTCAAGGTCGATTAATTTTGCCTCGCCGCCAAGGTCAAGGTTTTTCTCAACAGGGTCAAGCACCTGGACCAATACAAGTTCATTATCGCCGAGCCTGAATATCGCATTTTTGATAGCATCGGTTTCAGTCATGAAATCAGAAATAATAATAACAAGCGACCTTGATTTTATAATGCTGGCGTATTTTTCCATGCAATAATCAAATCGGGTTTTCCCCAAGAGCGCCGTGCTATTCAGGAGGTTAATTGTCTGGGAGAGATACTTCCTTCCTCTCTTTGGTTTTGTGATATTCATCTCTTCGCCGAAGGTGGATACTCCGAACTTCTCATTATCTTTGGTCACAAGATATGCAAAACCAAGCGCAAGCATAGCGGCATAATCGAATTTATTCCGGAAGTCCATGCTCTTGCTGGTATCGAGAAGTATATGGGTCGTCAGGCTCTTTTCTTCTTCGAATTCCTTGACATAGAGTTTCTCTGTGCGCCCATACACTTTCCAGTCGATTATCTTAAAATCGTCTCCCTGCGTGTATTCGCGGTAGCTCACAGGCTCCATGCCCCTGCCTTTTAAAATCGAACGGCGGCTTCCGCTGTACGCGGTGGATACGCGTTTGCGTACCATGAAAGTGAAGCGGTCAAGTTCCTTGAAGAATGAGGTATCGATCATAAAGCGACACCTCGCTTTATGCGGTATCCACGTAAACCGATACCCCGGTTTACGTGGTGTTGGGGTATGCTTTGCATACCCCTCGTTTGATAAACCTTTCTTAAAGGTTTACGTATGCCTGTGGGCATACGTGTCTGTGTCCTCAAGGGGCGCAACCCTTGATACGTGTCTGCGATGTAAAGCGGCGCAACGGTTTTCATTTATTTCACGTTTTTCAGGATATCCGAAATCACCTGGTCTGTTGTCATGCCCTTACGCTCCGACTCGAAGGTGAGGATAACACGGTGACGTAGAATGGGATATGCCATTGTATCAATATCTTCCGTACTCACATAATTCCTGCCCCTCATGAGCGCCCTTGCCTTCGCCGCAAGGATAATACCGATGGAAGCTCGTGGCGAGGCCCCATATTCGATATGCTCGCTCTTAGCCCGCGTTGAAGTCACGATATTAATGGCTCTTTTCTTGATATCCTCTGCTATGGGAACATCCCTTGTGAGTTTCTGCAATTCAAGAACCTCGCCCTTTGAAACTACCTGTTTTACCGATGGTGAGATATTTTTCGTATACCTGTTAACAATTTCGTTCTCATCCTCAACCGTGGGATAATCCATTAAAATCTTAAGCAAAAACCTGTCAAGCTGGGCTTCAGGCAACGGATAAGTGCCCTCCATTTCAATAGGATTCTGGGTAGCAAGGATAAAAAACGGCTTATCAAGGGGATATGTTTTATTGCCAATTGTTACCTGTTTTTCCTGCATTGCCTCAAGGAGCGCGCTCTGTGTCTTGGGCGACGCCCTGTTAATCTCATCTGCAAGCACGATGTTTGAAAAAACAGGCCCGGGTTCAAAGCGGTACTGTTTCTTCCCGCCTATATCCTCTATGATGGTTGTGCCTGTGATGTCCGAAGGCATAAGGTCGGGCGTGCACTGTATCCTGCTGAATTTCAGGTCAAGCGCTTTTGATATGGTGCTTATGGTAAGGGTTTTTGCAAGCCCCGGGTTACTCTCAACAAGCGCATGGCTGTTGCAGAGAATTGCTATCATTATATGTTCAATCGCTTCATGCTGCCCTACGATTACCTTCCCGATCTCATCAAGAAGTTCCTTGAAAACGCCTTTTGAGCTTTTGTATGTATCATCACTCATGTTTTACCTCTTTCAAATCTTACTAACGTTAACTGCATAATCCTCGATTAATTTCTTTTCGGTCTCAGTTTTTTGCATGAGGAGACTGTAACCTCCATCAGAAACATTCGAGCCAAGAACATCAACGGGGTACATCGCGGATTTGATGAACTGGTTTTGCGCCTGGCTTGCTTCCTTTATAGAGAAACCAGTTCCCGTGCCCTGGTAAATCGTGAGGTCGATATTCTTTCCTTCAATAGAAGCAATTTTGGGTTTTCCGTAGATGTCCCCTCCTCCGCTAGTCCCCACCTTCCCAACATCTTCCGGGCGCCCCACGACCTGCATGGTTTCATTCGTAATCGCTCCGGTAGTACCGGTTATGGTGCTTGAGATATTGGTAATGACTTCCGGCGGTATGCTATATTTCCCTGGGTCTAATGAAACCACAGTAACCCCTGAAATAAATACTATCGTTATTAGTATTTTTAAGACCGTCTTGCCAGCAGACAAAAGATGCGAAGATGAGACATTTGTGAGCGCGACAGAAACATTGTCTTTTAATGAATCAACTATTACATTTGTTTCATCCCTGTTATCATACGCTGTCCTGAGTCTCTCTTTTAATTCATGATACTTATTTTCTATTAACAGGTTGACATTGATTTTACTGTCTTTTTTATGCAGCAATAAGGCGCTTATTATCGCGATAATGAAAGCCAGGACAGGTGGAACGAATTTGACTGGAATCGGTAAATAGAAAGAAGATTTATTCAGGAAATACTCAACCTGGAAGATTATAAAAATTGCATAAAATATGCTAAAAACGGAGATTAAATCCAGGATAAAAAGAAACCTCATGCGTGTTAAAAACCCTGACCTGATTTTTGAAAGCTTGTCCAGGAATTCGTTCATTCAGCCACCTTCTCTGGCTTTATTGGCATGAATTATATTAAGTCTTGGGGATGAACTCCTACTCACCTTAGATTCAATCCGGTTCCTATGCAATTTCCGAAGGATAGATATACGAGGTCAGCAATTATTAGCTCCCTGTATGCCCAGATAGCTCAGCCTGGGAGAGCGCTGCGCTGAAGACGCAGATGTCCCCGGTTCAAGTCCGGGTCTGGGCATGCCTTAACACTCCATGGATATTTTAAACTATCAAATAAGCAAATAATTATTATTTTTGAGATTAGAAATACATTCCTGGGACTAAAAAAAGTAAAAAATAGGTACCGGTGTTATCTTCTTCTAACCAGTACCATTATCAGCAATGCTGAAATTGCCAAAAGCGCTTCAAATGCCGGTGTTTTTGGCGTGGCAGTCGGCGCCGCTGTTGTGGCCACCGGTGTTGATGTTGCAGTTGGTGTTGCAGCAAGAGCTGTTGTATCTATAAACCCTTCATCAACGCCTGCTTTACCATAATGACACCTGTAACACCAGCCGTTGAGGGTTCTGATCTGCGTGAAAGTTGCTGGCTTCGTGTCCAGATTGATATGGCAGGTATTGCATTTGCTGTCTGTCCCATTGTAATCGGATGCGTGATTCTTTTCGCCAAGCATCCATTCCGAAAAAGACGAATTGGTTGCGGTTGAAGTGCTCGGATGAGTGGGCATGGTCGGCGTGTAGTTATTTAATTGAGATGCCGTTCCAAGCGCGTTAATCTCAAGTTTCTGTGGACTGGTCTTGAGGGACAATATGGCATATGCATATGTTTCTGGAGCCTCATTGGTGCCGTCGGAATACACAACAGCCGGATGTTCTCCCTGTCCTTTGGAGAACGTCTGTACCCGATAGGTCGGATCCGAAAGGCTGCCGATGACCGTTACCCGTAACTTTTGCCCCACGAACTGATTGATGGTCTTCGTCGGGTCATCGATGCGTGTTGGCACAAGGTCGTCGGCAAGGTTATTCACCCTGATGAAATAATTTCCTGCAGCTATGCCGCTAAGATTAAACTGGGCTGTGCCGCCAGCCACTGTGCCGGTTATCATAACCGTACCGCCTGGACCGAGAAGTTCGGCCGTGGTAATGGATGTTGCCTTGATATCTCCTTCCCTGTCAAGGCTGGGCTGCAGGCTGAGCGTCAATCTGCCTGTAGTTGTCTGGGCTGCCACCAATCCTATACATAGTGTAAGCCATACCAATAGCCCTATTAAAGATTTATTTAACAAATGTTTTCTATGTGTATTCATAATTTCTCCTCCAAAAGAACTTATTGGAGTGGATACCATCCATTTTTTTTGGACTCCAATAGCTCTTAATCAATTTAATAAGTTTTTCTATATGATATATATCTTCCTATATGCCCAGGAAATTGGAAAACGGTTGGAAAAGTTAAGCCTCGCATTCCATAGAGATGGCTGCTTTTTTGGAGGATATGGCGGGAACGATACATCCGCATCCAACGCTTTCCGAAGCACTTGCAGAGGCGGCTGAAGTAGCGCTGGGGAAAGTGATTCATATTTGAGTGTGGAAAAATAAAATCCGATTGATTGGAGGGAGGAACCAAAAAAAGGAATTGTAATGGATAGGATATGCCTGTGGTTCCTCATGCTTAAAAGTAGTGTGAAGCATTTAAACCTATTTGGTATGATTTCATTAATATTTTTTACTATTTTTCCAAAAGATAGCATTTATAAAATCCCTGAAAAATCTTTAGAAATAACAAGCTATATCTGCGTTGGACGCTGAAATTCAGGTATGAAAATTGCATGGGGCATCACCGGCGCCGGACACTTCCTGCGCGAAAGTTTTGAGGTATTTAAAGAACTTAAACGAAATAAACCAGAGCTAAAAGTCACAACTTTTGTATCGCGCGCAGCCGAAGAAGTGATAAGGATGTACGGCCTTGCAAATGAGCTTTCAAATATTTCTTGCGGCAGCTACCTTGAAGAGTGCTTTTACGAACGCGAGCAGGGAGCAAGTTTTCCCAAAACCGGCAGGTTTCTCCTGCAAAAATATGACGCCCTGGTAGTAACTCCCGCCACCTCAAACACTACCGCAAAACTTGCATACGGAATAGCAGATACCCTTGTGACAAATGCAGTGGCGCAGGCTGTTAAAGGAGACGTCCCTGTTTATATTGTGCCGGTGGATATTGCAGGAAAAATAGAATCAAAAATGCCGTTCTTTATAGACAGGGAGATATGCATGAGATGCGAACTCTGCCCCCCGGCGCAGGAATGCCCGGACAACGCGATTACTGACCAGATTAACCTCTTAAAATGCGACGGGTGCGGTCTATGCGTTACGCTTTGCAGCTACGGTGCGATAAGAGGCGGCTTAGCAAAACTCAAAGTGCGGGACGTGGACTCCAGAAATGTCACGATTTTGAAAGAACTCATGGGAATCACGGTAATAAATCATCCCCAAAAAGTCACTGGCATGATAAAAAAGCTTGAAAAATGCAAAAATTGAAGTACTAAAGGAAATAAATGAAGAGGAAATAATAAGAAGGAGAAAAATCTTGTTCCCAACAAAAAAAGTTCAGACATTGACAGGTTCAATTATACAGGTTGAGATGAAAGGCGATAAACATACACTTCAGGGCAAGCTTGAGAGTTCTGATGAGTATTTAAATCTGCATCTTGTTGAAACATATGAAGTTGTGGATGGAGTTAAAGCACGTTCTCTGGGTTCGGTGATTTTAAGGGGCAATAATATAATAATGTTAAGTCCAGTAGGGGAGTAGAATGGAAATAGAAGAAAAAATCCTTAAATTGATCAAATCCAGTAAAAATGGCATTTTACAGAACGAACTCTGGAAAAAAGCAAAAATAGACAGCAGCAAATGTTCACGTATTCTTGCCATGTTGGAAAAGGAAGGAAAAATAAGCCGGGAAAAGGAATCAAAAAAAGGTGTAAAAACATACCTTATTAAGTACATCGGGAAAAAAGAAGAAAAAACCAGGAATTTCAAGTTATTGTTGATCGGGGATATGTTCTCCCCATGCACAGGATGCGCTCTTGAATGTGAACCTGAAAAATGTGTAATCCTCGCGGAATGGGTTTATGGTCTTGAAAAGGAAGGATAGGAAGGTAAGACAGGCGGGTTTGAGGAGTGGGGGTTAGTATCGTTTTAAAAAAAAACCCGCCTATCTCGTTCGTTTTTTAACGAACATACGTATATTGGCGAACGATATAATATAGTTTTCGGTAGCCATTATTTTCCTTTTTGTACCTTATAAAGCTGTTCAATCCTGTCTATGGAATCGGCATCCTCAGCCGATTTATCGCTTCTCACATTGACAAGTCTCGGGAAACGAAGCGCATACCCTGAATCATAATTCGGGCTTTTCTGGATTTCCTCAAAAGCTACCTCAAATACTATTTTAGGTTCCAATTCGACATGAATGCCGCTTTCTAAAACAACAAGCTTTTTGAATAAATTCGTCAGCTCAGCCAGTTGTTCATCCGTGATTCCGGTTGCAACACGACCTATGGAAAGGAACCGGTCAGTATCAGGGTCGCGGCATGCCAGTAAGTAGGAACCAATCAGATTGGCTCTTCTTCCTTCCCCCCATTCTCCTCCGATTACCACCAGGTCAAGTGTCTCCATTACAGGCTTTAATTTGAGCCAGTTCTTTCCCCTTTTGCCGGGTGTATAAAATGAATCCGGGTTTTTCAACATGACTCCTTCATGCCCGGCAGCAAGCGCCTCTTTATAAATCGCTTCAATAATCGCCGTATCGCTGGTTACGATTTGCTTTGCGACAATGCTCTTGTCGCATATTTCCTCAAGTTTTTTTCGTCTCTCCGAAAGCGGAGCATCGATAAGCGTATCCCCGTTTAAATATAGTATATCAAAAAGGTTAAGGTATAGCGGAATTTCAATGGCGGTAGCGGAGATATCGTATTTTCGCCTGAAGCGCCGCAATATCTCCTGGAATGCCATCGGTCTTTTATCCCTGCCAATAGCCACTGCCTCGCCATCAAGAATCACGCTGTCTGCAGAAACATTGTTTCTTACAGCTTTTGCAATATCAGGCAAAGAAGATGTCACGTCCTCAAGTTTACGTGAATAAATCGTTATATTGCCGCCTTCCTTATGTACCTGGACGCGCGCCCCGTCAAATTTCCATTCGACGGCCACAGAACCCATTTCCTCCACAGCTTCCTTTATACCCGAAGCTATCTGTGCCAGCATCATTTTTAATGGCCTGTTTATTAAAACCCCGAGCCTGGAAAGTCCCGGCTCGCCTTCTTTTTTTGCAGTATAAGCAACCTGCCCGAAATCATTTGTAAGCATATACCCCCGCTCGACCAGTTCAGAAGATGTATCAAAAGCCTCGGCAATGGCATCCCGCACGATTCCTTCCCCCACCCCTATTCGCAGTTCTTCAATCGATAAACGTGCAAGATAAACGATTTCCAGGGGTTTGGCTGAACTGAAAAGATACTGCAAATTCTTTATTTTTGCATCCTGCGAACCTTTCCCTGTAAGCCCTGCAATCTTCTGGAAGCGAAGGTACACTTCTTTAATAGAAAGTTCACCTTCAGAAAATAAATTCAAGTGGGCTTTTCCAGAAGTTATTGCTTTTTCCGCTGCCAGCCCTATATCGCCTGTATCCCTCACAAATTCTTCTATGCGCTTGACAGGCAGCGACGAAGTTTTTGATATTGCAGAGTACAAAAGGTTTGGCCCGATGCCAAGTTCTTCCTTGCTCCAGACCGGAAAAACATGCCCCATAATAAAACGGGTAACAATGGGAAGCTCCTCGTCGCTCACTTCCTTGAAAAAACCTGCAACTATAGATGTCATTTCAAGAGAACTTGAAATTTCTTCAATCCTGCTGCAGATTCTTGCAAACTCCAGAAATGAAGTCATGTTAATTCAGGGTCTTGCGTCTTTTCGAATCGTGTCATATACGATATATACCCCCAGCAATACCACGATTATAAAAATCGCACTGATAACCAGGGACAGGAGGGAATACCCGCCGCTATAAAACATTGAGCCTGTCCTTATATCCCCGATTATCATGCCATAACCGGTCAGCCTGTAAACCAGACCCACGAGTCCGATTACTATTAAAACTACTCCTGCAAACAATCTTTCGCTCGGTTCTAAAGCCATACCTTCCTGGAACTATAGTAATAAGTAAAGGGTTTTGGCGCCCTTTTACTTATTTTTTGGTCGCATTGCTAATTGCTGCCATATGGATAACGCCGACATCAGTACCATGGCAGTTCGTACAATATTTGCCTCTTGATAAATGGACTACTATCAGGTTGCCGTTGCTGGGTTTAAGTGAATCTGGGGGCGCAGCATGACATTGTTCACATACGCTGTAACTTCCCGGTCCTGTTCCATTCTGTATTGTGGGAATCTTTGGCGGGAACCCGTGGCATGTATCGCATTGCAGTCCGACTGTGCCCGGTCCTATATGAATATTATGCACCTGGCTTCCATGACAATTTATACAGAGTTTTCCCCCATTGACATGCGGGGGGAGGTTTTGTGGATTTGTATGACACAATTCGCATTTGACGGTTTCAATTTTCGGGGGAGCTGCAACAACAGGGGTTCCCTGTGCTCCCGTCTGTGCCGGGGTTTCTTTTGATGTCGATGCCACTGTTTTTTCAGGTGTTGGCGTAGCAGTGGAAGTTGTAGTAATTGGAGTGAATTTTGTCTTACCACCAAGAACAAAATAACCGCCGGCTGCAATAAGCAGGACTGCAACCAGAATTGCAATATAAATAGGAGCTTTCGAATCTTTTTCGGACATTTTACGTAATCACCATGGCTAATTAGGGTTCTGTATCGTTTTAAATGTTTTGGTTTTTGTCTATCATTTATTAACTAGGGGATTCACCTGATTTTTTCCGCTCGTAAACGGGCATGCCGTCATATTCAATCCTGAATATCCTGTGGTAGGGAATATACACGTCCTCCACCACACCTTCAAGGATTAAAAATGACCTGTCGATATTTTTGATGGCGCTGCCTTCTACGATTTTCACGTTCCCGGGCGCACCCCTGTGGATGTAGTATATTTTACACCTGCGGAGGTCGAACCTCCACTTTATCTCGTTGAAGATATCGCGTGGGTGTTTGGATTTGAACATAGAATAATGTCTTACTGCATGATATTTAAAGGAATGAGTATGCGGAGGATGGGATTCGAACCCATGAACTCCTGCGAGAACAGCCCCTAAAGCTGTCGCCTTTGGCCTAGCTGGGCGACCTCCGCACCTGCCCCCAGATTGATTTTTATCACATAAAGCTTTGATGTTTTAATTAAATTATAGTTAACTAACTATTGTAAACTATCTTTGCGGCCTTTGCGTCTTTGCGGTGAACGACCACATAACACCGCAAAGGCGCAGAGTGCGCAGAGTTCAGGATGAACCATGAAAGGAATTTACGTTCTAATCCTCAGGATGAATGAGACTAAAGACATCCGCGTAGGAAAACTCGGCAGGCTTCATTTCAGGAGAGGATACTACGCTTACGTGGGCTCAGCCCAGGGCAGCGAAGGAGATAAACGTGTAAAAAGACATTTCAATGTAGCCCATGGCAGAAACACCACGAGAAAATGGCATATTGATTACCTCCTGCCGCACTCGGAGGTAATTTGCGCGGTTTTTTCGCCAACTGATGACGCGCTCGAATGCGTTGTTGCCAAGCTACTCGGCGAATATTCAATAGCTTTGCAGGGCTTTGGGTGCAGCGACTGCACCTGTGAATCGCATCTTTTCTTTACAGGTGGAAATATAATGGGCGAAGCTTCGGGAATCTGCGAAGGTGTCTCCGGGAACGAAAGTCTCATTATTTACCCGAACATGTAGGAACTATATGGACATCGGAATAATAGGAGGCTCAGGCTACACCGGGGGAGAGCTGCTGCGCTTGCTTGCACAGCACCCAGAAGCGAAAGTCATGGCCGTAACTTCACGCAGCAGGAAAGGACAGAAGGTCAGCGATACACACACGCATCTTCGGAAAATATACGACTTAAATTTCGAAGACATGGCGCCTGAAGAAGTGGCTTCACGCTGCGACATCGTCTTCACAGCCGTCCCTCACGGCACCGCCATGCAGGTAGTTCCGGAGCTTCTTGATAATGGTATAAAAGTCATCGATCTGAGCGCGGATTACCGCCTCAGGACGGATGTTTTTGAAAAAACTTACAAGATGAAACATACCGACCCGCGTGATGCGGTTTACGGCATACCCGAACTCCATCCTGAAGTTGCAGAGCAAAATTTCATCGCCAACCCCGGTTGTTACCCTACAGGAGCGTCGCTTGCCGCTGCGCCTCTTGCAGATGCGGGTCTTATCGAGCGCGTTGTTTTTGATTCAAAAAGCGGCATTTCAGGCGCGGGCGCGGAGCCAACGGTGGTATCCCATTATCCAAACATGGCAGAGAATATACAGGCGTATAAACTCACATCCCATCGCCACCGCGCTGAAATCGTGCAGGAACTAACCCGGCTTGACAGCGGTTTAAAAAGCATAAGCTTCACGCCACACGTCATCCCATCCGTACGCGGCATCCTGACAACGGCGCATATTTTTGTCAGGAAGGAATTGGATGAAGAGGATGTTAGCGAAATCTACCGGGATTTTTACCAGGATAAGCCTTTTATCAGGCTGATACAAGGAATACCGATGCTCGGCAGCGTGCGCGGCTCGAATTTCTGCGATATCGGTTTTGAGATTGAAAAAAACAGCGACAGGATAGTTGTCATATCCGCAATAGATAATCTTGTAAAAGGGGCGTCAGGCCAGGCAATCCAAAATATGAACCTGATGTTCGGGCTCCACGAAACCACGGGCCTCTGGACACCTGCCATCGCTCCGTGAGGTAAAATATGAAAATAAAAGAAGTGATGAATAAGGACGTAATTACATGCAAACCTGATGACTCATTAAGCCAGATTTCAAAGCTGTTTCGGGAAAACCACATCAGCGGCCTGCCTGTTGTTGAAAAGGGAAAAGTCGTCGGACTTGTTTCTGAAACGGATTTGATAAAGTTATTTAAATCCCCTGAGTTTTCAAATGAATTGTGGCTCCCCAGCCCTCTTGAAATAATTGAAATCCCCATCAGGAATATCGTGAGGCTTGAAGAGACAAAGAAAGCCCTTGAAAATCTGAAACTGCGCCCGGTGAGGGATATTATGACAAAAACCGTGCATGCCATTTCTCCGGACGATAGCCTTGAAAAAGCATCAGGCATCATGGTCAAGTTTAAAATCAACAGATTGCCCGTTATCGAAAATGGCAGGCTTGTTGGTATCGTGGCGCGAAGCGACATAATAAGGGGGCTCTCGGAAGCCGCAGAATAATTATGAAAATCATGAAGGGCGGTATCTGTGTGGTCAGGGGGGTCAGGGCAAACGGGATTAAGGAAGGTAAGAACGGCCTTGCAGTAATCGTAGCCGATTCAAAAAAACTTTCTTCAGCCGGCGTTTTTACGCGAAATAAGGTTATAGCGGCTCCACTTATCGTGACAAAAGAAGCACTCGCAAAAGGAGATTTAAAGGCGGTAATTGCCAACAGCGGATGCGCAAACGCTTTTACAGGTAAACGCGGGCTTGATGATGCCCGCTGGATGACGCAGATTCTGGCAAAAAAATTGAAGTGCAAACCTGATGAAATCGGTGTAGCTTCTACTGGTGTTATCGGGCGAAATCTTGATAAAATATGGATTGGGGAGCATCTTGATGGGGTTTATAATAATCTTGCAACTTCAGAGGATGCAGGAAAAGCCGCAGCCAGGGCTATAATGACCACGGATACATCCATGAAAGAGATAGCTATCGAGCTTGATAACGGGGTTCGCATTGGCGGGATGGCGAAAGGCTCGGGGATGATAGAGCCGAATATGGGGACTATGCTTGCGTTTTTATATACGGATGCGGCTTTATCAAAGGAAGCTCTCAACGCCTGCTTAAAAAAAGCAGTCGATAAGAGTTTTAACATGGTAGTGGTGGATGGCGATACAAGTACTAACGACATGGCGCTTATTACAGCTACGGGCTATCTGGAATGCGGTGCAGAAGTGTTCCAGCAGGGGCTTGATTTTGTATGCCGGAACCTTGCTAAAATGATAGCAAGGGACGGGGAAGGCGCGACAAGGTTAATCGAGGCAAGGGTTACCGGCGCGCAAAGCGAGGATGACGCGCGAAAGGCTGCAAAGGCTATTGTGCGTTCGCCGCTTGTGAAGACCGCAATATTCGGGAAAGACCCGAACTGGGGAAGGGTGGTGGCTGCGGTGGGGTATTCCGGCGCCGAGGTTGACCAGGATAAGATTTCACTTAAGTTCTCGGATAATAAAAATGAGGTCATGCTTGTTGATTCTGGCAGGATTGTTGAGGGAAAGCTTGAGGCGCTGAAGAGCATAATGGAGAGCAAGGAGATTTTTATCGAAGCGGCACTCGGTTTAGGCGACTTCGAGGCGACTGCATGGGGATGCGATTTGACGTATGACTATGTGAAGATTAATGCGATGTATACGACTTAACATCGCCCGTGATAGTAGCATTTAAGTTTCTTAAAACTAAGGATTAATGGGCAGGGAATTGATATACTATGAACCTCAAAAAATCCGGCTTCTCCACACGCGCAATCCATTCAGGTGAGCGGGAAGAAGAAACCGGAGCGGTCGTAACCCCAATTTACCAGACCGCGCCTTTTAAGTTCAAAAGCGCAGCCCATGCAGCAAGCGTGATGGCTGGTGAGGAAAAAGGGTACGTGTATTCCCGTGGCTTGAACCCCACGACAGAAGTGCTTGAAGAAAAAATGGCAGACCTCGAGGGCGGCGAGGCGGCGCTTGCGCAGGCTACGGGAATGGCAGCCATAAGCGCGGCGGTTTTCACTTCCATCAAAGCAGGCGACCATGTGATTGCAGATGAGGTTATCTACGGCAGCACATACGACCTGTTCGTTGACATGGCGAAATTCGGCGTGGATGTGAGTTTCATAGATACATCCATTGCCGGAAGTGTGGAGGCTGCCTTCCGGCCGAACACGAAACTTGTATTTTTTGAAACACCTGCCAATCCTACCATGAAACTTACAGACATAAAAACAGTCTCGGAAATCGCCCACGAGAGGGATGCAGCAGTGATGGTCGATAATACCTATATGACGCCTTATTACCAGCAGCCGCTCGCGCTCGGCGCCGATGTGGTAGTTCACAGCGCAACGAAATACTTAAACGGTCACGGCGATACTCTCGGCGGCGTCATTGTTGGCTCTTCAGATTTCATAAAACGGGCAAGGCACACCGCAAAGAACATCGGCGGCGCAATAAGCCCTTTTTCGGCATGGCTTATCATACGCGGGATGAAAACGCTGACGGTGCGCATGGAGAGGCACACTGAGAATGCAATGGCAGTGGCAAGATTCCTGGAAGGGCACAATAAAATAGAGCGGGTAATTTATCCGGGTCTTCCGGACTTTCCACAGTACGACCTTGCAAAAAAACAGATGTCGGGGTTTGGAGGCATGATAGCCTTCCTGCTGAAAGATGCAAGTGATGTCCAGTTATTCCTCGATTCTCTTGAGCTATGCACGCTTGCCGTGAGCCTTGGCGAAACCGGGACGCTTATCCAGCATCCTGCCACCATGACCCATGCAGTTGTCCCGCGGGATGACAGGATAAAATACGGGATTGCTGATGAGCTTGTGCGCCTGTCAGTGGGGCTTGAGGATGTGGAGGATATAATTGCGGATTTGGGGCAGGCGCTGGATAGTGTCGGTTGAAGTTTAATCCTCCCTCACTCCAGCCCGAAGTGCTTCACATTCCAGTCCGCAATCGCCTGTATCTTCTTAATCTCCTCTACGCCGCCTTCCATCGTAAACAGGTGCTTGAACCTGCCCTGAACTTTAAGATACTCTTCCACCGGCTTCCTGTTCTTAATCTTCCTCACGTTTGTAACAACGCCGTTCTCCATCTCGTACAGGGGCCACATCGCCGTCTCCACTGCAAGCCTCCCAACCTCGATGGTCTTTGAGCCTTCAAACTTCCAGCCCGTGCAGCAGGGCGCATGCACATGCACGTACGTTGGTCCTTTTGTATCTGCGGCTTTTTTAATCTTTTTCATCATATCCGGCGCATACGCCACCGAAGCCGTGGCGACATAAGGCGAGCCGTGTGCCGCTATGATTGCAGGCATATTCTTTTTATGTTGCGGGTTCCCGAAGGAAACCTTACCTGCCGGGCTTGTTGTGGTGCTGGCATACAGTGGAGTCGCGCTGCTTCGCTGGATACCCGTGTTCATGTACGCCTCGTTATCCACGCAGATATACGTAAAATCATGTCCTCTTTCAAATGCGCCCGATATTGCCTGAAGTCCAATGTCCATCGTGGCGCCGTCACCGCCAATTACCACGATTTTGGTGTTGTTCTTCCTGCCCAGAGCCTTGAGCGCCGCCTCAACTCCGGATGCGACAGCCGCTGCATTCTCAAAAAGTGAATGTATCCAGGGCACGCCCCAGGCGGATTCCGGGTAGGGCGTAGTAAAGACCTCAAGACAGCCTGTGGGGGAGACAACTATGGTATCTTCACCAAGTGCATCAAGCACGAACTTCCCTGCAAGGGCATCGCAGCATCCGGCGCATCCGCGGTGACCCGGTCTTAATAGACTCATGCCAGGTCCTCCCGCAGGTCTGCGAATTCGCTTTCTACGAAAATCCCCTTCTCTACCAACATTGCTTTTTTGATGATTTTCTTAATCGTACTCATAGGAATATCGCGCCCTCCGTGCCCCAGCATGAAACCGATAACAGGAACCTTGGTATCAGTATTATGAAGACATGCCTTGACCTCTGTGCACAGGGCGCCTTCGTTCTTGCCGATAGATATATTCTTATCAAGGGTCACAACGACTTTTGCGTTTTTCAAAGCCGCACGAATTGCGTCAGCCGGGAAAGGCCGGAATGACCTGACTTTGAGAAGCCCCACTGATTCACCTTCACGGCGAAGCTCATCTATTGTATCTTTTATTGTACCGATAACCGAACCCATCGCCATAATTACAATCTCGGCATCATCAAGCGCATAGCCATCGATAAGACCGCCGTAGTATCGCCCGTATATATCTTTGAATTCATTTGCGATATCTTCGATTTTCTTTAAAGCCACGCCCATGGCTTTTTCCTGCTTGTACCTGAATTCGGTGTACGTGCTCGGGTCGGCAAAAGCCCCGAATGACATGGGATTCTTGGGGTCAAGCATGAACTCAGGAGAATAAGAAGGCAGGTATTCGTCTGTCAGGCCCTGCTCAAGCAAAATAACGGGTTCATAAACATGGGAAAGGATGAACCCGTCCATACACCCCATCGAAGGCAAAAGAACCTCTGGGTCTTCTGAGAGCTTGAAGAGCTGCGGTATCATATCCGCCGATTCCTGGACATCTTCTGCATAAAGTTGTATCCAGCCGGTATCCCTCTGCGATATTGAGTCCTGCTGGTCGTTCCAGATATTGATGGGTGCGCTTAACGCCCTGTTAACTACGGTCATAACGATGGGAAACCTCATTCCGGACGCATTGAATAATGCCTCATGCATCAGCGCAAGCCCCTGCGATGTCGTTGAGGAATATGTGCGCGCGCCCGCGGCGCTTGCCCCTATCAGCGCTGAGATTGCAGAGAACTCCGATTCCACGTTCATGTACTCGCAGTTCATCTCGCCGTCGGCAACGAATTGTGCCAGGTCTTCAACGATATGCGTTTGCGGGGTTATCGGATAAGCTGAAATCACATTGGGCTTGCATACCTTGACAGCATGCGCTACTGCATACGAACCTTCAACAACAACCATATTTTTCCTCATTTTCCCTCCAGCACCATTTTTATTGCTTTCTTGGGGCATTCGTTTGCGCAGATGCCGCAGCCTTTGCAGTATTCATAATCCGGTTCATAGAACCCATTCTCCAGTTTGTACACTACCCCTTCGGGGCAATATATTGCGCAGATGCCGCATTTGCTGCACAGCTTATGGTCAAAAACCGGCATGAACGAACGCCATGCTCCCGTCTTATTCGCCCGCGTGCTTCCCGGCTTGGTAACTGTTTTTATTACAAGTTTCATCGCTGTTCCTCCATGAGGTCATAAGCAGCCTGGATAGCGGCGGCGTTCTTTTCTCCAACTTTTCCCGGGAACCGCTCCATCACTGCATTTTTTATAGATTCGGGATTTATGAGACCCGAAACTCCTGCGAATGCTCCCGCAAGGATGGTATTGACAATAGGTTTTCCGATGATATCCATTGCCAGTTTTGTAGCGTCAAGCGTTTTTACCTGGGCTTTGGTATTGAGAATGAAAGACGAGGGGCTTTTTTCAGTGTTAATAAGAATAAAACCTTCAGGTTTAGCCCCGGCTGCAACGTTTACAACATCTACGAGCGTGGCGTCCTGCACTATGACATAATCGGGTTCGTATATCTGGCTGCGCAGCCGAATCGGTTTATCGTTCAGGCGCACAAAAGCCGTTACGGGCGCGCCACGCCTTTCCACGCCAAAAGCGGGAAAAGCCTGGCTGTATTTCCCGTCTTCAAAAGCAGCCACTGCTAAAAGTTCGGCAGCGGTCACGGATCCCTGCCCGCCACGACCATGTATTCTTATTTCCTTCATTTTTTTTCTCCGAGAATAACAAATTAATATATTTTTCTTTTTAATAATCAATCGTGATGAATGCCTTCCACAATTGCATAAAGGTATTTATTCTTTACGGAGTGGGGCAATAACCAGTAGTATCAGAATCCCCAGAACAAGAACAAAAAGGCCAAGCAAACCGGCCTCAGGACCTACAAGACCGCCTGTAATTTCCGGCTTCGCTGCGGTCAACCCGAAAATCCCGAAACCACCCCTTAATGAAAATATATGATACTGGAAAAAATTCCATGAAAAATGATATGCTGATGACATCTTAAGTCCGTCTATTAGATACAGGAGAGCAAGAATAATCCCGGCAGCAGTTATTGTCACAAACATGATTACTGCATTGAATTTCCCCAATCCCAGAAGCAATATGGAAGGGATGTGAAGCATTGCAAACAGGAGGGATGTTGCGATCACGGCATCACGCCGCCCCATGCTTTTTATAAGGTTGGGCAGGATGTATCCGCGAAAAGACGTCTCTTCCCCTATTGATACGAGCAGTTCAAAAATCACGGCTCCCGCTAATATGTAAATTGCATCCCCGGACATCTCTTCGATTTTGATCCACCCAAAAACAAGTTCAATAACAAATATCGATGAGATAAGAATAAGAGCAAATACAAAGCCGAATTTCCATGATACTCCCCACCTGAAGCCACCTTCTTTTTTTTTCAATAAATATGCAATAAGTATAATTATCGAATATGCAACCAGGGCTGCACTGAGCGCAAAGAAATACATGGATACGAGGACAACTAACGTTAAAACCGCATAAAATATAATACTTTTAGTAATTCCATTTTTCCTATCCGTTTTGGAATCCATCCTTCTAATCCTTACTGAACCAATTCTTTTTATTAATATTAAAGTTTATTCTTGATATTATTATTATTATGAATTTGGAATTTGAGTAAACTTTGAGTAAACTATATCTTGTTTAATAACCCAATTATGAAGTTTAATATGACGGATGATAAACTCCTAATAACAGAACTTGTGCTTACCGCGCACCTGTATAACCAGTCGGATAAGCTCGGCGTTGACGACCTCCCCCAGAAAATACGAAAACATTACTGGGACGAAAAGGAAAAAACCGTGAAACGCCCCATCTATGTGACTGAAGGCGATGTAAAAACAATTTATGGCCTTGAGAATGTAAAAAACAGCACAAAAGCGCTTCCTTTCCTTGAATTCGAAGAGTTCGGGTCACAAATAAAACTCACTGTTTTCGACCTTGCGACAAAGTGGCTTGCAAAGCAGCCTGAGGCTGTTGAAAACATCAACAAGAACCCGGTACTTGCCTCCTTTTTTGAAAACTATGATTCACTTCCCGTGAGCTTTGCAAAGGCGAAAGCGTCCAACATGCCAAAAGAGAGCGGCAGGGAATGGATACTATCCCTGGTTAAAAGCATAGAATCCGAAAAGGGCTCGGAGGAGATGCTAAAACTTGCCCATATCGTGGCCCCGGAAGATATAAAGCAGAATATTAAGGACCTCGTCCTCACAAAAGCACAGGAGGACGAGATAGAGAAAATGACAAAAGCCATCCAGTACCGCGATTACCTGAAGCGGATAGGACTTCGGGAAATAGGAAAACTTTTGTTCGTCGGGCCTCCGGGAACAGGGAAAACCTCGGTTGCGCGCGCTCTTTCAGGAAGGCTTGGAATCCCGATAGTGGAAGTAAAACTCTCGCAGATTGCTGACCAGTATCTTGGCGAGACGGCAAAGAACATCGACCGGGTTTTTGAACTTGCAAGACGCCTGAGCCCGTGCATACTTTTCATCGATGAATTCGATTTCGTGGCAAAAGCCAGGGCTACGGATGAGCACGCCGCATTAAAAAGGGCTGTGAACACGCTTTTGAAGGCTATAGATGAGATAAGTCTGGTTGAGGATGGGGTGCTTCTTATCGGAGCAACGAACCATCCCGCAATACTTGACCATGCGGCATGGAGGCGGTTTGATGAGATAGTGGAATTCGCGCTCCCGGATAAGGATATGAGGAAAAAGATACTTGATATCGTGCTCAGGGAAATAGAGGGAACGTTCAATACTGAAGAGATTGCGGAAAAGACAGAAGGATACTCGGGTTCCGACCTGCGGTTAATCGTCCGGGAAGCTGTGCTTAATGGTCTTATAACCGAAAGAACAGTCCTTGGTCAGCCGGATTTACTGCGGGGAATTACAGAATTCAATAAAAGGATTCATTTGAAGGCACTGGATGAAAAAACATGAAGATTACCCTGCTTGGAACAGGCGATGCCGTTGGTACGCCAAAGCTTGGGTGTTCCTGCCCAACATGTCTGGACGCACATGCGGGAGGAAAAAGCAGGAGGCTTCGGTTTTCCATACTTGTGGAATCGGATAATGGCAGGCTTTTAATCGATACGAGTCCTGACCTTCGATGGCAGCTTTTGAAAAAAGGCATAAGCCGCGTTGACGGGGTAATCTGGACGCACCCGCATTACGACCATTATGCCGGGTTCGGGGATTTTTACAGGGTACAGAACGATGTCAACGTTTACGGACTCACAAGAACCCTTGATTATATAATGAATTACCTGTCTTTTATGAAGCCAAGAAGGCATGACGTGAACTTTTATGAGCCTTTTGAGTTAATCGGTCTTAGCATAACCATGCTTGAAGTCACGCACCCTCCTGTAGAAGAATCGGCGGGCGTGCTGCTGACTTTTGGAGACCGAAAGATTGTGATAACAGGCGACACCACAAGGAACATCCCCAGTAAAAGCCTTAATCTGATGTTCAGGCCTGACCTCCTTATTGCGGACGCAATAATCCCGCCAAGGGGAACAATCCCCAAACACATGAACGCCGGGGAAGCGATGGACCTCGCTTCGGAATTGCAGGCAAAGACAGTCGTGCTTACCCATATGAGCCATATTTTCCCGCCTCATGATGAAGCCGTCAAGCAATGGCCTCTGGGTTATGACGGCATGGAGTTTGAATTTTAATATTTTTGCCCGGGGGTTGCATATCCCGGATAAACTGCCGTTCTTATTTTAGTCTATGCAGAAACTATATTAAATAAATCAGCTATTTTGTATACGCTTCTTCAAACTCAAAGAACAGGTGAATACATCTGGGGTGCAGGAAGTTAAAATCGAAACAAGGTATTAAAATGGAAACCACGCCTACAAATTTCAATGTAAAGGACATGAACGAGAACTCAAAAAACGTCAACGCCACTCTTAAGGTAATCGAAATAGGAGAGGTCAAGGACATACATTCAAAATTCGGAGATAAACGCGTCTGTGAAGTAAAAGTAGCCGATGCGACCGGAAGTATATTATTATCTTTATGGGATGACCAGATCGGAAAAATAGCGGCCGGTGATACGATATCAATCCAGAACGGTTATATTTCAGTCGTCAGGAATTCCATGAGATTGAACATAGGAAAATACGGGAAGATGCTGTTATCCGAAGAACCGCTCACCGAGGTCAATACCGAACTCAATATTTCGGATAAGCATGTGGAACAGCCCGAGCGGCCAAGGAGCAGCGGCGGATACGGCGGTGGAGGCGGCAGCGGGGGCGGAGGACGAGGCGGTGGAGGCGGGTACGGCAGCATGTACGGCAGCGGCACTGAGTTTAGCGGATTCAGGCGAAGCGGATACGGCGGTGGAGGCGGCAGCGGGGGCGGTAGAAAGGATTCGCGGGATAAAAAAGGCGGCAGAGGAAGAAGGTAATACCCCTTCTTTTATTTTTTTATTATCATTTTTTATAGTCAGCAGTATATTAGTAATTGATGCTTGAAAGTATTTCAGAAACGTTTCTTAACATCACAAATAAAGAATTTCGGGTTCTCATTGCTATCGAGAACAAAATGAAATTCTATGAATGGGTTCCTATTGAAGAAATTGCCGGTTTTACAAATTATGAGTTAAAAGAAGTCAGTTACATCCTTTCAAATCTTGCAGTAAATAAGCTTATACACAGGAATATCCAGGCGTATGAAGGGTACAGGATATATTTTGAGGCTTATGACCTGCTGGCGCTGAATGCGTTTGTGAAAAGGGGTTCAGTAAATGCATTAGGGGATGAAATCGGGATTGGCAAGGAATCAGTTGTATATGAGGCTACAGGTGGAATCATCGACCGGCATGTGGTCATAAAATTCCACAGGGAAGGAAAGATGAGTTTCAAAAATGTCAGGATAAAAAGAGAACACATCGGGGAGCGAAAACACCTTTCCTGGCTTTATGCCTCGCGCCTTGCTGCAAAACGGGAATATGATGCCTTAAAAACCCTTTATCCTGAGGTGAGCGTCCCCGAGCCTGTTGATTATAACAGGCACGCAATCGTGATGTCCGTGGCAAAAGGAGAGGAGCTTGCCCATACAAAGATAGACGAGCCGGACTGGTATCTTGATGAGATATTAAACCAGGTGAGAAAAGCATACAGGCTCGGTATAATCCATGGAGACCTGAGTGAATTTAATATATTCGTCAATCCCGAAGGATGCGAACTTATCGACTGGCCGCAATACATTACACCATCTCATGCGAATGCCACAGAATTGCTTTATCGTGATATTGACAACGTCCTCTCCTTTTTTAACAGGAAATACAGGATTAAAAGGGATATTCAGGAAGTGATTAACTCCATAGTGGCCTGATTATGCAGGAAAATGTTATTTTTGGGATAGATATCGCAAAAGGTTCAGTCCGGGCTAAAGAAGAGCCGAGGTATGCTGTTGTAATCCTTAAGGGGAACGAAGCCGAGCATCACCGTATGGTAAGCAGGCAGAAATTGCTCAGGATGGCATGGCAGGAAAAACCGGCTTTAATCGCGGTTGATAATATTTTCGAGCTTGCTTCTGGTAAGCATGAGCTTGCATCAATTCTTTCGAAATTGCCTGCGAACACAAAACTCATCCAGGTAACAGGCGGAGAAAACCTTCTGCCCCTTGTAAAACTTGCAAAACAGCAGGGCATCTCTTTTGACAGGTTCGACCCCAATGCGGAAGCCCTTGCCTGCGCCAGGCTTGCCGGGATGGGTATAGGATATGAGGTTTCGGCTTTTGAGGATAAAACAATAATAAAAGTCAGCAGGGCGCGCTCACCCGGCAGGGGAGGATGGAGCCAGAACAGGTACAGGCGCAAGATGCACGGCTATGTGAGGCAAAAGGCAAGGGAAATAGAGGATTACCTGAATGAGCAATCAAAGACAAGAGGATTCACATTCACTCAGGATGTAACCGAAAGATTCGGCGGGTACTCAAAATCCGAGTTCTTCGTGGACGCGCCCCGAAATCAGGTTCATATCGGTTCAGGAAAATACGGCGATGTGCAGGTGAATGTCAGGAGCATAGAACGTGATGCTCTCTTTTTTAAACCGCTCAAAACACGGAAAAGGGATTATATTATCGTGGGCATCGACCCCGGTACAACAACTGCCATAGCTGTCGTGACGCTTGAAGGCGAACTCCGGATGCTCTACAGTTCAAGAACAATCTCAATCCCGGATGTTATCGAAATGATTGCCGAACAGGGAAGACCGCTGATTATCGCAAGCGATGTATTCCCGACCCCGAACGCAGTTGAAAAAATCCGGCGCGCATTCAACGCAGTATCGGGCTCGCCGGATGTTATCCTGACAGCCGGGGATAAAATTGAGTTAGCAACGCCTTACGGGTATTCAAATAACCATGAGCGCGATGCCATAGCCGCTGCTGCATCGTTCTATCGTAAGAATAAGAATAAGTTTGAACAGATTAAGAAAAAAACACCTCATGGAATGGATGCTGATGAAGTTATTGCGCAGGTTGTCAGGGGTAAGGCTGTAGATGCTGCAATACTGGAGCTGACCAAAAAAGAAACAAAAGCGCCGGAGGTCGCTCAAGTTCCCTTGAAAATGGAGGAAGAATCCCTTCATTTCAGGGAACTAATCAGAAAATATGAGGAAAGCATTGAGGAAATGAAAAAGTACCAGGATGAATTGAAAACTGAACTTGATACTAAAGATGAAGAACTTAAAAAACTTGGGGAGCTCATCGAAAAACAGAGGTCTGAAGCGTATAAACAATTTAAAAAAGAAAAAATCGTACTGGTTCGTGATAAAGAGATTGCGCACCTGCGGAAGCGGCTATCGGAAAACAATAAGAAAATTTCATATTTAAACGAAAGGATACATAGACTGAAACATATCCGCAGGCTTGAAATAAGCGGCAGGGCGCTCCCTGTAAAGATAATATCCGCATTTACAAAAGACAGCATCCTGAAGACACAGGAAGAGGTGGGAATTAAAAAAGACGATATAATACTCCTCAAAGATGCAAGCGGCGGCGGGAGTATTACTGCCAAAATGCTCTCTGACATGGGTGTTCGGGCTATTATAATCTGCAACGATATGTCCCATGCGGCAGAAGAGGAACTTTTCAATCTTGGCATGCCTGTTTTAAAAGCAAAGGATGTGAATATCCAGTTCGACCCTGCCGGCGAGCTTGCTGTGATCAACCCTGATGATATTAAGAATTCGATTGAAGAGTGGAAAAGGAGGGCAGAACAGAGAAAGACAGCCGCCAAAGAGGAGTGGCTCAGGTCGCTTGTGGATGAATATAGGAGTGAAAGGCGGCGCAAGGTTAATGGATGATTACTTTTTTATATTTTTTGGCATTCTGAAAGGATAAGTTTAAGTATTTTGCTGATATGGGGGGAATAATAATAGGTTGATGATAGGAGTACTTCATATGCGATTTAAAAACGTTTCAAGGATTACAGGAATATTTTTTGTGCTGGTAACGTTATCCATACTGCAGTTGTTTGTTCAGCCTGCGACAGCGGCAGCGCCAAATTTGCCCAACAACTCTTGTGCAGATTGCCATCGCAGATTGCTTTTTAGTACAGAAGAACAGAGACAATTTATCGATATACGTATCAAGCATCTTGAAAGCGGCATTTCATGCTCCATAGTGTGCCATGAGGATAAACTAAACAAGACCACTGCCAGTACCTATGCTTTGTGGTCTATATCCACGCATGCCCTTTTTGATGTAACATGCGAAAAATGCCATGGCGGCAACGCATCTGCAGTATCAAAGCAGGAAGCACATGTGGGTTTATCAAATATCAGCATCGCACGTGCCAATACACCAGAAACATGCGGAAAATGCCATCAGGCCGAACTTGGAGAATTCAAGAGCTCAAAACATTTTATGAAATTAGAATCGGGTGAAGAAGGGCCTGCCCCGGCATGCATCACATGCCACCAGGCGCACAGCGTGCGTGTCCTGACGGCTTCTGAAATTGAGGATTTCTGCAGTAATTGCCATAATAATATAACAGGCATCGACCCGACCGTACCTAAAAAAGCAGAAAACGCATTATCTTCTGTTGGTGAATTGCGGGTTGAAATTTCAAAAGCCAGAAGCGCAATAAATACTGCAAAAGCAAAAAAATTGGATGTGACCCAGGCAGAAGTAAATCTGGATTCGGCAATGACAATCCTCAAAGATACCCCCTCGGTGTGGCACAGGTTTAATTTGACCTTTTTTGATACTGAAGTCCAAAAAGGCATCGCAGAAGCACAAAAAGCTACGAATGCAACGTCAAATGCTCAGGCAACTCCAGCAACTACGAAAGCACCCGGATTTGGGGCAGCCCTTTTTGTAATTGGGCTGTTTGTTGCATATTTCCTGAAAAGGTCTAGGTGAATCAAGGTGAAACTGACATAAGGAGGCAGAAATGAACTTCAAAAAACCATATTTATTCGTTATTACACTTTTATTAGCTATTATATTCGTACCTCTGGCTTTAGCAGATAATTCATGTTTAAATTGTCATGAAAAACTTTCTGCGTTTAATGAGACAGAACAACAATTCAATGAAATAAGATTACAGCATCTGGGGCGGGACATACCATGTTCTCTTCAATGCCATACCGCAACCCTCAATAATTTTGCTCAAAGTAATTATTTACAGTGGACAAAATCCAAACATGCGCTGTTCAATGTCACATGTAATAATTGTCATGGAGGCAATCCGGATTCAGATATAAAAGAAACGGCGCATATCGGGATTTTAAGGTCTTCTGATCCCAACAGCACTGTTTTTTACAGGAATGTGCCTGAAACATGCGGAAAATGTCATACTAATGAATTAACCCAGTTCAAGAATTCTGCGCATTATCAGAAATTGAAAGCACTTCAGCAGGCTCCCACGTGTGATACCTGCCACAAACCGCATGAGTTCAAGATTCTGAATATAAGCGAATTCCACAATCTTTGCAGCCAGTGCCATAATATCGATATGAGAATTGCCCCATCGGATGCTCCCGATAGAGCTATCACCGCGCTTCAGAATGCAGATAAATTGACGAATGAGATAAAACTGGCCTATAATGATATACAGCAGGCAAAACAGAAAGGGATAGACGTATCGGCTGCACAGAACGATCTTAACGGCGCGATTTCAATCAGAGACGGCCTTCCGGTACTCTGGCATGCATTTGACCTGCCATCATTCGGAAATGTAATCGATAGCGGAATAGCGGCTGCGCAGAAAGCACAGCAGGAATCCGGGGCGCCTGTGTCCAAACCAACTCCGGGATTTGGCATGATTGCCTCGATGACAGGAATTATTGCAATATACCTGCTCCTGCGCAGAAAGTGAATGAGGTGTATATATGAATAACAAACAATTGCAAATCTTTTTTTTGCTTGCGATAGTGCTCCTGTCGTATCTGCCATCCTTAACATCCGCAAGGCCTGAGTATGCGGTAAAAGAAAGCCGGAATTGCCCGTATTGCCATTCACGGGACGGCCCTCCGCAGCTCAGTGAAGTTGGTATTTATTACGGAACACATAACCATTCATTCGTGGGTTATGTACCCTCTCCCAAAGCTACACCCACCCCCGAACCTACGAAAGAAATCGAGATAGGAATCCACATGAATACCTGGGATGTAGGTCTGAGCGCGATGGCCATTATTTTGCTGATATTGATTGTGGTTTACATTATACGGTTGTGAGATAATATGCATATAGAGAAAATTGAATACGGACCGGAAAAAACAGGTATCTGGTCGCAGATAGCATTTATTTTAATAATTTTACTGACACTCGCTGCTGCGGGAATTACAGGTGATATGGTCTGGAAGATTATATCCAGTGAACCTTCGGCGGCCTCGACGGAATCATTCATAGCTGGGGTTGGAAAGCTGATGGCGTACCTCCTTTTCATCCTTGCAGCCATTTTGTATCTCTACGTAAAGGGATTGCTGCAGGATGAATACATTACAACTCTGGAGTGAAAACATGGACGATAAAATCACTATTACCTTAACACGAAGGAAGCTCACAGAAATATTAATCGGTCTTGTTGCATTATTTTTCGCCTCGGGTGCGGTGGCGGCGGTATTGAAATACCTCTGGCCGCAAACCGAAGCAAAGGGTGAATCCGTAGAAGTAAGAATAGCAACGGTTGATGAAGTCCCGACAGGAAGTGCAAAAAATTTTGTTTTCAATGGCAAGGCTGCCGTCCTCCTGCACATGCCCGCCGGCTTTCGGGCATTCGGACGCGTATGCACTCACCTTGGCTGCATCGCCTCCTGGAAATCTGATGAGACTGTGATATATTGCCCCTGCCACATAGGGAAATACGACCCGAATACTGGTGCTGTAATCTCAGGACCACCCCCATCTCCTTTACCAATGATAGATATTTCAGTAAAGGATGGCGCGGTTTACGCTCTCAACTGGAAAGATCCAAACTATGTGAAATCCATATCGTTCTATGCGGGGGCGGCCTGAATGTCATTCCTCGATAAGATCTACAAATGGCTCGATGACAGGTTCAAATTAAGAGACCTGCTGCCCCCCATAGTCAAGCATCCTGCGCCTGAAGATGTTATATCCAATCCACTTTATTGCCTTGGAGGGACAGCATTCCTGTGTTTCATAATTCTTGTTATTACGGGAATATTCCTGGCAATGTACTACAAGCCCACTCCTGGAGAGGCATATAAGAGCGTCCAGACTATAATGACAACTGTCCCGATGGGTTCGCTTGTGAGAAGCGTGCATCACTGGGCTGCAAATACAATGATAGCGGCCGTGATGCTTCACATGATAAGGATTTATTTCATGGGCGCTTATAAGAAGCCCCGCGAATTGAACTGGGTGGTGGGAATATTCCTGCTCCTGACGGTTACCACCTTCGGTTTTTCAGGCTATCTTCTCCCGTGGGACCAGCTTTCTTTCTGGGCGACCAAGATCGGAACTGGCATAGCAGGCTCAATGCCGATAATAGGCGGGTATATCTCGTTAATCCTGATGGGAGGGAACGATATCGGCGCCGAGACGCTGACAAGGTTTTTTGCCATACATGTATTGATTCTTCCCATGGCAATTGCAGGTCTACTGGGGATGCATTTCCTGATGGTCCGGATACAGGGAATTTCAGGGAGGCTCTAATATGACTTTGATTGAAGTTGAAAAACATGAAGTGGAAGAACCGAAATCAGAACCTGTGCGTGTGCGCGGGCTTCCGTTTTTCCCGCATTTCTTACTTCGTGAAGTGGTTGTAATGTGCCTTATTGCAGGAAGCCTCATATTACTGGCATCGTATTACCCGGCAAGCCTGCTTAAGCCGGCTGACCCCTTTGATACCCCAACACCGATATACCCTGAATGGTATTTCCTTTATGTCTTCGGTTTCCTGAAATTCTGGACATGGAATATCGGACCGATACCTGCAAAAATCATAGGCGTAACTCTGCCGATGATTCTCTGGTATGGTCTTCTGATACTGGTGCCATTTATTGACAGGAACCCCTCATCTGATATAAGGAGAAGAAAACTTGCGGTTGCACTCGGGATTATAGCCCTGATTGGCGTACTGTATTTCACATACTACGGCATAGTTCACGGAGAATGAAACTTTCAAAGTCGGAATATGAACGCATAGATGCAGTATCCAAAATACTGGGACTGATACTGCTGGCGTTCAGCATAGATAATGCATCAAAGGGCAATTATTATATTGCCCTTGCTCTTTTTGGCATAGGCGGGATAATAAGTATCGTGCCCGTGTTTATTAAGGTTGAGACTTGAGTTTGAGAATCGTTTTTAATTCAGCCTCGTTTACTTTGTAAGTGAAGGTTTTTTCGCCGTCTATTTCTATTACTGGTATCAGATACTTGTATTTTTCAAATATCTCTTTGTCTTTTTCGATATCCACTTCCATTAACGAGAATGGAAATTCTTTCCGGATTTTTATAAGGGCTTCTTTGGCGATGTCACACAAGTGGCAGTTTTTTTTGGAGTAAATCGTTATATTGACCATAAATGATTAAATTTTAGTTATCCTTTAATACATCAAAAACCTATCCGAGAGTTATGGTATGCGAAGAATTTACCGGGAAATTTGATGATTATAAAAACATCCGAAAACTTAAAAAACTTTTCGGGACTTTCGGTTTCAGGGGAGTTGTAAATGAGGGGATTAGCGCTGACAAGGCTAAACGGGCAGGCGGAGCGTTAGCGGTATATCTGGGAGAGGGAAAAACAATTGCTATCGGAAAAGACCCAAGAATATCTTCTCCAATGCTTGAAGAAGCGCTGGTGGAGGGGATAATAGAAAACGGCTGCAATGCGCTTACACTCGGGATAATAACCCCGAATACGCTCTCGCTTGAAGTGGGCAGGCAGGCAGATGCCGGCGTTATGATAACAGCTTCACACAATCCGCCTGAATATAACGGGATAAAGTGCCTCAGCAAACGCGGAATGGGTTTTTCTCCTGAGGAAGACCTTGCGCTTGAGAAAATATATTTCGGCGAGGTTAAGAAGACAGCAAAAAAAGGAAAAAAACTGACCGACAGCGGCGCAGGCGAGAGGTACCGCGCCCACATAGTGCAGTATGTAAAAAAGCTCTTTCCAACAAAGCCAATGAAAATTGTGGTTGACGGCGGCGGCGGCTCAGCATCAACCGTGACTCCTGAAACCCTTGAAAGTCTGGGACATGAGGTGGTGAGGTTCAACTGCAAATACGACGGCATGTTCAGGGAAAGAAATCCCGAACCTACGGATGCGAACCTTGAAAAACTAAAAAAACTTGTAATCTCTGAAAATGCTGATATGGGTGTCGCGCATGACGGTGACGGCGACAGGACTGCATTTGTGGATGAGAACGGGAAATTCATCCAGGGTGATTTTTCTGCATCGATAATTGCAGACCATGTTCTGCGGCAATGTAAAGACAAGAAAAAGATAATAGCAGTGACGATTGCTTTCTCAAACATCATTGAACACGTTGCGGGGACACTGGGCGCCGAGGTTATTTACACGCCGGTCGGGGAACCCTATCTTGCGCAGGCAAAACTCTTATGCGGGGCGCAGGTTGGGCTTGAGGAACACGGCTCGGTGCTGCTTGAGTGGAGCCGCGAGGGGCCGATGCTTGCCGGGGTGATGGCAGGGATACTTGCAAAGGAATGGATGACACTTTCGGAGCTTGTGGCTTCGTATCCAAAATATTACCAGATAAAGGATGCGAAAACGCTTCCAGCAGGTACGGACACGCAGGCGATTCTGGACAGGCTGAAGCAGGAGATTCCCCAGGATTTCGAAAGGCTCTCGGATATGGATGGCGTGCGGGTGGACTACGAGGACGGATGGTTCCTTGTGAGGGCGAGCGGGACTGAGCCTAAGGTAAGGGTATTTTCAGAGGGGAAGACCGAGGCGAGGGCGCGAGGATTGAATAAGGTCGCGATGGGGGGGCTGGAGAGGGCGATGGAGTAATCTTTTTCTCAGTACAGGGAACCTAATTCAATTAGTTTCCCTCTGAAAAGAACTATATCTCGGCTATTTTCACAGCCTTCACCCCATTCTCCCACACATACGCCATCATCCCATCAGCGCCTGCAATCAGCCACACAGAAGTATCGTTTTGCATTGTCTCCCTGTCCCACAGCGAAGGCACGGCAGAAGAAACCGGATGAGTATGAAACACCCCGACAATCTCCCTGCCATTTTTCCCGGCTTCGTTCCATGCGTTGTAATGCTCTTTCGGGTCAAGTTCAAAACTTGTTCTTGTGCGCTTCACATTGGTCACAGGGAGGGCTTTTTCCACGAGCGCCGTGCTGCCGTTGATGATTCCCACCAGCACACCGCAGGCTTCGTAAGGCTTATTTGCTTCCAGCTCTGCCTTTATAAGCTCAATATCACGGTGAGAGATTTTGATTTCGTTAATCATAATATGAATTTTATACACCGCAAAGGGCACGAAGAACGCAAAATTGTGATGTCTTTGCGCCCTTAGCGTGCTTTGCGGTGAATTATCTCATAAGCTCATAAGTCGATATGCGGATTCAAATCGCATCCCGTACACGGCAGGCACATAGTCTTCGCTACGCTTGCGTCAAGCCCGTATTTATCAAGTATCCTCCGTGACATTTTCGCAAGTTTCAATAGCCTTTGCGCAGTCGGGCGCTCAGCTTCCAGTTCCCCGAACCGCAGGGGATGCACTCCGACAGCTCTTATTATAGGAATAACGCCCATCCTTGCAAGTTCTTCATAATATTTTTCAACCGTTTCATCTGTCTCGCCAAGCCCGACAATGAAGTTCGTAAATACATTGTTCTTCCCGAATACCTTTACCGCATCCTTCAGGCATTCAAGTGTAAAGTCAAGAGGAGGTTTTTTACAGTATTTATCATAAATCTCCCTGTCCATTGTCTCTACATTGTATTTTATCTCACTCGCGCCAGCCTCTTTCAAGAGGCGCGATGAATCTTTTGTGGGATAGACCGAGACGCCTATGGTAACATTATATTTCCGCAACGCCCTGACAAGGTCTACTGCCCTTTCCACTTCTTTTTCAGGCGACACTTCCACGCCTGAAGTTATCGAAATCCCTTTCATCTTCCCGAGATTGTATGCCTCTTCAACAAGCGCCAGCAGTTCTTCTGTTGATTTGACCTTGCCTTTAAGTTTCGGGACAGGACAGAATTTGCAATCATAAATACACCGCTCGCTCATGGTAATGTATGCCTGCTCAGGGCAGTGGATGAGTTCTTCTTCGATGGTTCCCCTGACAAGCTCCTTTCCGCCTTTCAATATCACTATATCCCCATCGTCCTTTACAGCGCGCAGTGGCGAACCTTCATCCACGACCAGCCTTACCCTGTGCTTTCCTGACCTGAAGAAAAAAGCCTTGCCGCCCGCCCCCGGTCCTGCTGTGGGAATTGTGAGCCTGCCGAGCAGGGCTGGGTCGATATCGATTGCGCCGATGGATATAAGCTCTGCTTTTATCGCCGTGTTCATTTTCATACACTTTCACCATGCTTTCATTACATTTAATATTTAGGCAGCCAACCTCTATTCATGCGTACCGGCACCGTAAGCCTGCCCCTCCACGGAGGAAAAGCCCCTGCGTGGCTCAAGGATGGGTCATATTATAGCTGAGAACCTGATTTTCCAAAACCAGACGCCTTTGCGGTGTGCGATTTTATTCACCGCAGAGCCGCAAAGACTTCAAAAACCTTATCCGGTTTTGGATTTCGTACCCATTATCAGGATAATCCCGAAGGCAAAGAGTATGATGCCTGCCCATGCAAAATTAACCGCCGGGATGATTTTCAGCGTAAGGGGGATATAACCGCCGCTCTCGCCCTGGAAAATAACATATACATCCGTACCTGTGATGCTTCTGTCAACCATCGGGAACGTCCCGCTGCCACCATTTCCCGAAAGGTATTCGGCTACACCGCTGCCAATCATTCGCTGGTTCTGGTAAACTTCAAGTTTGACATCCTGAACGTTATACCTGTTCGATGTATCAAGACTATCACTATTGACTGCACTCAGCACTGGCTGCGCAAAACCGGTCATGATATTACCGGTCACGGTCAGCCCGGCGCCGATTGTTTCTGTGATATTTCCGGGGAATACGGCCAACATGCTTCCTGAATTATCGGTCAGTTCCACAAGCGTGCCGTGTCCCTCCAGTGAACTTATATTTGTTATTTGCCCGCTTATTTTTACACTTGTCCCTTCAAATGCCGACGGGTTGTTCAAGATATCGGCAATTGGAGTCCCTGGGTAGGACTGTGTGTTTCCGGTCAGGCTGCTCGTCGACAGGTCAATAAACTTTACACCATAGCCATTCCCGATGTCGACCAATTCTCCTTTTGCAGTAAGCGGAATATTAATATTGTCTTTCGTGGATGTGAAACTGGAACTGATAATCGCGCCAAAAAGTATGAACACCACTCCAAAGTGTACTGCCGCTATGCCGATGCCTTTTATCCTGGGGCGGAGGCTTGTGATGCGCAGGTATTCCTGAAGCCGGTTTACTATTGCCCATGCCGCATAAATAAGTGATGGGAAGATGGAAATGACCGAGATGGAACCTATCAGTTTATAGAGGGTGGGCTCACGTACAAAGAAGGGGCTTGTGTGGTCAAGAACATAGAAATTCGATGTTCGGAGAAACATTGTTATTACCGAGAGCGCGGCAACCGCAGCAAGGTTTTGTATCTGGGTTTTTTTATCGGATTCCTTATAGTTCAAGCAGAACCCGAGCGCAAGCAGTAATATGATGGTGAAAGGATAGCTCCATATATTAAAAAAGTTCTTGGTGTCGGAGGCTACGTTCACTTTAAGCCCCTGTGTCAATTGGATAAATACCGGGAAAGTGATACCCCAGAAAGAGATGAAAGCCAGGATAACGAATAAGAGGAGAGTTATATAGAAGATATTTGTTTTGTTCCAGAGCCCTTTATCCTCTTCAACCGTTTCAGTCTCTTCAAAGTATCGCCGCAGGCCAAGAACAAGGGAAATCACTGCGGCTATCAGGATAGATATGATTAGTAATGTGCCTGTGGAAGTCTCCCCGAAGGCATGGACAGAATTGAAAAGCCCGCTTCGAACAACGATGGCGGCGTATAGTACCAGAATGAACGAAACCGCAGCAAGCATCGGTGCTGCTATCGAGAAGGTTGTTTTATTCTTCCTGTGAAGAGATGCAGCATGTAGATAACCCGTGAGTGTAAGCCAGGGTATGAATGATGCAGTCTCGACAGGGTCCCATGCCCAGAACCCGCCCCAGCCCAATACCAGGTATGCCCAGACGCCGCCCACAGCTATGCCCATACCAAGGAATAACCAGGTAAATCGCGCCCACTGCCTGCCCAGTTCTTCCCAGCCTTCATCCTTTGTAAGCAGGTACACTATGGCAGTAGCAAAGGGTATTGTCATTGCTGCATAACCTATGAACATAAGAGGCGGATGGATGGTCATCCAGAAATTCACAAGCAGCGCGTTAAGACCGCTGCCGTCCGGGGGTACAAAACCCGCGGGGACATTTGATAATTCATAAATGGACTTAAATGGGGTCTGGATAAGCGTAAGCACTGTAAAATATATTCCTACTGCAAGAGTTATTATTTGCGTCCTTCTTGCCAGGGCAGTTGCATGCTTTGTGGTTTGTGCAAGCCATGCTGCCGAGATGAATATCACCCATACCCACAGAAGGTATGTGCCGGGTTGTCCCGCCCATGTCCCGGCTATTTTATAAATCAGCGGGAGGTCGCGGCTTGAGTACTGCCAGACGTATTCATAGGTAAAGTCGCTCACCACGAAATAATAGGTGATAAGGAGATAAGCGAAAGTCAAAAGCCCGGCTGTCAGGAATATCAAGGGCGAGACGAATCTATTCAGGATATCGATATTTTTCTCTTTAAATATTAGCCCGATAAGCGCAACAGCGCTTACGAGAATGCTTAAATAAAGTATTGAATCACCGAAAGTTATCATTTTATTTGCTCCTGACCGTATCTCTTACCTGGGTCACTATTGGCATTAAATAGTCTGGGCCCACCGCTCCCGGAACCCTCTGGAGCACATTGCCGTTCGGATCCATGAAAATCAAATAAGGCGGGTAGCCGACACCGTACCTGCTTGAAACATCCCTGTCAACATCAAGGTCCATTGCCACGAGAACATAATCATTCTCCAGTATTTGTTTCACCTGTGGATTCCCGAGAGTATCGGTCTGGAATTTTGCGCAGTACTGGCACCATATTGCCCAGAAATACACCATGACCGGTTTTTTTTCCTGCTGTGCTATCTGGAATCCTTTTTCAAGACCGGAATCCGAGCGATAGAATTTGATACCGCCGAGATATGAATTATTTTTATCTGACAGCGTGAATTTTGAAAGAGCGATATTGTAAGAGCCATAAGCGAAGGAGATTATCAATATTAATACAAGGATTGTCAGAAGTTTCTTGGTTTTCATATTTGGTTCCTGATTGACTGGAATTGGATATAAGGTGTGTGGTTTTAATCGATGTTTTTTGCTTATTTTTGATTTAATTCATTTTCTTATGCATGTATATACTTTACGATATGTGTAAAGCGGGTTATAATATAAATTCATACGATAGGCAGCGTCAATATCCTTACTCCGATGCCCAGATAAACAACTGCAACAATACTCACGGCGAGCATGCCCTGTTTCAGCTCATGTTCACTATTTGATACCTTTTTGCTGATAAGATACCCTGCCCATATGGTAAATATGAAACCGGCACTTAATAATGCTATTTGCATATGGTCAATGGCATCAAAATCTACTGCGAATTCCCATACTTTACCGAAGAGCTGCCCTATGACGCCAGCAATGAAAAACAGCCCTTTTAATAAACGGAATGTGTTTTCAGCCAGATAAACGGACAGGCTTAAAGGAAGGAATGCGTAGGACAGCTCGATAAATTTTTGTTTTGTATTCTTTCCTGAAAAGGACATTTTTGCAGAGAGATGCATCAGGCCTGCCGCGCCCAGTGTTATCGCCGCGAATATAATGATTGCCCACATATTTCTCCAGTAAAGGTCAAGGAAAGTGATTGAATTGTAAGGAAGTGTGGATTTGACAAAATTGATAATCATATTCCTGAATTGCAGCCGTTCCATTCCCAGTACAAAGAGGAAGATAACGATAATGCCATGAACCAGGTATGCCTCGTCAAGATGTGTTTTTTTCATATTGACTACATCGGCGCCGGGAAGCCTCGGGCTTATGCGGATATTGTCTTTTGAACATGATTTGACGCATTCCATGCACATGATACACTGGTTATTGCGTTCCATGGTCTGCGGGGATTCGCCGACTGGGCAGGCTTTACCGGCTTCGTTACCGATGACGCATTCCTTGATATCATGGTCCTGGCAGGTTTTTTTCGACTTGCAGCGAAGTTCTGTTGCAGAGAGCATGGAGAATAAACCGAGCACAAGCCCGATAGGACAGATATAACGGCAAAAACTTCGTTTTTCATAAATGAATCCCATCAATATAGCAAGACCGGTGAAGAATAAAAGCAGGTATGCGGTGTTCGGCGGATTCCTCGTAAACATGAAAAGATGCCGCTCAGCAGCGAAAATGAACAGGAAGAATATAACCGCTATCCAGAGATTGCGGTACTTTTCAGGATATTTCTTTTTAACACTATAGACAGATTGCGTCCAGTCGCCGACTGCTCCTATGGGACAGGCAAAACACCAGAGCCTTCCAAAAATGATGAGCGTAAAAACAAGTAGTGGATGCCAGATATCCCATATCATGGTTGTTGCAAACGGTATCCCGCCGCGGAAACGCAGGTCGGGTTCGCTTGACAGCCCGAAATAAATAATTATCAAGAGCGCTATGAAAAAAATTACATTGACAGCAGGCCTGAAGAACCTATTTTTTACAAGATTCCTGAAAAAATAGACATCAAGCAAATCGGATTTTTCTGCATTATCGTTATTTTCATTGTTTTTATCCATGTTTCCTCAAATCAACGCCGGAAAATAAGGCAGCAATTTTGCCTGGAGATATTTATCAATCCCGAAGAGCATCATCAATCCGAGAAGTATTAAAATCAGGCCTGAGAGCCTCTTAAAGAAATGCCCTCTTTTCACAAACCAGCTTACCCTGCCCGAAATGCTCTTGCCCGAATATGCTATGGCAAGCATCGGAAGGCTGACGCCAAGTGAATATGCTATCAGCAGGAAAGTACCATGCAGGAGATTGCCTGTGCTTGCGGTACTTTCAGCCACATAAGCAAACACCGCGCCGAGAATCGGGCCCACGCACGGTATCCAGAGAATTCCAAGGGACATGCCCAGGAAGAAACCGCCTGTTATTCCTTCCCTTGGCGCGATTGAAGAGATTTTCCCGAAAAATGATACATGCGCACGGGCAAAGTTAACAATAGAACTTGAAAAATTCACGAATGCATTGTTAATATCATCATCAAATAATACGGCTCCCATTCCGATAATGAAAAATATCGAGAACCAGCGAAGGTATTCTGCAAAAAATGAAAAAGAAGTGAGCGCAGAAACAAGTAGTCCCATAAGCGTGAAGGTTATGGACATGCCAGTGACTATGGCAACGGGACGAAGACGGCTGCCCACAGAACCCGAAAGCACTGCGGGCAGGATGGGAAGAACACATGGCGTTATCACTGTCGCCATGCCTGCTAAGAAAACCAGGAATACCGATGGTGCTGGCATTTATGTTCTGGCTTCTGCGTCTATATTGTCGTTGTCCGCCTGGATTGTTGTCAGATCGCCTGTCTCCTTTATAATCAATATATTGCCTTTCATTTGGGGATTATACGTCTTAAAACCAGCGGAAATTGATTTATTGTCTGTTATATTGAACGCCTTGACAAGCTCAACCTTGCCGGAAACCGGGGTCATGCTCATATAATTTATATCAGAAAACTTGTGTGGCTCAGTTATTACACGCGCATAAGCGGCGCCCTGGTAATCAACTGCATCAAGCAGCGGTTTATAGGTAGAATATGATGTGGTCATGCCATGCGGGTCTTTTATCAATTTCAATACGTTATCCACGTTCTGGGTGTGCCCGTAAATAAGCGGTCTTGTATATATGATGTTTTCATATCCTTGTTCAGCATGCGCCTTCAGTGTTTCATCTTTTGTGCTGTCATAACCCAGGTCATGCAATTCGATCCAAGAAGTAGGGCTGTAATCTGCGCTGTACATGCCGATTATCGTTTTGCCGTAGAACGAATCAGGCTCTACGTAAGTCTCTAAATACTTCGCCTCCAGCTCTGTTCCGGCAATCATTTTGGTATTGATGAAATAAGCACTGTTGACGCCTGCCGGTGTAAGGTTCAGGCCATCTGCAAGTGATTTGAAATTGGAAGGCAGGCTGTATTTTGAAAGGTCAAGCACAGCTGGCGTTGGGGCAACGGTTGGTATTCCAGCCGCTTTGGGTGAGAGTATGGGTATATAACCATCTCTTACAGGAAGCGTGTTTGTATTCTGACCCGGGTATTTGGTGCCGTATTCCTGGTCTATAAGCGCCCGTGCTTCCGTTAGCGTCTTGCCCTGTGTAAGGTAATCCTGGACTTTTATGGCCTCTCCGACACATGTATCACAGAATGAGGCATGTTCATCGTATGTCCAGTCATCGTGAATGAAACAGTCTCGCAGGAACCTGTGACCCGAATGCCCGCCGCAACCGCAGTAGCATGGTATTTGTTCAAGCAGGTCAGGATGTTCGGTGGCATACGTGTATGCTTTAAGTGTCAGGGGGTTTGTATAAACGTAACTTGGGAATTTTATTTGATTAGCAGATGTTTTCGTGGATGTGGAACTGCTGGTTGTACCTGAAAAGAGAGCATACGCTGCCCCGGCAAGTAAGATTACAGCTACAACTCCAATGATCAACGTACTATTTCCTTTATTTTTCTGGATTTTTTCATCCTTTGCTTTCACAGTTTTTGCTTTTTTTTCGGGCTTCATTTTCATGCCTCTTTTATGTTGCAATTTTATTTATTGTGTTAAGAAACGTTTCAGTATCCGTATATCCGGGTATCCTTTTTATCTCGGTGCCGTTTGAATCAAGAAATATCTCTGTGGGTGTGCCGTGTACCCTGAAATTCCTGGTTTCGTTTTTCTGGTTGTACACATCTATTGAAACCAATATGAAGTTTCCGTTTAATGTCTTTATTACGCTCTGGTTTGTGAAGGTTTCTTCTTCAAATTTCTTGCACCATCCGCATGATTCAGACCTTGCATAAACAAATACCGGCTTGCCCTGTGCTTTTGCAGCGCCCAGCGCTATGGAAGGGTCGGTATAGAATTTCACACCTTGAAGAGTTAATTTTTCTGAGTCAGGGTTATTTGGTGAAGTACCTGCGTTACTCGCCTGGGAAGTCAAGCAACCTGAGATAATCACAAGCAGGGCAAGTAATATGAATATCGATTTCTTCAAGTGAATCTAACTTTACAATGCATGTAAAGTAATATAAGGATTTTGGTTATGACTGAAATTTCAGCAAATTTAAAAAAAGAGGAGACGGATGGCTCCCCTGTTGAATTAAAGGCTTCTAAGTGAAGTCAGTACCCGTACCCTGAAGTGGTTGCCGTCGCGGTTGAAGTGGCAATCGATGGAATCGATGTGGCGTTTAAAGGCGCAGTTATGGTAATCATCCGCTCATCAGACCAGTAGTTTGCGCCGCCGATTATTGCATGCGCCCTGTAATATACGACTCCGGCTTTGTTAATTACAATAGTTGCATTGAACTCCGCAGGTATCATGCCCGAAATCGGCGTTGTTAAGCTGGGATAGCTCGCAAGCGTGAGAGGCTCAGATTTCGACACCGGGCCGTAATGTATCGCAGTGTGCTGAATATTGACCTGGATTGGATTGTTGACCCGCCACGATACCACAAACCCCTGTCCTGCTACCGCTGTAGCCGGTGCATTTAAGACCTCAACGCTTGCGCCAGGCGTTGGCGTGGCAGTAGTGGGTGTTGGAGTCGGCGTCATGACCGGTGTAACGATCGGCGTGGGAGTGCCTTTTGGTGCGCTCACACAGCCCGAAATTAACGAAGATACGATAGCAATAGCAGCTATCCAAATAATAATTTTACCCCTTATCATAGATAAACCTCCAATGATTACTTATCTAATATGGTATTTAAAATCATCTCTCGCCCATCGAGATATAATCCAGTACCTTTCCCCTTATCGAAGTCCGGTTGATGACGTCTTCTATGTTCCTGAACGGCTTTCCCCTCATTATTTCTACAACCTGTTGTTTTCCTATTCCCGGAAGCATCTGGAGCAATTTAACGGGCGCCGTGTTTATATCTACGGGCACTGGAATCCCTGTAATAGACCTGTGACCGTGGTCAGTTACAAGTATATCGAAAGATTTGTTTAATTCAAGCTTCATTGGGATTCCGACGAGAAGGGGGTACGTCCCAAGCTGCCGGGCAAATGTTATTTTATCGTACACTTCAGTCCTCACGTCCTTCAGTATGGTTCCCGCGGGCACAACGCGCCGAAGCATAGGAAGGTCAATTTCATTTCGGATTTTTTCCTTGTAGCGAAGGAACATATCCTTGTTTTTCCTTACAAGCTCGTCATGACCTGACATCGGCGTGCCTGCAAACGTCATTACCTGCCTGATATTCACCCTGCGCACCATAAGACCGCTATCCAGCACTTTTTTTAAGAATTCAAAGTTTAGCTCAAAAGTTTTTTTTGTCTCGCCCTTCAAGCCGTGCACGAAGTTTATCCCTGGCAAAAGTTCAGGAAGACCGCTTGCTCCCCGTGCTGCCCCGACTTCATTTAAGAGTTTTATGGCTTCAAAAACCTCATCCGGCGCAGCTTTCAGGTCATTCGCCCTTATTACGTCAGGGTCTGCGCTTTCCATGCCCAGAGCCGCCACGTCCCCGGATGTATGATAACGTACAATGATTTTCGCAATCTCCCGCGATTCATCCGGATACCGCGCAAGCGTTACAGGATTCGCGTTGTCCATGTGAAGCACCTTGAGTCCGGGTGCCGCATTCCTTATCCCGCTGTAGAGTTCCTCCAATGCCTCGGGATTCGGGATGCCATTTTTTGCCCGGTACATGAATAAATCAGGCTGCCTGCCTATCCTGAAATAGCGCGCGCCGTGGGCATAGAGCGCCGCTGCTTCCTTAATCACATCTTTTATTTCACGGTAATCGGGTTTCCCGTAGAAGGGTTCGGTGCAGAAAGAACAGTGCGAGTGGCGCGGGCATCCGCGGTAGGTTTCAAGCTCGCACATCACAAAAGGATAATCAGGATGCTGGCGGATTATGAATGCGCCTTTTTCGCCCCATCTCCCTATTTCCGATGTCGTTCTCATCCTGTGTTCCACGGCGTCAGGGTCTTTCATGTTACCAAGCAAATCGTAAACAAATGCCTCTATGTCCTTTTTCGAAAGTGTGATTCCCGGAACAGCCAGTTCTTTTGCGGACGAGCCGCCTTCCTCACCGAAACCCAGCCTGATAGGTCCACCGATTATCTTTGTACCTTCAAGATGCGAGAGTTCCCTTAGCTCGCCCCGGGTTATCGGCGTTGCTCTTAAGTATTTTCCGGGAACGGTCATCCCGGCGATAATTACGATGAGGTCGAACCTGAAAGCTTCTTTACGCAGGCGCAACTGGTCTATGGTACGATAGGTTATATCATGCTCCGGTACACCCCTTTCAACAAGAGCGCCAGCTATATACCTCGGATAGGGCGCCATGTACGGCGGTACGCCAAGGCATGCCGGTTCATCCACGTAACCATCGATTATCAGAACGCGCATAGAGCAAACTGTATCAGAAGCCATTCATTGGAATTTATATCCTATACTGGTCAGATTGGTAACAATGGAAGCGTTACTAATAAAAGTATCTCGTTCATGGGATTTTTAGGAAAATTCGAATCGAAAAAAACCAGAGCAAAAAAATATTCACCGCAAAGCACGCAAAGTACGCAAAGCAGAGACGGAATATAAACAGCGAACTCAATATGAACTCTTACGAACTCAGAATTAAATATTTTCAACTGTCCGGCGCGCCGATAGAAACCGATGCAGCTTCTATGCAGATCAAAATTATAAACCGCAGATTTGTAAATTCAGTAACTCAAGTAACGTTACTAAATTATGCAACATCATAAAACTGAAATAGAGCAAAGGCAAATTCAATGTGTTCACCCGCGCGGCGAAAAAATCACTTTCACTCCGCTTTCAAAAGATATATATGGAGATGAGTGGTTTACAAAATAATCAACCGCATAAAAAACGGATGAATTTGCAGAAATTAAATGCATTAAAAACAGGTGGCTGGTGATAATAGCTTGAATAC